>NZ_QBUF01000019.1:0-114683 GCF_003058185.1 Pseudomonas sp. GV105
GAGCTTTGAACTGCAAGGCAAACCCGTGCGCGACGTGGTGCAAACCACCTTCATCCTCAACGGCGACCGGCACCAGTACTTCAACCAGAAAGAAAACTGGCAGCGTTTCAACTGGCCGGGGCGCAGCGACTATCCCGGCGTGAGCCTCAGCTGGACCAGCGTACATGCCGGCGAGCGGCTATTTGGCGACTACCCCGGCACCTGGGGCCTGATCCGCCTGCTGGAAAACGCCCAGGTCACGCCATTGGACGACGGCAACAGCCGCTACCGCCTGGCCCTCAAGGCGCCCGACGGCCTGAGCCTGACGTGGCACCTGCGCACCGAACTGGATGCGGGGCCGCTGGCGTTGCTCAAGCTGCGTGATTTCAGGTTGCCGCAACAGATATTTCTCAATGAGGGCTGAGCCTTCGAGTCGGTGAGACCGCTCCTTGCAGGTCAGGGAGTGCCCGGTACATTCGGCCAAAGATCCGCCACCAGAAACAACCGCTCGGCTTCCTCCCACTCCTCGCCGTTCTGAACCAGTCGCACCAGCAACTGAGCCGGTGCCATCGGTGCCAGGTCCGCCAGCCATTCCAGCATCTGTTCTTCGCTCCACACCGCTTCTGCCTGGTAATGCGCTGGTGCCAGCCACGCATGTCGGGGCAAGGGCTGCCAGCGGCCGGGCGCGCTGGCGCTGACAAAGTCCCGCCAATCACGCTGATGCAGCCAGCGCCCACGCAAATGCTGCGGGTGAGCGCCATAGGGCGGTTCAGCCTGGCCAGGCCAGGGGTAAAGCAAATAGCCGCCGAGCCACAAGTGTGCATCGAACTGCGCGATACCCAGCGCGGCCAACACCTCGCGGCTCTCCGGTCGTGCCGAAATCGGCAACTGATGCTGGGCCAGGTGCGCCAGCTTGCGATCCAGCCGATCATGACAGCCCGGACCCAGCCACTGCGCGGTGTCCTGGCCATTGCCGTCCTGCGGGCCGAGGTAGAGTTTGATCGCCAGTTCCAGGTGATGCACGCCCTCGCGGTCGCGCAGCAGCATGTCCAGTTCGCCCAGGGTATGCCCGGCGCGGCGGATCGGCAGGTTGGCTGCCAGCAGTTCCACTCCCGGCGCATGCTGCACGGCGAACTGCCACAGGCGTTCGTAGTAGAGGCCCAGGCGTCGGGTGCGCGCCAGGTTCAGCCAATGCTGTAGGGGGGTGCTGTCCTGGTCCAATTGCCGCAGCCAGTGTTCGAGACGGTCGGGCGCCTGTACCCAGTCGCTGCCGGCCAGCGGATGGCGTTGCGGCCACGGCGTTTGCGCGAGCATCGGTGGGGCGAGCATCACCCACGCCAGGTCGCGCACCTCGGGATGGCGCAGTTGGCGGGGCAGGTTGTGCAAGTCGGGGAACACGGTCATGGTCCGAGCATAGCCTTTTACACAGGGGAGGGTGGCTGAGAAGCGTTGTCATCAAGGCTTCACGGCGACAAAGGATTTTGCCTGACGCGGCCTTTCGCCCATAATCGTTCTTTTTTGCCACACCCCAATCCCGCAGGAGCCCCATGGAGCAATTTCGCAATATCGGCATTATCGGTCGCCTGGGCAGTACCCAGGTGTTGGACACCGTCCGCCGGCTGAAAAAGTTTCTGCTCGAGCGCCACCTGCATGTGATCCTCGAAGACACCATCGCCGAAATCCTCCCGGGTCATGGCCTGCAAACCTCGTCGCGCAAGATGCTCGGTGAAGTCTGTGACATGGTGATTGTGGTCGGCGGCGACGGCAGCCTGCTGGGCGCCGCACGGGCGCTCGCGCGGCATAACGTGCCGGTGCTGGGGATCAACCGTGGTAGCCTGGGGTTCCTGACCGATATTCGTCCCGATGAGCTGGAAGTCGAAGTGGCCAAGGTGCTCGACGGCCATTACCTGGTGGAGAACCGCTTCCTGCTGCAAGCTGAAGTGCGCCGCCACGGCGAAGCCATCGGCCAGGGCGACGCCCTCAACGATGTCGTGCTGCACCCCGGCAAATCCACGCGGATGATCGAATTCGAGCTGTATATCGACGGCCAGTTCGTGTGCAGTCAAAAGGCCGATGGCCTGATCGTCGCCACGCCCACCGGCTCCACCGCTTATGCGCTGTCGGCGGGCGGCCCGATCATGCACCCCAAGCTCGACGCCATTGTGATCGTGCCGATGTACCCCCATATGTTGTCCAGCCGGCCGATTGTGGTCGATGGCAACAGTGAGTTGAAAATCGTGGTTTCCAAAGACATGCAGATTTACCCGCAAGTCTCCTGCGACGGGCAGAACCATTTCACCTGCGCCCCCGGTGACACCATCACCGTGAGTAAAAAAGCGCAGAAGCTGCGGCTGATCCACCCGCTGGACCACAATTACTATGAAGTGTGCCGCACCAAGTTGGGCTGGGGCAGCCGCTTGGGGGGTGGAGGCGACTGATGCTCGATCCCGCGCGTAGCTACGACCTGATTGGTGATGTGCATGGTTGCGCCCACACCCTTGAGCACCTGCTCGACCAGTTGGGCTACCACAAGCACGCTGGCACCTGGCGCCACCCGTCGCGCATGGCGGTGTTCCTCGGCGATATCATCGACCGTGGCCCGCGGATTCGCGAGGCGCTGCACATTGTCCACGACATGACCGAGGCCGGGCAGGCGCTGTGCATCATGGGCAACCATGAGTTCAACGCCCTGGGCTGGGCCACGCCCGCGCCACCGGGCAGCGGCAAGCAGTTCGTGCGCGAGCACACCCCGCGGCATGAGCGCTTGATCCACGAGACCCTGACCCAATTCGAGGATCACCCGGCCGATTGGCACGACTTCCTCGGCTGGTTCTATGACATGCCGCTGTTCGTCGACGCCGGGCGTTTCCGTGTGGTGCATGCGTGCTGGGATGACGGGTTTATCCAGCCGCTGCGCGCGACTTTTCCCGATGGCTGTATCGATCAGCATTTCCTGCAGGCCGCCGCCGTGCCGGGCAGCTTCGCCTGCAATGCCTTTGACCGCCTGTTGCGCGGCACCGACATGCGTCTGCCGGACGGTTTGACCCTGACCGGCGGCGACGGCCTGACACGCTCGTTCTTCCGCACCAAGTTCTGGGAAGAAGACCCGAAAACCTACGGCGACATCGTGTTCCAACCCGACGCGTTGCCGGAGCCCGTGGCGCGCACACCGTTGTCGTCTTCTGAAAAAAACTCCCTGCTGCGCTACGGCGTCGACGAGCCTGTGCTGTTCGTCGGGCATTACTGGCGCAGTGGCAAACCGGCGCCGATCCGTCCGAACCTGGCCTGCCTGGACTACAGCGCGGTGCTGTACGGCAAGCTGGTGGCGTACCGACTGGATCAGGAAACCCGCCTCGATCCGCATAAATTCGTATGGGTCGACGTTGAGCGCCCCGAGGTGATTACATGAGTGCCGTGCCCGTATTACGCTTGCCGCTGAGCGTCGACCTGGGCGGTTTCGTCAAACTGCTGCAACGCATGCAGGTGCCCCATCGCGTCAGTGAAGAAGCGGGCGAGCAGGTGTTGTGGGTGCCCGAGACCATCAGCGACGACGTGCGCGTCTTGTATCAACGTTTTCCGGCCGGCGATCCGGACCAGCAACTGGATATTCCGGAGCAGGCGGCGGTCACGCGTCCGGGGTTTGTTCAGCAAGTGCGCCATAGCCCGGTGACAGCGCTGGTGTTGCTGGCGAGCCTGATCGTCGGCGCGGTGACCTTGCTCGGTGAAAACCTGCAAGCGATGAGCTGGCTGACCTTCCTGCCGTTCCGGGTGATGGGTGAGTACATCCAGTTCACGCCGCTGGCCGACACCTTGGCCTCGGGCCAGTGGTGGCGGCTGGTCACGCCGATGCTGATCCACTTCGGCATCCTGCACCTGGCCATGAATGGCATGTGGTACTGGGAGCTGGGGCGGCGTATTGAAGCGCGCCAGGGCAGTATCAACCTGCTGGGGCTGACGCTGTTGTTCAGCCTGGCCTCCAATTTCGCTCAATACCTGTATGGCGGCCCCGGCCTGTTTGGTGGCTTGTCCGGCGTCTTGTATGGGCTGCTGGGGCATTGCTGGATCTATCAACTCATCTCGCCCAACCCGGCTTATCGCCTGCCCCGTGGGGTGCTGGTGATGATGCTGGTGTGGTTGGTGCTGTGCCTGTCGGGGCTGGTCTCGATGATCGGTTTCGGCGAAATCGCCAATGCCGCCCATGTCGGCGGCCTGGCCATCGGTTGCCTGACCGGCTTGTTGGGCGGTTTATACAGTCGTCGCAAATCCACTATTCGTTAAGGAAGAGCCTGAATGTCCTCTTTTGCTGAAATGATCGAAAACATCACCCCGGACATCTACCGGAGCCTCAAGCTCGCCGTGGAAATCGGCAAATGGTCCGATGGCCGCAAGCTCACCGCCGAGCAGCGGGAGCTGTCGCTGCAAGCGATGATCGCCTGGGAGATCCAGAACCTGCCGGAAGACCAGCGCACCGGCTACATGGGAACGCAGGAGTGTGAATCGAAGTCGACCACGGTGCCGAACATCCTGTTCAAGTCGGACGCGATCCATTGATTGAAATCGGTCGCGGTGCAGTCAGCAAAATGTCGGCGCAACTCGGTGAGCCGACCGTTCAATATGCGTTTCGTCTGGGCGATACCGAGGTGCCGGTCAACCCGTTGATCGGTACCCATGTGCGCCTGGAGTACCTGGGTGCGATCCATTGCAGCCATTGCGGCCGCAAGACCAAGACCAGCTTCAGCCAGGGTTATTGCTACCCGTGCATGACCAAGCTGGCTCAGTGCGACCTGTGCATCATGAGTCCCGAGCGTTGTCATTACGCCGCCGGCACCTGCCGTGATCCGGCGTGGGGCGAGCAGTTCTGCATGACCGACCATGTGGTCTACCTGGCCAATTCGTCGGGGATCAAGGTCGGCATCACCCGCGCCACCCAATTGCCCACGCGTTGGCTCGACCAGGGCGCCAGCCAGGCGCTGCCGATCGTGCGGGTGTCCACGCGCCAGCAGTCCGGTTTCGTCGAAGACCTGTTCCGCAGCCAGGTCGCCGACAAGACCAACTGGCGTGCCTTGCTCAAGGGCGATGCACAATCGGTTGACCTCAAGCAGGTGCGCGATGAGTTGTTCGCGTCTTGCGCCGAGGGCTTGGCGAGTTTGCAGGAACGCTTTGGCCTACAAGCCATCCAAACGATTGCCGACATCGAACCGATCGAAATCCGTTACCCGATCGAGCAGTATCCGACCAAGATCGTCAGCTTCAACCTGGACAAGAACCCGATTGCCGAAGGCACGCTGCTGGGGATCAAGGGCCAATACCTGATCTTCGACACCGGGGTCATCAATATTCGCAAGTACACGGCCTACCAGCTCGCCGTGCATCAGTAAAAGGATGCCACCCATGCGTACCGAACAACCGAAGATGATTTACCTGAAGGACTATCAGGCGCCGGACTACCTGATCGACGAGACGCACCTGACCTTCGAGTTGTTCGAGGACCACAGCCTGGTCCACGCGCAACTGGTGATGCGCCGTAACCCCGCACGTGGCGCCGGCTTGCCGCCGCTGGTGCTGGACGGTCAGCAGCTCGAACTGTTGAGCGTGAACCTGGCTGACCGGGAATTGACGGACGCTGACTACCAGTTGACCGACAGCCACCTGACCGTGCATCCCACGAGTGAGACCTTCACCCTCGACACCAGCGTCAAGATCCACCCCGAAACCAACACGGCCCTCGAAGGCTTGTACAAGTCCGGCGGCATGTTCTGCACCCAGTGCGAGGCCGAAGGGTTCCGCAAGATCACTTACTACCTCGACCGTCCGGATGTGATGAGTACCTTCACCACCACCGTGATCGCCGAGCAACACAGCTACCCGGTGCTGCTGTCCAACGGCAACCCGATTGCCAGCGGTCCTGGCGAAGACGGCCGCCACTGGGCGACCTGGGAAGACCCGTTCAAGAAGCCGGCGTACCTGTTCGCGCTGGTGGCCGGTGATTTGTGGTGTGTCGAAGACCGCTTCACCACCATGACCAACCGTTCCGTGGCGCTGCGTATCTATGTCGAGCCGGAAAATATCGACAAGTGCCAGCACGCCATGACCAGCCTGAAAAAATCCATGCGCTGGGATGAAGAAACCTACGGCCGCGAGTACGACCTCGACATCTTCATGATCGTCGCGGTCAACGACTTCAACATGGGTGCCATGGAGAACAAGGGCCTCAACATCTTCAACTCCAGCGCCGTGCTGGCCCGCGCCGAAACCGCCACCGATGCCGCGCATCAGCGGGTTGAGGCTATCGTCGCGCATGAATACTTCCACAACTGGTCGGGCAACCGCGTGACCTGCCGCGACTGGTTCCAACTGTCGCTCAAGGAAGGCTTCACCGTGTTCCGCGACTCGGGCTTCTCTGCGGACATGAACTCAGCCACGGTCAAGCGCATTCAGGATGTGGCGTACCTGCGCACTCATCAGTTCGCCGAAGACGCCGGCCCGATGGCCCATGCCGTGCGCCCGGAAAGTTTTATCGAGATCTCCAACTTCTACACCCTGACCGTGTACGAAAAGGGCTCGGAAGTGGTCGGTATGATCCACACCTTGCTCGGCGCCGAAGGCTTCCGCAAAGGCAGCGACCTCTATTTCGAGCGTCATGACGGTCAGGCCGTGACCTGCGACGACTTCATCAAGGCCATGGAAGACGCCAACGGTGCCGACCTCAGCCAGTTCAAGCGCTGGTACAGCCAGGCCGGTACGCCGCGCTTGGCGGTGAGTGATTCCTACGATGCTGCGGCCAAAACCTACAGCCTGACTTTCCGCCAAAGCTGCCCGGAAACCCCGGACAAAGTGGAAAAGCTGCCGTTCGTGATTCCAGTGGCATTGGGCCTGCTGGACGGCAAGGGCGCCGCTGTCGCGTTGCGCCTGGCCGGTGAGGCAAGTGCTGCCGGTACGTCCCGCGTGATTTCGGTGACCGAGGCCGAGCAGACCTTTACCTTCGTCGATATCAACGAACAGCCGCTGCCTTCGCTGCTGCGCGGTTTCTCGGCGCCGGTGAAACTGAGCTTCGCGTACACCCGTGATCAGTTGATGTTCCTGATGCAGCACGACAGCGACGGGTTCAATCGCTGGGATGCCGGCCAGCAACTGTCGGTGCAGGTGTTGCAGGAGCTGATTGGCCAGTACCAGGCGGGTCAGCCGCTGAAGCTGGATCAGCGCCTGATCGACGCTCTGCGCACGGTATTGAGCGACGAAAGCCTGGACCAGGCGATGGTCGCCGAAATGCTCTCGTTGCCGGGTGAGGCCTACCTGACGGAAATCAGCGAAGTGGCCGACGTCGACGCCATTCATGCCGCCCGTGAATTCGCCCGCAAGCAACTGGCCGACCAGTTGTTCGACGGCTTGTGGCTGCGCTACCAGGCCAACCGCGAACTCTCCAAGCAAACCCCGTATGTAGCGGCTGCCGAGCACTTTGCCCGGCGTGCCTTGCAGAACATTGCGCTGTCGTACCTGATGCTCAGCGGCAAGCCGCAAGTGCTGGCGGCAACGTTGGACCAGTTCGACACCAGCGACAACATGACTGAACGCCTGACTGCGTTGGCGGTGTTGGTGAATTCGCCGTTCGAGGCGGAAAAAGCCAAGGCCTTGGCAGTGTTTGCCGAGAACTTCAAGGACAACCCGCTGGTCATGGACCAGTGGTTCAGCGTGCAGGCTGGCAGCGTGTTGCCGGGCGGGCTGGCGCGGGTCAAGGCGTTGATGGAACATCCGGCGTTCACCATCAAGAACCCGAACAAAGTGCGTGCACTGGTGGGCGCGTTTGCCGGGCAGAACCTGATCAACTTCCACGCCGCGGACGGCTCGGGCTATCGTTTCCTGGCGGACCTGGTGATTCAGTTGAACGGCTTCAACCCGCAGATCGCCTCGCGCCAATTGGCGCCGTTGACCCGCTGGCGCAAATACGACAGCGCGCGGCAGGCGCTGATGAAGGCGGAACTGGAACGTATTCGAGCTTCCGGTGAGCTGTCGAGCGATGTGTTCGAGGTGGTCAGCAAGAGCCTTGCGTAAACCACGCAATTAAAAAAACGGCCGACAGGCCGTTTTTTTTCGTCCCGGATAATCGGCGGCCGAGCGGCTGCTGACATTTTCTGACAGGGTGCTCTGATAAGCTGTGCCACTTTCTTTTTTTGATGGGCTCAACGTGTCGCGTACCACTCGTCTACTGACTTTGCTCCAGGCTCTGCGGGGCAAGAAACGTCCGGTGACCGCTGCTGTACTGGCGGCGCAGTTGGAGGTGTCCGAGCGCACGCTGTATCGCGACATCGCCGAATTGACCGCGCTGGGCGCACCGATTTTTGGCGAGGCCGGAGTTGGGTATGTGTTGCGCAGCGGGCTGTTTTTACCGCCCTTGATGCTCAATGCCGAGGAAACCGAAGCCATCGTGCTTGGTCTGCGCTATGTGGATCAGCGTGGCGACGATGTCTTGAGCCATGCCGCGGCCAACGCCTTGGCAAAAATTGCCGACGTGCTGGACCCCGCCGCCCAGGAAGCGTTACGCAACCCGACGCTGCTACCTGGCCCGCCAGGGTTCGGCTACCCGGAAAACCGCGTACCGCTCAATGTGTTTCGCGAAGCCATTCGCAACCAGGCCAAGCTGCACATCGATTACGCCGACGCGAGCCAGACCCAGAGCCAGCGGCTGATCTGGCCCCTGGCGCTGGGTTTTCTCAATGAGGTGCGGGTGATCGTAGCCTGGTGCGAACTGCGAGACGCGTATCGCACCTTTCGCACCGATCGCGTGGCTGCCGCTGAGTCCCGCGGCGAGCGCTATCCGGGGCGCCGCAGTGATTGGTTGCGGGGCTGGCGCAAGTTGATGGAGCAGCAGCATTCCTCGCCGTTCACTCCTGACAAAAACTGACACAGCCCTGGTTTAGCATGGCGTCATAAATCATCACAAAGGAGCTGTGCCATGTCCCACGCTGATCTGGCCCCGGCCATCGCCGCCTACATTGCGGCAACCAATGCCTGCGACACTTCGGCCGTCGCCCATTGTTTTGCTGACGACGCCAACGTGTTCGATGAGGGCGCGCATCAGGTCGGCACCGCCGCCATCGCACGTTGGATGGAAGACACCGCGCAGCGTTATCAGCCCAGGGTCGAAGTGCTCAACGTGCAGCATCGCACCGGCAAGGTATTGGTCAGCAATGTGGTTTCCGGCAACTTCCCCGGCAGCCCGCTGGAGCTGCGCTACACCTTTCGCTTGAACGAACAGGGCAAGATTTCACGGTTGGATATCTCCTTGTAAGTCATAATGGCGCGCATGACTTTCGACTCGCCGCTCGCCGCTTATCAATACGCCACCACCCAACTGGGCTTCGTCGCCGACGATGCCCAGCGCCGTGCGGTGGATGCCCTGCAGACCTGCCACCAAGCCTTGCACCAAGGGCGCTCGCCGATTCTCGGGGTTTACCTCTGGGGCCCGGTGGGCCGGGGTAAAACCTGGCTGATGGACCAGTTTTACCTGAGCCTGCGCGTGCCGGCGCGGCGCCAGCATTTCCATCACTTCATGGGTTGGGTACACCAGCGTTCGTTCCAGCTCACCGGCACCCATGACCCGTTGCAAGCGCTGGCCCGTGAGCTGGCCCAAGAGGTGCGCGTGCTGTGTTTTGACGAGTTGTTCGTCAGTGACATCGGTGATGCAATTATCCTTGGCCGTTTGTTCCAGGTGATGTTCGAAGAAGGCGTGGTGATGGTCTGCACCTCCAATCAACCGCCCGAACAGCTTTACGCCGGTGGCTTCAATCGCGAGCGTTTCCTGCCGGGCATTGCGGCGATCAAGCAGCACATGCAAGTGGTGGCGGTGGACGGTGGTGAAGACCATCGCTTGCACCCGGGTGTCGGCGTGCAACGTTATTGGGTCGATCAGCCGGATGCGCTGGCGGCGGTGTTCGAGCAATTGAGCGAAGGCCAAGCGGTGCGCCATGGCCCGATCAGTGTCGGTCATCGCTGCATCGTGGCGGTGCAGGCCAGCGACACGGTGTTGTGGTGCCGGTATGCCGACCTGTGCGAGCAACCTTTGGCAGCGATGGATTTCATGCTGCTGTGTGATCGTTTCAAGGCGATCCTGTTGGGTGAGGTCCCCAACCTGAGTGCACAAAAGCGACCGGGACGGATTGCCCGAGGCACCGAGGACGGTGTCCAGCGAGTAGCGGCCGGTGATCGCGAATTGCCCGAGTTGTCAGTACACGATGACAGCGTGCGGCGCTTTATCGCCCTGGTGGATGAATGCTACGACCGCAAGGTGCCGCTGTTCATCGAGGCTAAAGTGCCGTTGGAAAGCCTCTACACCGAAGGCTATCTGGAATTCCCTTTCCGACGAACCTTGAGTCGCTTGCAGGAAATGCAATTGCAGCGCTTTGGGGGGTAGGAAAAAGCCTGGTGCAAGTCCTATGGCTGCTTTTGATGTGGGTAACCTTCGCGCCTTCTGGCAGCTATTTGTAGTTAATCTCCTTCATCTAGCGCCTGCTCCACGCTTACAATCGTCCTCCTCAAAGGGAACTGATTCCCTTGTTTGTCGTTATCGAGGACGGAAATGGATACCCCTGAAATCCTGGTGCTGCAAGCCAGCTACACTAATCCTGTGCATGCCGAGGCCATTGCCCTGCTGCTCAATCATTACGCTGAAGACCCAATGGGGGGCGGCCACAGCCTGCCCGCCGACCTGTTGCAACAACTGCCGGCTGAACTGGCCAAGCGCCCGCATGCGTTCAGTGTCCTGGCATTCGTGGGCGGCGAGCCTGCGGGATTGGTCAATTGCTTTGAAGGGTTTTCCACCTTCGCCTGTCGTCCGCTGGTCAATGTCCACGATGTCGCCGTGATGAATCGGTTCCGGGGCCTGGGGCTGAGCCAGAAAATGCTGCAGAAGGTCGAGGAAATCGCCCGTCAGCGTGGCTGCTGCAAGATCACCTTGGAAGTGCTCGAGGGCAATGCTGTGGCGCAGTCGGCGTACCGCAAGTTCGGTTTTGACGACTCGGTATTTGATCCGGCCCATGGGCGTATGTTGTTCTGGAACAAACCACTGTAATAAGGCACAGGCAAAAAAAAGGCGCCATTGAATGGCGCCAAGTTAACCTTTGCCAACAGAGCGGGTTGGCACAGGGTGATGCGAGTTAAATAAAAGTTAACTTAACTTTTAGGTTGTGCCTCGGTGCTGGATTGATCAGCTGTGTCGCGCTTTAAAGTTTTACCGTCAGCGGAGGCAGTTTGTTCATTGCTGCCGTGGAATTTCTGCTGCGTGAAGGTGAAGTTATTGTAGAACTCCTTCGAGCGCTCCGAGCCGCCTTCTGCAAAAGCCGCCGCGGAAGTCAGGGTCAGCAGGCCGGCAAGCATCAAAATCGAGGGTTTCATCAAGGTGTTCCCATTCAGTGTGGTCGGTATCCGCTCGGTCCTTGATCAGATTCATGGGGCGATTGTGCGGGCAGCTTATTAAGTGGGTATTAACGTGGGGAACTCCCGAAGTTAACAATGTTGTTAACTTCGGTGGAGGCTGGTTAGAGTTTCCAGTCGAGTGCCAAGGTTATCGAGCGCGGGTCGCCCCAGTACACGCCATTATAAAAGCCGACGCGTTCATAATATTTTTCATCGAATAGATTATTGACGTTAACCGAAGCCGAAACATGCTCGTCGAACTGGTAGCGCGACATCAGGTTGACCACGGTATAGGCCTGTTGGGTGATCTTGGTGGATTCGGTGAGCAGGTAACCCTCTTGGTCCCGGCCGCCGATCGGCCGCTCGGCGAAGTCGTAGAAGTCGCTCTGCCAGTTCACCGCGCCGCCCACCGTCAACCCGCGCCATTCGCCCGGTAAACGATAGGCTGTCGACACCTTCAGCATATTCATCGGCTGGCCGGTGTTGTTGCGTTGTTTATCGCCGTTGAGCGAATGGGTGTAGGTGTAGCCCGCCGTGAGGTTCCAGTCCGGCATGACTTCGCCGGACACCTCCACTTCAAAGCCCTGCACCTTGTTGCCCTTGCCACCGGATTTGTAGAACTGCTCGCGGGTGATCGGGTCCGGCGGGGCCGCATTGTCGAGTTCGGCGACGTTATCCTGGGTGCTCCAGAAATACGCGGTGGCCAGGTTCAAACGTTCGTTGAGCAGGCTGCCCTTGAGGCCGATTTCGTAGTTACTGCCGACCACTGGTTCGAGGTACTGCTTGCTGGCGTTGCGCTCGTCCTGCGGGTTGAAGATGTCGGTGTAGCTGGCGTACACCGTGTATTCCGGCGTCAGGTCGTAGAGCAGGCCCGCGTAAGGTGTCCACATGTCTGTGTGGGTCTGGCTGGATTTGCTTGAGGCGGTCAATTGATTGTCGAGGTTGTACGTGGGCGAGGCGCTTTCGATTTCCCAGCTGCCATAGCGGCTGCCCAGTACCGCATGCAGCGTGTCGGTCAAGCTCAAGCGTGTGGCGAGGTAGCCGGCCTTTTGTTTTTTGCTGCTGTGTTCGCCCTTGAGGCCGGTGGTGCGGTCGGGGAACTTGCCGATGCCGCCCATGTGTTTCCAGTCTTCGATGGTCTCGTAGCCTTGGGGCGTTGCAAAACGTTGGAAGGGTGACGTGTCGCGCTGCTCGGATTCGCCATAACCCAGCATCAACGCATGCTCGCGCCCCAACAGCGCGTAGGTGCCGGCCAGGTTGAAGTCGACCACATCCATTTTCGAGGTGCCGACCATCTGGTTGGTCCAGGCCGTCATGCCGCTGCCATCGGCATTCGGAAAACCGGCGCCGCCGTAATACACCTTGCCGTCGGTATCGCTTTGCCGATGGGTGTAGGCGGCTTTCAGGCGCCAGTCCGTCGCCAGCGTGTGATCGATGGAGGCGAAGGTGGTCTTGTCCTTCAGGGGCCAGGAGCTCCAGTCGGCCGCGAGGTTGGCCGAGCGCGACAGGCGGGCCTTGCTGCCGTCGCTGTTCCAGTAGGGCAGGGTGCCCCAGGAGCTGCCTTGCACGTGCTTGTTCTGGTAGTCGAAGCCGACGGCTACCACGGTGTCGTCCGTCAGGTCGGCCTCCAGAATGCCGTAGCCGACTTCCCGTTGCAGCGCGTAGTTGTCGCGAAAGGATTGGCTGTCACGGTAAGCCATCACCGTGCGCCCGCGCAGCCGTCCGTCAAAGGCCAGCGGGCCGCCCACATCCAGGTAGCTGTAGTAGTTGTCATGGCTGGCGCCGCTGACGCCGGTCTTGGCTTGCCATTGCGCGGTCGGGCGCTTGCGGATCATGTTGACGGTCGCCGAGGGGTCGCCTGCGCCGGTCGTCAGGCCGGTGGCGCCGCGTACTACTTCGATACGGTCGTAGATGATGGTGTCCGAGTCGGACTTCATGCGCCCGAACGTATTGAGCATGCCGTCCACCTGGAAGTTATTGATCGAATAACCCCTGGAGGAATACCCGGCCCGGTCCGAATCCAGATGCTGGACCGTCACGCCGGTGGTCTGGCGCAAAGCGTCGGTCAGGGTATTGAGATTGAAATCGTCCATCTGTTGGCGGGTGACCACCGAAATGGATTGAGGCGTTTCCTTGATCGACAGGTTCAGCCGGGTGGCGGTACTCATCGAGCCGGTGGTATAGGCCCCTGTGTGCTCGGTATTGGCGCCCAGGCCTTCGGCGCTGATGTGGGTGCTGCCCAGCTCCAGCGCGGTGGCGGGTGTCTGTTCGGGGTCGGTTTCAGCCAGCAGTTCCGGGCTCAGCGCCAGGCTGAACAGGCCGAGGGTAACGGTCATGGAACGGGTAAAGGGCGCGAACATCGCGGAAGACTCCTTGTCGTCTTTGCGGCCTTCTCAGTATGAAAAGGCCTTGGCTCAAAGACGAAAGGAGGCGTGGAACTTTAGGTGTAAACGAGAATGATTGTTATCGTTCTGTTACAAGGCGGTATTTACTTGAGCACCACGTCGGCGTTTTCGGCCGTCTTCGGTTTGATCAGGCTAAAGTCGATCAGCGCTTTCTGCTGGCGCTCATAGGGGTTGCCGATCAACAGCGGGCGCGGTTTGAAGCTGTCGCTGACCAGGCTTTTGCTGTGGTCCAGCTCATCGAAATTCAGGCCGGCCAAGTCGGCCCAGGTGTGGATCAGCTGCGAGCTGCTGTAGGGCCGTTGCAGGTCGCCGGCAAATTTCCAGTCGTGGGTTTCGCGCCATTTCGGTGAGGCGTAGGCCATGAACGGGATGGTGTACATCGGCGCCGTCGGCTTGCCTTCGTTGCGGCCCAGGGTGGTGTGGCCGGCGGAGTCGAATACGTCTTCACCGTGGTCCGACAGGTACAGCAGGAAACCGTTGGGGTCGGTCTTGGCGTAGTCCTTGATCAGGCTCGACACCACGAAGTCGTTGTACAGCACCGCGTTGTCGTAGCTGTTGTAGATCGGCAACTGGGCATCGGTGATAGCGTCCGGAACACCCTGGCGATCGGTGAACTTCTCGAAGGTTGGCGGATAGCGGTACTGGTAGCTCATGTGCGTGCCCAGCAGGTGGACCACGATGAGCTTGCGCTCGGCGGGGTCGGTCAGGGCCTTGGCGAATGGCGCCAGCACGTCACCGTCGTATTGGCGGGCGTTCTGGTTGCGGTTGTTGTTCAGGTAGACCTGCTCGTCGGCCTGTTCGGAAAAGGTCGTGAGCATGGTGTTGCGCTTGGTCATGGTCTGCTGGTTGGTGATCCAGAAGGTCTTGTAACCGGCCTGTTTCATCACGCTGACAATCGACGGCGTCTTGAGGTACAGGTCCGGGTTCTCTTCGTCGGCGAAGGTCAGCACCTGTTGCAGCGCTTCAATGGTGTAGGGGCGCGGGGTGATGACGTTGTCGAACACGGCCAACTGGTCACGCAGCTTGTCCAGCTCCGGCGTGGTATTGCGCGGGTAGCCATAGAGGCTCATGCGTTGGCGGTTGGTGGACTCGCCGATCACCAGCACCAGGGTCGAAGGCTGGCCGGCCATGCTGTCCTTGAGGTTTTTCAACGGCGGGATCTGGCTGGCGCTGGTCAGCATGCCTTGCATGTTGTCCAGTTGCTCGGTGTAGCGGCGGTAGGCGACGATCATCTGCCACGGCACGGCCGGCTCGATGCGGGTTTCAAAGCGGTCGATGGCCAGTTCCATGGTTTCGCTCGTGGCGATCTGCTTGACCAACGGGTAGCCGACGACGGCCAGCACAATGGCTACCGCTGCCAGTATCGACTGGCCGCGCGGCAGGTAAACCGGGCGCAAGCGCGTCCACAGGAAGATGGCGAAGGCGGTGTGGGCAATGAATGCCAGCACGATCCACCAGGCGAAATATTGGGTGGCGTATTCGCCCGCTTCAGAAATGTTCGACTCGAACATGATGAAGATGACGCTCTGGGAGAATTCCTGCTGATAGATGAAGAAATAACCCAGGCTGGCCATGGAGCAAGCCCACAGCACCACTCCGATCAAGGCGGCCAGCAGGCGAGTACGGCGCGGGAATAACAACATCGGCGCCAACCACAGCGCACTCATGAAGAAGGCTTGGCGAAAGCCACTGAAACCGGAAGTGCCGGTCAGTTGAATCAGCAGTTGGGTAATACCCGAGAAGTACCAGAAGAACAGGAACAGCCAACCCAGGCCGGCCCAATCAAAACCTTTCGCAGACGTAGTGCTGCGTTTGAACATCGCCATCCAGCGCTCCAACCCGATAATTTTTCAGCTGACGCGCAGGGACGCACGCAGCAGAGGCCGCCCTTGTGTAAGGCGGCCCTTCGGGCGCGAGTATCGTGAAGGAGATGTGAAAACTTTGTGAGTTTTTTGTAGGAGTTACCTTACAAAACCGCTCAGCAGAGGGCGGGCTGTGTGCTGGAAGGCTGATCCAGCTGGCCTTGCAGGTGCGAGCGCAGGCGCAAGACTTCCTGTTGCAGTTGGTCGCGTTCGGCCTTCAATTGGCGCAACTCGTCGCGACGGATGCTGACGTAGAGGGTCTGTGGCGGGCGGGTCATCTGTGCTGTGCTCATTGCTTACCTCGCAAATAGCCGGTAGATCGCGGTGCCGGAACGCATGATTGGAGGTTCTGGGCATCAGTCGGAAGCAATTCTGAATTCTTTTATGTATCAAGGGAACTTTTTTATTTTTGGCGGTCGTGTGACTTTTGCGGCGGTAATGGTGAAATGCTGGCTACTTTTTCTCATGAAACTATACCGATCCGCTCTGAACTAACCCTCATTAGCCTCATTGCGCTATAAACTATGTCACACATTTTTTAGTAGTTAGGAGCATCAGCACATGCAACTGGGGATTATTGGACTAGGCCGCATGGGCGGTAACATTGCGCGGCGCCTGATGCTCAATGGGCATACCACCGTTGTTTACGACCGTAACGAAGCATTTGTCAAAGGCCTGAGCGAAGAGGGCGCCACCGGCGTTGCCGATTTGAAGGCGCTGGTCGCCGGGCTGCAGAAGCCCCGCGCTGTGTGGGTGATGTTGCCGGCAGGCGACCCCACCGAAAACACCATCAATGAACTGAGCGACCTGCTGGACCACGGTGACGTGATCATCGACGGCGGCAACACCAACTACAAGGACGACGTGCGTCGTGCCAAGGCCCTGTCGGAAAAAGGCCTGCACTACGTCGACGTCGGCACCTCGGGCGGCGTCTGGGGCCTGGAGCGTGGCTACTGCATGATGATCGGCGGCGACGCCGCGACTGTACAGCGCCTTGATCCGATCTTCGCCAGCCTGGCGCCGGGCCTGGGTTCCATCCCGCGTACCAAGGACCGCTCGGCCGCCGCAGACCCCCGCGCCGAGCACGGTTACATTCATGCCGGCCCTGCAGGTTCGGGGCACTTCGTGAAGATGATTCACAACGGTATCGAGTACGGGATGATGCAGGCGTTTGCCGAAGGCTTTGACATCCTCAAGACCAAAAACTCGGAAAACCTCGCAGAAGACCAACGTTTCGACCTGAATGTTGCCGATATCGCCGAAGTCTGGCGTCGTGGCAGCGTGGTGTCGTCCTGGCTGCTGGACCTGACCGCCGACGCCCTGGCCACCGACCCGAAACTCGAGGGCTACTCCGGCTCGGTTGCCGACAGCGGCGAAGGCCGTTGGACCATCGAAGCCGCCATGGAACAAGCCGTGCCGGTGCCGGTGCTGTCCACGTCGTTGTTTGCGCGTTTCCGCTCGCGCCAGCAGAGCACCTACGGTGACAAGATGTTGTCTGCCATGCGCTTTGGCTTCGGTGGTCACGTGGAGACGTCCAAAAAATGACCGCCAACGGCAAGAAACCCAAGGCCGAACCCGCTCCTCCCACCACGCTGTTTCTGTTTGGTGCCCACGGCGACCTGGTCAAGCGCCTGCTTATGCCGGCGCTGTACAACCTGAGTCGTGACGGGCTGCTGGGCGAGGGCCTGCGCATTGTCGGCGTTGATCACAACGCCATCAGCGATGCCGACTTTGCCAAGAAACTCGAGGACTTCATTCGCACCGAAGCCGCGAGCAAGGTCAAGGGCAATGCCGACAACGCACTGGACCCACAGCTGTGGGCGCAGTTGGCCAAAGGTATCAGCTACGTCGAGGGTGATTTCCTCGACGACAGCACCTACGCGGACATCGCCGAAAAAATCGCCGACAGCGGCACCGGCAATGCGGTGTTCTACCTGGCCACCGCGCCGCGCTTCTTCAGTGACGTGGTGCAGCGCCTGGGCAGTGCCGGTTTGTTGACGGAGAGCGACGATCACTTCCGCCGCGTGGTGATCGAAAAGCCGTTCGGTTCCGACCTGGCCACCGCCGAAGCCTTGAACGCCTGTTTGCTCAAGGTGATGAGCGAGAAGCAGATCTATCGCATCGACCATTACCTGGGCAAGGAAACGGTACAGAACATCCTGATCAGCCGTTTCTCCAACGTGCTGTTCGAGGCGTTCTGGAACAACCATTACATCGACCACGTACAGATCACCGCCGCCGAAACCGTCGGCGTGGAAACCCGAGGCAATTTCTTCGAAAAAACCGGCACCCTGCGTGACATGGTGCCCAATCACCTGTTCCAGCTGCTGGCAATGGTCGCCATGGAACCGCCGGCGGCGTTTGGCGCCGACGCTGTGAGGGGTGAAAAGGCCAAGGTGATCGGTGCCGTGCGCCCCTGGTCCGCAGAGGATGCGCGGGCCAATTCGGTGCGTGGCCAGTACAGCGCCGGAGAGATTGGTGGCAAGCCGGTTCCCGGTTATCGCGACGAAGCCAACGTCGCGCCCGACAGTAGCACCGAAACGTTTGTCGCCCTGAAAGTGATGATCGACAACTGGCGCTGGGTGGGTGTGCCGTTCTACCTGCGCACCGGCAAACGCATGAGCATTCGCGATACCGAGATCGTGATCTGCTTCAAGCCGGCGCCTTATGCGCAGTTCCGCGACACCGAAGTGAATGAGCTGCGGCCCACGTTCCTCAAGATCCAGATCCAGCCCAACGAAGGCATGTGGTTCGACCTGCTGGCGAAAAGGCCTGGGCCGACCTTGGACATGGCCAACATTGAGTTGGGGTTTGCCTACGAAGACTTCTTCGAAATGCAGCCGTCGACGGGTTACGAAACCTTGATCTACGACTGCATGACCGGCGACCAGACCCTGTTCCAGCGCGCCGACAACATCGAAAACGGCTGGCGTGCGGTGCAGCCGTTTCTCGATGCGTGGAAGGAAGACGACGGGATCCAGGCCTACAAGGCCGGTGAAGATGGTCCGGCGGCGGCCGATGCGTTGCTGGCCCGCGATGGCCGTGCCTGGCACTCGCTCGGATGAGTGATACTGCGAAGCATCCCATCCGGTTTGTGTTGAGTGATATGGACGGCACTTTGTTGCGCCCGGATCACACCCCGACCCAACGCACCCTTTCAACGGTTCGCGCCTTGCGTGAAGCTGGCGTGTTATTCAGCCTGGCCAGCGGGCGTCCGCCCAAGGCCATGATGCACATGGTCGAAGCGTTTGGCATCGACGTGCCGGTGGCGGGCTTCAATGGTGGCACACTGGTCAACCCTGACGGCAGCGTGCTGGTCGCGCACCGGCTGCCGGCGGAGGCGGCGCTGGTGGCATTGGCGCTGTTTTCCGGCGAGCCGGACGTGGAAGTCTGGCTGTTTGCCGATGGTGAATGGCTGCGGCGCGATCCGCCTGGGCCCATGGTGGCGGTTGAAACCGCTGGCCTGGGTTATGGGCCGCTGGTGGTGGAGAGTTTTGAACCGTACCTGGATCGGGTCGACAAGATCGTCGCCGCCAGTCGCAACACGCAATTATTGATGGAGCTGGAAGCGCAATTGCAGCCCAAGGTGCAGGGCTTGGCCCAGGTCTCGCGTTCGCAACCGATCTACCTGGATGTGACCGCCATGAAAGCCAACAAAGGCGAGGCCTTGAAAGCCTTGGCCGCGCACCTCGGAGTGCCGTTGGCACAGACCGCAGTGATCGGCGATGGTGGCAACGACCCGGCAATGTTTCATGTGGCCGGATTGTCGATTGCCATGGGGCAGGCTGAAGAGCCCGTCAAGCGCCAGGCCGATGTGGTCACCGGCAGCAATCTCGAAGACGGTGCGGCACAAGCGATCGAGCGGTTTATTCTCAAGGTGCCACACAAAGTGTTCGATACGCCAAGTTAGACCATCGGCGTTTAATACTGAACTTGCGAGCCCTGTCCTTTACAACACAGTGCTCGCAAGTTGCAGTTTCGGATTACTTCGGCATGGCCCAGGACTGCAACTGGTAGCCATCTTTATCGAGCTCGGCGCGCGCCTGCAACAACAAATCTTCCAGTTGTGCCGGGTCGGTATACGCGCTCGACGACAGTTGTTTAGTGCCGATGCGGGTATTGGTGCGGTCGATGACGCTCAGGCTGAGGGCACCGTTGCCATCGTGCCAGGCCACGCACTGGAAGGGTTGGAAAGCACGGTCTGCGATCAAAAGAGCTTCGTTGATGCGGAGCGGGGCGTTCATGTGGGTCTTCTCTCTAAATGCCCAATCAAGTGAGTGCCGTCGGCTGGGCTGACCGTGCGGCGAGTTACTTGTACTGATGCGCGATGGCGGGGTACGGGTCACATGTTAGAGCAACAATTTTCAACTTTCCGTGATTGGCGTCATGTAAGCGGCTGTTTTGAAAGCTGAATACGCGATTCGGCAGGTACAACTTTTTTGCTGGGATGTGACGGTCGAGTGGCTTTTTGCCAAGACATATAGCAAATCGATACAAGGCAACTGTCAAGATTTTGATACTGTAACTCCCGGGCGTCACAAACCTTTGTTTATAAATAACTTTAGCAATTCTGGCGCCAAGGAATAGTCATGATTGTTACACCTGTGCAGCGCCGCTTGCTCGTGGTCGACCCCTGTGATGACTGCTATGAGTTGTTACCGGGTTTGCGTGCGGCGGGGTGGGAGGTGGACAGTTGTACGTTGGCGGCCGTGGGTGAGCGATCCTGCGATGTCGGCTTGCTGCGCTTGCAGCCGTATCACCTGGAGCGGCCCGAAGCCGTCAAGGAACTGATCAGCCGCAGCGGCACCGAGTGGATCGCGGTGCTCACCCAAGAAGTGTTGCGCTTGCAGAACGTCGGCGATTTTGTCTGCGAATGGTTTTTTGACTTCCATACCTTGCCGTTCGATGTGTCCAGGGTGCAGGTCACCCTCGGCCGCGCCTTTGGCATGGCACGGCTGCGGGGCAAGGGCTACACCGCGGTGGACGAGCCCGAACATGAACTGCTGGGCGACAGCCGACCGATCCGCGAGCTGCGCAAGTTATTGTCCAAATTGGCGCCCACCGAGTCCCCGGTCCTGATCCGCGGCGACAGCGGCACCGGCAAAGAGCTGGTGGCCAAAACCCTGCACCGCCAATCCCAGCGCCATGCCAAGCCGTTTGTCGCGATCAACTGCGGCGCGATCCCGGAACACCTGATCCAATCCGAACTGTTTGGCCACGAAAAGGGCGCGTTTACCGGCGCCCACCAGCGTAAGGTCGGGCGGATTGAAGCGGCCAATGGCGGCACGTTGTTTCTTGATGAGATCGGCGATTTGCCGATGGAGCTGCAGGCCAACCTGCTGCGATTCCTGCAGGAAAAACAGATCGAACGCGTCGGCGGCAGCCAGCCGATCCCGGTGGATGTGCGAGTGCTGGCGGCGACCCACGTCGACCTGGAAGCGGCCGTTGCGAAGGGTACGTTTCGTGAAGACTTGTATTACCGTTTGAATGTGCTGCAAGTGGTCACGGCGCCGTTGCGCGAGCGCCACGGTGACGTCGCCATGCTGGCCAACCACTTTGCGCGCTTCTACAGCCAGGAAACCGGGCGCCGCCCCCGCAGCTTCAGCGAAGACGCCCTGGTGGCCATGGGGCACCACCCTTGGCCGGGCAATGTGCGTGAGCTGGCCAACCGCGTGCGCCGAGGCCTGGTGCTGGCCGAAGGGCGGCAAATCGAAGCCGTTGATCTGGGTTTGCAGAGTCAGCAGGCAATTTCGTCGCCGATGGCTACACTGGAAGACTATAAACACCGCGCCGAACGCCAGGCGCTGTGCGATGTGCTCAACCGGCACAGCGACAACCTGAGTGTCGCGGCCCGTGTGCTGGGGATTTCCCGGCCGACGTTCTACCGGTTGTTGCACAAACACCAGATCCGCTAGGGCGGGTAAACCGAAAAGCCCCGCAACGACCCTTATCGTTGCGGGGCTTTTCCCTGTGCGCGGTTTAGAAGTAGTACGGGAATTTCAGGCTGAAGGTGAAGTCCGGCGCATCATCCGTCATGCCAATGGCCAGGTTCGGCACGATCGTCAGGTTATCCGACGCCGCGATGGTCATGCCCACGTTGAAGTAACCGGCGTTGGCATCGCTGGAGACCACCGATTGCCAATCCCCGCCGCTTTGCTTGACCTTGCTCTTGCGTTGCACGAGGTCGGACACCGAGAACGACATACTCATTTTCTCGTTGAGGGCGAAGGCGACACCGACCCCTAACTGGAAGCTGTCGCCCAGACTGACCTTGCCGGGGATTTTCTGGTTGACGTTGGGGCTGATGTCGCTGAACGAATCTTCGAAGTTATGGGTGTAGGACAGCGAGCCGAACAGCACCGCCGGGTCGAAGGTCTTGACCAGGGAGATACCTGGCGTCACCGACCACACGCCGTTACCGGTCGGCAGGGTTTCCGGCACGGCGAGGTTGGTGTTGGTCGGCGATTCGATCAGCTTGATGCCATAAGGATCTTTGCCGGTAGGGGCCTTGACCCGTAACGACACCACTGCATCCGGCAGGCTGGCGCTCTCGTCGAGGAATTTATACGCAATGCCGAAGTTCACGTCGCCGATGGTCGGGTCGCGGGTAACCGAGCCTTCCGAGGTGGTGTTGGCGCTGCCGCCCGCACCGCCGGACTGGTAGGTCGACTCGCGATACACCACTGGCACGTTCACGTCGAACTGCCAACGGTTGTCCAGGTTGTAGCGCCCGGTCAGGTCCACGGTCCAGCTGTCGGACTTGATCCGGTCCAGGTTGATATTGCCGAGGAAGATCGAATCCAGCGCCAGAAAGCCGTTAAGGGATAACTGGCGTGCGTCATAGCGCGCATAGGTGACGCCGGTTTCAAAGCTGAACTTGCCATTGCCGAAGAAGCCACTGGCCTCGTTGTACAAGTTGCTCACGCTTTGTGCCGGCGCCGAGTCATCCTTCAGGCTTTGCCCATAGGAACTGCCACCGCCGGCGCCGCCCGATGCTGCCGCCGCGCCCACCCCAGGCGTGTTGCCTGCCACGGTGGTGCCGCCTTTTCTCAAGTCGGCAGGCGACTTGACCAAGCGTCTAGGGGCGGGTGTTGCGGGTTGGTCTTCTACCTGTCGAACGCGTTGCTCCAATACTGCCAGTGCTTTTTGCTGCACTTCATAACGTTGCTTGAGCTCCAGAAGTTCCTGTTTCAAGGTTTCAATATCGGTGTCCGGTGCGGCATATAGCGCGGACGCCGGCAGGAGCGTACTCAAACAAATCACGGCACGTAACGATAACGATCGATGCATGAAATAAGCCGTCCCATTCCTAATGCGTAAGTGTCGTGGCTCAGCGTAGTTCAATAACCGGAAGGGCGAAGGCCTTTGAGTTGATCTAGGTTAAGATTTTGCGTGATATTGTTCAGACCACTGTTTCCCAGCACCACATTGAGTTGGGTCAGATTGTTCACGAAGTTGCTGTTCCCTTGGATGACCGTGCCTTGCAGGACGTTGCCGCCGCCAATTTGCTGCACGACGTTGCCTTGATTGTTGCTGGCCAGCAGCGCCATCTGCAGGCCGCCGTTCTTGGCGCTCACCGTGACCTGGCCAGCGGCAGTGCTGCCGGTAATCGGCTGGCCGGCCAGTAACGCCTGGCCTGACTGGACATAGTTGGCCGGAGTCAAGCCGTCTTTGGTGACGTTGATGTCAACGCCGTTGGTGGCTGTGTTGCCATCACCCGCTGTGCGGACGCTTTGAACCACGCCCTGGCCGGTGCCGAGGCCGGAGCCGCCGACGACGGTGCCGGTGCCGGTAGGCTGCTGGGTCGTGCCGTTGCCATCGCTGCCGGTAATCTGCACGTAAAATTGCGGCGTGATGGTGGTGGAGTTGACTTGCATGTTGGCAGTGCCGGTCACGGTGGCACCGGCGGCGTTGGTCCAGGTACTGCTCATCACAATGCCAAAGCTGACAATCCGCCCCGGCATCACATAGCGGCCGCGCAACTCGGCCATTTCCGAATCCTTGAGTTCAATCGGCTTGAACGCCGATGAAGCATAAACAGGTGCTGAGGCTGCCAGGCACATGACTGTCAGCCAACGGAGAGTATTCATCGTTTGCTCCTGGAGCTTCCTACCCCTTATTGCGCTTCTATCTAGAAGAAGTCGCTCTGGATAAAACCGAAGTCCATCAATTCGCTGTCGCGCACCGGGCTGAACTCGTTCAGCTTGTTCTTGGCAGTCAGTGGCGTGGGTGGGTCGAGCAAGACGTTGGCCTTGTCGTAGCCTTCACCCAATACGGCGAAGACGATGCCGTTCCAGCCCTTGATGAAATCGTCCTTGGCATAACGCTTGTGACCCAGCACGGGATCGCCGATATACACCCAGTCTTTGTCGGCGCGCTGCAGCACCACGAAGTGCTTGTAGCCGCGAATATCAAGCAGCACGACGACCGGCACTTTGACCGTGATCAGCACTTCCGGAGTGATCCGGTAGCCCCTGGCGCGCATGTTGATGCTTTCCAGGTAGTGCTTCATGTCGAGCATGGAGAAGCCCTGGGAACGCACCAGTTCCTGGTCGGCGCTGGCCAGCATGCCCTTGATGACGTGATCTTCATCCACGTCCATCCAATAGGCTTGGCGCAGGATGGTCGCCAGTGCGGCGGCCCCGCAGCTGAAATCGGTTTTCTGTTCCACCAGGTTGGCGAACTTGCGCTCGCGGATGCTCTCGACCTTTTTGTAGATCAACCCACCGCCGGGCATGACCACGGCCATTTGCCCTGCCCAGGTTGGGCCGGTGAGTGCTAACAGCAGGCAGAAGGCGACGAGGCGCATGATCGTATGACCTGTTGGACACTGGAAATAAAAAGGGCCTTGTTGCCAAGGCCCGATCTGGATCAGAAGCGAGTGGTGGATTGGACCACTACGTTGTTCTGACCTTGGTTGTTGCTGCCCGACAGAACGTTGGAGTTCGACACCCCAGAGCTGTAGTTCATCGAGTTGTTCACGCTGGCGTTGTTGACAACGGGTTTGGCGCTCCAGCTGTGGCCGCTGCTGATGTTGAGCGTCAGGTTGCTGGATACTTCCTGCACGCCATTGACGGTTGCGAGGCCGCCAGAACCGTCTTTGTTCGACTGAACGACAGTGCTGTTGCTGGCTTGGTTGGAAGTGCCCGCGGCGGCGTTCAACTGAATGATGCCCGAAGCGTTGTTACCGCTATCGTTGAGGGAGGCATTGTTTTTGGTGCCGCTGTTGATCACCAGGTTACCGGTGTTCGACTGTGCGGAGTTCACGGCGGCGAACACGAAATCAGCATCGGCAGACTGAACGACTACGTCGTTTTTGCCTTGGTTGTTGTCACCGCTGAGAACGTTGCCGTTGGCTACGCCGCTGCTGTGGTTGTAGGAGCTGTTGGCCGACGCGTTGTTTTGGGTTTTGTCATTGATCACCACGTTGCCATGGTTGCTTTGACCGTCATTGGCGGCCGCGGCAGCGACGGTTGGTGGTTGTGGATGATGATGAGTCTGACCCGCTTGAGCAGCAACAGCCATGAGAGCAGCGAGAGCGAAAGCCAGTGGTTTAAGAGCCATTGTAGGTTTCATGGTGTATCTCCTTGCTTCTATTTAGTTGGTTAAGTGTTGGTACGGTGTAGCTGGCGACTCAGCTCCATCAGTTGAGTCGTACATTCAGGGTGTTAGCCACTCGGTTCCCCACCCCGGCGCTCTGGTTGACCTGTACCACTCCACGGCTGCCGGTGAAGGCCTGGTCGCTGGTAACGACCTGGCGGCTGCCAGTGATAGGGTTCAACCCTGAGTCTGTTGCAAGTGCAACGTTCTGTTGCGACATGACACTGTCGTCGATGCTCTGCGGGCCAGCGTTGATGCTGATTCGCACGGCATTGATCATCTGGTTCTGGGCCCCGGCCGACTGGTTGACACTCAGTACACCGTTGCCATTGCTGAAGGAGGTGCCGTGGATCGCCGCTTTGGCATCCATGGCGCGGTCTGCGGCAGCGCCGCTGATTTTTTGCGTGATGGCGATGTTCGCCTGGGCGTTGTGGCCCACCGCGATCGCGACGTTGTTGCTCAGTTGTTGCTGGTCGCCTGCGGCCTGGTTGAGCGTCACGACGCCGTTGTATTGCTTGGCAGAGTTATCAATCGTCGCGTTGTTGCTGCTGTCGGCCATTGCCGCCGTGCAGCCCAGTACCGCGAGGAGCATCCAGGAAGCCTTCATTTCATTGCCCCCCCGATCATGCCGCCGATATTGCTCACCGGGGCCAGGCCGCGGGATACCGCGCCGTTGACCGTACCGGCGATACCGCTGCCGCCATGGCCGGCTGCGCTGCCAGCGCCCAGGCCGATGCTATTGGTGTTGGTCAAGCCGGCCAGGTCGCCATTGGGCATGATGCTGCGAGTGATGCTGGCGCCACTGCTCACACCGGCGATGTCGTTGTCGCTGAGTTCGCTGTTGACGGTTGCCGACGGATTGGTATTGACCGTGGTGGGGTAGGGGTCTGTGCCGCGTGTCCGGCCTATCGCGTAAGGTTGGACCTGACGTTGAACGACGATCACACCATCACCTGCCGCGAGCACTGGAAGGCTCACGCCGGTACTCAGTACACAGCTGATCAGCAGGAGGCTCAATGAGCCTGGATTATGCGTATCCACGGCAGTATTCCTTATTCACCGCGCTGACCCTAAACAGCGCTGTAAGGGATAGAGCAGAAGGCGTGCCGCTTTCAATTTATTATTGTTAATCAAATAGTTATGAAACTTAGCAGGCTAAGTGATGGCCATACTGTTTCAGCGTTGATACAGCTGGCCGACGCCGGCCGGCAATTTCCGATACGCCTGGCGCGCAGGCGGTGAGTTCGGGAGCCTGTATCAGCGATGTAACACTTCGTGTAACAAAACCGGGAGTTCGCGCCGGTCGGGCCGTTCAGGGCAGGGAGGTGTTTCAAAAATGGACACTGCGGGCGCAATCAGGCCCGCAGGGACAGGCAGAAGCCTCAGCCCTTGGGCGCTTTACGTGGGATGGAGTTGAGGACGGGATTGCCATCCTGGTTCTGGGTCAGGTAGACCGGCAAAACCTTGGGCAGGGAGGGGACGAGGTTGTTGACCTCGCTGATGTTATAGATGCCGCCGATGCGGATTGTTCCGGTGCCGATATCGGCCAGCATCACCGGTTTGTTCAGGTAGCGGTTGATCAACGGTAACGCGTCGGCCAGGGCCAGGTTGTCCAGGACCAATTTGCCCTGGCGCCAGGCGAGGGCGCTGTCGTTGGGGTTGATCGGGCGCACGCTTGGGGTGGCATCGCCTGGTTGATAGCTGGCTTGCATGCCTGGAGTCAGCGGCACGCTGCCGTGTGCCGGGTCGCTGGAAATCTGCACCGAGCCTTCGAGCAGCATCACCCGCACCTGATTTTCGTATTTCCACACGTTGAATTGGGTGCCGGTCACGCGCACCTGTCCTTCACCGGCCTTGACGACAAACGGATGGGTGCTGTCATGGCTGACCTTGAAAAACGCCTCGCCCTTGCTCAGTGTGACCCGGCGCTGGTCCTTGTAATCGGCGTAGACCAGTTCGGTGCCTAGGTTGAGCTCAACCTGGCTGCCATCGGCCAGGGTGACCTGGCGCAGGCCATTGCTGGCCTCGAACCGTTCATAGGCAGTCGGCAACCAGCCCGCTTCCCAGCCAGTGAACGCCGCCAGGGGCAGCGCGGCCAAGCACACTGCGGCAGCCACCGCGTAATCGCGCAGCCGGCGACGCGGTCTGAACGGCGCTACGAGCGGCGCATGGCGTGGCAAGTGATCGGCCACGTCCCAGATTTCCAGCATCGCCGCGTATTCGAAGGCATGCAGCGGATGAGCATCGTGCCATTGTTGAAAGGCCTGTCGTTCGTCCGCCGTGCAATCACTTGCATGCAAGCGCATGCACCAATGCGCGGCGGCGTCGGTGATGGCGTCATATTCGGCTTCTAAAGCAGACTTTTCGGTCATTAATTCATCCTGATTTCCCACATTCTAACCTCCCGAGACCGAGGGCGAGAACAGCCTTCATGGCAATTGCGCATCAATTGAACTTTTATTCTCGTTGGGGCACGCCCAAACAGGCTGGTGACGGAGTCGCGACACACCGTAATGGACGGCGAAGCGCGTCAGGCAGTAGATAACTCAAGCGCCCGTTGACAGCAGGCACGGGAGGCGTTGTTTAATCGTCGGTCTGGATTCTTGTTGTCTCTTCCAATTACAAAATCGGAGCTACAGATGTCTGCCCAGTCCCCGAGAGTTGACGATTCTTCAGCGTTCATCGGTTTCAACGACCTGGTGGGGTTGCTGCACGCGGTGTTTGTGAAGCACGGCACGTCGCCGCAAGTGGCGCAGATCCTCGCGCACAATTGCGCCAGCGCCGAGCGCGACGGCGCCCACAGCCATGGCATCTTTCGGATGCCCGGATATATCAGCACGCTGGAGAGCGGCTGGGTCGATGGCAAGGCCACGCCGGTGGTCACGGATGTCGCTTCCGGCTTCGTGCGGGTCGACGCCGCGAATGGCTTCGCCCAACCGGCGTTGGCGGCGGCCCGTGCGTTGCTGGTGGACAAGGCCCGCAGCGCCGGTATCGCGTTGCTGGCGATACACAACTCCCATCACTTCGCCGCGCTGTGGCCGGATGTCGAACCCTTCGCCGAGCAAGGCCTGGTGGCGCTGAGCGTGGTCAACAGCATGACCTGCGTGGTGCCCCATGGCGCCGATCGCCCGCTGTTCGGTACCAACCCGATCGCGTTTGCCGCGCCACGGGCGGACGGCGCGCCGATTGTGTTCGACCTGGCCACCAGCGCCATCGCCCATGGTGACGTGCAGATTGCTGCGCGCAACGGCGAGCGCCTGCCGCCGGGCATGGGCGTCGACAGCCTGGGCCAGCCGACCCAGGACCCCAAGGCCATCCTCGAAGGCGGTGCGTTGTTGCCGTTCGGCGGGCACAAGGGCTCGGCGCTGTCGATGATGGTTGAGTTGCTGGCCGCGGCCCTGACCGGCGGCAACTTCTCGTTTGAGTTCAACTGGGCCGATCACCCTGGCGCCCGCACGCCGTGGACCGGCCAGTTGTTGATCCTGATCGACCCGAGCAAAACCGCCGGGCAAAACTTCGCCGAGCGCAGCCAGGAACTGGTGCGGCAGATGCACGCGGTGGGGTTGCGGCGGTTGCCGGGGGATCGACGTCATCGCACGCGGGCGAAGTCGTTGGCGGCAGGCATTGAAGTGGACGCGCAGGCGTTGAATCAACTACGTGAGTGGGCCGTCTGAAAACCCGCGTAGCCGCTACCTCGCCAGGGTTCGGCAGTGGCTACGCAAGGCCTACAGTATTAGTTGCGACGACCGAGCAGCAGGCCGACCACCAGGCCAAAGCCTGCCGAGATCGCCACGGTCTGCCACGGGTGACCGCCGATGTAGGTTTCGGTGGCATCCACCACCGGCTTGCTGCGCTCGCGCACATTGGACACCGAATCGAGCGCTTGCTTGAGCTTGATAGCGACCTGCTCGCGCAGCGTTTCACCTTCTTCGCCGACCAGGGAAGCACTGTTTTTGAGCAGTTTGTCCGACTCTTCGATCAGTGCAGTCAGTTCGCTGAACGCTTGATCCTTGATTTGATCTTCGACGACTTGGGCGGCAGATTTACGGGCCATTGTGTGACTCCTTGCAGGTAAATGTGACAGTGAACAATGGAGTGTCGGGCGGCGGCAAAAGTTGCAGTTTTTTGCCGGCCGGCGTGGGTATGCGAAATCCGAATCAGGAAACTTAGACCTACAGTGTAAGATGTCACCTATTTGTGCAGCAGGAAATTCAACATGAGCTTCAATCTCGCCAACAAGACCCTCGCCGAACGCGCCGAGCTGGAAGATGAAAAGTCCCGTCTCTACGACCTGTGGCAAAGCAACCTGGGCAAGGCCAAGGGCGAAGCCGCGCGCCTGTTCGGCGAGCGCGCCAAACGCAAGGGCAAGTGGGCCGAATGGGTTCGCGCGGAACTCGACGGCATGTCGCCGCCGGAGTTCTCCAACATGGTGCGCAGCGAAGTCAACAAGCTGATGGCGGCGGCGAAGTAAAGCTGGCGACAATCGCCTCGCGCACTTTCAGCAACATCGGATCAAGCTGAGCCTGGGTGCGCCAGCCCAGTTCCACCGGGTAGCGCGGCAGCGCCAGCGGGCACGGCAGAACCTGCAAGCCGGTCATGCCGGCGATGGCTTCGGCGGCGTGCCCGGGAATGGTCGCCACCGCCTGGCTGCCCTTGAGCAGAAACGGCAACGCGGCGAAGTGGCTGGTGGAGGCACACACCTGGCGGCTCAGCCCTTGTGCCGCCAGCCCTTCATCGGTGATCCCGATAAAACCGCCGGATGACACCAGCACATGCTCGCGGCTAACGAACGCGTGCAGGTCGATGCATTGCTGGCCTGGCGCCAGGCTGTGCGGGTCGACCAGGCAGCGGTAATCACCTTCTCCCAGCACCTGCCGGCTTAGGCGGCGTTCGGCAAAGCCGCCGGCGGTAATCGCCAGGTCGAGGCTGCGGTCGAGCAGGGCGGCGGCGACGATCTGGCTGTGGGTCTGACGGAAAATCACACGCAATTTCGGCAACCGCTGGGCAATTTCCGCCATCAGGCGGCGGCCGTAGGCAATCTCGAAGTCGTCGGATAAACCCAGCACCACGGAGCGTCCCTGATACTGCTGGGTGTCCGGGTGGGTCATTGCCAGGCTCTGTCGGCAGCGGTCCAACGCCTCACTGATCACCGGCTTCAACTGGTTGGCCCGCAAGGTCGGCGCCAGGCCACGGCCGGTTCGCACGAACAGTTGGTCGCCATACACCTCGCGCAAACGCCGCAGGCCCGCGCTGATCGCCGATTGGGTGACGCCCAGGCGCAACGCTGCGCGGCTGGCGCTGGATTCGTCGTGCAGGGCTTCGAAGGTTTTCAGCAGGTTGAGGTCGACTTGGGTGATATTTATCTGGCTCATATCATTCAGCACTGAGGTGGGCTTTATTCATGATCCGGGCTGGCTGGAGAATGGGCAACCCCTCATTGTTCGGAGTGATCCTGATGCCTGTTTCTATTGTGGCCGCCTTGCAAATCGGTTCCTTGCCCGGCGGCAAGGCCGACACCCTGGCGCAAATCCTGGCCTATGAAGAGCCGATCCTGCGCAGTGGCGCGCAATTGGTGGTGATGCCCGAGGCGCTGCTGGGCGGTTATCCCAAAGGCGAAGGCTTCGGCACGCAACTCGGTTATCGCCTGCCCGAAGGTCGCGAAGCCTTTGCGCGATATTTTGCCAACGCCATCGACGTGCCCGGCGCCGAAACCGAAGCGTTGGCCGGTTTGTCGGCGCGCACCGGTGCCAGCCTGGTCCTGGGCGTGATCGAGCGCAGCGCCAGCACCTTGTATTGCACCATGCTGTACTTCGAGCCGGCGCACGGCCTGGTGGCCAAGCACCGCAAGCTGATGCCCACCGGCACCGAGCGGCTGATCTGGGGCAAGGGCGATGGGTCCACACTGCCGGTGATCGACGCGGCGGTCGGGCGCATCGGCGGCGCGGTGTGCTGGGAAAACATGATGCCCCTGCTGCGAACGGCGATGTACGCCAAGGGCGTGCAGGTGTGGTGTGCGCCCACGGTGGATGAGCGCGAGATGTGGCAGGTGAGCATGCGCCACATTGCCCACGAGAGCCGCTGTTTTGTGGTCAGTGCGTGCCAGGTGCAGGCATCGCCCGCGGCGCTGGGCGTTGAGGTTGCCAACTGGCCTTCAGATCGTCCGTTGATTGCAGGCGGCAGTGTGATTGTCGGCCCCATGGGCGACATCCTGGCTGGGCCGCTGCTGGGTGAAGCCGGGCTCTTGAGCGCGCAGATCAATACCGACGATCTGGTGCGCGCACGGTATGACTATGACGTGGTGGGGCATTACGCCCGGCCGGATGTTTTCGAGCTGGTGGTCGATGAGCGGGCCAAGCCGGGCGTGCGCTACATCACGGACTGAGCGCGGTAAAACCGGTGGGAGTCAGCCTACTCCCACCGGTTGATATCTATCGCTTGAAAGAGCGGCGATCCAGCCACTCTTCACGGGTCATTTCCCAGATGTCCCGTGGAAAAATGCCCTCGACAAACTCACCTTCGTCGGCGCGCTTTGCAGGCGGATCGCCCAATGCCATTCCTCGCCCCGGGCCATGGCGGGCAACGCGATGTGTTCCAGGTAGTGACGCGCGCCGTCAGCCGGGTAGGGCCACGGCACCAGGGTATTGAGATAACGCACCACTTCCCAATGGGGGAACTGTTGCTGGATGCCCTCGGCATCGTCGAGCGTCAGCGGGCGCAGAATCAGGCGTTGGGTGACCAAGGTCGGTTGCATGGGGGGTTACCAAGTGGCGGTATTCGGCAGGTCCAGTGTTCCACGATCGACAAACCGCATGGTGCCGAACAGCCCACCGGCCAATTTGCCGCGCAATACGTAGGGCAGGTTGTTCAAACTCTGGGTCTGGCTCAGGCCGAGGGTTTGCCGCAACACGGAAAACGCTGAAACGCTGACCGGCACCATCAGAACCGTCTCGGAAAAGCGTGGGATGCTTCCGCGCTGATCACTCACCCCCGACGCCAGCGGCCGGCCATTGACCTCCAGGTCCAGGGCCACGCCGTTGTAGTCGATTGCCGTTTCATTGGGGTTCTGCACCCGCAGCTTCACGGCGAAGCGCACTTCCAGGTCCTGGCTTTGCAGCGGCTCGATGCCCACCACGTTGATAGTGACCGGGTCGCGATTGGGGAACAGGGCGCAAGCGCTCAAGGTCAGCAGCAGTATCGATAGAACCATGAGCTTACGCATACGAAGGTGCTCCTAGTGCGTGACGTCCGGGTCTTGCATCACTTTGAGGGTTGAGGACTCCGGATCAAATTCATCTTCTTCCAGTTCTAAGAACTCTTCCGGCAGGAAAATGTTCAGCAGGATTGCACAGAACGCGCCTACGGTGATCGGCGATTCGAAGATGTTGTGCAGCGCCTTGGGCAGGTCGCGCAACACTTCCGGCACGGCGGCGACACCCAGGCCCATGCCCAGGGAGATCGCCACGATCAGCATATTGCGGCGGTGCAGGCCGGCTTCGGCGAGGATCTTGATCCCCGCCACGGCGACGGTGCCGAACATGATCAGCGTCGCGCCGCCCAATACCGGCTTGGGCATCAGTTGCAGCACCGCGCCGATCATCGGGAACAGCCCCAGCAGCACCAGCAGGCCGGCAATGAAGTACGCCACATAACGGCTGGCTACGCCGGTGAGTTGGATCACGCCGTTGTTCTGGGCGAACGTTACCATCGGCAGGCTGTTGAAGGTCGCGGCCATCGCCGAGTTGAGGCCGTCCGCCAGCAGGCCGGACTTGATGCGCTTGATGTACAGCGGGCCCTTGACCGGCTGTTGGGAAATCATCGAGTTGGCCGTCAGATCACCGGCGGCCTCCAGGGGCGAAATCAGGAAGATCACCGCCACCGGGATAAACGCCACCCAGTCGAACGAGAAGCCATACTTGAACGGCACCGGCACGCTGATCAACGGCACCTGGGGCAAGGCCGCCATATCCACACGGCCCAGCCACCAGGCCACGATGAAGCCCAGGGTCAGGCCGATCACGATCGAACCCAGGCGCAGGAACGGGTTGTTGAAGCGGTTGAGTACCACGATGGTGAGCAGCACCAGCGCGGCCAGCCCCATATTGCTCGCGGCGCCGAGGTTGTCGGCGCCGAAGCCGCCGGCCATGTCGGTGACTGCCACCTTGATCAGCGACAAGCCCATCAGGGTGATGATGGTGCCGGTCACCACCGGGGTGATCAGCTTGCGCAACTTGCCGATGAACTGGCTGAGCACGACTTCGATAAACGCCGCGAAAAAACAGATGCCGAAGATCGTCGAGAGAATCTCATCGGTGCCGCCACCCCGGGCCTTGACCATGAACCCGGCACTGAGAATCACGCTGATAAACGAAAAACTGGTGCCCTGCAGGCACAACAACCCCGAACCGATCGGGCCGAACGTGCGCGCCTGCACAAAAGTGCCGAGCCCCGACACGAACAAGGCCATGCTCACCAGGTACGGCACCTCGCTTTCCAGGCCCAGCACGCCGCCGACGATCAGCGTAGGGGTGATGATGCCGACAAAACTCGCCAACACATGCTGCAAGGCGGCAAACATTGCGGCAGAGAAGTGCGGACGGTCTTCCAGGCCATAGATCAGGTCGGATTTATAGCGCGGGCGCGGGGCTTGAGCGTCAGACAAAGTGCGGGCTCTGGACAGAAAATGGAGGCGCAGAATGCCAGAAACCGCTGATCGTCAGAAGTGTAAAAAAATATTTATGGAGGCCCTGCGAAAACCGCTGGGCCTGCCGATATCTTTTATAGGCCCACCCAACAATGACAACAAGTGGTGACCAAGGTCAGAGCAGCGTGTTGACGCCAGCTGATCAATCCGCTGCAGGGATGCGCGCAGACACTCCTTCTTGAGAATACCTCTATGTCTCTTCGTCATCTGAATATTGCCCCTCGAGCGTCTCTCGGTTTCGCATTCATTGCGTTGTTGGTGGTTGTATTGGGAGTGTTTGCAGTCAACCGCATGACGCTGATCCGTCAGGCGTCGGTGGATATGAGCAGCAACCAACTGCCCAGCGTGGCCTACTTGGGCAGCCTCACGGAAAACGTGTTGCGCATGCGTATCTTGTCGTTTCGCGTGCTGGTCAACCGTGAACCGGCCGCGTTGCAAGAGGCGCAAACGCGCATCGCCGCACTGATCGACAAGGTCAGAGCCGCCCAGGCCGGTTACTCAGCGTTACCTTCCGTGCCTGAGGAAGCGGCCCTGTACAAGACGTTTGTCGGCACCTTGGACAACTACCTGACGGCCCAGGCCGAGATGCTGGCCCTGTCCCAGCAAAACAAGGTCGATGAGATGCGCGACTTGATCAATACCCGGATCAAGAACGGCACCGATCAGATGGGCGAGCAGTTGAACAAGCTGATCGCCCTCAACTCCGCTGGCGCCAAGCAGGCCAACGAGCAGGCCGGACGCAGCTATGACAGCGCGATCAGCGGGATCGTCGTGGTGGCCGTGGCCGCCGCCTTGCTCACGGTACTGTTGGCCTGGTTGCTGACCCGCAGCATCGTCACGCCGCTGCGCAAAGCCGTGGAAGTGGCGCAAACCATTGCCGGCGGCGACTTGAGCAAAGTCATTGAAGACGATGGCAAGGATGAACCGGCGCGTTTGATCAGTGCGTTGTCGGCCATGCAAACCAACTTGCGCCAGACCATCCAGCACATCGCCGGTTCGGCCACGCAATTGGCCTCGGCGGCGGAAGAGTTGAGCGCCGTCACCGAAGAAGCCTCCAAAGGCTTGCAGCAACAAAACAACGAAATCGACCAGGCCGCCACGGCCGTCAATGAGATGACCGCTGCCGTGGAAGAGGTGGCGCGGAACGCCGTGTCCACCTCCGAAGCCTCCACGCAGTCCAACCAGGCCGCACGGGAAGGCCGCGACCGGGTGGTTGAGACCGTCGGCGCGATCCAGACCATGACCCAGGATGTGCAAAACACCTCGTTGCTGATCGAAGGTCTGGCCACTCAGGGGCGCGACATCGGCAAGGTCCTCGACGTGATCCGGGCGATTGCCGAGCAGACCAACCTGCTGGCGCTCAACGCGGCGATCGAAGCCGCCCGTGCCGGTGAAGCCGGGCGCGGCTTCGCGGTGGTGGCCGACGAGGTGCGGGCCCTGGCCCATCGCACCGCGCAGTCGACCCAGGAAATCGAGAAAATGGTCGCCGGTATCCAGAACGGCACCGGTGAAGCCGTGCAATCCATGCAACAGAGCAACCAGCGCACCCATAACACCCTGGAAATGGCCCGCGCGGCCGGCGTGGCATTGGAGCAGATCACCCAGTCGATCAGCCTGATCAACGAGCGCAACCTGGTGATCGCCAGCGCCTCGGAAGAACAGGCCCAGGTGTCCCGTGAAGTAGACCGCAACCTGGTCAACATCCGGGACCTGGCGACCCAGTCGGCGGCGGGCGCCAACCAGACCAGCGCGGCCAGCCATGAGCTGTCGCGCCTGGCGGTGGATTTGAATGCGATGGTGGCCAGGTTCGTTATCTGAGCCACTTTGCAGTGCAATCCCAATGTGGGAGGGAGCTTGCTCCCGATAGCAATGGGTCAGTCAACTCATCTACTGACTGATCCAGCGCCATCGGGAGCAAGCTCCCTCCCACATTTGCTCTGTGTGGTGTCAGAAGCTATTGCATCCAGGCGCTTGGATTTACCAGGTTTTTCGGCTTCTGACCGGCGAGCGCCGCGAGCAGATTATCCACCGCGCACTCGGCCATCGCTTCCCGCGTCTCATGGGTCGCCGAGCCGATATGCGGCGTGGCCACCACATTGTTCAAGCGCAGCAACGGCGAGTCGTGGGGCAGCGGCTCGCGCTCGAACACATCCAGCCCCGCCGCGCGAATCGTGCGCTGCTGCAAGGCCTCGACCAGCGCGGCTTCATCCACCACCTTGCCGCGGGAGATATTGATAAAGATCGTCTCCGGGCCCATCAGGGCGAATTCTTGCGCGCCGATCAACCGCTCGGTTTCGGCGGTGAGCGGCAGTGTCAGGCAGACGAAGTCCGCTTGTTGCAGCAAGTCGTTCAGGCGGCGGTACTGCGCGCCGAACCGTTCTTCCACCTGTGGCTTGGGCGAGTGACTGTGGTAGAGCACCGGCATGCCGAAGCCGAAATGCCCGCGCTGGGCCAGCGCTTCACCAATGCGGCCCATGCCGATGATGCCCAGGGTCTTGCCATGCACGTCGCTGCCGAAATGCGCCGGGCCGATGTTCTTGTGCCACTGGCCGGCACGCACCATATCGGCCAGTTCGACCACCCGGCGTGCGGTGGCGAGGATCAGCGCGAAGCCGGTGTCGGCGGTGGTTTCGGTCAGCACATCGGGCGTGTTGCTGAGCAGGATGCCGCGCCGGGTCAGGTACTCGATGTCGTAGTTGTCGACGCCGACGGACACGCTGGCCACCGCCTCCAGTTGCGGTGCCAGGTCCAGCAACGCGGCGTCCAGGCGCAGGCTCGCGCCCAGCAACCCCTGGGCGCCGGGGAGGGCGTCGCGCAGTTTGGCCAGGCCGGGCGGGTCGAGCGCGTCGATCAGCGTGACCTCGGCGTGCTCATGCAGCCGGGCCATCAGCGGCGCGGAGAGTTTTTTGTACAGAACGACAGACTTTTTCATCAGGTCTTCACCTTTAATTCGAGGGACTGCAACGGCGCGCGCTCGCGGTCGCTGGCGCCGGGCTTGAGGAACATCGTCAGCACCACCGAGACCATCAACGCGCCGCTCATCAACAGGTAAGAGGCGCCGGGGGAACCGGTGCTGCTATTGAGGTAACCCACCAGGTACGAACCGCCGAACGAACCGAGCGCGCCCATGCTGTTGATCAACGCCATGGCGCCGCCGGCGACGTTGGCCGGCAGGATCTCCGGGACAATCGCGAAAAACGGTCCATAGGGCGCGTACATGCACGCGCCGGCAATCACCAGCAGGGTGTAGGACCACCAGAAATGTTCGGCGCCGAGCACGTAGGACGCATAGAAAGCGATAGAGGCGATCAACAACGGCGGCCACACAAACCGCTTACGTTTTTGCAGCTTGTCCGAACCCCACGACACCACCAGCATGCCGATCACCGCCGCGAGGTACGGCAGCGCCGACAACCAGCCGGCCTCGACCATGTCCATCTGCAAGCCGGCCTTGAGGATCGACGGCAGCCACAGCACAAAGCCGTACACGCCGATGCTCCAGCAGAAGAACTGCAGCGCAAGGATGATCACCTTGGGCGAGCGAAACGCTTCGGCGTAGTTCTTCACCGCTTTGATCCCCACCTGTTCGGCGGCGAGGGCGGTTTCCAGCTGGTGCTTTTCGCTGTCGCTCAACCACTGGGCATCCTTGGGCCGCTCATCGGCCAGGCGCCACCAGATAAATGCCCACAGCACCGCCGGCAGGCCTTCGACGATGAACATCCAACGCCAGCTGAAATGCTGCACCAGGTAGCCGGACACCACCGACATCCACAGCATGGTCAACGGGTTGCCGAGGATCAGGAACGTATTGGCCCGCGAGCGTTCGGCACGGGTGAACCAGTGGCACAGGTACACCAGCATCGCCGGCATCACCGCCGCTTCGACCACGCCGAGCATGAAGCGAATGGCGACCAGCATGTAGGCGTTGGACACCACGCCGGTCAGGGTGGCCAGGCCGCCCCAGAGGATCAGGCTGACGAAAATCAACTTCTTCACGCTACGCTTTTGCGCGTAGATCGCGCCCGGCACCTGGAAGAAAAAGTAACCGAGGAAGAACAGTGCGCCGAGCAGGGACGACATGCCGGGTGTGATCATCAGGTCTTCAGCCATGCCGCTGGCGGCGGCGAAACCGTAGTTGGCGCGGTCCAGGTACGCCAGGCTGTAGGTGATAAAGACGATGGGCATGATGTACCACCAACGGCGGGTGGCGAGTTTCAAGGTATCCATGGGGTTGCTCCTGAGCTTGTTGTAGTTGTGGCAACAGGGAGTGGGTCAAGCAACGGATCGGGTCGGCAGCTCCGTGCGTGTGGGTAAGCCTTCCATATCGCCGCGGCTCTGCACGGCACGGCTGCCGATCCAGTTGCCGCGGTGTACCGCCTCGGGGAAGCTGAGGTTTTCCAGCAGGGCGCTGATCATGCCGACGGCAAAGCCATCACCGGCGCCGACGGTGTCGACCACTTTGTCCACGCTCACGGCGGCGACAAAGCCTTGGTCCAGTTGGGTGCGGTAATACGCGCCGTCCGGGCCGAGCTTGATGGCCACGGCTTCGGCGCCCTGGTCCAGGTAAAACGCGGCGATGTCCGCCGGGTCGTCGAAACCGGTAAGCAGGCGACCTTCGCTCAAGCCCGGCAAGACCCAATCGGCCAAGCCTGCGAGGGCGTTGATCTCGCGGATCATCTGCTGCTGGCTGGGCCACAGCGCCGGGCGCAGGTTCGGGTCGAACGACACGCTGCGCCCGGCCTTGCGCATTTGCGTCATCAGCTCGCGGGACAACTCGCCGGTGGCCTTGGACAAGGCCGGCGGGATGCCGGTGGCGTGCAGGTGGCGCGCCTGCAGCAGCGCCGGGCTGATGGCTGCGATGGATAAGTGACTGGCCGCCGAGCCCTTGCGGAAGTACTCGACCTGGGGATCATCGCCGGCTTCTTCGCGGGACTTGAGCTGAAAACCGGTGGGGTGCAGCGGGTCGACCGCCACGTGCCGGCAATCCAGGCCTTGTTGCTTGAGCGTGTCGAGCACAAAGCGGCCCAGGGAGTCGTTGCCCACCCGGCTCAGCCAGGCGACGTTGAAGCCCAGGCGCGACAGGCCGATGGCGACATTGCTGTCGGCCCCGGCGATGCGTTTGTGGAAGTGGCCCACCTGGGCCAGGTCGCCGCTCTGTTCGGCGACAAACATCGCCATGGTTTCGCCGAACGACAGGATATCGATCTCAGACATGGGCGTACTCCGCACGGGGTTGGCCAAGCAGGGCGAGGGTGGCGACCTGCTGGGCGGTGACTTCGACCAAGTCGTCGCCTTGCAGCGGGAATTCCACCGCCCGGGTAATACCTTGAGTCATGTGGCCCAGCAGTTGTTCCCACAGATGCAGGTCGGTGGCGCCGGGCGGCAGTGCCACCAGCTTGCCGTCCGCGCGACGCGCCACGGCCTTGCAGTGCAGGTAGTCGACATGCCGGCCGAGCAGGCGCGCGGCGGTGAGCGCGGACTGGTCCTGCCAGTGCCAGTTACCGATATCGAACGTCATCTTCACCGGCAGGCCAAGGCGCTCGACTTCGCTGAAGAAACGTTGCAGCGGTTCGATGCGGCCGCCATGCAGGGTCTGGTCGTTTTCCACCAGCAACTTGACCGGGTGGCGGTTGAGCAGGGCGTGCAGGCTGTGCAGGTCGTTGGTGTCGGTGAAGTAGCCGAGGGAGACTTTCAGCCAGCGCGCACCAAAGGCCTGGGCGCGATCAAGGGTGGCGGCGAGCTCGGCATTCGGTTGGGCGCGGCCGGCGACCCACAGTTCCAGCGGCGAAGAGAACACGCACTCCAGGCCTTGTTCGGCCGCCGCCCGGGCCAGTTGTGCCGGTTGTTCAATGGTCAGCAGCTCTTCGCGCCACTCGATGCGCCGGGCACCGGCCGCCGCCAGCAGGGCGACAAAACTCAATTGGCCCTGCTGGCGGACGAGGTCGGCGCCGTAGCTGGAAAGGCTGATGGAGACGGGGTATTCATGCATGATTGTGTACCTCTGAAACCGGTTTCATTTTTATGCGCAACCTATTGAATTGACGCCCGCGAGGGCTCGACAGCGGCTACGAGGTGGGTTGGGTGGAACCGCGAACGATCAGTTCGGGCAGGAAATCCAGGGTGCGGGCCGGCGCCGTATCGCCGCGCAGGCGCTTGAGCAGGCAGTCGAAGGCACTGGCGCCAATCGCCTGCGTCGGTTGGGCGAGGGCGGTGATGCCGGTGCCCACCAGCGGGTACCAGTCCAGGTCATCCAGGGCGATCAGGCCGACGTCCGCGAACAGGTCGCACTCCAGCGCCTTGAGCGCGCGGGTGCAAGCGAGGGCGGCGATGCCGTTGGCGCAGAACACGGCTTTGGCGCCGGGCTTGGCCAGAAAGGCGCGCAGGCGCTTTTCCAGCGCGCCGTCCAGTTCCAGCACCGTGCCGCTCAACGCCGGGCGGCGGGCAATCTCGGCGGTGAAACTGTCAAGGCGCTCCAGGCGCGAACTGGTGCCATCGGTGGCCTCGCTGACCAGCACTATCTCGCGGTAGCCCTGTTGCTCAAGGTGTTCCAGCGCCATGCGTACCGCGGCCGGGTTATCCAAACCCACCAGGTCGCTGCGCAACGGTGCGACCTTGCGGTCCACCAGCACCAGGGGCATTTCCCGTTGCAGTTCCAGCAGTTGTTCGAGGTGGTGGCCGAGGGTGTTCACGATCAGCCCTTCGATGTTGTACGAGCGTAGCGCCGCCAGGTGCTGGCGTTCCTGCTCGTCATCGCGGTCGGTGTTGCACACCACCAGGCTGTAGCCGTGCTGGCGGCAGGCAGTTTCGACACCGTGCATCACGGCGATGGAATAGGGGTTGCGGATATCGGCCACCAGCATACCGATCAGGCGCGTGCGCCCGCGTTTCAAGCCACGGGCCATCTGGTTGGGGCGGTAGCCGAGTTCGGCGATGGCGTGCTCGATGCGCAGGGCGATGGCATCGGAGAGCAGGGCGCGATCGTCGCCGATGAAGCGCGACACGCTGGCTTTGGACACGCCGGCGCGCTGGGCGACGTCGAGCATGGTCACGCGGCTGCGCTGGGCGGCAGAGAAACTGTTCACGGTCATCGACCTTCTATTTTTATTGGAATGACTGAAACCGGTTTCAGGAAACCACTAAAGTACGAAAGCCGTCAAGAAGTTGTAGGACAAAGCCAGATAGCCGGTGTGTTCAGGCCAGCACACTTAACCAAGCCGCCGCCAACAGCAGCAAGGCCATACCGCGGTTGAAACGCTGCATGGCGCTGCTCGAACGCAACACCCGTGCGGATCCGGCACCCAACAGCGCCCAGGTGCCCAGGCAGGGGATCGATATCAGGAAAAACGCCAGGGAGAGGTACACCACCTGGTTTTGGCGCTCCGCACCATTGCCGGTAAAAACGCTGACTACGGCCAGTGCCATCATCCAGCTTTTCGGGTTGATCAATTGCAGGCTGGCGGCGCCGATCGGGCTCAGGGGTTTTTGGCGTGTATCCGCTTCGATGGCCCGGGTGGGGGCGCTGAAAATCTGCCAGGCCAGGTAATTCAGCCAGGCAATGCCGATCCATTGCATGGCGGTTTGTACCTTGGGTAGCTGCACCAAGGACCGGCCAAACCCCGAGCCCACCACCAGCACGAGCAGCGCCGCGCCGGCGCAGGCGCCCAGGATGATTGGCAGCGTGGCCCTGAAACCGAAACGGGCGCTGTTGCTCAGTACCAGGATATTGGTCGGGCCGGGGGTAATTGAGGCGACGAAGGCAAACAGCATGAAAGGCAACAGCGTGGACAGCATGGGGGACGACTCCGATAGACCCATTGATGGCGTCGATCTTCACAAGCCCGCGTATCACCTGTCTGGAAGATTTGAGCAGCGCTTGCGGTAGGCGGCGGGCGTCAGGCCATAGGCGCGCACGAACCAGCGGCCCAGGTGGCTCTGATCGGCAAAACCCAGGGCGATCGCCACATCGGCCGGTTGTTCACCTTTGGCCAGCAAGTGCCGCGCGCGGGCCAGGCGCAGTTGCACCAGATAAGCATGGGGCGGCAGGCCAAACGCGCTCTTGAACGCGCGGGTCAGGCGGAAGCGGTCGACGCCGCAGGCCAGCGCCAGGGCATCCATGCCTACATCGTGATGCAGGTGGGCATGCAGGTATTCCCGGGCTTTGTGGGCGACCAGCGGCAGGCGTGGGTCGTCACGGTAACGGCTGCGCCAGTGGAGCTGGCCGGTGAGGCGTTCGAGCAACTGGTCCATGGCCCGTTGTCGCACGATGCGCAACTCGCCGCTGTGCAGGGTGCGAAAGGCTTGGCTGGTGGCGAGGGCCAGGCGCGGGTCGTTGGTCAAGGTCGCGGCAAAACTCAGCTGGCTGTTGACGGGAGCCTCTTCGAAGACCGCGCTCACTTCCCGCGTCAACCACTGCGGGTCGAGGTAGAGCATGTGGTAGGTAAAACCGTCGGCCGTGGGCGCGTCGCCGTCATGCAACTCGCCGGGTTCCACCAGGAACACCTGGCCGGGCACGCTGTTGTGGCGCGTGCGGCGGCAGTTGAATTGCTGCACGCCTTGTTCGGTCACGCCGATCAGGTAGCTGTCGTGCCAATGGGGATCGTAGGCATGGCCTTCGAAATGCGCGCGCAGGGTCTCGATGCCGGTGTCGGCGTCCTGGGACAGATCGATCCAATTGTGCGCGGCCATCACAACACCGAGGCGGAATAGACGATGTTATCTAGCGCCCATCGAGTCGTGGGCGTCTAGAAGGTTTGTGCGGCGTCAACTGAACAGTCCCGCGGCAATATTGATCGAGAACCCAAGGATCGCTGTGTTGAACAGAAACCCGATCAGCGATTGCCCCAGCACCACCTTGCGCATGGTGCGGGTGGCAACGCCCACGTCTGCTGTTTGCACGGCGACGCCGATGGTGAAGGAAAAGTACAGGAAGTCCCAATAGTTGGGGGTCAACAACCCCTCGGCAAAGCGCAGCGCCGGCTCTTTGCCGGCCCAGGTGTAATAGAGCCGGGCGTAGTGAACGCTGAAGATCACCCCGATCAACAACCATGAGCCGATGACCGTCAGGCCGGTAAAACCGTAGTGCAACAGCCGCTCGGCGGTGCTCAGGTCCTTGCTGCCGACCAGTTCGAAGGTGATGGTGGCCAGGCTGGCGATGGCTGCGATGCACACCGTGAACAGCACCAGGCCGGCGTTCTCATCCTCGATCTCGGCGATGCGTTTGACGTCTTCGGCCTTGGCGCGGATGGTCAGCCACAGCATCAGCACCAGGTAGATCCAGACGCCGGCATTCCAGCCGATCAGGATTTTGCTCACGAGTGTATCGGCGGGTACCAGGATGCCAACGGCAAGGCCCAGGACGGCGGCGCAAGAGAGGCGAGGGTGGGTGCGGGCGAGGAAGGGCATGGGTGCTCACAACAAGGGCGGTTGTGAGCACCATAGCGCATTTTTGCGCGGGTTATGGACGCTTGCGCACCAGCTTCATGACGACCACAAAGAACACCGGCACAAACACTACCGCCAGCGTCGCAGTGATCATCCCGCCGATCACCCCCGTACCGATCGCTTGCTGGCTCGCCGAACTGGCGCCGGTGGCAATCGCCAGGGGCACCACGCCGAGGATGAACGCCAGCGAGGTCATGATGATCGGCCGCAAGCGCAGCCGCGCGGCCTTCAAGGTTGCGTCGAGCAAGTCTTCGCCCTGCTCGTACAGGTCCTTGGCGAACTCGATGATCAGGATCGCGTTCTTCGCCGACAGGCCGATGATGGTGATCAGCCCGACCTTGAAGAACACATCGTTGGGCATGCCGCGCAAGGTCACGGCCAACACCGCGCCGAGCACGCCCAGCGGCACCACCAGCAGCACCGACGTCGGGATCGACCAGCTTTCATACAGGGCGGCCAGGCACAGGAACACGATCAGCAGCGACAGGCCCAGCAACAGCGGCGCCTGGGAGCCGGACAGGCGTTCCTGCAACGACAGGCCGGTCCATTCCTGGCCCAGGCCCGCCGGCAGTTGGTTGACCAGGCGCTGGATTTCTTCCATCGCCTCGCCCGTGCTGTGCCCCGGTGCCGCTTCACCGGAAATGGCGATGGCCGGGTAGCCGTTGTAACGGGTCAACTGCGTCGGTCCCTGAGTCCACTTGGCTGCGACGAACGCCGACAGCGGCACCATCTCGCCGGCCTTGTTGCGCACGTTGATCTTCAACAGATCCGCGACCTGGCTGCGTTGGTCGCCTTCGGCCTGCACCACCACGCGCTGCATGCGCCCCTGGTTGGGGAAGTCATTGATGTAGGCCGAACCGATGGCCGACGACAGTACATTGCCCACATCGGCGAAGGACACGCCCAGCGCGTTGGCCTGCTTGCGGTCGACCTGCAACTGCACTTGCGGCGCTTCGGCCAGGGCGCTTTCACGCACGTTGGCCAGGATCGGGCTTTTTCCCGCAGCGTCCAACAGTTCGGTACGCGCCGCCATCAACGCCGCGTGGCCGACGCCGCCACGGTCCTGCAGGCGGAACTCGAAACCGCTGCTGGTGCCGAGGCCGTCCACCGGTGGGGGCAGGATCGCATAGGCAATCGCGTCCTTCAGTTCAGTGAACGCCATGTTGGCGCGGTCGGCAATCGCGGCGGCCGAATCGTCGCTGCTGCGTTGCGACCAATCCTTGAGCGTGGTGAACGCCAGCGCCGCGTTCTGCCCGGAGCCGGAGAAACTGAAGCCCATGATCATGGTGGTGTCGCCAACCCCGGGCTCTTCGGCGTTGTGCGCTTCGATCTGTTCGGCCACCTGCACCGTGCGGTTCTTGCTCGCGCCCGGCGGCAACTGGATATCGATGATGGTGTAACCCTGGTCTTCCACCGGCAGGAACGAGGAGGGCAGGCGACTGAACATCAGCCCCAGGCCCACCAGCAGCACCAGGTAGATCAACAGGTAACGGCCGCTGCGCTTGAGGGCATACGCCACCCAGCCTTCGTAGCGGTCGGTGAGCCGTTCGAAACGCCGGTTGAACCAGCCGAAGAACCCGCCCTTGGCGTGGTGCTCATCCTTGGCGATCGGCTTGAGCAGGGTCGCGCAAAGTGCCGGGGTCAAGGTCAGGGCGAGGAACGCCGAGAACAGGATTGAGGTGGCCATCGACAGCGAAAACTGCTGGTAGATCACCCCCACCGAGCCTGGCATGAATGCCATCGGCAGAAACACCGCCACCAACACCAACGTAATGCCGATGATGGCCCCGGTGATCTGGCCCATGGCCTTGCGCGTGGCCTCTTTGGGCGACAGGCCCTCGCTGACCATGATCCGCTCGACGTTCTCCACCACCACGATCGCATCGTCCACCAGGATACCGATGGCCAGCACCATGCCGAACATGGTCAGCACGTTGATCGAGAACCCGAGCAACAGCATGGTGGCGAAGGTGCCCATCAACGCAATCGGCACCACCAGGGTCGGGATCAGCGTGTAGCGCACGTTCTGCAGGAACAGGAACATCACCGCGAACACCAGCGCCATCGCTTCGAGCAGGGTGTAGACCACCTTGGTGATCGAGACTTTGACGAACGGCGAGGTGTCATACGGGATCTTGTATTCGACATTGGCCGGGAAGTAGCGCGACAGCTCATCCATCTTCGCCCGCACCCGGTTCGCGGTGCTCAGCGCATTGGCGCCCGGCGACAGTTGCACACTGACGGCGGTGGACGGCTTGCCGTTCAGGCGTGTGGAAAACTGGTATTCCTGGCTGCCGACTTCCACCCGCGCCACATCGCCGATACGCACGGTGGAACCGTCGGGGTTGGCCTTGAGCACGATGTCGGCGAATTCGGCCGGCGTGGACAACTGGCCCTTGACCAGGATCGCCGCGGTGATTTCCTGGGTCTTGGTGCCCGGCAAGTCGCCGATGCTGCCGGCGGAAACCTGGGCGTTCTGCGCGCTGATCGCGGCATTCACGTCGGCCGGGGTCAGGTTGAAACCGATCAGCTTCTGCGGGTCGATCCACACCCGCATGGCCCGCTCGGCGCCATACAGCTGGGCCTTGCCCACCCCGTCGAGGCGCTTGAGTTCGTTCATCACGTTGCGCGCCAGGTAGTCGCTGAGCGCCACGTCATCGAGCTTGCCGTCGCTGGAGGTCAGGGTCACCAGCAGCAGGAAGCCGGCGGAGACTTTCTCCACCTGTAAACCCTGCTGGGTCACCGCCTGGGGCAAGCGCGATTCCACGGCCTTGAGGCGGTTCTGCACATCGACCTGGGCCATCTCCGGGTTGGTGCCCGGCTGGAAAGTCGCGGTGATGGTGGCCGAGCCGAGGCTGCTCTGGGATTCGAAATACAGCAGGTGATCGGCGCCATTGAGCTCTTGCTCGATCAGGCTGACCACGCTTTCATCCAGGGTCTGCGCCGAAGCGCCGGGGTACACCGCGTGGATTTCGACTTTCGGCGGCGCGACGTTGGGGTACTGGGCCACCGGCAACTGCGGGATGGCGAGCGCGCCGGCCAGCAGGATAAACAGGGCGACCACCCAGGCGAAGATCGGGCGGTCAATAAAGAACTGCGGCATGGTCAAAGATCCTTATTGGCCGGAAGCCTGGGCGGGCGGTGGCGGGCTGTCATCCACTTGAACTTTTTCACCGGGACGCGCGTGTTGCACGCCCTCGACGACGATGCGGTCACCGGCCTTGAGCCCGGCGCTGACGACCCAGCGGTCATCGATCACCGCGCCCAATTCCACCGGTTGCAAACTCACGGTTTGTTCGGCGTCCAACAACAGCACCATCGGGATGCCGGCGCTGTCGCGGGTGATCGCGCGTTGCGGCACGCTGATGCCTTGGCGGTCGACCGCCTGTTCCAGGCGCACGCGCACGAAACTGCCGGGCAGCAGGTCGAGGTCCGGGTTGGGGAACTCGCTGCGCAGGATGATCTGCCCGGTGCCGGGGTCGACGCTGATCTCGGCGAAGAGCAATTTGCCCGGCAGCGGATACAGGCTGCCGTCGTCCTGGATCAGCGTGGCCTTGGCCTGGTCCTGGCCGACTTGTTTCAGGCTGCCGGCGCGGAAGGCGCGGCGCAGCTCGTTCAACTCACGGGTGGACTGGGTCAGGTCGGCGTGGATCGGGTCCAATTGCTGGATGATCGCCAGCGGCGTGGCCTCGTTCTGGCCGACCAGCGCGCCTTCGGTCACCAGCGCACGCCCGATGCGCCCGGAAATCGGCGCGGTGACGGTGGCGTAGCCCAGGTTCAGTTTGGCCCGTTCGACGGCGGCCTTGTTCGCGGCGACTTCGGCGTTGGTCTGGCGCAGGGCGGCGCGGGCGTTGTCGTAGTCCTGGCCGCTGATGGCGTTGCCTTCGACCAACTGGCTGTAGCGCTGTTCTTGCAGGCGCGCCTGGAACGCATTGGCCTCGGCCTTGCTCAGGTTGGCCTGAGCGCTGTCCAGATCGGCCTTGAACGGTGCCGGGTCGATGCGAAACAGTACGTCGCCCTGTTTCACGTCATGGCCTTCCTTGAACACCCGCTGCATCACCACCCCGGCGACCCGCGCGCGCACTTCGGCAATGCGCGGCGCGGCAATGCGCCCGCTCAGTTCACTGCTGATGGACAGGGGTTTGGCCTCGAGGGTTTCGATGCGGACGGTGGCCAGGGGCATTTCCGGTGCTTCGGCGGACGACTCGTCACACGCACTCAGGGCGAGTGTCAGGGCCAGCAAGCAAAACGGCGCAAACAGATTCTTCGACATGCTCTTATCCCAATATTGACTGGTGCATCCTAATGTCGCCGGCACTGCGCTGCTGTGAAGCTGTGTAGGTCGTCTGTGAAGAAATGTAAGGTGCAGCCCACGTTCGGCCGCGGGCGTATATCCTTGCACAACCTTGCAAACACTGAAGATCAAATGTGGCAGGGCGCAAGTCCCCTCCCACATGGGATTTGTGTAAGACCCATAACTGCATTATTTGGAAACACCATGCCCAACATCCTCCTGGTCGAAGACGACGCCGCGCTCTCCGAGCTGATTGCCAGCTACCTGGAGCGCAATGGCTACCACGTCAGCGTGCTCAGCCGGGGCGACCATGTTCGCGAACGCGCGCGGCTCAACCCGCCAGACCTGGTGATCCTCGACCTGATGCTGCCCGGCCTCGACGGCCTGCAGGTGTGCCGTTTGCTGCGCGCCGATTCGGCGGGCCTGCCGATCCTGATGCTGACCGCCCGCGATGACAGCCACGACCAGGTGCTGGGCCTGGAAATGGGCGCCGACGACTACGTCACCAAACCCTGCGAGCCCCGCGTGCTGCTGGCCCGGGTCCGCACGCTGTTGCGCCGCAGCAGCTTGTCCGAACCGCAGGTGGCCAACGACCAGATCGTCATCGGCAACCTGTGCATCGACCTGTCGGAACGCACCGCGACCTGGCGCGAGCAGGCGGTGGAGTTGTCCAGCGGCGAATACAACCTGCTGGTGGTGCTGGCGCGGCATGCCGGTGAAGTGCTCAGCCGCGATCAGATCCTGCAACGCCTGCGCGGGATCGAGTTCAACGGCACCGACCGCTCGGTGGACGTGGCCATCTCCAAGCTGCGCCGCAAGTTCGACGACCACGCCGGGGAAGCGCGCAAGATCAAGACGGTGTGGGGCAAAGGCTATCTGTTCAGCCGATCAGAGTGGGAATGCTGAGTCATGTTTCGTGTGCTGCTGCGTCTCTATCTGATCACGATCGTCACCTACAGCGCGGCGATCTTCCTGATTCCCAAGCTGGTGATCCAGGTGTTCGAGCACCGCTACGTGGACTACAACGTCGAACAGTCCCGCGGCCTGCAGAAACTCATCGTCAAGCAATACCAGCGGGCGCCGGTGGAGCGCTGGTCCCAGGTCACCGAACAACTGGGCCGTGACTTCGCGCCGCTCAAGGTCGAACTGCTGTTGCACCAGGACGCGCGCTACACCCCCGAAGAAGAGCAGCTGCTGGCCCAAGGCAAGCCGGTGATCCGCCTGGGCGAGTGGGGGTGGATGGCCGAGGTCAGCTCACCGATCAACCCGCAGTTTGCGGTCAAGCTGACGATCCCGCCGGACTCGCTGGACATGAACCTGCTGTACTGGTCGATGAACGTACTGATCGGTGCCGCGCTGCTCGCCTGCCTGCTGGTATGGCTGCGCCCGCACTGGCGCGACCTGGAGCGCCTGAAAAGCACTGCCACGCAGTTGGGCAAGGGGAATTTTGGCGAACGCACGCGCATTCCGCCAAGTTCCAATATCGGCAGCCTGGCGACGGTGTTCGACACCATGGCCGACGATATCGAACACCTGTTGAACCAGCAGCGTGACTTGCTCAACGCGGTCTCCCACGAACTGCGCACCCCCCTGACGCGCCTGGACTTCGGCCTGGCCCTGGCGTTGTCCGAAGACCTGCCCCAGGCCAGCCGCGAGCGCCTGCAAAGCTTGGTGGCGCATATCCGTGAGCTGGATGAGCTGGTGCTGGAGTTGCTCTCCTATAGCCGCCTGCAAAACCCTGCGCAGCTGCCGGAGCGGGTCGAGGTGGTGCTCGACGAGTTTGTCGACAGCGTGCTGGGCAGCGTCGACGACGAACTGGAGCACCCTGAGATTGTGATCGACGTGGCGCTCGACTGCAGTGTCGAGCGCTTCAGCCTCGACCCGCGCCTGACCGCCCGCGCCCTGCAAAACCTGCTGCGCAATGCCACGCGCTACTGCGACAAACGCATCCAGGTGGGGGTCAAGGTATGTCCCACGGGCTGCGAAATCTGCGTGGACGATGATGGCATCGGTATTCCGCCGGACCAGCGCGAACGTATCTTCGAGCCGTTCTATCGCCTGGACCGCAGCCGCGACCGCTCCACCGGCGGGTTTGGCCTGGGCCTGGCGATCAGCCGACGCGCCCTCGAAGCCCAGGGCGGCACCCTGACCGCGCAGGCTTCACCGCTCGGCGGTGCGCGGTTTCGTGTGTGGTTGCCGAGTGTGACGGATTAGAAAAACCGGGTGGGAAGGCGCACACTGTGTCCCCGCTTTACCCGAGGAGAGATTGGCAATGACCGGTGTTCACACGTCTGCGCAACAGGGTTTTTCGACCCAGGCCGTCACTTACGCCCAGGGCCGACCGAACTATCCGCGGCAACTCACGGGCTGGCTGGCTGACGTACTGCGCATCGACGCGCAGTCGACGGTGATCGACCTGGGCGCCGGCACCGGCAAGTTCACGCGCCTGCTGAACGCCCTGGCGCCGACGCTGATTGCCGTCGAACCCGTGCAGGCGATGGCTGCGCAATTGGCCAGGTTGTTGCCGGATGTGCGCTTGGTCAACGGCACCGCTGAATCCATCCCCCTGGCGTCCGCCTGCGCCGATGCGCTGGTCTGCGCCCAGTCCTTCCACTGGTTCTCCACCCAGGCCGCGTTGGCCGAAATTCACCGCGTGCTCAAGCCCGACGGGCGTCTGGGGCTGGTGTGGAATGTGCGGGATGAATCGGTGGACTGGGTGGCAGCGATCACCGCGATCATCACGCCTTACGAGGGCGATACGCCGCGCTTTCACAGCGGAAAATGGCGCGAGGCGTTCACCGGCGAGTATTTTTCCGCCCCCGAGATGACCTGTTTTCCCTACAACCACGTCGGCAGTCCGCAGGAAGTGATCATGGATCGCTTCCTCTCCGTCAGCTTTATCGCGGTACTGCCCGCCGCTGAAAAAGCCGAGGTCACCGCGCAATTACGCAACCTGATCGCCACTCACCCGGCGTTGAAAGGCCGCGATACCGTGGCCTTTCCCTATCAGACCCAGGCCTACGTTTGCCAACGACTGACGTAAAAGGCATAAAGTCAGATCATATTGATATAAGTGGTTATAAGAAAAATCGCTATCCTGCGGCCAGAATTTTACAAGGCCGCAGGTAGCTGTGATGGATGTGGGTAACGTTGGTTTCGTAGTTGCAGGCCTGATCGTTGGTTTTATCGTCGGCATGACCGGTGTCGGCGGGGGCTCCTTGATGACCCCGATCCTGCTGTGGTTCGGCATTAACCCGGCCACCGCCGTGGGCACCGACTTGTTGTACGCCGCCATCACCAAGTCCGGTGGGGTGCTGGTGCATGGCAAAAACAAGAATATCGACTGGACCATCACCGGCTGGCTCACCTTGGGCAGCGTGCCCGCGGTGCTGCTGACCCTGTGGTTCCTCGCCAGCCTGCACACCGACCCCAGCGCGATGAACGCGGTGATCAAACAGGCGCTCGGCGTGGTGTTGCTGCTGACCGCCCTGGCGATTCTGTTCAAGCATCGCCTGTTGGCCTTCGCCCAGCGCCATGCTGGCGACGATTACCACATGCACCCGCGCAACCTGAACGCGCTGACGGTGGTCACGGGGGCGGTCCTCGGCACCATGGTGGCACTGACCTCGATCGGCGCCGGAGCCCTCGGCACCGTGGCGCTGTTTATCCTTTACCCGTTCCTCGCTACGCGGCGCCTGGTCGGCACCGAGATCGCCCACGCCGTACCCCTGACGCTGGTAGCGGGCCTGGGCCACGCCGGCATGGGCAATATGGATTGGCACCTGCTGGGCTTTTTGCTGATGGGGTCGCTGCCGGGTATCTACATCGGTAGCCACATGGCCGGTAAAGTCCCGGACGGCGTGCTGCGCCCGTGTCTGGCGATCATGTTGATGAGCATCGGTTATAAGCTGGCTTTCTAAGGTACGCGGTCGCGTATTGCCGCTGCTCACCGCCTCGATCAAGCCGGCGGCTTGAACAGCACCACCGCCGCGCGCAATTTGTTGTTGCCGAACCGGCACATGCGCTCGAACTCCGCGTGGCTGACCGGCAGGTGCTGGCAGTCCAGAGGCTGGCGGTGCTGGCTGTGGTCCACATCCGGGTCGTGCAAGTAGACGAAGTCGTCGTCGCAGTCGGTGACCATCACCCAGTGCGGCGACTTGGAGCGGGTCAGCCGATAGCTGCTGATCAGCACCAACGGCTGCCCGCCGTCGCGCAGTACCCTGGGCAGATCCAGCGCGCCGCCGAGCACTTGCTCGACCGTGCTGGTGGCCAACTCTTCCTCGAAGGCGTCATGCACTAAACGCATGACATCCTTTTTATGCTGATCGCGCACGCCGTCGAGAAACAACGGCCCGCGTACATTCACCTGCATCCGCACACGAAAGCCCCGACGCCAGGCGGCCAGCGCCAGGCCTTGAGGGCTGCAACCGCCATGGCCGGCGGTCATGAACACGGTGGTCGCTTCACGCCAGATTTGCAGTTCTTCGCGGCGTGTGGCGACGCGCTCCGGCACCAACGCGCCCATGGCCATCAGCAGGCAGGCGGCGCCACAGGTGAAGTCGGTGGTTTGCGGGTAATACGGTACACGCTCCACGCGCGCGTCCTGGTGCTGGACGATGCGTTTTTCCAGGCGCAGGGCGGGAGCGTGGTCTTCGTAGTAATCGTTGATCAGCGCAAAGCGCCGGTAGCCGTTGCGTTCATACAGGGCGAGGGCGCCGGGGTTGTCGCTGCGCACTTCGAGGCGCAGGTACGCACAGTCGTGCTCCACCGCGCAGGCCTCGATGCGACTCAGCAACTGCTTGCCCAGGCCGAGGCCGCGCGCGTGTTCGGCGATGGCAATCGAGTACAGCCGCGCCAGGGACGTGCCGCGATGGAACAACACCAGCGCATACCCGAGCAATTGGCCGTCCTGTTCAGCCACCAGCAACTCGCCATGGGCGCGGCTGATCATCCAGTGAAAACTGCGCGGCGACAGTCGATCGGTGGTGAAACAGTGCTGTTCCAGTGCCACCAATGTCGGCACATCGCTGGGGGTTGCAACGCGAAAGAAAAGAGCCATATGACCGCCGTAAAAGTTGCGTAATGAAACGGGACTTCTCTAAAAGATCGTGCTTAATAGAAAAGGTCGAGTTCTCTAAAGCGGATCAAATATTATGTCGGCGGTACAAAGTCATTGGCGTGAAGTATCCGAGCAAACAGTCGCGGCGACAATAACTTCCAAAGGTTATTTTTCTGCTCCGCCCAGAGGCACGAGCCAAGTGGTGATCATTGTCGAACGCAAGGAAGACTGGGCCTCCTACTTCCCCAGCGAAGACATCGTCACGGCCCAGGAATATCTCGAACAAACCCGCGAAAGCGAGACCGGCAAGCGTGTGCAGGTGATCAACCTGTGTCGCGGCTACAAGTACCTGGGGCACGGTTACTACTGCTCACTGTTGGCCGAGGCTCGCGGGCACAAGGTGATTCCATCGGTGCGGACCATCAGTGAACTGACCAAGAAGTCACTGTACGGGCTGGCCCTGGACGACCTGGATAAAACCCTCGATAAAGCCTTGAGTCATCATCTTTACAGCAATACCGAAGGCTTTACGCTGACACTTTATTTTGGTCGAACCAATATAGAACCGTTGCAGGAGTTGGCCCGCCAACTGTTTGAAGCGTTCCCGTGTCCGATCTTGTTAGTTGAGTTCAAAAAGAATAACGGCTGGCATATCGAAGGGGTCAAGTCTGGCATCTTGCACAAGTTGCGCGATGACCAGGAAGACCAATTCGCCCACGCCCTCGACAACTTCAGCCGCAAGATCTGGCGTCAGCCGCGCTCACGCCGATTGGCCCGCTATGACCTGGCGATCCTGCATGATCCCCAGGAGCAATTGCCGCCGTCCAACGCCAGGGCCCTGGAAAATTTCATCAGGGTCGGCAAGGGTTTGGGTATCGATGTGGAGCTGATCGAGCGCAAGGACTACGCGCGCCTGGCCGAATACGACGCCTTGTTGATCCGCGAGACCACCAGCGTCGACAACCATACCTACCGTTTCGCCAAGAAAGCCGAAAGCGAAGGCCTGGTGGTGATGGACGACCCCGCGTCGATCCTGCGCTGTACCAACAAGGTCTACCTCACCGACCTGCTCAACAGCCATCAACTGGGCATGCCGGCCACCGAGATTCTCTACAAGGAACGACCGGAAGACTTCGAACGGGTCGGCGAACGCCTCGGCTTCCCCTTGGTGCTGAAAATCCCCGACGGCTGTTTCTCCCGTGGGGTGATCAAGGTCGAAAGCCAGGAAGCGTTGCTCAAGGCCACCGCCGAACTGTTCGAGCATTCGGTGCTGCTGTTGGCCCAGGAGTTTTTCTACACCGAGTACGACTGGCGCATTGGCGTACTCAACCGCAAGCCGATCTTTGCCTGCCAATACTTCATGTCCAAGGGCCATTGGCAGATCTACAACCACAAGGCCATCGGCGCGGACATCAACGGCGAATGCCGCACCCTGGCGGTCCACGAGGCGCCCAAGGCCGTGGTGGAGCTGGCGGTGAAGACCGCCAACCTGATCGGCGACGGCCTCTACGGCGTGGACCTCAAGCAATCGGGCGACAAGGTGGTGGTGATCGAGGTCAACGACAACCCCAACCTGGATGCCGGTATCGAAGATGCCTACTTGCAGGACGACCTGTATGGCCTGGTGCTGGAGGAATTCGTCCGACGCCTGGAGTTGAAGCGTCAGGGCCAGGTCTGGTGAGTCGCGATGATCCAGCGCTTTGAATTGATCGATGGAAAGTTGCGCAGCGGGGACAGTGACGAGGCCCCGATCATGTTGTTCAGCAACCCTGACCATGCCGAGCGCAACTGGCTGCTTGAGCACCACAAACTGGACGAGCATGCCCTGGCCTCGGCGCTCGACCCGGATGAAGTCTCACGCATCGAATTTCACCCCGACAATCTGTTTCTGATCTGGAAGCGCCCGGAGAACTACTCCGGCGGGGGCACCCTGGTGTTTGAGGTGTCGTCCTGCGGCCTGCTGTTTTCACCTGGCCGGCTGTTGGTGATCGCCACCGATGAAACCCCGCTGTCCGGGCTCGGCGCCCGCCGCCCATTGCACACACCGCTGGATGTGCTGCTCGACCTGCTGCTCAACAACATTCACCACTACCTCGGCCACCTCAAAGTGATCAAGCTGGTCGCGCGGGAGTTGCAGCAACAGTTCAACGCGTCCATGAGCAACCATCATCTGATGCAGATGTTCAACCTCAGCGAAAGCCTGATCTATTACATCAACGCGCTGCACAGCAATGGCGCCGTGCTGTCGCGGCTGCGCAACCACGGCGAGAAGGAGCATTTCAGCGCCGAGATTCTCGGCCTGATCGACGACCTGATCATCGAGAACCACCAGTGCTACAAACAGGCCGAGATCTATTCCAACGTGTTCTCCGGGCTGATCGACGCGCGCGGCAACCTGATGAACAACAGCATGAACAACCTGTTGCGCAAGCTGACGTTGATCAACGTGGTGTTTCTGCCGCTCAACCTGATCGCCAGCATTGGCGGCATGTCGGAGTTCAGCATGATGACGGCGGGTACGCCGTGGTGGGTGTCGTACCCGCTGTTTTTGTTGGCGATGGGCTTGGGCGCGGGGTTGATGGTGCTGGGGCTCAAGCGGATTGCAGGCGGCGCGAATGGGAGGTGACCCCCCATCCCTGGGGGGACCGGCTCAGGACATGGCTTGCAGGGTCAGCACCTCGAACCCGTCCGCCGTCACCGCCACGGTGTGTTCCCACTGGGCCGACAGGCTGTTGTCCTTGGTCACCACCGTCCAGCCGTCCTTCAGGCTGCGCACCTTGGCGCTGCCCTGGTTCAGCATTGGCTCGATGGTAAACACCATGCCTTCGCGCAGCTCCAGCCCGGTGCCGGGGCGGCCGAAGTGCAGGATCTGGGGGTCTTCATGCATCTGCCGGCCGATGCCGTGGCCGCAGTATTCACGTACCACGCTGTAACCATTGGCCTGCGCATGGTGCTGGATCGCATGGCCGATGTCGCCCAGGCGGGCGCCGGGCTTGACCTGGCGGATACCGGCCCACATCGCCTCGAAGGTCATCTCCACCAGGCGGCGTGCCTTCGGCGAGACGGCACCGATCATGTACATCTTGCTGGAGTCGGCGATAAAGCCGCCTTTTTCCAGGGTGATGTCGATGTTGACGATGTCGCCGTCCTTGAGGACTTGCGTGGCGCTGGGCATGCCGTGGCACACCACTTCGTTGACCGAGGTGTTGATGGAGAAGGGGTAGTCGTATTGCCCGAGGCTCGCCGGGCGGGCTTTGAGCTCGTGGCGGATGAAGGCTTCGACGGCGCTGTCCAGCTCCAGGGTGGAGCGTCCGGCGGCGACAAAACCGTCGAGCATGCTGAACACCTGGGCCAGCAGGCGCCCGGATTCGCGCATCACGGCGAGTTGTGCGGCGGTTTTGATCATCAGCTGCGCCCCCGGATCAGGTCCGGCTTGTCCAGCAACAGCTTGTTGATCAGCTCGTTGTAGGGCAAATGCGGGTTGAGTTCGGCGAGCAGGCCGATCTTGATCCAGAACTCGGCCTGGGCGTTGATGGAACGGTCCATGGCCGCACTGGCCAGGCGTAGTTGTTCATGCAGTTGGTCGGTGATCTTGACGATGCCCATGTGCTTCACTGTGTCAGATGAATATACGGATCGTATACGTTTCGTATATTCATCGTAAAGCCCCGTCAGCGAAATGGCCCCTTGCCATTGACTTGACCGGCCACCGCCGGGTAATTTCGTGACATGACATTTCAAACCCTGCGTTGCCAGCCAATTATTATTACCGCCATTCCTCATTTGGCGGGATAGCGCTCGGCTGCACCCAAACCCGCCCTAGAGGCGGGTTTTGTTTTTCCGTCTCCAGGTGCCCTTACCCAAGCCAGGAGACTCCCATGAGCACTTGCCCCGTCCCATCTACCGCTGTCTCGGGACTGCTTGAGCACTACGTCAAAAAGATCCTCGCCGCGCCGGTCTACGATTTGGCCGTGCGAACCCCCTTGCAGGTCGCCCCGGCGCTGTCGCTGTTGCTCGACAACCAGGTGTTGCTCAAGCGCGAAGATCTGCAACCGACCTTTTCCTTCAAGATCCGTGGCGCCTACAACAAGCTGATGCAACTCAGCGCCGAGCAGAAGGCCTGCGGCGTGATCACCGCATCGGCCGGCAACCATGCGCAAGGCGTAGCGCTGGCGGCGCGGGAATTGGGGATCAAGGCCACGATCGTCATGCCGTGCAGCACGCCGGAGTTGAAGGTGCTGGGTGTGCGCTCGCGAGGGGCGCAAGCGGTGCTGCACGGTGAGAGCTTTCCGTTTGCCCTGGCCCACGCGTTGCAACTGGCCGAAGCCTGCGGTTGTACGTTTGTCTCGCCGTTCGACGATCCGGACGTGATCGCCGGCCAAGGCACGGTGGGCATGGAAATCCTGCGCCAGCAGCAGGGCGCGCTGGACGCGATCTTCGTGCCGGTGGGCGGTGGCGGCCTGATCGGCGGGATCGCCGCCTACGTCAAGTACCTGCGGCCCGAGGTACGCATCGTCGGCGTCGAAGCCGAAGGCTCGAGTTGCCTGTTGGCAGCCTTGCGCGCCGGTGAACGCGTGGTGCTGCCCAGTGTGGACGGGTTTGCCGATGGCACGGCGGTGGCACAGATCGGCGCCTATGGCTTTGAGATCTGCCGGGATTGGGTGGATGACGTCATCACAGTCAGCAACGATGAACTGTGCAGTGCCATCAAGCTGATCTACGACGATACGCGTTCCATCGTCGAGCCGTCCGGCGCCTTGGCTGTGGCGGGCATTCGCCGCTATGTGGGGCAACACCGCGTGCGCGGGCAGACGCTGGTGGCGGTCAACTCAGGGGCCAATATCAACTTTGATAGTTTGCGACATGTTGCTGAAAGAGCCGCAGCACACAGTGCCGGTTAACGCAAAGCCCAGGGTTAAACGTTTAATCGAAGCTGTTCGGCGATGATGTTCGTCGAGTGAATTTGAGTTGAACAAAGTTATACAAGACTGGGTACTGCTTATGAGGAAAGGTTACAACGAGAACGGATTTTGCCGAGTAGGCTTATTGATTGTAAACGTCTTCCAGGGTTGGCAGGACGTGGCGGGCGAGTGCCTGCAAGACTTATAACAATCGATTGGCAGTCTCAAGAAAGGAGAGGTTGACCATGCTTTCGGAATTAGAACTTCGCAGTATCATTGAAGGAAGTTTCCTGCCTAAACGGTGCGAATGCACCAAAGCTGAAGATGCCTCGTTGACGATCAAGGTCTATGACGATCGCGACCGTGACCGGGTGGATCTGGAAGTCAAAGGCATCAATGCTGACAAACTCGACAGCAGTCGAGCCATTTGCAACCTGATCACCGGGTTGCGCGAAGACCTCAAGCAATCGCAGGGGCCTGCACTGCAAAGAGCAGCAGGGCGCGGCCACTACTAGATAGCGAGCGTTGCTTTCACCGATCTGCGGGCCTGGTAAATACCAGGCCCGATGCTGTTGCTACCCGTCAATCCATGCTGAACGCCGCAGCCTGTGATCGTTTGTTCACCCCAACTGTTGCCGATAGGGCAGGTCCGGGCCCGTTTTGCCGCAGGTCATGGCGGCCGCACGGATCGCAAAGCCCAGCATCGCGTCGATCTGGGCGCGGGTCAGTTGCTGCAGGCCCTCTACCGAATCCAGTTGCTGCTCGGTCAGCCAGGCAATCAACGCCGCCTGGAAGGTGTCCCCGGCACCCACGGTATCGGCCATCACCACCTTCACCGCCGGTTGCGACCAGTGTCCGTGCTGGCGGCTGAACACGCTGGCGCCGTTACCGCCGCGAGTGAGGAAGACCAACTGGCAGCGGTGTTGCAACCAGCCCTCAAGCACGCTTTCCGGCGATTGGTCGGGGTAGAGCAGGTGCAGGTCTTCATCGCTGACCTTGATCAGGTCGGCGTACTTGACCAGTTCGGCCACGCGCTCGCGCCACAGCTGGATATCCGGTTGCGGGTTGAGCCGCACGTTGGGGTCGAGGCTGATCAAGCGCTTGCCGCTTTCGCGCTGGACCAGGGCCAGCAGGGTGTCGCCAATCGGTTGCACCACCAGGGAGAACGAACCCACATGCAGCCCGCGAACCTCATCGCCCAGGGTTGGCAGGTGTGCGCGCGTCAATTGGCGGTCGGCGCAGCCTTCGCCGCGAAAGCTGTATTGCGGGGATCCATCGGCGCCCACGGCGACCATCGCCAGGGTGGTCGGCGCGGCGAATTCCACCAGGAACTGCGGGTTGACGCCTTCGTCCCTGAGCACCTGCAACAAGCGCTGCCCGAGGAAGTCAGTGGACACGCCGCCGAACAGCGCGGCCTCGATGCCGAGCCGGCGTAAACCGACGGCGACGTTGAACGGCGAACCACCGGCAATCGCCTTGTAATTGAGTTTGGAGGCTTGCCCGCTGGGATCGTCCTCGCTGAAAAAATCAAACAGCGCTTCACCGCACACCAGATACATAGTCGTTCGCTCTTAAAGGGTTGCCACGTGCTGCTGATAGCGCTCGTAGGCGTGTTGATAGGCGCTGACATTGTCGGCCACCGGCAGGGTCCGGCTGGCCGGGTCGACGCTCACGCATTTTTCGCACAGGCTGGCCAGGGACTCGCCGGACTGGCTCCACGCCGCCTGGATCGCCGCGCCCAGGGCCGCCGCTTCGCTTTGTTCGGTGCAGATCACTTCGGTGTGCATGATATCGGCAACCATCTGCCGCCACACCGGGCTTTTCGAGCCGCCGCCGATCAGGCGGATGCTCTGGCTGTGCAGGCCGGTCTGGCGCAACAGATCAAGGCCGTAACGCAAGCCGAAGGTGGTGCCCTCGACCACCGCGCGACACAGGTTGGCGCGGGTCAGGTTGGTCATGGTCAAGCCATGCAGGCTGCCGGTGGCGTGGGGCAGGGCGGGCACGCGTTCGCCATTGAGGAACGGCAGCATGCTCACGCCGTCGGCACCGATCGGCGCCTGCTCGACCAGGGCGTTGAAGGCGTCGAGGTCGAGGTCGAACAGTTCGCGAATCACCCCGGTCGCGTTGGTCAGGTTCATCGTGCAGATCAACGGCAACCAGCCGCCGCTGGAGGAACAGAAGGTCGCGACCGACGCCTGGGGGCTGACGTTGGGCTGGTCGGCGAAGGCATACACGGTGCCCGATGAACCCAGGCTCATGGTGATCACGCCGGGGGCGATATTGCCGGTGCCGATGGCGCCCATCATGTTGTCGCCGCCGCCGCTGGACACGATGGCGTCGGGGTTGATGCCCAGGCGTTCGGCGATGGCCGGCAGGATCGTGCCGACGGCTTGGTCGGCTTCGATCAGCGTCGGCAAGGCTGCCTGCAGGCGGCCGCTGGGGTCGATGTGCTGGAGCAGCGCCACGTCCCAGGTACGGCTGCGCACGTTGAAGTAGCCGGTGCCCGAGGCATCGCCGTATTCCGCGACGGCGCGGCCGGTGAGCCAGTAGTTGAGGTAGTCGTGGGGCAGCAGGATATGCGCGATGCGCGCGAACACCTCGGGGTGCTGCTCGCGGGTCCACAGCAGTTTGGACACGGTGTAACCCGGCGCGATCGCGACGCCGAGACGCTCCAGCGAAGCGCTTTCGCCCCCCAGGTATTGCAACAGGCGCTCGTTTTCGGCGGCGGTTTCGGTGTCGCACCACAGCTTGGCCGGGCGCAGCACCTGGCCGCTGTCATCGAGCAACACCAGGCCGTGTTGCTGGCCGGACACGCCGATGCCGAGGATATCCTGGCCGTCCACGCCGGCCTGTTGCAGGGCGCGGTGGGTGGCTTCGGTAAAGGCGTCCAGCCACTCCTGGGTGTGCTGCTCGCGCCGGCCGTTGGCGCCGCTGATCAGTGTGTGTGCCGCGGCGCCCAGGCCCAGCACCTTGCCGCTGGAGGCGTCGAGGACGATGGCTTTGGTGCCTTGGGTGCCGCAGTCGATGCCGAGGAACAGGTTTTGCTGGGTCATGAGGGTTTGCTCAGCATTGTTGTTGGATTGTAAATGCGCTTCAAATGTGGGAGGGGGCTTGCCCCTGATGGCGGTGTTTCAGTGTAAATGTTCTTTACTGACCCACCGCTATCGGGGGCAAGCCCCCTCCCACAGGTTTAAACCGGTTTCTTCAGGAGTTGCTGCAGTGTTTTTGTGACGCCGTTTTCGCGCAGGCTCGCATAGCACCGCTCGAACGCTGCCACAAACTCAGCCGACTTGGGAATAGCTGTGCCGAAAATCTCCTCCACGCCGAGCAGGCGCTGACTGATCCGCGCATCGTCACTCACCAGGCCCTGGCAAAACTCGGCACGCGGGTCGGGAATTTTGTAGACCGCGCCAGTCTCGTCGACACCCTTGAGGTACAACGCCCACGCGGCCACCACCAACGCTGCGCGCTCGGTCTCACGCCCATCGGCAATCAGGCGATTGATCGTTGGCACGGTGAACTTGGGAAACTTCGACGAGCCATCGGAACACACGCGCTCCAACTGGTCGGCAATCGCCTGGTTGGAGAAGCGATCGACCAGGGTCTGCTTGTACTGCGTGAGGTCGATGCCCGGCACCGGCGCCAGGTTCGGCGTGACGTCCAGGTCCATGTAGGCGCGCATGTACGCGACGAACAACGGGTCATTCATGGTCTCGTGAACGAACCGATACCCCTTGAGAAACCCCAGGTAAGTCAGGGCCAGGTGGCTGCCGTTGAGCAGGCCGATCTTCATTTCTTCATAGGGCGTGACGTCATCGGTGAACTGCACGCCGACTTTTTCCCAGGCCGGGCGGCCGTTGACGAAGCGGTCTTCCAGCACCCATTGCACAAACGGCTCGCACACCACCGGCCAGGCATCGTCGATGCCGTGCTCATCGTGCAATTGCAGGCGATGCGCGGTACTGGTCATCGGCGTGATGCGGTCGACCATGGCGTTCGGGAACGTCACGTTGGCCTGGATCCAGTCATGCAGTTCGGCGTCGTGCCGGGCGGCGAAGGCCAGCAGGGCCTTGCGCGTGACGGCGCCGTTGTGCGGCAGGTTATCGCAGGACATCACGGTAAATGCCGGCGTGCCGGCGGCGCGACGTTGGGTCAGTGCGGCGCAGATAAAGCCGAACACGGTTTTCGGCGCCTGCGGGTGTGCCAGGTCGTGCTGGATCTGCGGCAGGTGGGCCATGAACTCGCCGTTGCTGTCGTCGATGCAGTAGCCGCCTTCGGTGATGGTCAGCGAGACGATGCGGATGTGCGGGCTGACCAGTTTGTCGATCAGCCCCTGGGCGCCGTCCTCGGCCAGCAGCATGTCGCTGATCGAGCCGATTACGCGCACTTCGGTGTCGTCGCTGTCGCCCAGTTCATACAGGGTGAACAGGTAGTCCTGGCCGGCCAGGTCGTCGCGGGCCTTGCGGTCCTCGCTGCGCAGGCCGATGCCGCAAATGCTCCAGTCCAGGCCCTCGCCGGTATTCATCAGCGCATCGGTGTAATACGCCTGGTGCGCGCGGTGGAAACCGCCGACGCCGATATGGGCGATGCCCTGGCGGGTATCGGCAATGGCGTAGGTCGGGATTTTCACTTCCGGCGCCAATTGGGTGAGGTTGTGTTTATTCAGTTTCATCATAACTCTCGCGAAATCAGGCGGCGGCGCGCAGTGGTCGGGTGACGGCCACGCCGTCGGTGTCGAACAGGTGGCAGTGCGCCGGGTCCAGGTGCAGGTGCAGCGTCTCGCCATACTGGCTGGCCATGTCGCCGCGAATCCGCATGGTCAGCGGCTCGCCGTTGGCGGTGATGACGTGGCAGAAGGTGTCGCTGCCCAGGCGCTCGCCGACGTCGGCGGTGACGGTCAGGCCGGCCTGGCCCGGCGCGGCGATCTCCAGGTGTTCCGGGCGAATGCCCAGGGTCACCGCGCTGCCCACGCTCAAGGTGGCGCCGCTCAGCGGCAGGCTGATCAAGCTGCCGGCGTCCAGTTGCACGTCGCAGCCCTGGCCCTCGACCCGCGTGACCTTGCCCTTGAGGAAGCCCATTTTCGGCGTGCCGAGAAAGCCCGCGACAAACAGGTTGGCCGGCTGGTGATACAGCTCCAGTGGCGAGCCGACCTGCTCGATGCGGCCGCTGTTGAGCACCACCACTTTGTCGGCCAGGGTCATGGCTTCGACCTGGTCGTGGGTCACGTAGATCATGGTTGCTTGCAGCTCTTTGTGCAGGCGCGCCAGTTCCAGGCGCATCTGCACGCGCAGCGCGGCGTCGAGGTTGGACAGCGGTTCGTCGAACAGGAAGATCTTCGGGTTGCGCACAATCGCCCGGCCGATCGCCACGCGCTGGCGTTGGCCGCCGGACAGCTGCTTGGGCTTGCGCTCCAGCAGTGGGCCCAGTTCGAGGATGCGCGCCGCTTCGCTGACTTTGCTCTCCACCAGCTTTTTGTCGACGCCGGCCAGGTCGAGGGCAAACGACATGTTCTTGCGCACGCTCATGTGCGGGTACAGCGCGTAGGTCTGGAACACCATCGCCAGGTCGCGCTTGGCCGGGGTGACTTCGGTGATGTCGCGGCCATCGAGCTCAATGGTGCCTTCGCTGACTTCTTCCAGGCCGGCGATCAGCCGCAGCAGCGTGGATTTACCGCAACCCGACGGGCCGACGAAGACCACGAACTCCTTGTCGTTCACTTCCAGGTCGATGCCCTTGATGATGGAAAAGCCTTCGAAGCCTTTTTGCAGATTCTTGATTTTCAGGTTGGCCATGGGATGGGCCTCCGCTTCTGAATTCGTTTTTGTTAGAGAGAAGCCGTTATTTCACGGCGCCGAAGGACAACCCGCGCACCAGCTGTTTCTGGCTGATCCAGCCAAAAATCAGGATCGGCGCGCAGGCCAGGGTCGACACGGCCGACAATTTGGCCCAGAACAAGCCTTCGGGACTGGAGTAGGAGGCGATCAGCGCGGTCAGCGGCGCGGCAGTCGACGAGGTCAGGTTCAGCGACCAGAACGCCTCGTTCCAGCACAGGATCAGCGACAGCAGCACCGTGGACGCCAGCCCGCCCTTGGCAATCGGCAGCAGCACGCGGACCATTTCCTGCCACAGGGTGGCGCCGTCCAGGCGGGCGGCTTCGAGGATGTCTTTGGGGATGTCCTTGAAGTAGGTGTAAACCATCCACACCACGATCGGCAGGTTGATCAGGGTGTAGATGATGATCAGCGCGATACGCGTATCCAGCAGGCCAAAGCTCTTGGCCAGCAGGTAGATCGGCATCAATACGCCCACCGGTGGCAGCATCTTGGTCGACAGCATCCACAGCAGGGTGCCCTTGGTGCGTTGGGTCTCGTAGAACGCCATGGAGTAGGCCGCCGGCACCGAGATCAGCAGGCACAAGGCGGTGGCGCTGAACGAAATCAGCACCGAGTTCCACGCATAGCTGAAGTAATTGCTGCGTTCGTTGATGTGCAGGTAGTTCTCCAGCGTCGGCGTGAAGATGAACTGCGGCGGCGTGGCGAACGCGTCGATCTCGGTCTTGAAGCTGGTCAGCACCATCCAGAAGATCGGGAAGAAGATCAGGATCGCGATGGCCCAGGCCAGGGTGCCGAGCAGCAGGCTTTGCAGGCGGCGGGATTGTTGAAGCGTCATGGCGCGGCCCTCAAGGCTTGTCAGTCAGGTTTTTGCCGATCATCCGCACCAGGATGATCGCCGCGATGTTGGCGATGACCACGGCAATCAAGCCGCCGGCCGAGGCCATGCCCACGTCGAACTGCACCAGCGCCTGGTTGTAGATCAGGTAGGCGAGGTTGGTCGAGGCGTAGCCGGGGCCGCCGTTGGTGGTGGTGAAGATTTCGGCGAACACCGAGAGCAGGAAGATCGTTTCGATCATCACCACCACGGCAATCGGGCGCGCCAGGTGGGGCAGGGTCAGGTGCCAGAAGATCGCGATGGCGCCGGCGCCGTCCAGGCGTGCGGCTTCCTTTTGTTCCTGGTCGAGGGACTGCATGGCGGTCATCAGCAGCAGGATCGCGAAGGGCAGCCATTGCCACGAGACGATGATGATGATCGACAGCAGCGGGTAATGCGCCAGCCAATCCACCGGCTGCGCGCCGAACAGCTTCCACACGGCGGCGAGAATCCCCGACACCGGGTGGAAAATCAGGTTCTTCCAGATCAGCGCACCGACGGTGGGCATGATGAAGAACGGCGAGATCAACAACACCCGCACCAGGCCGCGGCCGAAGAACTCACTGGCCTCCAGCAGGGCGCTGATCAATACGCCGAACACCACGCTGATCAGCAGCACGCTGCCCACCAGCAACAGGGTATTGGTGGCGCCGGGCAGGAAGCCCGAATCGGTGATGAAGTAGGTGAAGTTCTCCAGCCCCACGAACTGGTTTTCGCCGGGGTAGAGCAGGTTGTAGCGGATCAGCGAAAAGTACAGGGTCATGCCCAGCGGCACGATCATCCACAGTAGCAGCAAGGCTACCGAGGGGCTGACGAGAAACCAGCCGGGGTTGGCCAGGCGGCTTTTGCGTGTTGTATTCATGGTGATCAAGACCGATTAGAGGCAGGTGCGCAAAACTCCTGTAGGAACGAGCTTGCTCGCGAAGGTATTTCAGGCGCATGTCGGCGTCGGATGTACCTTTTTCGCGAGCAAGCTCGCTCCTACAGAATCGGGGGTTACTTGGGATAACCGGCCCGCTTCATTTCACGCTCGGTGGTGGTCTGCGCGGCGCTCAAGGCTTGATCCACGGTTTGCTGACCGGTCAGCGCACCCGAGAAGAACTTGCCGACCTGGGTACCGATCGCCTGGAACTCAGGAATGGTCACCAGTTGGATACCGATATACGGCACCGGCTTGAGCGTCGGTTGGGTCGGGTCGGCGACTTTCAGCGATTCCAGGGTGACCTTGGCGAACGGCGCGGCCTGCATGTACGCGTCGCTGTAGGTCGACTTGCGCGTCCCTGGCGGGACGTTGGCGATGCCGTCGGTCTTGGCGACCAGGGCGCCGTATTCCTTGGAAGTCGCCCAACTGGTGAACAGCTTGGCGGCGTCCTTGGCTTTGGAGCTGGTCGGGATCGCCAGGCTCCAGGAGTACAGCCACGAGGTGCCTTTGTCGGTCTTCTCGTGGGGGGCGAAGGTGAAGCCGACGTGGTCTGCCACCTTGCTTTGGGTCTTGTCGGTGACGAACGAGCCGGCCACGCTGGCGTCGACCCAGATCGCGCACTTGCCGCTGTTGAACAGCGCGAGGTTTTCGTTGAAACCGTTGCTCGAAGCGCCCGGCGGGCCGGATTTCTTCATGTTGTCGACGTAGAAGTTCAGCGCGTCCTTCCATTCGGGGCCATTGAATTCAGGCTGCCATTTTTCGTCGAACCAGCGCGCGCCATAGCCGTTGGCCAGGGTGGTGATCAGCGCCATGTTTTCACCCCAACCGGCTTTGCCGCGCAGGCACAGGCCGTATTGCTCTTTGGTTTTGTCGGTGAGCTTTGCCGCGTATTCGCCGATCTGCGTCCAGGTCGGGTGCTCGGGCATGCTCAGCCCGGCGTCCTTGAACAGGTCGGTGCGGTAATAGGTGATCGAACTTTCGGCATAGAACGGTAGGGCGTACAGCGAACCCTTGACGGACAAACCGTCACGCACAGAAGGGAACACATCGTCGAGGTCGTAGGACGCCGGTAGGTCCTTCATCGGTTCCAGCCAGCCCTTGGCGCCCCAGAGTGCGGCTTCGTACATGCCGATGGTCAACACGTCGAACTGCCCGCCCTGGGTGGCGATGTCGGTGGTCAGGCGTTGGCGCAGGACGTTTTCTTCGAGCACCACCCAATTCAACTTGATGTCCGGGTGCTCGGCCTCGAAGGTCTTCGAGAGCTTTTGCATGCGGATCATGTCGCTGTTGTTGACGGTGGCAATGGTCAGGGTTTGCGCGCCAAGGCTGACGGCGCTGAGGGTCATGCATGCCGTCATGCAAGAACAGGCAAGCAGTGTTTTTGCTGTGAACTTCATCGCGCACTCCTTTTCTGCGCCCAGGGGCTGCAGAAGGACAGTTATTGTTGTTGTGTCTTCCCACGCGGAGCCAGGAAGAGTGTGCGTTGATTACAGCCCTCAAATGGGGGGTGTGACAAATCCTTGGGCGCACTGGGACTGATACTTTTTTGTACTCGCTCACCAAAAGCCGAAACGATTAAGCCAGGTTCTGTTCGGTGAGCCGCTGCACCGCCAGGCGCCGGTAGTGGGAAGGCGTCATGCCTTTAAGTTGCTGGAAGCGGCGATTGAAGTTGGAAATGTTGTTGAACCCCGACTCGAAGCACACATCGGTGACGGCTTTGTCGCCATCGGCCAGCAGTTCGCAGGACTTGCTGATGCGCAGGCGATTGACGAATTCGATAAACGTGCGCCCGGTGGCCTGCTTGAACACCCGCGAGAAATACGTCGGTTTCATCCCCAGGTAATCGGCCACTTCCTCCAGTGACAACTCCCGTGCGTAATGCGCAAAGATGTAGTCCACCGCCCGGTTGGTGCGGTCGATGCTGTGTTCGTCGGCCAGTTGCGGCGTGGTCACGCCGGACAGCAGTTGGTAGTCCTCACACGCGCTCAACACGTCCAGCAGGATAAAGAAGTGCCCCAGGCGCGCCATGCCCTGGGCGTCCTCGATGCGTTGCATGAGCGTCATGGCCTGGGCGATGGTCTTCTTGCAGCGAAACTCGATGCCGGACTGCGCCCGCTCCAGTAGCGGCGCGAGGGTCTTGAGCTCAGTAAAAATGTGACTGCCGTTCTCAAGCAGCTCATCGGTGAAATTCACCAGCATGTCGCGCTTGGGCACTACTTCGTCTTCCTCGACCTGGCTGATCCAGTTGTGAGGCAGGTTGGGGCCGGTAAGGAACAGGCTTTCCGGGTAGAAGTTGCCGATGTAGTCGCCGATGAACACCTTGCCGGAACTGGCGACGATCAGGTGCAGCTCGTATTCCTTATGGAAATGCCAGCGCACCAACGGGCAAGGGAAACCGTGCTGGCGATAGATGATGGACAGACCGTTGTGATCGTCCATCAGCTCGTAGGAAGGGTCGGTGATTCGCGTTGCTCGGGTCATGCTGCCGTCGCTTTATTGTGGTTGCGCTCCGCAATAATGCCCCCTTGTGTGCTGTCGCTGCCAGCGGCAAGTTGGTTGGAGCATCCCTGAAGGCCGTTTTGGGTTATCGGCGACTTAATATATTTCACTGGCCTGTGCTATTAACAAAAGCGTTTACGAGCAGGCGTCGTGCTAATCGAGAGGGCATGGTCGCTAGGAGCAAAGAAGCGTTTTATCTGAAACAGAACACGAACAAGGAGTTGGTTATGATTCGTGATGCACTGCCCAAGGACGCGAAGAGCATTGCTGATGTTCATGTCAGTAGCTGGCAACACGCTTATGCGAATCTGATGCCGGCTGATTTTTTGGCCTCGCTGACTGCGACATTGCCAAAAAGGGAGGCTTATTGGGCTCAGGCAATCGAAAGCAAAGACTCTGACGTTTTAGTTTCAGAGGTGGATGGAAACGTTGTCGGTTGGATTTCAGTGGGCCGTTGCCGTGATGAAGACAAGCCCGCAGCGGAGTCGGGAGAGGTCATGGCTATCTATATTTTGGCAGCGTATTGGGGTAAAGGAATCGGTGCCAAATTGTGGGAGTCAGGTTTAAACCGTTTGTTTGATCAAGGTTATAAAAATATTACCTTATGGGTTTTATCTGCAAACGAAAGAGCTGTTCGCTTTTATCAGGGGCTCGGCGGAAGAGAAGAGCCTGGCAGCCGTCGCACGCTGGTCCGTGGTGGCGTGTCGCTGGATGAGGTGAGGTATGTTTGGGGACGTTAAGGTTTAGGGCTGCCCCGAGTGACGTGCCGCGCAGCGGCGGCACGTCGAAGTTACGATATTCACGCTTCCTGATGCGCTAAAGGTTACGGTTTTTTGCCTCGATCCACTGCGACATGTATTGCGTACTTTTGTGGGCATGGTGGCGCAGCATGCCGCCGGTGAAATTATTTCGGCGGTGGGCGGCGAGGTCGTTGCGGCACTGCTCCAGGCATTCCACCAACGCGGGGCCGTGGATGTTTTGGTCATACCGGCGGGCCAGGAGTTGGCGCCCGTGCTCCTGAGCCTGGGTCCAGCGTTCGCGGTCTTGGTAAAGGCTCACGGCGGCATCGGCCAACGCCGTGGCGCTGTGGGCGATTGCCCCCGGCCACGGCTGCTCGTCGCTCATGGCTTCGGCGCCGACCGGTGTGGTGATATTCGGCGTGCCGCAGAGCATGGCATCCGCCAGCTTGCCCTTGATCCCCGCACCGAAGCGCAACGGCGCCAGGCAGATGCGCGCCGCTGTCATCACTTGCAGGGCATCCTCGGCCCAGTTCATCACATGAAACCCCTGGGCCGCGTTGTGCAGGGCCGTCGCCTTGGGCGGGGTGTAGGCACCATAGATATGCAGTTGGGCGCCTGGCAGTTGCTGGCGGATCAACGGCCAGACACTGTTCTTCATCCAGAGCACGGCATCCCAGTTCGGCGCGTGACGGAAGTTGCCGATGCTGAGGAAGTGCGCGCGCTCGTCAAAGGGGGCGAATGCTTCGGTTGGCGGCTCGAGCATCAATGGGCACCAGTGGAGCAGGGCGGCGGGCACCTTGAAGTGTTCGGTGAGCAGGCGGATTTCCACGTCGGAGATCATCAGGCTGATGTCGCAGCGATAGATGGCCGCGATCTCGCGCTTGGCCAGGTCAGTGTCGGCCATGCGCTGGAACTCGTCTTCCAGGCCCGGTGCGAACAAGGCGCTGAAGTCATCGTTGCCCGGTTGCGCCTTGAGGTCGTCCTTGAGCCGCTGCTGGCGTGCGTCGCGCAGGCTTTGCAGGTCGGAGGTTTCCAGCACCCGCAACGCTGCGGGGCAGTGCTTCTCGACGCGCCAGCCGAACTGTTCTTCCATCATGAAGCGGTCGAACAGCACGATGTCCGGGGCCAGTTCGCGGATAAAGTCGTCGAAACTGCTGTTATTGAGTTCGATGGCGCACTCGGTGATGCCGAGTGCCGGCAGGTCGGCTTTGTGCTCGCCGATGGTCGCTGGGCTGCTGAAGGTAATATCCCAACCTTGTGTAAGAAAAGTTTCGAGAATCTGCATCATATGCCCGCCGGCAGCCGAGGAGCGCGGTTCCGGCCAGACATAACCAATGACCAGGACTTTGGTGGCGGGCTGATTCATCAACAACAGATTCCTTGAGCGGGGACGAAAACCGCGCAATTAAACCACAACCGCCCGCGTGCCCGGCGAGACATGACAATTTGTGTCTGGCGGTAGGTCGCCACGGCACTTTGTGGTTAACTTCCGCCTCTCGAATTCGTTTAACCAAACCCAGCATAAGGATTCCGTTCATGGCTCAAGTCACCCTTCGTGGTAACCCCGTCCAAGTTGAAGGCGAACTGCCGCAAACCGGCTCCAAAGCGCCAGACTTCACCCTGACCGCCGGCGATCTGTCGGACGTGACCCTGGCCACCTTTGCCGGCAAGCGTAAAGTGTTGAACATCTTCCCAAGCGTCGACACCCCGACCTGTGCCACGTCGGTACGCACGTTCAACGCCCAGGCCGACAAAGTGGCCAACACCGTGGTGCTGTGCATCTCCTCTGACCTGCCGTTTGCCCAGAAGCGTTTTTGCGGCACCGAAGGCCTGGACAACGTGCAGAGCCTGTCGGACTTCCGCAACGCTGATTTCGCCGTTGACTACGGCGTTTCGATTGCTGACGGCCCGCTCCGGGCTCTGACCGCCCGTGCCGTCGTTGTGCTGGATGAAAACGACAATGTACTGCACAGCGAACTGGTCCCTGAAATCGGCCAAGAGCCAAACTACGAAGCAGCCCTGGCTGTTTTGAAGTAACTGTTTCTGCGCATTACTGTCGTTATGCAGTAACACTGCGCGGTACATAATTGCGGCCTGGCCTAGTCCAGGCCGTTTTTATTTGCTGGTCAGATGTTTAGCGAAATAGCCGGTGGACTAAGCTCAAAAGTTAAAAGTTGTAAGCCCAAGGTAAATAGCCGGTAAAGGCGCTTTTCTTAACGCGCCCCAGTGCTTATCTTTCAGCCTCCCAAAGAAGAAGCCCTCGCGCCCAATGGTTGATCACTCCATGCAATCCTCCCCCCGCAACTCCCGTCGCTGGCTGTTCGGCCTGCTCGTGCTGCTGGTTATCGCCGGCCTGTGCTGGAAATTCTGGCCCACCGGCGCGCCCCATCCAGAAGCGCCAGCCGGCCGCACCGGTAAAACGGGCATGGCGCGCCCTGGTTTCGGCGGCTCCACCGGCCCGGTGCCGGTGCGCGTGGCGCCGGCGGTGCTGGGGGAGTTCCCGGTGTACTACAAGGCACTGGGGACGGTCACCGCGCTCAACACTATTAATGTACGCAGTCGGGTGGGCGGCGAGTTGGTGAAGATCGCCTTTGAAGAAGGGCAGATGGTCAAGGCCGGCGACTTGCTGGCGGAAATCGACCCGCGCAGTTACCAGAACGCCTTGCTCCAGGCCCAGGGCACGCTGATGCAGAACCAGGCCCAATTGAAAAACGCCCAGGTCGATGTCGAGCGTTATCGCGGCTTGTATGCCCAGGACAGTATCGCCAAGCAAACCCTGGACACCGCCGAAGCGCTGGTCCTGCAATACCAGGGCACGGTCAAGACCAACCAGGGCGCGGTCGACGACGCCAAGCTCAACCTCGAATTCACCAAGATCCGCGCGCCGATCACCGGGCGCGTCGGCCTGCGTCAGCTCGACGTCGGTAACCTGGTGGCCGCCAACGACACCACGGCGCTGGCGGTGATCACTCAGACCCAGCCGATCAGCGTGGCCTTCACTCTGCCGGAGAACAGCCTGGAAACCGTGCTCGCCCGTTACCACGCCGGCAACAAGCTGCCGGTGGAAGCCTGGGACCGCGGCGACGCCAAGCGCCAAGCCACCGGCGTGCTGCAGAGCCTGGATAACCAGATCGACGTCACCACCGGCACCTTGAAGTTCAAGGCGCGCTTCGATAACAAAGACCAGGCGCTGTTCCCCAATCAGTTCGTCAACGTGCATCTGCTCGCCGACACCCTGCACAACGTCGTGCTGGCACCGTCCGCCGCCATCCAGTTCGGCAACGCCGGCACCTTTGTCTACAAGCTCGACGGCGACAAGAAGGTCAAGGTCCAGCCCCTGGTGGTCGGCGATAGCGACGGCGACAACACCGTGATCAAGCAAGGCCTGGTCGCCGGCGACCGCGTGGTGCTGGAAGGCACCGACCGCCTGAAGGACGGCAGTGAAGTCGAAGTGGTCAACGACAGCAGCCAAGTCCCGACCACGCCGACCGAGCACCTGCAAGGCAAGCCCGCGGCCAAAGGGGAGACCGGCGCTGACGCCGGCAAGGCGCAAAAGGTCGGTTCATGAACCTGTCGCGGCTGTTTATCCTTCGCCCGGTCGCTACCACGCTGAGCATGCTGGCGATTGTCCTGGCAGGGATCATCTCGTACCGCTTGTTGCCGGTCTCGGCCTTGCCCCAGGTGGACTACCCGACCATCCGGGTGATGACCCTGTACCCCGGCGCCAGCCCGGATGTGATGACCAGCGCAGTCACCGCGCCCCTGGAGCGCCAGTTCGGGCAAATGCCCGGCTTGACCCAGATGGCCTCCACCAGCTCCGGCGGGGCCTCAGTGCTGACCCTGCGCTTCAACCTCGATATCAATATGGATGTCGCCGAGCAACAGGTGCAGGCCGCGATCAACGCCGCGACCAACCTGCTGCCCAAGGACTTGCCGGCGCCGCCGGTGTACAACAAGGTCAACCCGGCGGATACCCCGGTGCTGACCCTGGCGATTACCTCCAAGACCATGCTGCTGCCCAAGCTCAATGACCTGGTCGACACACGCATGGCGCAAAAGATCGCGCAGATCAGCGGCGTCGGCATGGTCAGCATTGCCGGTGGCCAGCGCCAGGCCGTGCGTATCAAGGTCAACCCCGAGGCCCTGGCGGCCAACGGCTTGAACCTGTCGGATGTACGCACGCTGATTACCGCGTCCAACGTCAACCAGCCCAAGGGCAACTTCGACGGGCCGACCCGCGTGTCGATGCTCGACGCCAACGACCAACTGGTGTCGCCGCAGCAATACGCCGAACTGATCCTGGCCTACAAAAATGGCGCGCCGCTGCGTCTGAAGGACGTCGCGCAGATCGTCGACGGCGCCGAAAACGAACGCCTCGCCGCCTGGGCCAACGAAAACCAGGCCGTGCTGCTGAATATCCAGCGCCAGCCCGGTGCCAACGTGATCGAGGTAGTCGACCGTATCAAGGCCCTGCTGCCGAGCATCACCGATAACCTGCCGGCCGGCCTGGATGTGACGGTGCTGACCGACCGTACCCAGACCATCCGCGCCTCGGTCACCGACGTGCAGCACGAATTGCTGATCGCGATTGCCCTGGTGGTGATGGTGACCTTCCTGTTCCTGCGCCGCGTCAGCGCGACGATCATCCCGTCGATCGCTGTGCCACTGTCACTGGTGGGCACCTTTGGCGTGATGTACCTGGCGGGTTTCTCGATCAACAACCTGACGCTGATGGCCCTGACCATCGCCACTGGCTTCGTGGTCGACGATGCGATCGTGATGCTGGAGAACATCTCGCGTTATATCGAGGAAGGTGAAACCCCGCTGGCCGCCGCGCTCAAGGGCGCCAAACAGATCGGCTTCACCCTGATTTCCCTGACCCTGTCGCTGATCGCCGTATTGATTCCGTTGCTGTTCATGGGCGATGTGGTCGGGCGGCTGTTCCGCGAGTTCGCCATCACCCTGGCGGTGGCGATCCTGATTTCCCTGGTGGTGTCCCTGACCCTGACGCCGATGATGTGCGCGCGCCTGCTCAAGCGTGAGCCCGAGGAAGCAGAACAGAGCCGTTTCTACAAGGCCAGCGGCGCCTGGATCGATTGGTTGATCGCGGCCTACGGGCGCAAGTTGCAGTGGGTGCTCAAGCACCAGCCGCTGACGTTGCTGGTGGCCATCGCCACCCTGGGCCTCACCGTGGTGCTGTACCTGGTGGTGCCCAAGGGCTTTTTCCCGGTGCAGGACACCGGGGTGATCCAGGGCATTTCCGAAGCGCCGCAGTCGATTTCTTTCGCAGCCATGAGCCAGCGCCAGCAGGAGTTGGCGAAGATCATCCTGGCCGACCCGGCGGTGGAAAGCCTGTCGTCCTACATCGGTGTGGATGGCGACAACGCCACCCTCAACAGCGGTCGCTTGCTGATCAACCTCAAGGCCCATGGGCAGCGGAACTTGAGCGCGGCCCAGGTGATCACCCGCCTGCAGCCGCAAATCGACAAACTGGTGGGCATCCGCCTGTACATGCAGCCGGTGCAGGATCTGACCATCGAAGACCGCGTCAGCCGCACCCAGTACCAGTTCAGCATGTCGTCACCCGATGCCGAACTGCTGGCGTTGTGGAGTGAAAAGCTGGTCCATGCCTTGAGCCAGTTGCCGCAGCTCACCGACGTCGCCAGCGACCTGCAGGACAAGGGCCTGCAGGTGTACCTGGTGATCGACCGCGATGCGGCCTCGCGCCTGGGCGTCAACGTGTCGACCATCACCGATGCGCTGTACGACGCCTTCGGTCAGCGGCAGATTTCCACCATCTACACCCAGGCCAGCCAATACCGCGTGGTGTTGCAGGCCCAGTCGGGCGAGACCCTGGGGCCGGATGCGCTAAACCAGATCCACGTCAAGACCACCGACGGCGGCCAGGTGCGGCTGTCGAGCCTGGCCCATGTGGAACAGCGCCAGGCGCAGTTGGCGATTGCGCATATCGGCCAGTTCCCGGCGGTGATGATGTCGTTCAACCTGGCCCCTGGCGTCGCACTGGGCAAGGGCGTGGAGTTGATCAACCAGACCCAGAAAGATATCGGCATGCCGGTCGGCGTGCAGACCCAGTTCCAGGGCGCGGCCCAGGCGTTCGAAGCCTCGCTGTCGAGCACCTTGCTGCTGATCCTGGCGGCGGTGGTCACCATGTACATCGTGCTCGGCGTGCTCTACGAGAGCTACATCCACCCGGTCACCATCCTCTCGACCCTGCCTTCGGCGGCGGTGGGGGCGTTGCTGGCGTTGCTGCTCAGCGGCAATGACCTGGGCATGATCGCGATCATCGGCATCATTTTGCTGATCGGTATCGTCAAGAAGAACGCGATCATGATGATCGACTTCGCCCTCGACGCCGAACGCAACCAGGGCCTTGACCCGCAGACCGCGATCTATCAGGCGGCGCTGTTGCGCTTCCGGCCGATCCTGATGACCACCCTGGCCGCGCTGTTCGGCGCGGTGCCATTGATGCTGGCCACCGGTTCCGGTGCGGAGCTGCGTCAACCCCTGGGCCTGGTGATGGTCGGCGGTTTGCTGGTGAGCCAGGTATTGACCCTGTTCACCACGCCGGTGATCTACCTGTACTTCGATCGCCTGGGGCGGCGCTGGCGCAAAGAGCCGCAACGCCTGGAGCCGGTTGAGTCATGAACCTGTCCGGACCTTTCATTCGCCGCCCGGTCGCGACCATGCTGTTGAGCCTGGCGATCATGTTGCTGGGCGGTGTCAGCTTCAATCTGCTGCCGGTGTCGCCGCTGCCGCAGATCGACTTCCCGGTGATCGTGGTGTCGGCCAGCCTGCCCGGCGCCAGCCCCGAGGTGATGGCGTCCACTGTGGCCACGCCGCTGGAGCGCTCGTTCGGCGCGATTGCCGGTATTACCACCATGAGCAGTTCGTCGAGCCAGGGTTCGACGCGGGTGATCCTGGCGTTCGATTCCGACCGTGATATCAACGGCGCGGCGCGCGAAGTGCAGGCGGCGATCAACGCTTCGCGCAACCTGCTGCCCAGCGGTATGCGCAGCATGCCGACCTACAAGAAGATCAACCCGTCGCAGGCGCCGATCATGGTGCTGTCGCTGACCTCGGACGTATTGCAGAAGGGCCAGCTGTACGACCTGGCGTCGACCATCCTGTCGCAAAGCCTGTCCCAGGTGCCGGGCGTGGGTGAAGTGCAGATCGGCGGCAGTTCCCTGCCGGCGGTGCGGATCGAACTCGAACCCAAGGCCCTCGACCAGTACGGCGTGGCCCTCGACGATGTGCGCAACACCATCGCCAACGCCAACCAGCGTCGGCCCAAGGGTTCCCTGGAAGACGCCGAGCGCAACTGGCAGATCCAGGCCAACGACCAGCTGGAAAAAGCCAAGGACTATGAACCGCTGCTGATCCGCTACCAGAACGGCGCGGCCCTGCGCCTGGGCGATGTGGCGAAGATCAGCGACGGTGTGGAAGACCGCTACAACAGCGGCTTCTTCAACAACGATTCGGCGGTGCTGCTGGTGATCAACCGCCAGTCCGGAGCCAACATCATCGAGACCGTCCGGCAGATCAAGGCGCAGTTGCCGGCATTGCAGGCGGTGCTGCCGTCCAGCGTCAAGCTGAGCCTGGCGATGGATCGCTCGCCGGTGATCACCGCCACCCTGCACGAGGCCGAGATGACCTTGCTGATTGCCGTAGGGCTGGTGATCCTGGTGGTCTACCTGTTCCTCGGTAACTTCCGTGCGTCGCTGATTCCAACCCTGGCGGTGCCGGTGTCGCTGGTCGGCACCTTCGCGGTGATGTATCTGTTCGGTTTCTCGCTGAACAACTTCTCGCTGATGGCGCTGATCCTCGCCACCGGCCTGGTGGTGGACGATGCCATCGTGGTGCTGGAGAACATTTCCCGGCATATCGACGAGGGCGTGCCGCCGATGAAGGCGGCGTACCTGGGCGCCAAGGAAGTCGGCTTTACCTTGCTGTCGATGAACGTGTCGCTGGTGGCGGTGTTCCTGTCCATCCTGTTCATGGGCGGGATCGTCACCAGCCTGTTCCGTGAGTTTTCCATCACCTTGTCGGCGGCGATCATCGTGTCGCTGGTGGTCTCGCTGACCCTCACGCCGATGCTCTGCGCGCGTTGGCTCAAGCCTCATATCAAAGGCCAACTGACCGGTTTGCAGCGTTGGAGCCAGAAGGTCAACGACCGCATGGTCTCGGCCTACGCCACCAGCCTGGACTGGGTGCTGCGCCATCGGCGCCTGACCTTGCTCAGCCTGCTGATCACGGTGGGGGTGAATATCGCGCTGTATGTGGTGGTGCCGAAAACCTTTATGCCCCAGCAGGACACCGGGCAATTGATCGGCTTTGTGCGCGGCGACGATGGGCTGTCGTTCAGCGTGATGCAGCCGAAGATGGAGATTTTCCGCAAGGCCGTGTTGCAAGACCCGGCGGTGCTCAGCGTGGCCGGTTTCATCGGCGGCAACAGCGGCACCAACAACGCGGTGATGCTGGTTCGACTCAAGCCCATCAGCGAGCGCAAGGTCTCCGCCCAGGCGGTGATCGAGCGTCTGCGCAAGAACGTGCCCTTGGTGCCGGGCGGGCGGCTGTTCCTGATGGCTGACCAGGACCTGCAATTCGGTGGCGGGCGTGACCAGACCAGTGCGCAGTATTCCTACATCCTGCAAAGCGGTGATCTGTCTGCACTGCGCCTGTGGTACCCGAAGGTCGTGGCCGCACTGCGTGCGTTGCCCGAACTCACCGCCATCGACGCCCGCGAAGGCCGGGGCGCGGCCCAGGTGACGCTGGTCGTCGACCGCGACCAGGCCAAGCGCCTGGGTATCGACATGAACATGGTCACCGCGGTGCTGAACAACGCCTACAGCCAGCGGCAGATCTCCACGATCTATGACAGCCTCAACCAGTATCAGGTGGTGATGGAGGTCAACCCGAAATACGCCCAGGACCCGATCACCCTGAACCAGATGCAGGTGATCACCTCCACGGGCGCGCGGGTGCCGTTGTCGACCATTGCCCATTATGAGAGCAGCCTGGCGGACGACCGGGTCAGCCACGAAGGCCAGTTCGCCTCGGAAAACATCGCCTTCGACATAGCGCCCGGCGTGACGGTGGAGCAGGGCACTGCGGCCATCGAGCGGGCGATTGCCAAGGTGGGCTTGCCGGAGGACGTCATCGCCAAGATGGCCGGCACCGCCGATGCCTTTGCGGCGACCCAGAAGGGCCAGCCGTTCATGATCCTCGGCGCGCTGGTGGCGGTGTACCTGGTGTTGGGTATTCTGTATGAAAGTTATATCCACCCGCTGACGATCCTCTCGACCTTGCCGTCGGCCGGCGTCGGAGCCTTGCTCTCCATCTACCTGCTGGGCGGCGAGTTCAGCCTGATCTCCTTGCTCGGCTTGTTCCTGTTGATCGGGGTGGTGAAGAAAAACGCGATCCTGATGATCGACCTGGCGCTGCAACTGGAGCGCAATGATGGCCTGAGCCCGCTGGATTCGATTCGCAGCGCCTGCCTGTTGCGCCTGCGGCCGATCCTGATGACCACGCTGGCGGCGATCCTCGGTGCCTTGCCGTTGTTGCTCGGCAGGGCCGAAGGCGCGGAAATGCGCCAGCCCCTGGGCCTGACCATTATCGGCGGGCTGGTCTTCAGCCAGATCCTGACCCTTTACACCACCCCGGTGGTTTACCTTTATCTCGACCGCGCGCGCCATCGTTTCAACGCTTGGCGCGGCGTGCGTACCGATGCTGCCCTGGACACTGCGCTATGACCGATTCAATTTTCGCCACATTGGCCATGCCCCGTGGTTCCCGCATCGCCAGCCTGGTGCTCTGCGGGGTGTTGCTCAGCGCTTGCGCCGTCGGCCCCGACTACACGCGCCCGGAGGTCATCGAGCCGGCGCAGTTCAAGCAAGCCCAGGGCTGGCGCCAGGCTACGCCGAGCGATGCGCTGGCCCGTGGCGCCTGGTGGGAGCTGTACGGCGACCGTCAACTCAATGACCTCGTGGTCCGGCTGAACAACGCCAACCAGACCGTCGCCCAGGCCGAAGCGCGCTTCCGCCAGGCCCAGGCGCTGGTGCGCAGTTCCCGTGGGGCGTTTTACCCGACGGTGGACCTGAGCGTCGGGAAAACCCGCGCCAGCCAGGGCACCGGCAGCAGCAACGCCAGCCTCAGCAGTTCCAGCAGCGGCATCCGCGACACCCTCAACGCGCAGTTGGGCGTGAGCTGGGAAGCCGATGTCTGGGGCAAGTTGCGCCGAGGCCTGGAAGCCAAAGAGGCCAGCGCCGAAGCCAGCTCGGCGGACCTGGCCGCGATGCGCTTGAGCCAGCAGTCGGAGTTGGTGCAAAGCTACCTGCAACTGCGCGTCATGGATGAGCAGACCCGGTTGCTGCAAGCCACGCTGGACACCTACCAGCGCTCCCTGCAAATGACCGAAAACCAATACCGCGCCGGCGTCTCCGGCAAGGAAGCCGTGGCCCAGGCGCAAACCCAGCTCAAGTCCACCCAGGCCAGCCTGATCGACCTGATCTGGCAGCGTGCCCAGCTGGAAAACGCCATCGCCGTGTTGATCGGCGAGGCGCCGGCCAACTTCAACCTGGCCGTGAGCAAGGACATTCCGGCCTTGCCGCAGATTCCGGTGAGCCTGCCGTCGCAATTGCTCGAACGGCGCCCGGACATCGCCTCGGCCGAACGCTCGGTGATCGCCGCCAACGCCAATATCGGCGTGGCCAAGGCCGCCTATTACCCGGACCTGAGCCTGAGCCTGGCTGGCGGTTATTCCAGCAGCACCTATTCAGACTGGATCAGCCTGCCGAACCGCTTCTGGTCGGTCGGGCCGAAACTGGCGATGACCCTGTTCGACGGCGGCCAGCGCTCGGCGGAAGTCGACCGCACCGTGGCCAGTTACGATGAAACCGTGGCCAAGTACCGCCAGACCGTGCTGGATGGTTTCCGCGAAGTGGAAAACTATATGGTCCAGCTCAAGGTGCTGGAAGACGAAGCCGTGGTCAGCAACGAAGCCCTGGAGGCCGCTCGCGAATCGCTGCGCCTGACCCAGAACCAATACAAAGCGGGGCTGATCGCTTACCTGGATGTGGTCACCGTGCAGGCAACGGCGCTGAGTAACGAACGCACCGTGCTGACCTTGCTGCAGACGCGATTGGTGGCCAGTGTGCAACTGATCGCCGCGTTGGGCGGTGGTTGGGATGGGCAGACTCAAGTGGCGGAAAAGGAGTGAAGTCCGGGCCTTTTTGAATGGGCAGATTGACCTCAAAATGCCGGTGCTGGTCCTATTATAATTAATCGCCTGTTCAATAATTATTCTCGCTACAATCCGCGGCTTTGTCACCCGGGGCGGGTGTTTACAACCCGTCGCTCTCGAGAAGTTCCATGCTCATCGGTAGTTATTCTCCCTCTCTGGTCGTGATCTCCCTGTTCGTCGCGGTGCTTGCTTCCTACACCGCGCTCGACCTCTCCGGTCGCATCGCCACGGCCAAGGGTCGCGCCATCTACTTGTGGATGCTGGGCGGGGCATTGGCCATGGGCGTGGGCGTGTGGTCCATGCACTTTATCGGCATGTTGGCGCTCAGGCTGCCGTTCGCCCTGGGTTTTGACCTGGACATTACCGCGTTGTCGCTGTTGATCGCGGTGTTGTCCTGCGGCTTTGCCTTGTGGCTGGTCAGCCAGCAGCGCCTGCCTATGTGGCAACTGGGGTTTGGCGCGCTGATCATGGGCGCCGGCATCAGCAGCATGCATTACACCGGCATGGCCGCGATGCGGATGCTGCCGGGCATCGATTACGACCCCGCGTTGTTTGGCGCCTCGTTGCTGATCGCGGTGGCGGCGTCTGGCGCGGCACTGTGGATCGCCTTCAATCTGCGGCGCAACACGCCTTATGTGCGTCTGGCGCGCGGTGGCGCCGCCGTGGTGATGGGCGTGGCCATCGTCGGCATGCACTACACCGGCATGGCGGCGGCGCGTTTTGCCGACGACAGTTTCTGCGGCGCCGCGCTGACCGGCTTGAGCGGCAAGGGACTGGATAACCTGGTGTTGGTCACCAGCCTGGCCGTGCTGGTTATCGCGCTGCTCACGTCGTTGCTCGACGCGCGCCTGGAGGCGCGTACCGCGGTGCTGGCCGACTCGCTGACGTTGGCCAATCAGGAACTGACCCACCTGGCCCTGCACGACACCCTGACCGGCCTGCCCAATCGCACCCTGCTCGCCGACCGGATTCAGCAAGCCATGCAGGCGGTGAAAGAGCAGGGCGGTTGCCTGGCCCTGATGTTTATCGACCTGGACGGCTTCAAGCCGGTCAACGATGCCTTCGGCCATCACATGGGCGACCAGTTGTTGCGCGAAGTCAGCCAGCGCCTGCGTGAAGATCTGCGCAGCCAGGACACCCTGGCGCGCATCGGCGGAGATGAGTTTGTGCTGCTGGTGCAACTGACGCAGCCCAATGATGCCCTGGGCCTTGCCGAACGCCAGGTGGTGCTGATCAATCGCGCGTTCCAGGTGGCCGAACACGTGCTGAAAATTTCAGCCAGCGTGGGTATCGCGATGTTCCCGGGCAACGGCAGTACGCCCCAGGAACTGCTGATGAACGCCGACGCCGCGATGTACCACGCCAAGGGCATGGGCAAGAATGGCTACAGCTTCTTCGATGTGTCGATGAACTCTAACGCGCGCAAGCAACTGCAGTTGTTGCAGGACTTGCGCAACGCAGTCGAGCAGCAGCAGTTCCGCTTGTACTACCAGCCCAAGTTCGACGCCGTCAGCGGTGCCCCGATAGGCGCCGAAGCCTTGCTGCGCTGGGAGCATCCGCAAGAGGGCTTGTTGCTGCCGGCGGCCTTTATCGAGCTGGCGGAAAAGACCGGGCTGATCATTCCGATTGGCGAGTGGGTGCTCGACGAAGCCTGCCGTCAGATGCGCGTGTGGTACGCCCAGGGTTATGAGGACTGGCGAATCGCGGTGAACCTGTCGGCGTTGCAGTTTTGCCACGCCGGCCTGGTCAAGAGTGTCGCCACCGCGTTGGATCGCCACCAGTTGCCGGCCAACAGCCTGACGCTGGAGATTACCGAAACCACCGCCATGAGCGATGCCGATGCGAGCATGACGGTGTTGCAGCAGCTGTCGGAAATGGGGGTCGATCTGTCCATTGATGACTTCGGCACCGGCTATTCCAGCCTGATGTACCTCAAGCGCCTGCCGGCCAACGAACTGAAGATCGACCGTGGCTTTGTGCGAGACCTGGAACACGACGGCGACGACGCCGCCATTGTCTCGGCCATCGTCGCCCTGGGCCAGGCCCTTGGGCTGCGGATTGTCGCCGAAGGGGTGGAAACCGATGTCCAGCAGAGCTTCCTCACCCGCCTGGGGTGCAACGCGTTGCAGGGCTATTTGCTCGGGCATCCGTTACCGGCGGATGGCTTCATGGCCGACATCCTGCGGGCACAAGCAGCGCTGGCGCCTGACAAGCAGCGTGCTTGACGGGTATTCTTGGGGCCAACTCTAAACATTTGGTTGATTCAGGAGAGCGTAGGCATGGACAAAGTCCTCATCATCACCGGGGGCGGTCGTGGGATTGGCGCGGCGACGGCTTTGCTGGCGGCTCGCCAGGGCTATCGCATTTGCATCAACTTCCAGTCGGACGAAGAGGCCGCTCATCGCGTGCTCGACCAGGTCCGCGCGCTGGGTGCCCAGGCCATTGCGGTGCGCGCCGATGTGAGCATCGAGGATGAGGTGATCGCGCTGTTCCATCGTGTTGACAACGAGTTGGGGCGGGTGACGGCACTGGTCAACAATGCCGGCACTGTGGGGCATAAATCCCGTGTCGATGAAATGTCCGAGTTCCGCATTCTGAAGATCATGAAGACCAACGTGCTCGGCCCGATTCTGTGCGCCAAGCACGCGGTGCTGCGTATGTCGCCCCGGCATGGCGGGCAGGGCGGCAGCATCGTCAATGTGTCGTCGGTGGCGGCGCGCCTCGGTTCGCCGGGTGAATATGTCGACTACGCCGCCTCCAAGGGCGCGCTGGACAGCTTTACCATCGGGTTGGCGAAGGAAGTGGCGGGCGAGGGCATTCGTGTCAACGCGGTGCGCCCCGGCTATATCTACACCGACTTCCATGCCCTGAGCGGTGATCCGGACCGGGTCAGTAAGCTGGAGTCCGGGATTCCCATGGCCCGTGGCGGCCGGCCGGACGAGGTGGCGGAGGCGATTGTCTGGTTGTTGTCGGACAAGGCGTCCTATGCCACCGGGACATTCGTCGACCTGGGCGGCGGTCGTTGAGGCCCTCGGCCTTCAGCTCGGCAGATGGCGCAGCACTTCATAGCCTTTAAAGGAAAACGCCTTGAGGCGGCTGGCTTCGGAGTTTTCCAGGGTGCCATAGCCGTCGTTGAAGAAACCGTCGATACGCCCGTTGCGGGCCTGGCTGCCATTCAAGGTGCGGTCGTCAAGGTTGTCGAGAAACTGCAGCACTTTTTCCAGGTTGTAAGCCGCGTCAGCACGCGCATCCGGGTCTGCGTTGGATGGGGTCCAGTCACCGACCTGCTGCTTAAGATCATCAGCGATCGCGTAACTGTCGCGGCCTTGCAGGAAGTGCGTCATGACCGGGCTCTGGTCGATGATCTGCTGTGCCGAGCGCAGGTCGCCGGCCGGTCGGTCCAGCGGAGCGTACATCTCGCGAACCTGCTTTTGTTCGACGGCACGCATGTAGTTGGGCGGGATGGGCAGGGGTGCAGGCCTTGGGGGGACAGAAACGCTCATAGGAAACCTCTGGTTCGAACCAGGAATAGTGAGTGTCCTGTGTGGTACGTGCGTCGATCTGGTTCCGCGTCAAAACGAGCGCACAATGCGTCCCAACGTCTCCATCGCTTTTTCCGATGCTTCCGACCACGGGCTGCCGTAGTTCAAGCGGATACAGTTCCTGAAACGCTGGGTTGCCGAAAAAATCGGCCCCGGCGCGATACTGATACCTTGCGCCAAGGCCATCTGGAATAACTTCAATGAATCCGTCTGCTCCGGCAATTCCAGCCAGAGGAAATACCCGCCGGCCGGCTGGCTGACCCGCGTCTGCGCCGGAAAATACCGGGCAATGGCCGCGAGCATGGCGCTTTGCTGTTCTTCCAGGGCGTAGCGCAATTTGCGCAAGTGCCGGTCATAGCCGCCATGTTGCAGGTAGTCGGCAATCGCCGCCTGGGCGGGCATCGACGGGCACAACGAGGTCATCAGCTTCAAACGCTCGACCTTCTGCGCATAGCGCCCGGCCGCCACCCAGCCAATGCGATAACCCGGTGCGAGGCTCTTGGCGAAGGAGCCGCAGTGCATCACCAGGCCCTCGGTGTCGAAGGCCTTGGCGGGTTTCGGTGCCTGTTGTCCGTAGTACAACTCTGCGTAGACGTCGTCCTCGATCAACGGCACCTGATGGCGGCGCAGCAGCTCCACCAATTCCTGTTTCTTCGCTTCCGGCAGCGTGGCGCCCATGGGGTTCTGGAAACTGGTCATGGTCCAACAGGCTTTGATCGGGTAGCGCTCCAGACTTTGCGCCAGGGCGTTGAGGTCGATGCCGTCACGCGGATGCACGGGGATTTCCACCGCTTTGAGTTTCAGGCGTTCGAGCACTTGCAGGCAGGCATAAAACGCCGGCGCTTCAATGGCCACCAGATCGCCCGGCTCGGTGACGGCCTGCAGGCACAGGTTCAGGGCTTCGAGGGCGCCGTTGGTGATCAGCAGCTCTTCCATCGGCAACATCAGGCCGCCGACCATATAACGCAGGGCAATCTGCCGGCGCAGTTGCGGGTTGCCCGGCGACATGTCGGTAACCACCAGGCGCGGGTCCATCTCACGGGCGGCGCTGGCCAGGGAGCGGGCCAGGCGGGGCAGCGGGAACAGCATCGGGCTGGGGAAGGCCGAGCCGAACGGTACGGTATTCGGGTCTTTGATGGACTCGAGCACCGAGAACACCAATTCGCTCACATCGACTTCGGTGGATTCATGCACGTGTTCACTCACCACCGGTTCGGAGAACGGGCTGGGCGCATGGGTGTTGACGAAGTAGCCGGAACGCGGTCGTGCCCGGATCAGGCCGCGGCGTTCCAGCAGGTAGTACGCCTGGAACACCGTGGACGGGCTGACGCCGTAGGTCTGGCTGGCATAGCGCACCGAAGGCACTCGCTGGCCAGGGCCGAGCACGCCGGAGCGGATCAGTTCTGCGATGTCGTCGGCGAATTTTTCGTAGCGTTTCATGGTAGCCAAATTAATCTTCTCAAGATGTACGCAGGGCGAAATGTGGCCGCCGGCTGAGCGGCTGCCACATTTGATCTCTTATGCCGGCCAACCCTCAGCGGTTCAACGGTGCCACGAAACGGCTGTCGGCAGCGCTGTAGACCCATGGTTCGTCGACGTCGGTGACCTTGAAGCGCAGGATCTGCGAACTGCTCGCCGGCTTGTCCGCCAGCAACGCCACCGACACCGGCACGTCGCTGATTTCCCCCGGGGCCAGGCTGATCTGGGTCTTGCCTTGCAGCTGGAAGCCTTCGCCATCCACCAGTTCCAGGCGGTAGTCCTGGGGTTGCTGGGTCTTGTTGATGACCTTGAGGCTGTAGATGTTTTCGATCAGGCCCTGGCTGTTTTCGCGGAACATGCCGCGGTCCTTGGTCACGTCCAGCGACACCATCGGCCGCTGCACCAGTGCCACGACCAACGCCGCGATCATCACCAGCAGCACCGCACTGTAGCCGATCAGGCGTGGTCTGAGCAGGTGGGTCTTGCCGCCTTGCAGTTGATGTTCGCTGGTGTAGCTCACCAGGCCGCGGGCGTAGCCCATTTTGTCCATGATCGAGTCGCAGGCATCGATGCACGCCGCGCAGCCGATGCATTCCATTTGCAGGCCGTCGCGGATATCGATGCCGGTGGGGCACACTTGCACGCACAATTGGCAATCGATGCAGTCGCCGAGGCCGACGTCCGCCGGTTTGGCTTCACGCTTGCGCGGGCCGCGGTGTTCGCCACGGGCCGCATCGTAGGAGATGGTCAGCGTGTCTTTGTCGAACATCACGCTCTGGAACCGCGCATACGGGCACATGTGCATGCATACCGCTTCGCGCAGCCAGCCGGCGTTGAGGTAAGTGGCGGCGGTGAAAAACACCACCCAGAACAGGCTCACGCCGCCCATCTGCCAGGTCAGCAGTTCGCTGGCCAGCGGGCGAATGGGTGTGAAGTAACCGACAAAGGTCAACCCGGTCAGCACGCTGATACTCAGCCACAGCGTATGTTTGGCCGAGCGCCGTGCCAGTTTGTTCAGGCTCCAGGGTGCCGCTTGCAGCTTGATACGCTGGTTGCGCTCGCCTTCGGTGACTTTTTCGCACCACATGAACAGCCAGGTGAACGAGCTTTGCGGGCAGGTGTAGCCGCACCACACCCGGCCGGCGAACACGGTGATCGCAAACAGGCCGAAGGCGCAGATGATCAACAGCGCCGACAGCAGGATGAAGTCCTGCGGCCAGAACGTGGCGCCGAATATGTGGAACTTGCTTTCGGCCAGGTCCCACAGTACGGCCTGGCGACCGCCCCAGTTCAGCCACACCGTGCCGAAAAACGCCAGGAACAGAAAGCCTGCACCGGCCACGCGCAAGGTGCGGTACAGGCCGGTGAAGCTACGGGTATGGATCTGGTTATCGCTGGATTTGGCCGTCACCTTCTTCGGGTGCGCAGGCTCGTGGATTTCCACGGTTCGGACGGGGATCATTTCGCTCATGGTCGTTTGCTCATCAGCCTCCATCAGGCCGGTGAACTATGCTCGTCGTGCTGTTTGCATAACAGACTCAGGTGTGGCGATAAAAAGCGGATCAGATGCGCTGCAAAGGCCCTGCTGCGACAATGTGCTGCACCCCGTGGCGCCTGGGGCGCAGCTCGATTCAGCGTGTGCTGATACAGATCAATCAAATCACCGAATCACTGTCGCTGGCCTTCAGGTGTTTGCGCCCATCCTGGGCGCCGGCGACGGTCAGCGCGTCGGCCTCGACCTCGGTGATGTAGATCCGGTCGTCGTTCAGCGCCACAAAAGACATGGATTTTTCGCTGTCGGTACTGACGGTGACCTGGGACGCCGGCAGGCTTTGTTCCTGGCCGTTGTCATCGACCGTGAAGTAGCAGATCTGGTTTTCGATACGTACAGGCATGGTGAACTCCTTGTCATCGTCTGGTGATGGTGAGGGGATAGCATTGGGCTGAGGGTTCCTCCACCCGCACGGGCGGGTCTTGCGGCGGTTCCTCCTCAGGCGGCGCAGCCGGTTCGGTGGGCGGCAGGGTCGGCTTGTCGATATTCGGATCGGGCGTTTGCGCGGGAATCGGGATATTCATCGGTGTGGCCTCCTTTGTGCTTTGCTCTATCGGTGGACAGCCGCCCGGGGGAATTGATTCCCCCCCGTCGATGGCGGCACATCCACCTGAACTTTTCACCCGGCCCCGGGCTCGGACCTTATGTGGTCCTGCTCAGGGAGAGCGGTGCCGTATCAGAATTCGGATCAAGCAAAGAGCGTCCACAGGGCGTAAGGGGAAGATGCTCGATGACTGCTGAAACACTGACTCCAGACGATTGTGTATTGCCGCTGTCCCAGGCGTTGTTGCTGCCTCGCATAGCGATTGAAAGCACCATGCCGGTGATCGACGGCGGCGAATTTGCGGTCAAGGCCGTGGTGGGCCAACGCATCAATGTCACCAGCAAGGTGTTCGCCGACGGCCACGACACGCTCGCGGTGCTGATCCGCTGGCGCGCCTTGCACGATGAAAGCTGGCACAGCGAGGTCATGGCCGATATCGGCAACGACGGTTGGGAGGGCGCGTTTACCGTCACCGCCCAAGGGCCCCATGAATATTGCATCGAAGCCTGGATCGATACCTTTGCCAGCTTCTGCTACGAACTGCGCAAGAAACATGAGGCTGGCGTGCCGGTCAGCCTTGAGTTGCAGGAAGGCCGCAGCCTGGTGCTGCTGGCCGCCGAGCGCAGTGACAGTGAGCTGCGCGAGCGCCTGATGCGCTTGCACCACGAGCTCTCCGGCCTGCTGGAAACCGAGCAGGTTGCGCTGTTCCTGCACGAAGACAGTGCGTACCTGATGACCCGGGCCGATCACCGCGCCTATTTGAGCATCAGTCCCGCGTACCCGCTCGACGTGGAGCGCGAGCGTGCGCAGTTTGCCAGTTGGTATGAGCTGTTTCCGCGCTCTATCACCGACCATCCAGCGCGTCACGGTACGTTCCTCGACGTGCATTCGCGGCTGTCGATGATCCATGACATGGGGTTCGACGTGCTGTACTTCCCGCCGATCCACCCCATCGGCCGCAGCCACCGTAAAGGCAAAAACAATGCCTTGAGGGCCGAGCAGCACGATCCGGGCAGCCCCTACGCGATCGGCAGCGAGGAGGGCGGCCACGACGCGATTCATCCGCAACTGGGCAGCCGCGACGATTTTCGGCGCCTGGTCAAGGCCGCCGCCGACCATGGCCTGGAAGTCGCCCTGGACTTCGCCATTCAGTGCTCCCAGGACCACCCGTGGCTCAAGCAGCACCCGGGCTGGTTCAACTGGCGCCCGGACGGCACGATCAAATACGCGGAAAACCCGCCGAAAAAGTACCAGGACATCGTCAACGTCGATTTCTACGCCGCGGATGCGATCCCCAGCCTGTGGACCGAACTGCGTGACATCGTGCTCGCTTGGGTCGAGGAGGGCGTGAAGACATTCCGCGTCGATAACCCTCACACCAAGCCGCTGCCATTCTGGCAATGGCTGATCAGCGATGTGCGGTCCAAGTACCCGGAGGTGATCTTCCTCGCCGAAGCATTCACCACACCGGCGATGATGGCGCGCCTGGGCAAGGTCGGTTACTCCCAGAGCTACACCTATTTCACCTGGCGCAACACCAAGGCCGAGCTGAGCGAGTACCTGGCGCAATTGAACGAGTCGCCCTGGCGCGAGTGCTACCGGCCGAACTTCTTCGTCAACACCCCGGACATCAACCCCGCTTTCCTGCATGAGTCCGGGCGCCCGGGTTTCTTGATCCGCGCCGCGCTGGCGAGCATGGGCTCGGGGTTGTGGGGCATGTATTCCGGCTTCGAACTGTGCGAAGCCGCGCCGGTGCCGGGCAAGGAAGAGTACCAGGACTCGGAAAAATACGAGATCCGCCCGCGGGACTTCACCGCACCCGGCAACATCATCGCCGAGATCGCCCAACTCAACCGCATCCGCCGGCAAAACCCGGCATTGCACACGCATTTGGGGCTGACGCTCTACAACGCCTGGAACGAGAACATCCTGTACTTCGGCAAGCGCAGCGAAGACGGCAGCAATTTCATCCTGGTGGCGGTCAACCTCGACCCATTCAATGCCCAGGAAGCGCAATTCGAATTGCCGCTGTGGGAGCTGGGCTTGCCGGACGACGCCCACACCCAGGGCGAAGATTTGATGAACGGCCATCGCTGGACGTGGTACGGCAAGACCCAATGGATGCGGCTGGAGCCGCAGATGCCGTTCGGGATCTGGCGCATCACCACGTACTAAGGAGCGACATGTGGGCGGGGGCTAGCTCCCGAAAGCGCTATGCCAGCCAATGGATCAAGTGACTGTCCTGCCGCTATCGGGCGCAAGCCCCCGCGCATCGACCCGCTTCAGTCTGCAAGAATCCTCGAGTTTTCAGGAGTTTCCAATGGCGAAGAAACCCAAGGCTGCCACCTTTATCAAAGACCCGCTGTGGTACAAGGACGCGGTGATCTATCAGGTTCACGTCAAATCCTATTTCGACTCCAATAACGACGGCATCGGTGACTTTCCCGGGCTGATCGCCAAACTCGACTACATCGCCGACCTCGGTGTGAACACCATCTGGCTCCTGCCGTTCTACCCCTCGCCACGTCGCGACGACGGTTATGACATCGCCGAGTACCGCGGCGTGCACAGCGACTACGGGACCATGGCCGACGCCCGGCGCTTTATCGCCGAAGCCCACCAACGCGGGCTGCGGGTGATCACCGAACTGGTGATCAACCACACCTCCGACCAGCACCCGTGGTTTCAGCGCGCACGCAAGGCCAAGCCCGGTTCGGCGGCGCGGGACTTCTACGTGTGGTCCGACGACGATCAGAAGTACGACGGCACGCGCGTCATCTTCCTCGATACCGAGAAGTCCAACTGGACCTGGGACCCGGTGGCCGGCCAGTACTTCTGGCACCGTTTCTATTCGCACCAGCCCGACCTCAACTTCGACAATCCGCAAGTGATGAAAGCCGTGCTGTCGGTGATGCGCTTCTGGCTCGACATGGGCATCGACGGCCTGCGCCTGGACGCGATCCCGTACCTGATCGAGCGCGACGGCACCAACAACGAAAACCTGCCGGAGACCCACGACGTCCTCAAGCAGATCCGCGCCGAGATCGACGCTCATTACCCCGACCGCATGCTGCTGGCCGAAGCCAACCAGTGGCCGGAAGACACGCAGATGTACTTCGGTGACAAAAAGGGCGACGACGGCGATGAATGCCACATGGCCTTTCACTTCCCGCTGATGCCGCGCATGTACATGGCGCTGGCCCAGGAGGACCGTTTCCCGATCACCGACATCCTGCGCCAGACCCCGGAAATCCCGGCCAATTGCCAATGGGCGATCTTCCTGCGCAACCACGATGAACTGACCCTGGAAATGGTCACCGACAAAGAACGCGACTACCTGTGGAACTACTACGCCGCCGACCGTCGCGCGCGGATCAACCTGGGCATTCGCCGGCGCCTGGCGCCGCTGATGGAGCGTGACCGGCGTCGCGTCGAACTGCTCAACAGCCTGCTGTTGTCGATGCCGGGCACGCCGACCCTGTATTACGGCGATGAAATCGGCATGGGCGACAACATCTACCTGGGCGACCGCGACGGCGTGCGAACGCCGATGCAGTGGTCCATCGACCGCAACGGCGGCTTTTCCCGCGCCGACCCGGCCAGCCTGGTGCTGCCGCCGATCATGGACGCGCAATACGGCTATCAGTCGGTCAACGTCGAAACCCAGGCCCAGGACCCGCATTCGCTGCTCAACTGGACCCGCCGCATGCTCGCGGTGCGCAAGCAGTCCAAGGCTTTCGGCCGCGGCAGCTTGAAGATGCTCTCGCCGAGCAACCGGCGCATCCTCGCGTATACCCGTGAATTCACCGGGGACGACGGCCGCACCGAGATCATCCTGTGCGTGGCCAACGTCTCGCGCAGCGCCCAGGCGGCCGAGTTGGACCTCTCGGCCTTCGCCGGCATGGTGCCGGTGGAGATGCTCGGCGGTAATGCGTTCCCGCCCATCGGCCAGTTGAATTTCCTGCTGACCCTGGCGCCGTATGGCTTCTATTGGTTCGTGCTGGCGGCGGAAAACCAGATGCCCAGCTGGCATGTGGAACCGGTGCAAAGCATGCCGGACTTCACCACCCTGGTTCTGAAAAAACGCATGGAGGAGCTGCTCGACGCACCGTGTCGCGCCGTCCTGGAGCACACCTCGCTGCCGGCCTGGCTGCCCAAGCGCCGCTGGTTCGCCGGCAAGGACACGGCCATCGACAGCGTGCATATCGCTTACGGCGTGCGGTTCGGCGACCTGCAGCACCCGGTGCTGCTCAGCGAAATCGAGGTGAGCGCCGGGGGGCAGGTCAGCCGTTACCAGTTGCCGTTCGGCTTTCTCGGCGAAGACCAGTTCACCAGCGCCTTGCCGCAACAACTGGCCCTGGCCCGTGTGCGGCGCGTGCGTCAGGTGGGGTTGGTGACCGATGCGTTCAGCCTGGAACACTTTATCCGCGCGGTGATCCAGGCCTTGCAGGCCGGCACCGTGTTGAACAGCAGCGAGGGCGAGCTGCGCTTTGAAGCCACGCCGCAGTTGGCCAGGCTGCCGCTGACCGATGAGTCGCCCGTGCGCTACCTGGCTGCCGAGCAGTCCAACAGCTCGGTGGTGGTGGGCGAGAGCCTGGTGCTCAAGTTGATCCGCAAGGTCAGCACCGGGGTCCATCCGGAGCTGGAGATGAGCGCCTACCTGACCGCAGCCGGTTACCCGAACATTTCGCCGTTGCTCGGTTCGATGATTCGGCGTGACGGCCAAGGCCAGGACAACCTGTTGATGATTGCCCAGGGCTACCTGAGCAACCAGGGCGACGCCTGGGGCTGGACCCAGAACAACCTGGAGCGCGCGATCCGCGACGAACAGGCCGAAGCGATGTCCGAACAGGAGCAGCATTACAACGCCTTGGGCGAGCTGGCCGACTTTGCCGCTTTGCTCGGGCAGCGCCTGGGTGAAATGCACGGCGTGCTGGCGGCGCCGACGGCCAACCCAGACTTCCAAGCCGAAGTCACCACCGCCAAGGATGCCGAGGCCTGGGCCAAGGACATCGCGGCGCAGATCGAGCGCGCCCTGCAATTGCTCAAACTGCATCAAAACCAATTGAACCCGGCCGATCAGGCGCGGGTCAGTGAATTGTTGGAGCAGAAAAAAGCCATCGGCGCTCAGGTCCGGGCGTTGGCGCAGGCCACGTTGGGCGGCTTGCGCATTCGCGTCCACGGTGACTTGCACCTGGGCCAGGTGCTGGTAGTGAAAGGCGACGCCTACCTGATCGACTTTGAAGGGGAACCGGCGCGGCCGCTGCACGAACGGCGCGGCAAGCACAGCCCCTATAAAGACGTCAGCGGCGTGCTGCGTTCGTTTGATTACGCGGCGGCCATGGCCCTGAATGTGCAAGGTGTGGACCACTCACCCGCAGCGGACGCGGCGCGCCAGCGTGTGACCGAGCGCTACCTGATTGAGGCGCGTCTGGCATTTATCAAGGCTTATCACGCGGCGACGGCTACACTGGCGCATGACTGGCAGGATGCCAAAGGCCAGGACGCAGCGCTGACCTTGTTCAGCCTGGAAAAGGCCGCGTATGAAGTGGCTTATGAAGCGGAAAACCGCCCGACCTGGCTGCCGGTGCCCTTGCAGGGTTTGCACGGTTTGCTCAGCGGGCTCATACCTGGATCGAAATCTGTACGCGGTGGGGAGACGTCATGAGTTTTACGAATAAAGAACCGCTGCAGCCGAAACTGACAGCAATGCCGGCGTCCAACGACGTCGAAGCGCTGGTGCGCGCCGAACACCATGATCCGTTCTCGATTCTCGGGCCCCATGATGACGAGCAGGGCGGCCAGTTTGTCCGTGCGTTCCTGCCCGAGGCCTTGAGTGTCCAGCTGCTGAGTCGCGACACTGGCGAGCCGATCGGCAGCCTCGACGCGACCCAGGTGCCGGGTCTGTTTATCGGGCATTTCAGCAGTCGCCAGGCCTACCTGTTGAAGATCCAATGGGCCGGTGGCGAACAGATCACCGAAGACCCTTACAGTTTCCAGCAACTGCTGCTGGGGGAAATGGACCTGTACCTGTTTGCCGAAGGCAATCACCGTGACCTCAGCAGTTGCCTGGGCGCCCAGTTGACCACGGTCGATGGCGTGCAGGGCGTGCGGTTTGCCGTGTGGGCACCGAACGCCCGGCGCGTGTCGGTGGTCGGTGACTTCAATATCTGGGACGGCCGCCGCCACCCGATGCGCCTGCGCCATCCGGCCGGTGTGTGGGAGATCTTTATCCCACGCTTGCAAGCGGGCGCGGCCTACAAATACGAGATTCTCGGGGCCCACGGCATTTTGCCGCTCAAGGCCGACCCGATGGCCCTGGCCACCCAGATGCCGCCCGACACGGCATCGAAAGTCGCGTCGCCGTTGCAGGTCGACTGGCAGGATCACACGTGGATGCAGGCGCGTGCGCAAAAGCAGAAGCCCACGGCGCCGCTGTCGATTTATGAGTTGCACCTGGGCTCCTGGCAGTGCGAACTGGACGAGGCCGGTGAGGTTTCGCGCCAGTACGGCTGGGGTGAACTGGCCGAGCGGCTGATTCCGTATGTGCAACAGCTGGGCTTTACCCATATCGAGCTGATGCCGATCATGGAACACCCGTTCGGCGGCTCCTGGGGCTATCAAGCGTTGTCCCAGTTCGCGCCGACTGCGCGCTTCGGTTCGCCGCAGGCATTCGCCGAGTTCGTCAATGCCTGTCACCAGGCCGACATCGGCGTGATCCTCGACTGGGTGCCAGCGCATTTTCCCACCGATGCCCACGGCCTCGCGCAATTCGATGGCACGGCGTTGTACGAATACGCCAACCCGCTGGAAGGCTTCCACCAGGATTGGGACACGCTGATCTACAACCTGGGTCGCACCGAAGTACATGGCTTTATGCTGGCCTCGGCGCTGCATTGGCTCAAACACTTCCACGTCGATGGCCTGCGCGTCGATGCCGTGGCCTCGATGCTGTATCGCGACTATTCGCGCAAGGCCGGCGAATGGGTGCCCAACCGCCATGGCGGCCGCGAGAACCTCGAAGCCATCGACTTCCTGCGGCACTTGAACGACGTGGTCGCCCTCGAAGCCCCCGGCGCGCTGGTGATCGCCGAAGAATCCACGGCCTGGCCGGGCGTCAGCCAGCCAACCCAACAGGGCGGCCTGGGCTTCAACTACAAGTGGAACATGGGCTGGATGAACGATTCCCTGCATTACATCCAGCAAGACCCGGTGTACCGCGCCCACCATCACAATGAACTGAGTTTTGGCCTGGTGTATGCCTGGTCCGAGCGTTTCATCCTGCCGATCTCCCACGATGAAGTGGTCCACGGCAAGCACTCGCTGATCGACAAGATGCCCGGCGACCGCTGGCAGAAATTCGCCAACCTGCGCGCCTACCTGAGTTTCATGTGGACGCACCCGGGCAAGAAGCTGCTGTTCATGGGCTGCGAGTTTGGCCAATGGCGCGAGTGGAACCACGACCAGCAACTGGACTGGTACCTGCTGCAATACCCCGAACACCGTGGGGTGCAGAAACTGGTGAGTGACTTGAATCGCCTGTACCGCGAGGAACCGGCCCTGTATGAACAGGACGACGCGCCCCAGGGCTTCCAGTGGCTGATCGGCGACGATGCGATCAACAGCGTCTACGCCTGGCTGCGCTGGAGCAAGGACGGCAGACCGGTGCTGGTGGTGGCCAACTTCACCCCGGTGCCCCGTGAAGCCTACAAGGTCGGCGTACCGTTCGCCGGGCGTTGGAGCGAGGTGATCAACAGTGATGCGGACACGTATGCCGGTTCGAATTATGGCAATGGCGGAGGGGTCTTCACCGAGGATGAACCGCATCATGGTCAACCGGTATCGCTGTCGTTGAATCTGCCGCCATTGGGCGTGCTGATTTTGCGTCCGCAAGACAGTTAACGGCGCTAAGGTGCTGGCGTCTATTGTCCGCGCTAGTGGCAGGGTGCCACAATGGCACCTTTGTCGCGGCAGTCGAATCAGGCGGTTTTCATGAATGGCCTTGGGCATGAGCAAGACCAGGATTGCGTTATTGAGGAGCAGGTGCGAACCGACCGTTTGCATCAGCTGTTTCGTCAGTCATTTGCCGCCATTTTCGGCAGCTATCTCGCGGCGGCGATGCTTTGCTGGCTGTGTTGGGACCGTTTTGACCACCAGGTCATGCAGGTATGGCTGGCGGTGCTGGCGGCGTCATCGTTGCTGCGGGTGAAAATGTTCCTCGAATGGTTTCGCAGCCCCTACAGCGAGCGCACGCCGGAACGCTGGGAGCGCCGTTACTGGCTCACCTTGATACTGTCCGCGAGCATCTGGGGCGCCGGTGCCTTTGCAGTCATGCCCAGCGACGACCGGATGTCCCAAGTACTGGTGATGTTGTTTACCGTGGGCATGTCCGTCAGCGCTGTCTCGTGCTATTCGGCCTATCGCTACATGACCATGGTGTCCATGGGCCTGGTGTTGCTGCCGTGTACGCTGTGGCTGCTGTTTCAGCCGTCGTCGATGCAGGTCGGCGTGGCGATTGCGGTGCTGGTGTTTTCCTCGTTTGTGGTCAGTGCCACGCGCAAGTTGTCCGGCGCCCTGGAAAAAGCCTTCCGCCTGACCAGGCAGATGGAACGCGCCCACACTATTTCCGCGCGCGCCGCACAGACCGATGAACTCACCGGGCTGATGAACCGTCGCGCGTTTTTCGAACATGCACAATTGCTGTACGCGCAGTGCCGCCTCAACCGGCAGCCGCTGTGTGCGTTGATGATCGACATGGACCACTTCAAGCAAATCAACGACACCTATGGCCACCAGGCCGGCGACCAGGTATTGCGGCAGATCGGCGGAGTGATCACCGCGTCGTTTCGCCAGGCCGATGTGTACGGTCGCCTGGGGGGCGAGGAGTTTGCGGTGTTGCTGCCCAATACCTCGCTGGAAACCGCCCGGGGTATCGCTGAGCAGTTGATCAAGGCCATCTCCTGCATGGCTTCCGAACCTGTGCAGGGCATGACCGCCAGTCTCGGCGTGGCGTCGACCTGCACCTTGGATGGCGACCTGCACGCGTTGATGAACACCGCCGACAAGGCGCTGTACCGCGCCAAGGCCCTCGGCCGTAATCAAGTGGTCGTGGCGGAGTAGGGCTCAGTCCTTGAACATGGCCTTGGCCAGCACCCGCGCCACCTGGTCGGCGGAGTAGGGCTTGGCGAGAAACTCGAACCCTTCGTAGCCGCTTTCCGCGAGTTCTTCGCTGTAGCCGGAGGTGAGCACCACCGGCAGGTCGGCGCGACGTTGGCGCAGGAGCTTGGCCATCGCCACGCCGGTCATGCCCGGCATCACCACGTCGGAGAAAATCGCGTCGAAAGCCGCGGCATCCGGACCGGCCAGCGCCAGCGCCTGTTCGGCATTGGTCGCCCAGGTGGTCTGGTAACCGAGGTCCTGGAGGATCTGGTTGGCGAAACGGCCTACGTCCAGGTTGTCTTCCACGATCAGGATATTGCGCAGGCTCGTGTCGTGGGGCGGTGCCGGGTCACTAGGGGAGGGCTCGTGGCGGGCGTCCTCCGGCTCGACCTCGGGCAGATACAGGGTAAACACCGTGCCCTGGCCAAGACAGCTGGCCACGTCGACATTGCCACCGGACTGCTTGGCGAAGCCGAACACCTGTGACAACCCCAGGCCCGTGCCTTTGCCCACGGCCTTGGTGGTAAAGAACGGCTCGAAAATGCGCTCGAACGTTTCCCCCGGAATGCCGCTGCCGGTGTCGGCCAGGGCCACCGTGACAAACGGCTGGCAGGCTTGGGCATCGCCCCGGATGCGCGGCATCGCGTCCACCGTGCCCACGCGCAGGGTCAGGGTGCCCTGGCCGTCCATGGCATCGCGGGCGTTGAGTGCGATATTGATCAGCGCGGTTTCGAACTGGCTCGAGTCGACCCGGACATGGCACGGCCGCTCGGGCAATTGAACCTGCACATGAATGCGCGCACCGGTGACACTCTCGAGCATCTCGCCAATGTCCTTGACCCGCTGCGCCACATCGAAGACTTCCGGGTTCAGCGGTTGGCGGCGCGCGAACGCAAGCAACTGGCTGGTCAACTTGCTGGCGCGCTCGACGGTGTCCGACACTGCGCGCATGTAGCGTTGGCGCCGTTCTTCGGGCAGCCCGGGCTGACGCAAAAAGTCCACCGACGAACGAATGATGGTCAGCAGGTTGTTGAAGTCATGGGCCACGCCGCCGGTCAATTGGCCGATGGCTTCGAGTTTCTGCGATTGACGCAACGCCGCTTCGGCCTGGGCCAGCGCAGCGGTGCGTTCTTCCACGCGCTGCTCGAGGGTGGCGTTCAATTCGGTAAAGGCCGCCAACCCTTCGCGCACGGCGGCGTCGGCGCGCACCCGTTCGATGTGCGCCCAGGACCGTTCGGTGACTTCGGCCAACAGCGCCAGGTCATACGGCGACCAGGTCCGCCCTGCTGTGCTGTGAACCGCCATCAAGGCCGTAAGGCGACCGTGTTTGATCAGTGGTATGCAGATCGTGGCGGTGATGCCCAGGGCCTGGAACGCCGCGGCTTCCTGTGCGGGCAGTTCAAGCCGGTTGTTGCCGATCACCAGCGGCTCACCGGCCCGCAGGCACTTGACCGCGGTTTGCCCGAAGGCCTGCAGGCGGTAGTGGCCGACGATGCTGGGCGAGCCGGGAGCCGTCCAGTTGTCACGGATGGTGAAGCCGTCTTCATCGGCGTCCATATCGGCGTAGGCGCAGATGGACACTTGCAGGTGCTGCGCCAGCAGGTGCGTGGTGGCGGTCATGATGGCTTCGGCATCGGTGGCATTGGCGACCGTGCTGCCGATGGTATCCAGCACCGCAAGGCGGCGCGAAAGGAACACCGTGGCGGTGGTTTCGGTCACGGTGTCGAGCATGCCGACGACGTGGCCCCGCGGGTCGCGGATCGGGCTATAGCAGAACGTGAAGTACGCTTGTTCCGGCGCCGCGCCGCGTTCGATCACCAGCGGGAAGTTTTCGATATAGGTCGCATGGCCTTGGAAAGCCGCGTCGGCGATGGGGCTGATGTCGTCCCAGACCTCGCTCCAGATCTCGCTGAACGGACGCCCCAGGGCATAGGGTTTATTGCCCAGTATCGGAATGAACGCGTCGTTATAGAGGGTCGTCAATTGAGGCCCCCACACGATGGCTTGGGGGAAACTTGAAGCAAAGCACAGCGCCACGGTGGTCTTGAGCACATCCGGCCAGTGTTCCAGCGGACCCAGGGGCGTACTGGCCCAGTCGTGCTGGCGTACCCGCTCGGCCATGTCGCTGCTGCTTTGCAGCCAATTCATCATCGGGTGAACACCTTGTTTGCCACGGTCTGTTTGGATGCCTGATGCGTCAGGCCAATAAGCAACAGACAGAAATGATTGCTGCCGGTTCAGCGCAATTATCCATGAGATGGCACTTTGATGCTTCACCCGCTGGGATAGATCTCATCGCGGGTGTTCACTTACTGTTGTGTTCCGAACACCGCTGTCCAATAAATGCCTGCATCGCTCTTCGGGTCCATGGCGTAGGCGGCGCCCACTTCACGGAATTGCGGGTTCATCAGGTTGGCGCAATGGCCGGGGCTGGCGAGCCAGCCGTCCACCACTTTGCGCGGGGTGTCGAGGCCGGCCGCGATGTTTTCGCCGATGTTCTTCGCGCTGTACCCGGCCAGCTCGGCACGGTCGCCCGGGGTGCGGCCGTCGTGGTCCAGATGGTCGAAGAAATTGCCGTTGGCCATGTTGCGTGTGTGGCTGTTGGCGGCACTGGCCAAGGTGTCGTTCCACGACAGTGGCGTGGTCGCGGTGAACGCCTGGGGACCGCATTGGCGCGGTTGTGTGCGGGCGGCGTTGATCAGGTTCAGCAATTGCCTGCCTTCGGTCTGCCAATCGCCCAGGCCGCTGGACAGCAGCGGGCGGGCGAGCACGATGCGCCAGTCCTGGCCGCTGTTGCTCACGCCGATGTCGACGAATTGCGGGTCCAGCACCACGCGGCAGAAACTCTCGCGCACGGCTTTCATGGCCGCCTGGGCATCCTTGGGCCCGGACAGGCTGATTGCCTGCACGTTGACCATCGGGTACGCCGCGCGGGCCAGGGCCTGCTGCAAGTCGCCGACATTACTGGCCGGCAGCACCAGGCGCGTATCGCTGGCCAGCGGTGGCAGTTCCTGGGAACCTTGGTCGCCGCAGCGTTGCACCTGGCTGCGGTAAGCGTTGATCTGTTGCACCAACTGACTTTCTTCATTCGCCATCGCGCTGGCGCAGAACACCAGGCTGGCGGCCAGCGTCGTCAGACCCATCATCAATGACAGCACGCGCATGGACGTTACCCTTGAACTTGAAAGTGCCCATGATGCGCGATGTAGGGGCGTCCATGCACCCGTTGGTCCGAACTTTTTTCCTCGGGTTTTGAATGCCGGATGTTCACGGCCCTGGTCATACAAGGCAAACGCCACCACCCGCCGCGCCGGCATGGCGAGGCTGATCAACCCGTCATGAGCGAGGATATTCGGCTCACGCCAACTGACGCGCGGGCTGCCGCCGCCATGCCATGGCGCTGGCGAGCAGGATCAAAGCGAATGCCGCGGTAAAGGTTGCGTGCAGACCGTCAGCCACGGATTGCGGCGTGGCGTGGGTGACATCGGGAGTGGTCCAGGCAAACATCGCGCCCAATGCCGACGCACCGAAAATCAGCCCCAGGTTGCGTGACAGGTTCAGCAGGCCTGAGATCGTGCCTCGGCGTGCCGCATCGGCTTCGCTCATCACCGCAGTGTTGTTGGCGGCCTGGAACAGGCTGTAGCCCGCCGTCAGCGTAATCAATGAGGCAAGATAAGTGACCAGCCCGGACGCCAGGCACAGCGACAGGGCGCCACTGCCGCAGACAGCCAGCCCCACGAGTGTCATGACGTGGCTGCCAAAGCGTTCGCTCAGACGACCGGCCGGAATGCCGGTGAGCGCCGCGACACCAGGGCCGACGGCCATTGCCAGGCCCATCCCGGCCGGATCGAGCCCAAGCCCTCGGGACAAGTAGAACGGCCCGACGACAAAGGTGGCCATGATCACCGCCGACACCAACGCACTCATCACCAGGCCGGCGCGCAACGAGGTCGACTGCAATAAGCGCCAAACGCCACCGCCGCCGACCAGTGGCGCGGGTGGCTGATCCACCGGCAAGTAGCGCCAGGCGAGGGCGGCCGCGAGCAAGCCCAGCGGCATCCCCACCAGAAACAGCGCGCGCCACCCCCACACACTGAGCAACAGGCCGCCCACGCCGGGGCCCATGGCGGTACCGACGGCTGACATCGTGCCGAGCAAGCCCATGACACGCGCAATGCGTGCTTGGGGGACGGTGTCGCCGACCATCGCTAACGTCATCGCCATCATGATCGCCGCGCCCAAACCTTGCAGGCTGCGCGCCGCAATCAGCCACCGCAGGCCAGGCGCGACACCGCATAACCCGCCGGCCAAGGCGAACAGCAGCAAGCCAGCGATCAACAGCCGCCGTCGCCCCAGCCGATCGCCCAGGCGCCCGGCACTGACGATGACTGCCGTGATCGCGAGCAGGTAGGTGAGCACCACCCATTGCGTCGCGTGAAAGGATGCATTGAAGGCCTGCGCGAGGCTGGGCAGGCCGACATTGGCGATGCTGGTGCCAAGGGCGGCCAGCAACATGGACAGGCACAGGCTGACAAGACCGCCACGGGAAGAGGTATGCATGGAAGATTCCTTGAATGAACGTAACTGTCGCAAATCTACGGTGTGGCCTAACATGGCGGAAGACGCATGAGTTGCACTAAATACCTGCATGTGACGCCTACTATGGAGCGCTAATGCCCGATCTCAATTTGCTAATCACCCTGGATGTATTGCTCGCCGAAGGCAGTGTCGCCCGTGCGGCCAAGCGCCTGCGGTTGAGCCCTTCGGCCATGAGCCGGGCGTTGGCGCGCTTGCGTGCGACCACCGGCGACCCGTTGCTGGTCCGCGCTGGCCGTGGCCTGGTGCCGACGCCCCGGGCGTTGGCGCTGCGTGAACAGGTCAGCCAACTGGTGCAGGGCGCCCAGGCGGTGTTGCGCCCGGCACAGGCGCTGGAGATGGCCCACGTGGTCCGCACCTTCACCCTGCGAACCAGCGAGGAGTTTGTCGAAGGCTTCGGTTCGGCGTTGCTCGCCCGTCTCGCCGAGGACGCCCCCGGCGTACGCCTGCGCTTCGTCAGCAAGACCGACAAGGACACTGCGCAACTGCGCGAGGGCCGCGTCGACCTGGACATCGGCGTGGTCGACCCCACGGCCAGCCCTGAAGTGCTGACCCAGGCGCTGTTTCGCGATCGCCTGATCGGCGTGGTGCGTAGCGGCCATCCCCTGAGCCAAGGCGAGATCAGCGCTGCACGGTTTGCCGAGGGCCGACACCTCTACGTATCGCGGCGCGGCCAGGACCGCGGCCAGATCGACGACGTCCTCGAAGCCCAGGGCCTGACGCGGCAGATCGGCAGCATCGTCGCCAGCTTTTCCAGCGCCATCGCCCTGGCACGCAACACCGACCTGATTGCCTCGGTGCCCGAGCGCTATACCCCAGACCGGCGCGACCTGTTCTGTTTTGCGCTGCCGGTGGCGTTACCCGCGTTTACCGTGGCAATGCTCTGGCACCCACGGTTGGACGCCGATCTGGCCCATCGTTGGTTGCGCGGGTGTTTGCGTGAGGTGTGCGGACGATGACAGTGCGGCCCGTCCCCGGGGCGATGTGCATGCGAGCCGCCAGGCATGCAGATCATGGCGGGTATGCCTATCGATCCCGAACCTGCTGCAACAGGTACAATCCCATCTGCCTTGACGCGAAACTCCAGGAATTTGCATGTTCAGCCTTACCCGCTACACCACGCCGTGCCCCGAACCGATCAACAGCCAGATCCTGCAGATGGTGGTCGACAACCTCACCGACATCAGCAGCGTCGCGCTGCCGCCGAGTAACCTGCTCTACAACATTTACCAATATGCCATCGGCTTTGAGGTGCATTTGTACCTGCAGGCGCTGGACGGGTCGAAGGGGATCGCGGTCGAACTGATCGTCGCGACGTCTGCGCAAGACCCGGAAAAAGTCATTGGGTTTTTGCTGTACTTGCCGGTCAAGGACGACCCAGAAGCCTGCGGTGTGGCGTTCATGGCCGTACAGGCAGGCAGCCGGCGCCAGGGCGTGGCGCGGGGCATGATGCAAGAGGTGCTGGTACGTTACCCTCACGCCGAACTGGCCTGCGCCGTGGACAAAGTGCCGGCCTTCGCGGCGATGGGCTTTCAGGTGCGCGGCGCGCGCGGCACGCAGGTGCTGATGAACACCCGCGCCTACGCCACCGATGGCTTGATGGGCGTGCTGGATGTGGCCGCTATCTATAGCTCATTGGAAGTGCGGCAGATTCATACCTACCTGCTGCAAAAACATGGCAAGCGCGCCATGGTGGATGCCGAGAAGCAACGCGACCGGCACCTGGATCAACTGGCGCACAAGGTCCGCTTGTTTGTGCAGGGGCGAGGCTGAAAAACGCCTCTCAACGGGCGCTGTGCGCCCCGCGATTGACCATTGCCAGAATGGTCGCCAGCAACTCCTGTTGCGCCTCTTCACGGCTGAGCTCACCGCTGGCCGCCGCATGAGACAAGGCCTCCGCCGCCCCGAGCATGGCCCGCAGCCCCGCCTGGGACACGCTGCCGCCCGGCGCGAAGGGGGCCATGACGTCGCGGCACTTATCGAGAAAGAGTGCTTCGTACTTGCGCTTGAGGCTTTCCAACTCCGGTGAGCTGCTCAGCGCCGCGATCACCCCCGGAATTTCCCGGCCCTGCAACAACACGCAGTCGACATAGGATGAGGCGATCACCCACGCGCGATCTTCCAGGGTCGGGCTGCTGGCTTCGAGGGCGTCGGCAAGCACCTGATTCTGGCGCCCATCGAAATCCTCATACAACGCCGCCAGCAACCCCGCGCGGGTAACGAAATGGTCATAGACCACCGGCTTGGTCACGCCCGCTCGTTCCGCCAGGTGGCCGAGGGTCAGGGCTTCGGTGCCTTCTTCACGCACCAGTTGCCAGGCCACGTCCAACAATTGGCGCAGACGATCTTCACGCGACAGGCGACGACGTGGGGCAGGGGATTCACTGCTTGACATGCTTATATACCAAAAGTAACTTACCAAAGGTAACTTAAGCCCAGCATAAACCCAATGGGAGTCACTGTCATGCACGCACTGATCGTTGTAGCTCATCACGACCCGCAATCCCTCACCCACAGCCTCGCCGCGCAAGTCGCCGCCGGGCTGAGCGCGTCTGGCCATACGTTCGAAATCGCCGACCTTGCCGCCGAAGGCTTCGACCCGCGCTACAACGCTGCCGACCAGCGCGTACATCGCACCCGCGCCGAACCGCCGGCTGACGTCGCCGCCGAACAAGCCCGCATCGACCGCGCCGACGCCCTGGTCTTGGTGTTCCCCATTTACTGGTGGTCGCTGCCAGGCCTGCTCAAGGGGTGGATCGACCGCGTGTTCGTCAACGGCTGGGCGATCGACTACGGCCCCGACACTCCGGTGGTGAAGAAACTGCGGCACTTGCAGGTTCACCTGCTGGCCCTCGGTGCTGCAGATCAAAGCGCGTTTGAGCGCCATGGTTATGCCAAGGCCATGCACACGCAGATCGATTACGGGATCTTCGATTACTGTGGCGCGCAGGTGCTGACGTCAGCGTTGCTGCTGGAGTCGGAAAGCGGCCAGGTGCAGGTGCATCTGGATCACGCCAAGGCAGTGGGCCAGGGTCTGTTCGAAACCGAGACGGTCGCCGGATGATTTCGTTGCGAGCAGGGAACCAGAAACCGTTCGACGACCAATCAAGGCGTTCACAATCACTGGAGATTTGATAATGACTTCAATTTCTGCTGCATCTGGATCCGCACTGATTGCTCCTCCCATTGACACATCCCAGGAAAAACCCACACAAGATCAAGTGAGACAAGAGCAGGAAAACAATGCGGACCAAGACAGTCCGTTTCCAAATCTATCGAATGGCGACCTGCAAAACTTGACCTTTGATCAACACAATACGCTCGATAAATATCCCAATATGAACTTTCAGCAAGTGGTGGATGCACATGGGAAAGAGTTTCCAAATATATCGCCTAGAGAAGTTCAAGATTTGAACTCCGAGCAAGTGGACAGGCTTATCAAGTATCCCACTATGTCTTACCAAGACGTGCTTAATGGGCATGGCGTGAAAGGCGGCGATAATTTCATCTGGTAACTACGTTAGTTGCGGCACGCCTCAGGCCTGGAGCAGCAGCTTGGTGGCGATGCACTGAAAGGACCGACTAGAGTCCAAGCAGGTCATGTGCATCCAGCAGCCGGTAGGCAATCTCCGGTCGTTTCTCCAGGCCTCGGCGAATCGCCGCCGGGATCGATTGCCGGGTCTTGCGGCACAGGCCGGGCAGTTCGTCGATGACGATCTGAATCCCGCGCATGCTCTTGACCTCGGTGTGCCCCGGCGCGATCTGCACGCGGATACCCAATAGCGCGTACATGCGCTGCTGCATGTGTTCGAGGTCTTGCAGGCTTTGCAGGTCTTCCAGGCGTTCGATCAGACGTTTTTCTTCCTGGCGCGTCAGGTTGAGGATGCGCAGGTCGGCGCCTGGGGTTTGCAGCAGCTGTTCGCGGTCACAGACACAGGCGCCGGGCGGGCAGGGTTGGCGAATGTTCATGATCAAGCCCTCCCCATCTCGACGTCGCGGACTCAGTAGCGCAGGGCGACACCCAGGCTGCCCAGTGCCTTCCAGTAGTCAGGATAGGTCTTGGCCACGCAGTCCGGGTCCTGAATACGAATACCCGAGACCTTCAGCCCGGCCAGGGCGAAACACATGGCGATGCGGTGATCGGCGTGGGTGTCGATCAGTGCAGTGCAGGCCGTGCCTGCCAGTGCCGGATCGCTGGCCACCAGCAGGTCATCGCCTTCGATGCGGGCCAGGCCTGGGCGGATCTGGTTGAGGCCGTCGTGCAGCGCCTGCACGCGATCACATTCCTTGACCCGCAGGTTGGCCAGTTCGGTGAAGCGCACCGGGCTGTTGTTGAACGCGGCCAGTACGGCAAGCGTCGGGATCGCGTCCTGCATTTGCGAACCCACCACTGTGGCCTGCATGTTCGGGAACTGCGCGATCAGCGCCTGGGCCTTGGCGTCCGGCTGGGTGAAGTCGTGTGCGGCGACACCGATATCGATGTGCCCGCCGGTCAGCACTTCAGCCGCCCACAGATAGGTGGCGGCGGAGGCGTCCGGTTCGATCAGGTAGTCATGGGCGGTGTAGCCGCTGGGAGCGACGCGCCAGGTGGTGTCGTCGACCACCTCGACCTGCGCGCCGAATGCACGCATGCAGTCGAGGGTCAGGTCCACATAGCCGCGGGCGCCGATGTCCTTGCCGGTCAGCGCCACTTCAATCGGCGCTGCGCCGCAGGCCGCGAGCATCAGCAAGGCCGATACATATTGGCTGGACAGACCACCGTCGATCTCAAAGCGCTTGGCCTGGACCTTGCCCACGCCATGCACGGTAACCGGCGGGCAACCGGTCGGGCTGTCGACCTGGATGCCGTTCTGGCCGAGGGTGGTGAGCAGCGGGCCGATCGGGCGTTTGCGCATGTAGTCGTCGCCGTCCAGCACCACGGTGCCTTGCACGGTGGCGACGGCGGCGGTGAGAAAACGCATCGCGGTACCGGCATTGCCGAGGAACAGCGGCTGCGCAGGCAATTGCAGCTGGCCTTGGCCCGTGACCACGAAGGTGGTGTCGTCCGGCTCGTCGATGATCACGCCCATCTGGCGCAGGGCCACCGACATGTGCCGGGTGTCATCGCTCTTCAACGCGCCGCTGAGGCGGCTGGTGCCCTTGGCCAGGGCGGCGAGCAACAGCGCGCGGTTGGTAATGGATTTGGAGCCGGGGGGCGCGACCTTGCCATTGAGGGGGAAAGTGGGCGGTGTAACGGTCACGGTTTTCTGCGAACTCAAGGTACAAGGCTCCTGATTCAAGGCAAGGTGGCACGGAGTGGCCGACGGGCGGACCCGAATAATCGGGCATAGACGTCACGCTTGTCGAGGCTTAGCGCTGGGCGAGCGAGTAATCATGCAGCGCCCGCGCCGCCGGTTCGATCTCGCTGACGCGCTGCTGATGCGCCTGTACATCGAGGTCCGCCGGCAGTTCGAAGTTGTCCTGTTCGGCGCACCAGGAGATTTTCTCCAGCAGTGCGGCCTGTTCGGCGGGCAGTTCAGGCCAGTTGCCGATAGCGGCGCCACGGATATAGCCAAAGCACCATTCTTCGGCGAGGGTCAGGGTCTGGCCCTGATGCTCCGTGTCGTCGAAGCGCGCCCGGAAACCTTTGGCGTCGGTGGCCAGTTGGGCGGCGCGGGCGTTCATGTGGCGAACGCACAGTTCGAGGAACTGCTTGGCTTCTTCGGCACTTTCCCACTGCGGGTTCTGCCCGCCCCAGATCGCCGGGAACCACTCGGCGATATCGACCGGTGCCGGGCTGGACACCAGTGCGCAGAAGTAACCATCGAGTTCGGCGAGGTTCAGCACCGAGTGGTCGTCACCGTACTTGAGCAGGGTTTCTTCGATCAGGTCGAAATCGGCGGGGGCCAGAGGTTGGGTGAGCATGGGGCGTATCCTTTAAACGTCGAGCGCCGCTGCGGCAGCGGCTTAAAGCGCGAAGGATGGCGCCTGAGGCGGTTTTTATCCAGCCTTTTCCAAGGCCGACGGCCCGTCCCGGATGAATTTTAGCAGTCCCGTTTTTGGCTGATGCGCCGTGGCTCACCCTTGTTATAGTTCGGCTCTTATTACTCGCCAGTCAGGGATCACTGCCATGTCCGAATACCAAGCCTTCGTCGTCGAGCTCATTGGCAGCGTTGCCCATGTGCAGATCAACCGCCCGGAAAAGATCAACGCCATGAACGCGGCGTTCTGGACCGAGATCATCGATATCTTCCGCTGGGTCGACGACACCGACGCCGTGCGCGCCGTGGTGCTCAGCGGTGCCGGCAAACATTTCTCGTCCGGCATCGACCTGATGATGCTGGCCTCGGTGGCCAATGATTTTGGCAAGGACGTGGGCCGTAATGCACGCCTGTTGCGGCGCAAGATCCTCGAACTGCAAGCCTCGTTCAACGCCGTCGACACCTGCCGCAAGCCGGTGTTGGCCGCGATCCAGGGCTACTGCATCGGCGGTGCCATCGACCTGATCAGCGCCTGCGACATGCGTTACGCCGCCGAGGACGCGCAGTTTTCCATCAAGGAAATCGACATCGGCATGGCGGCCGACGTCGGCACCCTGCAGCGCCTGCCGCGCATCATCGGCGATGGCATGCTGCGCGAGCTGGCCTACACCGGTCGCCAGTTCGGCGCCGAGGAAGCGCGCAGCATCGGCCTGGTCAATCGCGTGTATCCCGATCAGGAAAGCCTGTTGGCCGGCGTACTGGACATCGCCCGGGAAATCGCCGCCAAATCGCCGATTGCCGTGACCGGCACCAAGGCCATGATCAGCTACATGCGTGACCATACAGTCAATGACGGTCTGGAATACGTTGCCACCTGGAACGCGGCTATGTTGCAATCCAACGACTTGCGCGTGGCCATCGCGGCCCATATGAGCAAGCAGAAACCCGAATTCGTGGATTGACTGATATGACCCCAGGCTGGATTACCACCACACTGCTGGACAACCAAACCCCCGGCGGCTGGGCCGTCGCGCGCAGCCGCGAGGGTTTTTTACACGACACCAATGGCGCGCTGTTCCCGCGGGAATGGCTCAAGCGCCAGGACCTGGCGGTGTTCGCCGAACACGGTATCGGCCATCTTGACGGCGAGCCGGTGTACCTGCTCGAACTCAATGCCGCCAGCGACGTGCCTGGATGCAGTTGGCAAGGCCTGCGCGGCTTCATGCTGCAAGGCGATCACCGGCTGTACAAAGTGCTGGCCTATGCCGCGCAGATCGGCACCTGGGCGCGGGAACACCGTTTTTGTGGCAGTTGCGGCCAGGCCATGGTCCAGGTGCCTCGGGAGCGGGCGATGTTCTGCGAGGCTTGTGACCTGCGCAGCTACCCGCGCATCTCGCCGAGCATGATTGTGCTGGTGACCCGTGGCGACGAGATCCTGCTGGCGCGGTCGCCGCGCTTTGTCCCCGGGGTCTACAGCACGCTGGCTGGGTTTGCCGAGCCGGGTGAGTCGGCCGAAGACTGCCTGATCCGCGAAGTTCACGAAGAAGTGCAGCTGGAAGTCCGCAATATCCAGTACGTGGGCAGCCAGTGCTGGCCGTTTCCCCATTCGATGATGCTGGGCTTCCATGCCGAGTACGCCGGTGGCGATATCGTGCCCCAGGCCGATGAGATCGAGGACGCGCAGTGGTTCAACATCCACGACTTGCCGCCGTTGCCGGCGTCACGCTCGATTGCGCGTTACCTGATCGACCTCTACGTGGCCCGCCGCTTAGGCCACGCTGAACCAGTGCTGCCAGGCTAGGCGCACCGTCAGGCCGAGGACCACGGTGATAAACACCGGGCGAATGAATTTGGCGCCGCCGCTGATTGCGCTGCGTGCGCCAAAGAACGCGCCCACCATCACCGACACGCCCATGGCCAGCCCGACGATCCAGTCCACCGAACCGTTGATGATAAACACCGACAGCGCCGCCGCGTTGCTGACGAAGTTCATGCTGCGCGCCACGCCGCTGGCTTTGACCAGGTCGATGGGGTGCAGCAGCATCGTGCTCACCGTCCAGAACGCGCCGGTGCCGGGGCCGGCCACGCCGTCGTAGAAGCCCAGGCCGAAGCCTTGGGTGGCCTGCCATTTCTTCTTGATCGGTGCGTCGCCCTCCAGCGGCGCCTTGGGCGTGCCGCCGAACAACAGGTACAGGCCACAACCGAAGACGATCACCGGGAGCATCTTGTTCAGGGTTTCGGCGGGCAGGTAGTGGGCGACGATGGCGCCGGCCAGGGCGCCGATAAACGTACCGACGATGGCATGTACCCACTGGCGCGGGTGAAACAGCTTGCGTCGGTAAAAGGTGAAACTGGCGGTGGCCGAGCCGAAGGTGGAGCTGAGTTTGTTGGTGCCCAGTACCAAATGGGGCGGCATGCCGGCGGTGAGCAGGGCCGGGGTGGTGAGCAAGCCGCCACCGCCGGCGATGGCGTCGATGAAGCCGGCGATGAACGCAACGACGGCCAGGATGGCGAGGGTAGTGAGGTCTACGCTGAGTTCGAAGGGCATGGGCAGGGCTTATGGTTGGCAGGGCGCTATGCGAAAGGCGGCCATCTTACCTGCCCGATGTACGCAAATCCAAATGTGGGAGGGCGCAAGCCTCCTCCCACATTCAAACGGTGCCGGCCTGGCTATTTGTGGGTGCCCAGCCACTCCAGCGCGGTGCGCCAGATGCAGATCCCGAGGAAGTACGCCGACATCAGCGACCACAACCCAAACGTCCACGGGTTGGTGTTCGGGTAATCCACCACCATCAAGAAGCTGCACAGCAACCAGAGCGTGGTCACCGCGATGTTGATCGGCATGAACCGCTTGACCCGGAACGGGTGCAGGAACTTCATCGGCGTCACGGTCAGCAGCGCCAGGCCAATCACCGTGAGCAACGTCACCCACGCGTCGGGCTGGATGATATACACGCAGAGGGCCACCACGTTCCAGGCGGCGGGGAAGCCGACGAAGTAGTTGTCCTTGCTTTTCATGTTCACGTTGCAGAAGCAGAACAGCGACGACACCAGGATCACCGACACCGTGAACAGGTGGGTAAAGTCCGGCAGGTCGATATAGCGGTAGATAAACAGTGCCGGGATAAACACATAGGTCAGGTAATCGATCACCAGGTCCAGCACCGAGCCGTCAAAGCTGGGCAGTACCGTGCTGACATTCACGCGGCGGGCCAGGGAACCGTCGACGCCATCGACCACCAGTGCCAGGCCCAGCCACAGCAGGCACGCCTTGGGTGAGTTCTCCAGCAAGGCCAGCGTGGCCAGGAAGGCCAACACCACTCCGGTGGCAGTGAAGCCGTGGGCGCCCCAGGCTTTCAGTCTGGCTACATGCAGGGTCGATATCACGGGCGGTTCTCCAAAGGGTGAAACGGGGCAGCCGACGCTGTGGCAGCGTCGAGTCTGGCCAGGGGATGCAGGTATCGACCGGGAAGGGGAGGATAAGGTTCACCACCCCGGTGATTGCTTAGCGTAGCAAGCGTCGGACGTTTCGGCATCAGCCTTGGCGGAACACCAAGGCTTTCAAGCCGCTTTGCCGATCGATATCCGGGAATTCCGGTGGGTTTTCCAGCCGTTCGACAAAGTGCAGGCCCGGTGCTTCGCGGGTCACGCCGTCGATCAGGAAGTCCTCGCCGAACGCCGGGTCATTCATGCACGCCAGCACCGTGCCTTGTGGCGTGAGCAAATCCGGCAGGCGGCGCAGCACGCGCTGGTAATCCTTGGTCAGCAGGAAACTGCCTTTCTGGAAGGACGGCGGGTCGATGATCACCAGATCATAGGGGCCGCTGTGGATGACCTTGGCCCAGGACTTGAACAAGTCGTGGCCAAGAAAGGTAACGCGGCTCAGGTCATGCCCATTCAGGCGATGGTTGTCGCGACCCCGGCTCAGGGCGCCGCGGGCCATGTCCAGGTTCACCACATGCTCGGCACCGCCTTCGATGGCCGCCACGGAAAACCCGCAGGTGTAGGCGAACAGGTTGAGTACCCGCAGCCCCTTGGCCTGTTCGCGCACCCAGTTGCGGCCGTAGCGCATGTCGAGAAACAGCCCGCTGTTCTGTTTTTTACCGAGGTCGATCAGGTAGCGCAGGCCGCCTTCGGTAATCGTCAGCTCATCGATCGCATCGCCCACCAGCCATTCGGTGGTGCTTTGCGGCAGGTAGCGGTGCTGCAGGGCTACCGTGTGGGCGCCGGACTGCGCCCATTCGAACTGAACCAGCAGCTGTTTCAGCGCGACCAGGTGCGCCGCCTCCGGCTCCTTGAACAGCGCGACCAGCACCACGCCCTGCAGCCAGTCCACGGTCAGTTGCTCCAGGCCCGGCCAGCAACGGCCGCGCCCGTGGAACAGGCGCCGGGTTTCGGTCGGTGGCGTGGCCAGGGCGGTCAGCAGGTGGGCGTGCAGTGTGGCGAGGGCGTCGGGGTTCATCGTTGAGCGTCGTTCGTTGAGCGGGCGGCATTTTAAACACAATGGCGAGGTTTCGGGGGGTTAGAGCACAACGTGCTGGGAAACGTCTGATTGGCAGCGATTCATGCTCAAAATATGCTTTGGCACGCCTGACATCAGGCAAAAAATCCTCAGTCATCGACATAAACTGGAAAAAAAGCCTGGAGGTGCCCATGAACGGTTTTGCGAGCGCAGTGAATCACACCACAACGGATCAGCTCGCCGGTGATCAAATCGAACAGGACGAGTGGCGCGACGCCCTGGCCTCGCTGGTGGCCAACGCCGGCCCCGCGCGGGCGCGGCAGATCCTCGACGTGCTGGCCCGTGAAGGCGGCGCCCCGCACATCGACTGGAAACCCCGTCACGGCACCCCGTATATCAATAGCATCAGCGTCGAGCAGCAGCCGGCGTTTCCCGGCGACCTGGCCACCGAAGAACGCCTGGCCTCGCTGGTGCGCTGGAACGCCCTGGCCATGGTGGTGCGCGCCAACCAGGCGTATGGCGAACTCGGCGGTCATATCGCCAGCTACGCCAGCGCGGCGGATTTGTTCGAAGTGGGCTTCAATCACTTTTTCCGTGCCCGCCACGAGGGCTTTGGCGGCGACCTGGTGTTCTACCAGCCGCATTCCGCGCCGGGCATTTATGCGCGGGCGTTCCTGGAGGGGCGCCTGAGCGAGCAGGACCTGGCGCACTACCGGCAGGAAATCGGCGGGGCCAAGGTCGGCGCGCGCGGTTTGTCGAGTTACCCGCACCCGTGGTTGATGCCGGACTTCTGGCAATTTCCCACCGGCTCCATGGGCATCGGCCCGATCAGCTCGATTTTCCAGGCGCGCTTTATGCGCTACCTGCAGCACCGCGGCTTGCAGGACACCACCGAGCGCCACGTCTGGGGCGTATTCGGCGACGGCGAAATGGACGAGCCGGAAAGCATGTCGGCCCTGACCCTGGCCGCTCGCGAAGGCCTGGACAACCTGACCTGGGTGGTCAACTGCAACCTGCAACGCCTCGACGGCCCGGTGCGTGGCAATGGGCGGATCATCGATGAACTGGAGGCGTTGTTCGGCGGCGCCGGCTGGAACGTGATCAAGCTGGTGTGGGGCTCGGACTGGGACGCCTTGCTCGCCAAGGACAGCGACGGCGCCCTGGTCAATACGCTGTCGCAGACCGTGGACGGGCAGTTCCAGACCTTCGCCGCCAAGGACGGCGCCTACAACCGCGAGCACTTCTTCGGCCAGAGCGCGTCCCTGGCCAAGCTGGTCGAGGGCATGAGCGACGAACAGATCGACCGCCTCAAGCGCGGCGGCCACGACATGGTCAAGATCCACGCCGCCTACCACGCGGCGCGGCGGGTCAAGGGCAAGCCCACGGTGATCCTGGCCCAGACCAAAAAAGGCTTCGGCATGGGCGAAGCCGGGCAGGGCAAGATGACCACCCACCAGCAGAAGAAACTCGATCGCGAGGCGCTGATCGCCTTCCGCAATCGTTTCCAGTTGCCGCTGACGGATGAGCAGACCGAGTCGTTGAGTTTCTTCAAACCGGCCGCTGACAGCCTGGAGTTGCGCTATCTGCATCAACGGCGCAACGCCCTGGGCGGCTATGTGCCCAGTCGTTGCCAGGCCGCAGCGCCGGTCAGTGTGCCGCCTCTGGCCGGTTACGCCGGCTTCGCCACGGCTGCCGCGGGTAAGGAGATGTCCACCACCATGGCCTTCGTGCGTATGCTCACCAACCTGCTCAAGGACAAGCACCTGGGGCCACGCATCGTGCCAATCGTCGCCGACGAGGCGCGTACCTTCGGCATGGCCAACCTGTTCAAGCAGATCGGCATCTACTCCAGCGTCGGCCAACGCTACGAGCCGGAAGATATCGGCTCGATCCTCAGCTACCGCGAAGCTACCGACGGGCAGATCCTCGAAGAGGGCATCAGCGAAGCCAGCGCCATCAGCTCCTGGGTCGCGGCGGCCACCAGCTATTCGGTGCATGGCCTGCGCATGTTGCCGTTCTACATCTATTACTCGATGTTCGGCTTTCAGCGCGTGGGCGACCTGATCTGGGCCGCCGCCGACCAGCGCGCCCGTGGCTTTCTGCTGGGCGCCACTGCCGGCCGCACCACCCTCGGCGGCGAGGGCCTGCAGCATCAGGACGGCAGCAGCCACCTGAGCGCCGCCAGCGTCCCCAACTGCCGTGCCTACGACCCGGCGTTTGCCGGGGAGTTTGCGGTGATCCTCGACCACGGCATGCGCCAGATGCTGGAGCATGATGTCGACGAGTTCTACTACGTGACCCTGATGAACGAAAACTACCCGCAGCCGAGCCTGCCCGAGGGGGTGGAAGCGGCGATCATCAAAGGTATGTACCGCTTGCAGGGCGCGCCTGACGCCCAGGTGCGCCTGCTCGGCTCGGGTACGCTGGTGCGTGAAGCCCAGGCGGCTGCGCAGCTATTGGCGGACGATTGGCAGGTGGCGAGTGAGGTCTACAGCGTGACCAGCTTCAGCGAACTGGCACGGCAGGCGCGGGAGGTGGAGCGTTGGAATCGCTTGCATCCGCAGGCGATCCAGCGCGTCAGTCATGTGAATGATTGCTTGCCCAAGGGCGCCCCGGTGGTTGCGGTGTCGGACTACGTGCGGGCGGTGCCGCAGATGATTGCTTCGTACCTGGATTCCCCCTACACCGTACTCGGCACCGACGGTTTCGGGCGCAGTGATACACGGGCGGCGTTGCGGGATTTTTTTGAGGTCGATCGCCATCACCTCGTGCTGGCCGCGCTGACGGCATTGGCGGAGCAGGGCAGTCTGGATCGGCAGGTATGCCAGCAGGCGATTGAACGCTATGGCCTCCAGGCGGAGCGTGCAGCGTCCTGGATCTAAATGTGGGAGGGGCTTGCCCCCGATTGCGCCGGGTCAGTGACATATAAGCTGACTGACACACTGCTATCGGGAGCAAGCCCCCTCCCACATTTAGAACGTGGCGATCAGGGCTGGCCCAAAGGCCTCTTTCAAGAACACGGGGGCGATATACCGCTGGTAATGCGCCTCGGACAGCAGGAAAAACTCGCGATCAATTCCATCGCGCAAATCCGCCAGGCTGTGCTCGCGAAATTCCGGCAGCAACACCAGGCCATAGGCGTCCAGCCTGGTAATCACCCGCGCACCCCGGGCAATCAACTGGTAGGCCCAGCAGTACGGCGACTGGTGCGGCATAAAGCGAATCTTGCGGCTTTCCAGTTGCTGGCGCAGGCGCTGTGGGTCGAACACGTCCAGCTTGGAGGCCATCACCTGCACCAGCAGTTGCTCAAGGCGCAGCCACACCGCCTGTTTTTCCTCGGCGTTGTAGCCATTCCACTGGATGACTTCATGGTGATAACGCTTGCACCCGCGGCAGACCAGATCACCGTAAACGGTGGAGCACAGGCCGACGCAGGGGGTCTTGATGGTTTGATTGGGCATAAAAAAACATCGACAGGTGAAACAACACGGCCCCTGAAGGGGCCGTTTTTTTCAATCAATCCCAGCTCAACGCACCGCCAGTCTGGTACTCGATCACACGGGTCTCAAAGAAATTCTTCTCTTTCTTCAAGTCCATGATCTCGCTCAT
>NZ_QBUF01000020.1:0-99245 GCF_003058185.1 Pseudomonas sp. GV105
GACGCCAACGGGCGTTTACTCAACAGCCAACTGCCGGACGGGCGCACCGAGCAATATCAGCGCGATGCCAGCGGTCAGTTGGTGGGCTATACCGATCCCGCCGGGCACACCACGCTCTACCAGCACAACCGTCGCGGCCAGGTACGCCAGCGCACCGACGCCCATGGACGACAGGTGCAACTGGGCTATGACAGCTACGGGCGACTGCAAGCGCTGACCAACGAGAACGGCGAACGTTATCGGTTTGCCTGGGATGCCGGGGATCGGTTGACCGAGCAACAAGATCTTGACGGCAGCGCCAAGCGCTACGACTACGACCGGCTGGATAACATCACGGCAGTGACCGCCGCTGCGGCGCCCTATGGCAATGGCTTGGCGATAGTTCCCGAGGATCCACCGGCCCCCATCATTCATCGGCTGGAGCGCGATGCGGTTGGCCGGTTGATTGCCAAGACCACCGACGATGGCCGCACCCACTACAGCTACGACGCGGTGGACCAGCTAACCGCCGTCACCTTCACCGACTCGCAGGGCAATACCCAGGCTCTTGGTTTCGCTTACGACGCCCTTGGCCAGTTGCTTGCCGAACAGAGTTCAGCGGGCAATCTGCACCACCACTACGACGAACTCGGCAACCTGATCCAAACGCAACTGCCCGACGGCCGCTGGCTCAATCGCCTGTACTACGGCAGCGGCCACCTGCACCAGATCAACCTCGACGGCCACGTCATCAGCGACTTCGAACGCGACCGTCTACACCGCGAAGTGCTGCGCACCCAAGGCCAACTCAGCACCCGCAGCGAATACGACCGCAGCGGCCGCCTGCGCGCCCGCCAGCGCCGCCACGCCAGCCAGCCCTCGTTGATGCCGGCGGCCGCGCAAAAGCACTTCGAGTACGACCCCGCCAACAACCTGATCAGCCGCCGGGAAGACGAACACCTCGAACTGCTGCACTACGACGCCACCGGCCGGATTATCGCTACCCAGGACAACACTCAAGGTCAGCGCGAAACCTTCGCCTACGACGCCGCCGCCAACCTGCTCGACGGCCCGCAACCCGGCGCCGGGCTGGTGGTGCATAACAAACTGCTGACCTACCAGGACAAGCGTTACCGCTACGACGGCTTCGGCCGAATGATCGAAAAGCGCAGCGCCAAACGCGGCGTACAGCGCTTTGCCTACGATGCTGAACACCGCTTGATCCAAGTGCGCAGCCAAAAAGGCGAGCGAGAAACGGTTGTGAACATGACCTACGACCCGCTCGGTCGACGCATCACTAAAACCGAACACGACAGCCGGGGTTATGCGCTGGGAGAAACCCGCTTCACCTGGGATGGCCTGCGCCTGCTGCAGGAGCATCGGCATAGTCAAACCAGCCTGTATCTCTATGAGGACGATGGCTACACGCCGCTGGCCCGGATTGATGGCGTGGGCGAACACCAGAGCGTGCGCTATTACCACAACGACTTGAATGGGTTGCCGGAGCAACTGACGGAAGCTGATGGGGAAACGGTGTGGCGGGCGACTTATCGGGTGTGGGGGAACACGGCAGAAGAGGTGCGTGAGCCTTACTACATTGAAGAGCAGAACCTGCGGTTTCAGGGGCAGTATCTGGATCGGGAGACGGGGCTGCACTACAACACGTTCAGGTTTTATGATCCGGATATCGGACGATTCACCACGCCTGACCCGATCGGGTTAGCGGGCGGATTGAATCTATATCAATATGCTCCGAACCCTTTCGGGTGGGTCGATCCCAAAGGATTGGCGTGCAGTACCTACAAGGGAAAACTGAATCAAAAAGCATCGCAGATGCACGCACTAACTAAAGGTTCAAAAGAGTGGAAGCAAGCGGTTGCAGATAGCAAGATGGCTATGGCAAATGGGGGGAAATTTCAAGTTAAGGTGAAATCAAGCTCAGATGCAAAATTTTTCTTGAAAGAATCGCAAGGCAATATGAACCGTTACAAGGCTCATACCCAAAGCGCCCGCGCCGACGGTGTAGCAAAATACCCAAAAGGTTACGAGCAGCATATGGCTCCAGAGGGCGGCTTCGGGGATACACCTCACATCAAGTGGTATAAAAATGGAGGGGATGGTCATATTTTTTATGACATCCCAAACTAAAATGAAAAACAGCTATCGCTTTGAAAAACTTATAAAGTCGGAATTGGGCCCAACCGAAAGTAGGGAAGATATCTACTCAATGATGCAAAAGCCGATACTGTACGGGGATATGGTAAAAATTTTCGACTCGCTTGCAGATATGAAGTCATATTTAAATTCGGACTGCTACTACGTGGCACATAATTTAACCGCACGCAAAGGAAAAAAAACAATCTTCAAAGGAAGGTTGTATAAAGCAAAAAAGGACGACTTGTTGAATTTTATTTTTGAGGCCATAGATTCAGATGAATTGAGGGAGTTATTAATTTCTCCAATCCAAGCACATCAAAAGAGAAAAGTATTCTACTGCTCGGAAGATGTATTTTACATGTACACAGAAAAACAAGTCTAGACTGGGGCAGTATCTGGATCGGGAGACGGGGTTGCACTTCAATACGTTCAGGTTTTATGACCCGGATGTGGGGCGGTTTACGACGCCGGATCCGATTGGGTTGATGGGGGGGATTAACCTCTATGCCTATGCAAAAATCCAATCGAATGGGTAGCCCCCCTCGGGCCAACTTGCATTAAAGCCTTTAATAGAGGGAGAAACATTTCTAAAAAATGGACGAGCAAGCTTTCCGGCAAAACGCCTCAGTGACCACTACACAGCAAGTTGAAGCGTCGTTATTGAAAAAAGGCTATACCAAAAGCATCACAAATTTGAACACCAACAAGACTCAGCACACCCAAGTTACTAGGACGACAAAACCCGGAAACAAGGATGTCCTGGACTACCATCCGGGCGGAGGCGTCCACCAACCCAGCTACTGGAAAGTCTACCGGAATGGGGAAGTCCAAGGACGCGTAGTTCCAACAGATTTTGTAAAGTACGAAAAAATTGTCGATAGTCCAGTTTTTGTAGACGGGGCATTAGTGAATGCTCCGAAATAGAGATAGTTATGAATTTGACTAACGTAATAGTGCCAAAAGTTTCGATCGGCGGAATAGCCATTGGAGAAAGCATTACACAAGTACAAGCACGTCTGTCAGATAAGTACAAAACCCATAACAGCCCCGATTCATTCACCATCGACAACGGGTTTATTACGGCGTATCACGGCGTCGATGGCGTCATTTCTGCTATCTCTTGCAATACTGCTTTCAAGGGTAATTATGAAAATATGCTATGGCCGGGAATGACTGTAGCCGATGTCCTAAGGCTCTCCAAAGAGCAAGTGGCGTGGGCGGGTTTCGTACAAATTGACCAAGTCAACGGCATAGGCCTCTCGCTGCCGGAGGAATACGATGACTTCGATTCGTTGACCGATCATTTTGATCTCGACTTTGTATTTAGTGAGCTTTGGGTTTATGACTTTTAGAATCGTGGTCGCCCTCGCGCTGGCCGGGGCTCAACCGGCCTTTGGGATCAGTCCTACAATTCACTCAGAAATGACCGATGACGACCGCACCGAATACGTCTACGACCCACTGGGCCAACTGCTCACCGAACAAAGCGCCGCTGGCAACCTAAACCATCACTACGACGAACTCGCAACCTGATCCAGACCCACACCGCCAACTCCTCACTACGACGCCACCGGTCGTGTTGATAGGGGGCTGACCCTGAAGGCTCCAACAACCCATCTTCTCGCAGCGGACGAAGTCTGACCGTAGAAGCAGCAAGATCATCAACATGGCATCTCAGCGCCATTTCAAAAAACGTTTTACGTTTCGCCACTTAGTACGCTTGAGATTTACATCAAGTAACTGAGAGACCTGCTGCAAGAACTGTTGATTACTACAGCCAAAATACTGCTCGGAAAAGCAAAGCTCATAGTCAAACGGAGCGGCGTTTTTCAGGCCCGTAGCGGTGAGGTTTGCTTTCAGGTAGCGTCCAATATCTCTTTTGAGCATAAAAGATGCGAAGCGTGATCGGCTATCAACATACCCCTTCACAATATCCGAAAGCGCCGTAGGCGCGACGTTTGACTCGGCGTCGACGAGCCATGCGCCTACGCCATCTGCCACTTCACCATACATGAAGCTTTCTAGATACCCGTAAGCCATTGACTGCCTCAAAGGATTGGGAACGCCGTCAAAATATACATGGGCATATTGTTGAATTCTGCATATTTTATGACCACTCGCACTTTAGTCATCTCAATGACGGTTGCAGGCGATCGTGGGCGAATGCCCCAACCCACGATTTGACCAAGATCCGCCTCAAGGGTGTATACACTTGAGCGCATCTTAACTTTCGACATGAAGATTACTTTGAGTTTGTTCCTTTGCAATACCTGACTGACAGCCCATTCTGCCTTCTCAGCATTACCGAACGTGGAAATGCTCTCGGCCCCAGGCATTTTCAGCGCCCTCTTTTGCAAAAACTCAAGTGGCTTGTCGACATGAACGCTATAGGCATGTCCGCCCCCGAGACTCTTAGGTGCATGCAACGGTCGCTCACTGACGTTCAGTGTCATCCGCCCTGCTCGGATGGAGGAAACTCTGAAAGCGTTGTAGAGATTAGCAACGGAGAGCGGAACGGCGAACTCCATAGCCAATCCCATCCCCTGCCCCACTTGCGCAGACGCGCCTAAGCCGTTTGCCATTGCCTGACCAGATTTATAGGCATAAGAGTCAACGGTAAGGCCTGTTAGCAATTGGGCGCTGCCCGCTGCCAATTGGTCGGCAGCGTGAATGCCCATGGCAGCACATCCCACCTTAGTGATCATCGTAGGTTCGGGTATTGCACAGAGCACGCCAGCTCCTCCCAACTCGATAATCCCACCAACAATACGCAAACCTCCAAATATACGATTAGTCGCAATTTCAGTGGCACTCAAAGATTCACGCTCCAAAATTGCTGCCATCTGCACTTGGCTTATGACAACACTAAACTCTCCTTCTTGAGACACCTAAGTCCTACCTTGCTATCAACGATGCGGGGACGCAGATTAGCAAGAGGCTTTAATGCCTTAGCGCTCGCGTTATTAATAAAGACGCGGACTACGTAGGCAGTAGCAAACCGCCTACATTTTATCCAGGAGAGACCGCAACCATTGCACCACCTGGTTCCTACGATACGTCTATAGACCACCTACTTCAGCAGTAACGCTTCTGCCCCCACCCCAGAAAACCGTCCAACAACTGCTTCAACACCCCCCGCGTCGGCCCCGCCAGATCCTCGCGATAACGGAACGGCTCGAACTCTTCCATATACGTGCTCTGGCACAACTCCAACTGCACGGCATGAATGTTCTGCGCCGGGTTGCCGTAATGCCGGGTGATATGCCCGCCCTTGAAGCGTCCGTTGAGCACATGGGTGTACTGCGGATGCGCGGCGCAGATGGCTTCCAGTTGGCTGGCCAGCCCAGGGTCGCAGGCGGCGTTGTTGAAGGTGCCGAGGTTGAAGTCCGGCAGTTTGCCGTCGAACAGGTGCGGGATCACCGAGCGGATCGAATGTGCGTCGAACAACAGTGCGTAGCCGAATTCGGCCTTGAGCCGCGCCAGTTCGTCTTGCAGGGTGCGGTGATACGGCATCCAGATCTGCTCGAGGTAGGTGGCGCGCTCTTCCCTGGATGGCGCCAGGCCTTCGCGGAACAATGGCACACCATCGAACAGGATCGACGGGTACAAACCAGTGGTGGCGCCGGCGTACAGCGGCGTGTCGTCGGAGGGCCGGTTCAGGTCGATGACAAACCGCGAGTACTCCGCCGCCAGGGTGCTGGCGCCGAGTTCTTCGGCAAAGTCATACAGCGTGGGGATATGCCAATCGGTGTCCGGCAGGCTTTGCGCCTCGGGGATCAGCCCGGCCTGCACGGCAGGCGTCAGGCGCAGGCCGGCGTGGGGCATGCTGATCAGCAGCGGCACGCGGCCTTGTTTGAAGTTCAGAACGTTATCCACAGTGCGACTCCTTAAACAGTGACATCGACGCCGTGGCGCACGACGCGTTTTTCAAGCTCGCCGCCCAGCCAGTAGGCCAGGTCGGCGGGACGATCGATCTGCCAGGCGACAAAGTCGGCGACCTTGCCCACTTCCAGCGAGCCATGGGTATCGCCCATGCCCAGCGCAGTGGCGGCATGTTGGGTGGCGCCGGCCAGGGCCTCTTCCGGGGTCATGCGAAACAGCGTGCAGGCCATGTTCAGCATCAGGCGCACCGACAAGGCCGGTGAAGTACCAGGGTTGAGGTCGCTGGCGATGGCGATCTTCACCCCGTGCTTGCGCAGGGCGTCCATCGGCGGCAGTTGGGTTTCGCGCAGAAAGTAGAACGCGCCCGGCAGCAGCACCGCGACGGTGCCGGCAGCGGCCATGGCGATGGCGTCGTCTTCGGTCATGAACTCCAGGTGATCCGCCGACAGCGCCTGGTAACGCGCGGCCAGGCTGGAACCGTGCAGCGACGACAGTTGCTCGGCGTGCAGCTTCACCGGCAGGCCGAGTTGCCGCGCGACCTTGAACACACGCTCCACCTGCGCCGGCGAGAACGCCAGGTATTCGCAAAACGCATCCACCGCGTCCACCAGCCCTTCCGCGGCCAGGGCCGGGAGCATTTCGCTGCAGATGTGATCGATGTAGGCGTCGGCGCGGTCCTTGTACTCCGGCGGCAACGCATGGGCGGCCAGGCAGGTGGCGCGCACGCTGACCGGCAGCGCGTCGCCGAGGCGCCGAATCACCCGCAGCAACTTGCGCTCGCTGGCCAGGTCGAGGCCGTAGCCGGATTTGATCTCCACCGTGGTCACGCCGTCGCGCAGCAAACTGCGCAGGCGCTTGTGGGCGCTTTCGAACAGTTCATCCTCGCTGGCGGCGCGGGTGGCGCGCACGGTGCTGGCAATACCGCCGCCCTGGGCGGCGATGTCGGCGTAGCTGACGCCTTGAAGGCGTTGCTCGAATTCACCACTGCGGTTACCGCCGAACACCGTGTGGGTGTGACAGTCGATCAGCCCGGGGGTGACCCACGCGCCGTGCAGGTCATGCACCTGGGCGTAATCCGCAGCCGGCATTTCGCTGCGCGGGCCGATCCACTCGATCAGCGAACCGGCAGTGACCAGGGCGGCATCCTCGATGATCGAGTAATTGCCGTGGGCCATGGTTGCGATGTGGCAGTGTTGCCAAAGGACTTTCATCAATGCCTCCCAAGGTGGTCGCTGTTGCCTGTAGGAGCGAGCTTGCTCGCGAAAAACCTCAACGATAACGCGTGCTACTTGATAGCTCGCGGCGCCTGGGGGTTCTTCGCGAGCAAGCTCGCTCCTACAGGGGCGGAGGGTTTTTCAAAGGCTCGGCAGCAACTTGGCCGGCACCAGTTCATTCAGGCAGCGGCTGGCGAGCAGTTCAGTGGCGGCGATGATGTCCGGGGCGAAGAAGCGGTCTTTGTCGTAGAACGCCACTTTGCCACGCAGGGTAGCGCGCGCTGTTTCCAGCTTCGGCGAGGTCTTCAGGCCTTCGCGCAGGTCCAGGCCCTGGCACGCCGCCAGCCATTCCACCGCCAGGATGCCGCGAACGTTTTCAGCCATTTCCCACAAGCGCTTGCCCGCAGCCGGAGCCATCGACACATGGTCTTCCTGGTTGGCCGAGGTCGGCAGGCTGTCGACGCTGTGGGGATGGGCGAGTGCCTTGTTTTCGCTGGCGAGTGCCGCGGCGGTCACCTGGGCGATCATGAAACCGGAGTTCACCCCGCCATTGCCCACCAGGAACGGCGGCAGTTGCGACATGTGCTTGTCCATCATCAACGAAATACGCCGCTCGCTCAGGGAGCCGATTTCAGCGATGGCCAGCGCCATGTTGTCGGCGGCCATGGCCACCGGTTCGGCGTGGAAGTTGCCGCCGGAGATCACGTCGCCTTCGGCGGCGAATACCAGCGGGTTATCCGACACCGCGTTGGCCTCGATCACCAGCACCTCGGCGGCCTGGCGGAACTGGGTCAGGCAGGCGCCCATGACTTGTGGCTGGCAGCGCAGGGAATAAGGGTCTTGCACCTTGTCGCAGTTCTGGTGCGACTGCGACACCTGGCTGCTTTCGCCCAGCAGGTCGCGGTAAGCCGCCGCCGAATCGATCTGCCCACGCTGGCCGCGCGCGGCGTGAATGCGCGCATCGAACGGCGAGCGCGAACCCAGCACCGCTTCCACAGTGAGGCTGCCGCACGCGAGGGCACCGGCGAACAGATCCTCGCCCTCGAACAAGCCCCGCAGCGCATACGCCGTGGACACCTGGGTGCCGTTGAGCAGCGCCAGGCCTTCCTTGGCGGCCAGGGTCAGCGGGGTGAGACCGGCGATTTTCAGCGCAGCAGTCGCCTCCAGCCATTCGCCTTGGTAGCGCGCCTTGCCTTCGCCGAGCAGCACCAGGGACATATGGGCCAAGGGCGCCAAGTCACCGGAGGCACCGACCGAGCCTTTGAGCGGGATGTGCGGGTACACCTCGGCGTTGATCAGCGCGATCAGCGCGTCGATCACCTGGCGGCGAATCCCGGAAAACCCACGGCTCAGGCTGTTGACCTTGAGCACCATGACCAGCCGCACCAGCGCATCGCTGATCGGCTCACCGACGCCGGCGGCGTGGGACAGCACCAGGGAACGCTGGAGGTTTTCCAGGTCTTCGCTGGCGATGCGGGTCGAGGCCAGCAGGCCGAAACCGGTGTTGATGCCGTAGGCGGTGCGGTTCTCGGCGAGAATCTGCTCCACGCAGGCCACACTGGCGTCGATCTGCGCAGTGGCGCTGTCATCCAGATTGATCGTTACCGGCTGCTGGTAGATGGCCCGCAGTTGGGCAAGGCTCAGTTGGCCCGGAATCAGAGTTAGCGCAGTCACATTCATGCTCCTTGGAAATTATTGTTCAGTGCAATTCGGGAAAAGTCTGCTGCAGCAAAGCGCTGTGCTTGAGCAACGCGGCGGCGGTCGCGATGTCTGGCGCCAGCCAGCGGTCTTGCGCGTAAGGCGCGACCTGTTCACGCAACAAGCGCCAGGCGCGGTCGGTGCCCGCGCCGAAACGCTGGTCCTTGAGAAACTCGAAGGCCTGGGCCGCCAGCAGGTACTCGATGGCGAGGATCTGGGTAACGTTGGCCAACAGTTGGTGCAGCTTGAGCGCGGCGTTGGTGCCCATGCTCAGGTGATCTTCCTGCAGGCCCGAGGTGACGAAATTGTCGAGCACCGCCGGCTGCGCCAACTGGCGGTTCTGCGCGCACAGGGAAGCGGCGACGTACTGCACGATCATCATCCCGGAGTTGACCCCCGGGTCGCTCACCAAAAACGCCGGCAAGCCGCTGACGTGGGGGTTGATCAGGCGGTCCAGACGACGTTCGGCGACCGAGCCGATCTCGGCCATGGCAATCGCCAGCATATCAGCGGCCAGCGCCACGGACTGCCCGTGCGGGTTGGCCTGGGACACCACGCGGTAGCTGTGTGGCGTGCCGAGCAGCAGCGGGTTGTCGGTGGCGCTGTTGAGTTCGGTCTCGATCTGGCGGGTCGCGTGTTCCACCTGGTCGCGCGCCGCGCCGTGGATCTGCGGGATCGAGCGGATGCTCAGCGCGTCCTGGGTGCGGATGCCTTGGCTGCTGGCGATCACTTCACTGCCGTCGAGCAACGCACGCAGGTTGATACCGACCTGCTGCATGCCGGGGTGCGGTTTGAGGGCGATGATTTCGGCGTCGAAGGCATCGATCTGGCCGCGCTGGGCCTCGAAACTCATGGCGCCGATCACGTCGGCCCATTGCAACAGTTGATGGGCGTCGGCCAGGGCCAGGCAGCTCAGGCCGGTCATGCACGGCGTGCCGTTGACCAGGCACAGGCCGTCCTTGGCGCCGAGCACCACCGGCTGCAAGCCTTCTGCGCTCAAGGCCTGTTGCGCCGGGACGATCCGGCCGCGGTAGCTCACCTCGCCAATCCCCAGCAACGCCACGCCGACATGGGCCATATGGGTCAGGTAACCCACCGAACCCTGGGACGGCACCTGCGGCGTGATGCCGTGGTTGAGCAGCGCTAGCAGCGCATGCACCACCTGCGGATGCAGGCCGGATTTGCCGTGGCTGTAGTTGATGATCGCCGCGCAGATGATCGCGCGGGTCTGTTCGTCGCTGAGCACCGGGCCGACGCCACAGGCGTGGCTCAACAGCGTGTTGCGCGACAGTTGGCTCAATTGCGCGCCCTCCAGCGGCACATTGCACAACGCGCCCAGGCCGGTGTTCACGCCGTAGGCGCGCTCACCGCTGGCGACGATGCGCTGCACGATGGCCTGGGCATTGTCGATGCGCGCCCAAGCCTGGCCCGAGAGTTCGAGCACCGCGCCGAAGCGGGCCACGGCGACCACGTCCTGCCAGCGCAGGGGGGTGTCGGCGATGATGATTTTTGCTGCCTGGGACATCTTCATACCTTCTTGAGTTCTTGTGCAGCGTTACTGGCCCTATCGGGAGCAAGCCCCCTCCCACCTTTGGAATGCATCCCCCTGTGGGAGGGAGCTTGCTCCCGATGAGGCCAGCAGCCCCACCCCATAATCCGGATCAGACCACCGCCGCCCGCCGCTGAACGAACCGATCCACATACTCATCCGCCGGCGAATGCAAAATCTCCCGCGGCGTGCCGACCTGGATCAGCTTGCCGTCCTTGAGGATCGCAATGCGGTTGCCGATACGCACCGCCTCGTCGAGGTCGTGAGTGATGAACACGATGGTCTTGTGCAGGGTCTTTTGCAGTTCGAGCAACTGGTCCTGCATCTCGGCGCGGATCAGCGGGTCGAGGGCGCTGAAGGCTTCGTCCATCAGGATGATGTCGGTGTCCGCCGCGAGGGCGCGGGCCAGGCCGACCCGTTGGCGCATGCCGCCGGAGAGCTGGTGCGGGTATTTGTTTTCGTAGCCTTTGAGGCCCACGGTTTCGATCCAGTGCAGCGCGCGCTCGGTGCAGACCTGCTTGGTTTCGCCGCGCACTTTCAGGCCGTAGGCGACGTTGTCGAGCACGTTCTTGTGGGGCAGCAGGCCGAAGCTCTGGAACACCATGCTGATCTTGTGTCGACGGAATTCGCGCAGGGCTTGCATGTCCAGTTGCAGGATGTCTTCGCCGTCCACCAGGATCGCGCCGCTGGTGGGGTCGATCAGGCGATTGAAGTGGCGCACCAGGGTCGATTTCCCCGAACCCGACAGGCCCATGATCACAAAGATCTCGCCGGTGCCGATGCTCAGGGACAGGTCGTTGACGCCGACCACGCAACCGGTCTCGGCCAGCACCTGATCCTTGGTCTTGCCCTGGCCGATCAGCGCCAGCGCGTCCTTGGCGCGGTTGCCGAAGATCTTGAAGACGTTTTTCACTTCGATTTTGCTGACAGTAGTCATTTGCTCGCCTCATGCCGTGGACGACCATAGGCCTGGGTGATGCGGTCGATGACCACGGCGAGAATCACGATGGCCAGCCCGGCTTCAAGGCCGCGGCCGACGTTGAGGGTCTGGATGCCGACAAGGACATCTTCGCCCAGGCCGCGGGCGCCGATCATCGAGGCGATCACCACCATCGACAACGCCATCATGGTGGTCTGGTTGATGCCGGCCATGATGCTCGGCAGCGCCAGCGGCAGTTGCACGCCGAACAGCTGTTGCCAGCGATTGGCGCCGAAGGCGTTGATGGCTTCCATGACTTCGCCGTCGACCTGGCGAATCCCCAGGTCGGTCAGGCGGATCAGCGGCGGCGCGGCGTAGATCACCGTGGCGAAAATCGCCGGCACCTTGCCCAGGCCGAACAGCATCAGCACCGGGATCAGGTACACGAAGCTGGGCATGGTTTGCATGATGTCGAGCAGCGGCATCAACACCGAACGCAGGCGATTGCTGCGCGCCGACAGGATGCCCAGCGGAATGCCGATCAGCACCGAGATCAGCGTAGCGACCAGCATCAGGGCCAGCGTCTGCATCAGTTTGTCCCACAGGCCGACCGCGCCCACCAGGAACAACAGGCCGACGATCACCGCGGTGGTCACCACCTTGCGCGTGGCGTGCCAGGCCACGGCGCCGACGATGGCCAGCATCAGCCACCAGGGCGCGGCGCGCAGCAGGCCCTCGAGGTTGACGATGGCCCATAGCAGGGTGTCGGAGATGTGCCGGAACACATCGCCGTAGTTGGTCACCAGCGAATCCACCCAACCGTTGACCCAGTCGGCGATGGAAAACGTAAAACTCTCAGGAAACATAGCGTGCTCTCGATCCAGTGGGTTGTGGCCAGGCGCCCGGCTGCCCCTCAGGGTAGTCGGGCGCGCATGACCTACAAGGCCGCGTCGATTTTCTTGGCGGCGTCTTCGCTCACCCAGGCGTGCCAGATTTCAGGGTGTTCCTTGAGGAATAGTTTCGCCAGTTTCGGCGACTCGATTCGCTCCTTGGCCATGCGCCCCAGGTTCTGGTTCAGCAGGTCGATCGGCAGGTTGACCTTTTCCAGCACGGCCACCAGTTCCGGTGCCTGTTCGTGGAAGGTCTTGGACAGGCCGACCTTGATGCTCACGCTCTTATCCACGCCGGGTTTTTCTTCCAGCTTGACCAGGTCGACCTGGCCCATCAGCGGCGTTGGCGACCAGTAGTAGAACAGGATCGGCTCGCCGCGCTTGTAGCTCGACAGCACCGCCGCATCCAGCGCCGGGCCGGTGCCAGGACGGAAGTTGGTGTAGCTGCTCTCCAGGCCGTAGCTCTTGAGCATCGCGCTGTTGTCCAGCTCGCAGGTCCAGCCGGCCGGGCAATTATAGAAGCGGCCTTTGGACGGCTCTTCCTGGTCCTTGAACACCGCAGCGTACTTGGCCAGGTCGGCGATGTTTTTCAGGCCCGGCGCCTTGGCTTCCAGCTTGCGCTTGGCATCGCCTTCGATCACGTAACGCGGCACATACCAGCCTTCGATCGCACCGACAATCGGCGCGCCGACACCGACGACCTTGCCGGCCTTCTCGGCCTTGTTCCACACCTCGCTGCGGCCGACCCACTCTTCGGCAAACACTTGAATGTCATTGCTGCTCAGGGCGTTTTCCATGGTGATCGAATTACCCGGCAGGCTGTCGGTCTTGCAGTCGTAGCCCTTTTCCATAACGGTTTGCAGGATGTCAGTGAGCAACATGCCGCTTTCCCAGTTCAGGCCGGCGAATTTCACCGGCTTACCGGACTCGCACCAACCGGCCGCCTGGGCACCGGCGCTTGCCAGCAAGCCCATGGACAGCAATGTGGTCAGCAGGGTCTTGTTCGATTTCATTGTGTGACGCTCCTAATCATGAGTTGGCTTACGGCAGTCAAGAGGCATCCTGCCCGGTCCACGTCCAATCAGGCCCGCGCCGCAGAGCGACTGGCGCCGCTGGCTGGGGCAGGTACAACGCTGTCCTGCTCGACCGGCAGAATCAGTTGATCGGGCACGGCGCTGTGCCATTTTTTCGCACACACGTAATAGAGAACTGCGGGAATTATCAGACCGATGATCCAGGAAATATCCACATCACCCAGGGCGGCCACCAGCGGACCGGTGTAGAACTTGGTGGAGATGAACGGCAATTGCACCAGCACACCGAACACATAGACGCTGATACCGAGCAGGTTCCAACGCCCATAACGCCCGTCCGGATCGGCCAGCGCCGTCACGTCATAACGCTCGCGGGTGATGCAGTAGTAGTCCACCAGGTTGATCGCGCTCCAGGGCGTAAAGAACGCCAGCAGGAACAGGATGAAAGACTTGAACGCACCGAGGAACGAGTGCTGGCCGAGCAACGCGATCAGAGTCGCCGTACCGACGATGGCCAGCACAAAAACCAGACGCTGCAAGCGCGTGACCTGCAGGCGCCCCCGGAAGCCGCTGATGATGGTGGCAATGCACATGAAGCTGCCGTAGGAGTTCAGCGTGGAGATGGTGACCTTGCCGAACGCGATGCTGAAATACAGCAGCGCGGCGGTGGCCCCCGTACCGCCCAAACCGACGATGTAGGCCACTTCGTGACCGGCGAATTGCCCGTTGGACAGGGCGGCGGCAAACACACCGAGGACCATCGCCACCTGTGCGCCGATCACCGACCCCGCGCCGGCGGCCAGGAAGGTTTTCAGCGAGGACGTCTGGCTCGGCAGGTAGCGCGAATAGTCCGCCACGTAAGGGCCGAAGGCGATTTGCCAGGAGGCTGCGAGCGACACCGCGAGCAGGAAGCTGCTCCAACTGAAGTGACGGATTTGCAGCAGCGCGCCAATGTCGGCCTGGCTCATCAGACGGCTGAACAGGTAGACAAAGGCAATCACACCAATGACGCTGGCGACCCGGCCGATGAAGTGGATCACGCGGTAGCCGAGCACCGTGACCAGCACGATGACACTGGCAAAGACAAGGATACCGACGCTGTCGCTGACGCCGAACAACTGGCCCAGCGCCTGACCGGAAAGCACGGTGCCGGTGGCGGTGAACCCCAGATACATCAAACACACCAGCACGATCGGGATGGCCGCGCCATAAACCCCGAACTGCACCCGGCTGGAGATCATCTGCGGCAGACCAAGCTTGGGCCCTTGCGCCGCGTGCAACGCCATGACGCTGCCGCCGAGCAGTTGGCCGATCAACAGGCCGATCAACGACCAGAACACATCACCGCCCAGCACCACGGCCAGGGCCCCGGTGACGATCGCAGTGATTTGCAGGTTGGCGCCCATCCATAGAGTGAACTGGCTAAACAGACGTCCGTGTCTTTCCGCTTCCGGGATGTAGTCGATCGAACGCCTTTCGATCAACGGGGTGGTGCTTGCACGCGCGTCATTTGCAGCCATGTGTGTTCAACCTCTGATGGATTGTTTTGGGTACTGATTGCTCTTCTGTGGGAGCTGGCTTGCCTGCGATGCGGGCGACGCGGTCTTTCGGGTAGACCGCGGTGATGCAATCGCAGGCAAGCCAGCTCCCACAGAAACCGAGCCAGTCGTTACTTGATCATCGGCAGGTTCAAGCCCTGCTCTTTGGCGCAATCGATCGCGATCTGGTAACCCGCATCGGCATGACGCATCACCCCGGTGGCCGGGTCGTTGTGCAGCACACGGGCAATCCGCTCGGCCGCTTCGTCGGTGCCGTCGCAGACGATCACCATCCCCGAGTGCTGCGAGAAGCCCATGCCCACACCGCCGCCGTGGTGCAGCGAGACCCAGGTCGCGCCGCTGGCGGTGTTGAGCAAGGCGTTGAGCAGCGGCCAGTCGGACACGGCGTCGGAGCCGTCCTGCATGGATTCGGTTTCGCGGTTGGGGCTGGCCACCGAGCCGGAGTCGAGGTGGTCGCGGCCGATCACCACCGGCGCGGACAGCTCGCCGCTGCGCACCATTTCGTTGAACGCCAGGCCCAGCTTGGCGCGTTGGCCCAGGCCGACCCAGCAGATACGCGCCGGCAGACCCTGGAAGCTGATGCGTTCGCGGGCCATGTCCAGCCAGTTGTGCAGGTGCGCGTCGTCGGGGATCAGCTCTTTGACTTTGGCGTCGGTCTTGTAGATGTCTTGCGGGTCGCCCGACAGCGCGGCCCAGCGGAACGGGCCGATGCCACGGCAGAACAGCGGGCGGATGTAGGCCGGTACGAAGCCTGGGAAGTCGAACGCGTTTTCCACGCCCTCTTCTTGCGCCATCTGACGGATGTTGTTGCCGTAGTCGAAGGTCGGGATGCCTTGTTTCTGAAAGTCCAACATCGCTTTGACGTGAACGGCCATCGACTGCTTGGCGGCCTTGATCACGGCCGCCGGTTCGGTCTTGGCGCGGGCGCGGTATTCGTCCCAGGTCCAGCCGGCCGGCAGGTAGCCGTTGAGAGGGTCGTGGGCGCTGGTCTGGTCGGTGACCATGTCCGGGCGCACGCCGCGCTTGACCAGTTCCGGCAGGATTTCGGCGGCGTTGCCCAGCAGGGCGATGGAGATCGCTTTGCCTTCCTGGGTGTACTTGGCGATGCGCGCCAGGGCGTCGTCAAGGTCGCTGGCCTGTTCGTCGACATAACGGCTGTTCAGGCGGAAATCGATGCTGACCTGCTGGCATTCAATGTTCAGCGAGCATGCGCCGGCCAGGGTCGCGGCCAGCGGCTGCGCGCCGCCCATGCCGCCGAGGCCGGCGGTCAGTACCCAACGGCCTTTGAGGTTGCTGTCGTAATGCTGGCGACCGGCCTCGACGAAGGTTTCGTAGGTGCCCTGGACGATGCCCTGGCTGCCGATGTAGATCCAGCTGCCGGCGGTCATCTGGCCGTACATGGCCAGGCCCTTGGCATCCAGTTCGTTGAAGTGTTCCCAACTGGCCCAGTGCGGTACCAGGTTGGAGTTGGCGATCAGCACACGCGGGGCATTGCGGTGGGTCTTGAACACACCGACCGGTTTGCCTGACTGCACCAGCAGGGTTTCGTCATCGTTCAGGTTGGTGAGGCTCTCGACAATCTGGTCGTAGCACTCCCAGTTACGCGCCGCACGGCCGATGCCGCCGTACACCACCAGCTCTTTCGGGTTTTCGGCCACTTGCGGGTCAAGGTTGTTCATCAGCATGCGCAGCGGCGCTTCGGTCAGCCAGCTTTTGGCGGTGAGCGTGTTACCGCGAGCGGCGCGGATTTCGACGTCTCGGTATTTTGTAGGCTTAGCGTTAGAAAAATCGGTCACAACCAGAACTCCTCAGCGATCGATGCGCGAACTGGATGCGTGCGAAGTCGACTCTTACGCACACACCTTTACTTGTACATACAAGCATATGCAATCGAACGGCCAACTTTTCTGGGGTGCAGACGCGATTGTTTGCACAGGCGTGCGCGAGCCTTGGAAATTAAGGCTTCGAGGCGTGATGAAATTTCTCGGGGGGCGGTTTTACAGCGAGGCCGGTTTGCCACGTCAGGGTGGTATTGCGCCACGCTGGGGCGTTCGGTAACAAAGTGGTGCGGAAGGCTGGAAACAGATCGCAAGAACAGTGGAGAAACAAATGTGGGAGGGGGCTTGCCCCCGATTGCAGTGGGTCAGCTACAGATAAGTTGACTGGTCCACCGCTATCGGGGGCAAGCCCCCTCCCACATTTTTTAACCGCGTGCAGTCAGTTCGATGATGCAGCAACGGCCAGTGATGGAGATATCCAGCAAACCAGCATTACCGTCCACCTGCAGGCAATCATGATGACCCAACACCTGGCCGAGCACCGTCACCTCATCGGCCACGCTGAACACCAGCACCGTCTGCGCGGTGCTGAAAAAGCGCTGCATCCCATCGACCCACTGCAACCGCGCATGGTAACGCTGGGGTGAATAGATCAGGTTGAAATCGCGGATCGGCCCACTGATCAGGCGACACAACACCTGGCTGTCGCCCTTGAACGCGAACGCTTGCAGCGGCAACAACCCCCGCTGCTCCTCGCCGTCCACGGTCAGGACCATGCCCGCACCGTTGATCACCGTGATCACGCGTTGATAGCCGGCGAAGGAGGAAAACCCGCCCGACTCGCCGATATCGGCAATCGACAGGCGCCAGCCAAAGCCCTCCAGGCCATGGCCGCCATCGCGGCTGATTTCTTCGGTGCTGCCGCCGCCGTTTTTCCACGGCATACGCACGTAATTGGCGGCGCGCCAGACGGTCACTGCACTCATTTACTAAAGCGTCCTTCCAGGCTGTGACGGGAACCGGGGTGGATCAAGCGCGCGGCGGTCACCGGCTGGCGACCGGACCAGGTGCGTCGACGAATCAACAGGCACGGCTCGCTCGGTTCGATCTGCAGCAACTTGCACTCGGCGGCATCGGCGAGGATCGCTTCGACCACATGCTCGCCCTCGGTCAACGGTGCGACCTGGTTCAAATAGGCGTAGGGGGTTTGCTGGGTGAAATCCTGCTGCAGGTATTCCGGCGCGACCAGGGCGTTGACGAAGCGGTCTTCGATTTGCACTGGAATATCGTTTTCAAAGTGAACGATCAGCGAGTGGAATACCCGCCCGCCTTCACGCATTTCCAGGGCGACGGCGCGCTCGGAACCGGCCGCCTCTTCGCCCAGGGTGATGACCTGGCAGGTATGCCGATGGCCGCGGGCGGCGATCTCATCGGCAATGTTATGCACTTCAAACAGCGCCGACTGGCTCTTGGGCTCGGCGACGAACGTGCCGACGCCTTGCATGCGTACCAGCAGCCCTTCGGCGGTGAGTTCACGCAGGGCGCGGTTGATGGTCATGCGGCTGAAACCCAGCTGGCTGACCAGTTCACTCTCCGACGGCACGCGGTAATGGGGCGGCCAGTTGCCGCTGAGGATCTGCTGGCTGATCATTTGTTTGACGCGGGCATACAAGGGCGCCGGACTTTCGTCCAGGTGGGCAGCCAGTGAAGACTTGGCGGGCGGAGTCGGCACGGGGAATCCTTGCAGGGGAAAAAGATGCATAGATTGCCGGAGTTTACCGAGCAGGCAAACGTCTGTATATGTATATACAAATAAACACACGACCGGGGTGCCCTGAACATGTCCGTTTTCTTTGCCGAACGCGCACTGCTGCCTGATGGATGGGCCAACGATGTACGCCTTGAAGTCGGTGTTGATGGCCTGCTGACCCACGTCGCGGCCAATGCCAGCGCAGACGGTGCCGAACGGCTCAGGGGGCCGGTGTTGGCGGGCATGCCGAACCTGCACTCCCATGCATTCCAGCGCGCCATGGCGGGCCTGGCCGAAGTGGCCGGCAACCCGAACGACAGCTTCTGGACCTGGCGCGAGCTGATGTACCGCATGGTCGGCAAGATCAATCCGGAGCAACTGCAGATCATCGCGCGCCAGTTGTATATCGAGATGCTCAAGGCCGGTTACACCTCGGTCGCGGAATTTCATTACGTCCACCACGACGTCAGCGGCCAGCCATATGCCGACCGCGCGGAACTGTCGCGGCAGATCAGCCAGGCGGCCGCCAGCAGCGGGATTGGCCTGACATTGCTGCCGGTGCTCTACAGCCACTCCGGGTTTGGCGGCCAGGCACCCAATGAAGGCCAGCGGCGGTTTATCAACAGCGGCGAACATTATCTGGAGCTGCAGGCGCGCCTGAAACCGATCCTCGCCGCACAGCCGGCGCAGCAACTGGGCTTGTGCTTTCACTCCCTGCGCGCCGTCACGCCGCAACAGATCACAGACGTGCTGGCTGCCAGCGACAAGGCCTGCCCGGTGCATATCCACATCGCCGAGCAACAGAAAGAAGTCGACGACTGCCTGGCCTGGAGCGGCAAACGCCCGCTGCAATGGCTGTATGACAACGTCGACGTCGATGAGCGCTGGTGCCTGGTACACGCCACCCATGCCGACCCCGAGGAAGTGACGCGCATGGCCAACAGCCGCGCGATTGCCGGTTTGTGCCTGACCACCGAAGCCAACCTGGGCGACGGGATTTTTCCGGCAGTGGATTTCCTCGCTCAAGGCGGGCGCCTGGGTATTGGTTCCGACAGCCATGTGTCGCTGAGCGTGGTGGAAGAACTGCGCTGGCTGGAATACGGCCAACGCCTGCGCGATCAGCGGCGCAATCGCCTGTATCGCCACGACCAACCGATGGTCGGCCGCACGCTGTTCGATGCCGCACTGGACGGCGGCGCCCAGGCGCTGGGGCAACCGATTGGGCGGCTGGAAGTGGGCAAGCGCGCCGATTGGCTGGTGCTGGACGGAAACGATCCGTACCTGGCGACGGCGACCGAAGACGGGATTCTCAATCGCTGGCTGTTCGCCGGTGGTGATCGCCAGGTGCGTGATGTGCTGGTCAACGGCAAGTGGGTGGTGCGCGACGGGCGGCATGCCGCTGAAGAAGAGAGCAGCCGGGCGTTTACCCAGGTTTTGAGAGAGTTACTCGGTTAGCAGGCAACCCATAACAAATGTAGGAGGGGCGGTGCGACGATTCGACTTGCCCCCTCCCACAATTGGATTTGTGCTGATCCAGAGTTATTGCGAGGTCTTCGCCATCTGCTTGTCCGACGTGCGCCAGATCAAACGCGTGGTGTCATAACCCTGCTGCCGTGCCCTGCTCAGCAGGTCTTCGCGGGTGTCGGCGCTGACCGTCGGCGTGCGTGACAAGATCCACATATAGCGCCGGCTAGGGCTGCCGACGAGGGCAGTCTTGTAATCATCGCTGACATACAACACCCAGTAGTCGCCCTTGGCGACGCCCGGCAACAGCGCGGTAAACCAGTTATTGAATTCCACCCTGAGCTTGTCGGTCTTGCCCGGCACTTGCGGCGTAGCGGTGCCCTTGGCTTCTTCCCACTTCCAGTCGCTGGTCAGGCAGCGGTTGAACACCGACATATCGCCATCCGGCAACAAGGTGTAGCGGGCCTCGGACTGCGCGCAGTTGCGCTGGAAGTACATCGGCAATCGCGCCAATTCGTACCAGGTGCCCTGGTAACGCTTGAGGTTGACGTTACCCGCGGTCTTGGGTTGCAGATCATCGCCAGAATGGCTGGCGCAGCCCGCCAAAAACAGGCTGGCGCAAAGGAACACAACAAAACGCATCATTCTTCTTCTCCCGCAGGCTTTCGCCCCGGTTTACTTCAGGCCTTGCCCGGAAAACATCAGAACTTTGTCACCGGCATATTGAACGCTGATAAAGCTGTTTTTATCGCCCCAGGTGCAGCTGGACATACCCAGCGCGCCGGAACAATCGGTCGGCTTACCCAGCAACGACTCCACCTCGGCCTTGGCCATGCCAGCCGACAGCTTCGCGTAATTTTCCTGATTGACCTTGCTGCAAGCGGCCAACAGCACGCAAAAGGCCAGCAAAGCGAGACGGCGTAACGACATGGAATAACTCCTGGAGGGACGAGGCAGGTTGGGGGTCTGCCAGAAGCTTAGAAGGGAAAACAGGTGTCTGGTTCCCGACAAACGAAAACAAAAAAGCCCCGAAAACGCTGAAACGTTTCGGGGCTTCTCATCGTTCAAGACTTCACGTCTTGAACGTGCCGAGGGAGCTTGCTCCCTCGCCACACTTACTTCTTGTGATAGCCGGTCACGCGCTCGACTTCTTCCTTCGAACCCAGGAACACCGCCACGCGCTGGTGCAGGCCTTCGGGCTGGATGTCGAGGATGCGCTGGTGGCCGTCGGTGGACACACCGCCCGCCTGTTCAACCAGGAACGACATCGGGTTGGCTTCGTACATCAGGCGCAGCTTGCCCGGCTTGGACGGCTCGCGGCTGTCACGCGGGTACATGAACACGCCACCGCGGGTCAGGATACGGTGTACATCAGCCACCATCGCCGCGACCCAGCGCATGTTGAAGTTTTTCTTCAACGGGCCTTCTTCGCCTTCCATCAACTCGCTGACGTAGCGCTTGACCGGTTCTTCCCAGTGGCGCTGGTTGGACATGTTGATCGCAAATTCCTGGGTAGAAGCAGGAATCGAGATGTCTTCGTGGGTCAGCACGAAGCTGCCCATTTCGCGGTCCAGGGTGAAGCCTTTGACGCCGTCGCCCAAGGTCAGCACCAGCATGGTCTGCGGGCCGTAGATCGCATAACCGGCGGCAACCTGCTGGGTACCCGGCTGCAGGAAGGCCTTTTCGTTCAGGGCTTCGTTCTGGCTCAGGTGTTCGTTCGGGCAACGCAGCACCGAGAAGATGGTGCCGACCGGGGCGTTGATGTCGATGTTGGACGAGCCGTCCAGTGGGTCGAACACCAGCAGGTAGGCGCCTTTCGGGTATTTGCCCGGGATCTGGTAGGCATTGTCCATTTCTTCGGACGCCATGCCGGCCAGGTGACCGCCCCATTCGTTGGCTTCGAGCAGGATCTCGTTGGAGATCACGTCGAGTTTCTTCTGCACTTCGCCTTGGACGTTTTCAGTGCCCATGCTGCCGAGGACGCCACCCAGCGCGCCTTTGGACACGGCGTGGCTGATTTCCTTGCAAGCACGCGCCACCACTTCGATAAGGAAGCGCAGATCGGCAGGCGTGTTGTTACTGCGGGTCTGCTCGATCAAATAGCGACTCAGGGTAACGCGGGACATGGAAGGCTCCGATGTATGGGGGGGCTAAAAACCCGCGCAGTTTAACGCGAGTCGGGGCGTATTTCCTCCTATCAGAGGATTTAAACCCAATAGAGTTCATGGACGTTATTTAACGTGCTGCTGCAGGCTTGCGCAGCAAACTGTAAGCCATGGCCCCCAGCGCCGCCACACCGAGCAGCAATACGGCCCAGAGTCCGAGTTTTTTCCAGTTCGGTTCGGTGTCGACAGCGGCCACGAGCGCTGGCGACGTGACCCTGACGTCCCCCGCCACCGTGGCCTGCCCCAAGGTGTTGAGGCGCTCGGCGCTGTAGTCGGGGATCAGGGTCGACAGCGGCAGGTTCGCCGCCTTGGCCGAGGCATTCCCCAGCGCCAGGGTGAACGGCGGCTCGCCCCGCGCCAGGAACACCAACTGAGTGGCGCGCACGGCAACCCGCAGGGTCGGCGCGGCGGTGCCCAGGCCGCCGCCGCGCTCATCCACCTGCAACTTGAGTTCGGCGACCGCCTGGCCCGGCAACTGCAATTGATCCTGCACCACGTCCTGGCCGTTCTGGGTCAGGCGGTACAGCAAACCATTGCTCAACGGCTGCCAGGCTTGCTTGCTGTCGCGTCGCCCCGACAAGGTCACGGGCGCCAGCGTATTGGGTTGTGTCAATTCCACGCGCAGGCGCTCGACGTTCAGCCCCGCCGGCAACTGCCAGGTGTATTCCCCCGCCTGCAGCCGCGTGCCGGAGAGCGGCTGCGACCACACCCATGGCGTCGGCAGGCTGCTGCGGGTGGCGCTGACCAATTTGGCCGAGGTCAACAGCGGCGCCGCCTGGCCCTGCCACAACAGGCGCAGGTAACGCGCCGTTTGCCCCGGCAGGTTGACGTCGTGCTGCTCGACGCGCTCGTCGGCAAACGACAAGCGCGCCACTTGCCCGTCGCCCCAGGGCGTCCAGTGCTGCAAGTCATCGCTGGCTTCGATGCTGAATCGCTGGAAGCCTTCTTGCTCGTGGCTCCAGTCGAGGCTCAGTTGCTGCAACGGCGCCTTGATCGCACTGGCGTCGAGCACCCAGCCGCGCAGCACCTGCTGGCCGGTCGTGGTTGCCGTGGAGGGACGCACCTCCAGCAAGGTGCCTTCGGCGCTGGACTTCATCACCACCGCTGGCAAGGTTTCGCGGGTGTCGGCGGCGTACAGCGGGAACCACTTCACATCGGCAACGTTACGGTTCTCGGTGTGTTGCGCAGATTGGCGCGACAGCGCGTAGGCCTGGGGCTCACCGGCGGCGTTGAATACGCGCAGGTCGCTGAGGTCGGCCTGGCGCGCACTCAGTTGCACGGCCAGCGGCAATTCGAGGCGATACCATGGGCCGTTGCCGCTGACACTCAGCGGCACCTGGGCGGAGAAGTCGGCGGGCGCTTCCTGGGCCCATACCGACAATGTCGCACACACGCCCACTACCGCCACGCTCAACTTACCGATCAAGAGGATGCTCCTTCAGTTTCCAACACAGGTTCGGCGCGCTTGGGCGGCAGCGGTGCGAAGTAACCCACCACCAGCAACAACCCGCCCACGCCAATGAACGACACGATCCGCGCCAGGCCGCCACGGTTGCTCAGCTCGACAAAAAACAACTTGGCCACCACCACGGCAATCAACGCCGCGCCGATCAGCCAAACTTCGCGACGATGGCGCAGGTGACCGCCGATCATCAGGCCGAGGGCAATCAGGGTCCAGATGATCGACAAACCAGCTTGCACCAGCATCGACTCCAGCAACGCGTCCAGGTGAAACGGCACGCCGCCCCAATGGTGGGCGGTACGCATCACCAGCGCCGTGAAGAACGCAAACAGTGAAGCCCCCGCCACCCCTTGGGCGATCCATTCGGCACGCGGCCCGCGCTGCGGCGCCACACTGCGCGACCACAGATACACGCCAAGCAGGGCAAACAGCAGGCCCAGGTCCAGCGGGTTGATCAGCGGCACATAGGGCAACGGCTTGGCCGTACCGTCGCTGAACGTATTGGCCAGCCAGAACCAGCCGAGCATCAGCACCGCCAACGGCAGCGCCGCCAGCACGCGGTACTCCTTGCCATAGGCCGACACCGGCCATGGCCAACTGCGCGGCGCAGCCGCCAGCACCAGGTAGAGGCTCGGCAGGATCGCCCAGCCCAGCCAGCGCCAGGCGTTGTATTCGCTCGACAGCAACAACAGGCCGTAGCGCAGCTCCAGCGCCAGGACGCCGATCAACATCCAGCTACCCAACACATGGGCAATGCTCAGTACTTTGGCCGGAGCCACCGCCGCCAAGCGCCGCAACGAGATGAAATGCACCGCGAACACCGCCAGCCAGGCCAGCCAGCCGAACTGCGCCGCCGGGTGATAGTAGCTATGGGCAGACACCAGCAACACCGCTGCCGCCGCCGGCATCAGCAAGGTGCAGAGCATCGCCAGCGAGGCCCAGCGCAGGCGCGCCGCGAACAGCGTCCAGAGCGCCACGCTCGCCGCGGCGATACCCAGCAGGAACGCGCCCTGCAACGCTTGCGGGATAAACCGCAGCACTTCGCCGATCAGCGCCAACGCCCACCAGGCCGCGCCCCATACCAGCAACAGGTCGGACAGGCGTTGCAGTTTCAGCACAGCAAACACCGGCGCATGAGGTTCGCGCTGCAAGCGCCAGGCGCCGACCAGGGCGGCCAGGCCCAACACCATCGGCGTCCAGAAGCCGCTGTGCGCCAACGGACGCAAACCTTCATTGGTCAACGGCCCGAGCAGTTCCGGTACCGCCAGCAGGAACGACGCGCCGCCGATCAGTTGCAGCAGCAAACCGAACACAAAACTGACGCGCTGTTGCAGGTACAGGCTCAACCAGATGATCAGCAGACCGCTCGCCGCCCACACCCCGCTGGCGCTTTCCCAAGGCAGCACAAACAGCACGGCCAGGTTGATCAACACCAGGCCGGCCAGCAGCACCACCGACAACCCGCGCAACAGGCGCGCGTCGCTGCGCACCATGTCGTCACGGGCCGCCAGCAGCATGCCGCCGATCAACGCCAGCCCGATCAGCGAGGCCGTCAGCAAACCGCCCCAACCCGCGCTGAATACCGCCGCGCCATCACCGCCTTGCAGGCGCAACAGGAACAACGCGCCACCCAGCAGTTGCACGGCGAACGCGGTGAACAGGAAGGTCCGTGAACCGATGCGCAGGCCCACGTACAGCGTCGCCAGGCCGGCGAGCGCCCAACTGATGGCGGTGCCTTGGGTCAGCAACAGCAGCGGTGCGAGCAGGTACACGAAGGTCAGCCCGAGGCTGGCCAACACCGGCAAGCCCTTGCGCTCCCAAGCCGCCGCCTGTTCGGTGGAGGCGTTGCGCAACTGCGCGAAGCTGAACAGCAACGCGGTGCCCAGCAACAGCGCGCCCAATGGCGCACCGTCCAGCATTGTGTGTGCGCCGACGCGCAGTTCACTGAGGAACGCCAGCGCCGAGCCCAGTTGCAACAACAGGCCGAACGCCCGCGCCAACGGCCGTTGCTGGCGCAGGCCGAGCCAGAAGATCCCGGCGCCTTCCACGGCCCAGGCCGCTGCGGTCCAGCGCGCGTCGAGGCCCAGGGGAATCGCCAGGCTGGCGAAGATCACGCCCAGGGCCAGACAGGTTTCCGCCAGCAACAAGGCACGCCCGCCACTGAGCACTCGGGCCAGGCCCATGTAGATGATGCCCAGGCCCAGGGCGCTGAACGCAGCGGCAAACTCCAGGTGTTGTACCAGTGCGAACTGCAAGCCAAAGCCCACCAGCGGCGGACCGAACAGCAGGCTGCCGTCGACATAATCGCCCTTGGCCGCCGACCAGCGCAGCAGCGCGCCCCGGCTGTCGTCCTCCGGCGCGTCGTTCATCTCCAGCAATTTGCGCCGGGTGAACAGCAGGCCGATGGCCAGGTACATCAGGAAAAACACGATCAGGAACGGCTCGGTGCTCCACAGCAGCTGCGGCGCATACGAACGCAGGCCCCAGGCGAAACCGATGCCGAAGGTGCCGACAAAGCCGATCAGGTTGAGCAGGCGCCAGGCCTTGAACCAGGCGATGGCGAGGATGCCGGCATTGAGCAGGGCGAAGTAGCTGAACAGCGCCACATGACTGCCGGCGCCGGTGGAGGTCAGGATCGGCGCGGCAAACCCGCCCAGCGCCGCTGCGCAGGCCAGGCCCAACGCATCCTGGGTGATCGCCAGAATCGCCGAAAACAGCGTGACCGCCACCAGCAGGCCCAGCGCCGCGCCCGGGTCGATCAACGGGTGCAGGCGCATTGCGGCAAACACCGTCAGGTACAGCACCGCAATCCCGGTGCCTTGCAGCATCAAGCCGTAATTGCTGTTGCGCAGCCGCAACCACCAGCCCAGGCCCAGCAGGCCCAAGGCGGCGGCGGCAACCCCGGCATAACGCAGTTCGATCGGCACCACCATGCCTTCGGTGGCATAACGCAGCAAAAAGGCCAGGCCGAGGAACAGCAGCACCACACCGACGCGTAACACGGTATTGCCGCCGAACAGCCAATTGCGCGCGCCGCGGATGGCGCGCTCGATCAGGTTCGGGCCTCGGGGGATAACCGGTTCAGGTGCAGGCGGTTTCTCGGCAGGCGTCCACACATCCGCCGGTAACGCCTGGCTTGGTTCGGCGGCAATGGCGACGGGGGTCGGCGCCAGTTCGGCGGGCAACTCCCAGACAAGTTCGGGTGCCTCGGCTGGCGGAGCAGATTCGGCAACGGGGGATTCGACCAACACACTGTGTGCGAGCGGCGCGGGTTCAGGCGCAGGTTTTTCCAGTTGCGCCAGGCGTTGTTCCAGCGCGGTGAGCGCTTTCTGCGCGGTCTCCAACTGACGGCCTTGTTCATCCGTGCGCGAAGCCAGCATCGACAGGCGAATCGCCTGGCCAATGCCCAACCCCAGCAGCGCGCCGATGCCCGCGTCGCCGAACGACTCATCGAGCGTCCAGCCGAGCGCCAGCCCAATCAGCATGAAAATCCATTGCATGGTCGATATTCCCTAAGCAAACCGGGACCTAGTATATCGACGCGAGACCAATGTGGGAGGGGGCTTGCCCCCGATAGCGGTGTGCCAGTCGACATATCTGCAAACTGACAGTCCGCTATCGGGGGCAAGCCCCCTCCCACATTTTGGTTTTGGGGGGTTTAGTCGAGCGCTTTCCAGATCTCGGTGGCGTATTCGCGGATCGTCCGGTCCGAAGAGAACCAGCCCATCCGCGCGGTATTGAGCACCGCCGAACGCCACCATTCCTTGGAATCATGCCAATGCGCGTCGACCCGGGTCTGCGCCTCCCAGTAGGCATCGAAGTCGGCACACACCAGGAAGCGGTCGTACTCGATCAGCCCATCGATCAAGCCCACATAACGGCCCGGATCGTCCGGCGAGAACACCCCGCCGCGAATCGCTTGCAACACATCGCTCAAACGATGGGACGCGGCGATGTCCGGCCCGGCGTGGAATTCACCGGCGTGCTTGCGGGCCTCCACCTGCTGGGCGCTGAGGCCGAAGATAAACATGTGCTCGCCGCCCACGCGCTCGTGCATCTCGACGTTGGCGCCGTCCATGGTGCCGATGGACAGCGCGCCGTTAAGGCCGAATTTCATGTTGCTGGTGCCCGATGCTTCAAAGCCGGCGGTGGAAATCTGCTCCGACAAGTCCGCCGCCGGGATGATGCTTTCCGCCAGGCTGACGTTGTAGTTGGGCAGGAACACCACCTTGAGCAAGCCGCGCACGGTGGGGTCGTTATTGACGGTACGGGCGATGTCGTTGGTCAGCTTGATGATCAGCTTGGCCTGGTGATAGCTCGCCGCCGCCTTGCCGGCGAAGATCTTCACTCGCGGCACCCAGTCGGTCTCGGGCTCGGCACGGATCGCCTGGTACAGCGCCACGGTGTGCAGCAGGTTGAGTAACTGGCGCTTGTACTCGTGGATGCGCTTGACCTGCACGTCGAACATCGCCGCCGGGTTGACCGCAATACCCAGACGCTCATGGATGATCTCGGCCAGCGCGCGCTTACTGTGCAGGCGTTGTTCGGCAAAGGCCTTGCGGAAGGCCTGCTTCTCGGCAAACGGTTCGAGTTCGATCAGGCGCTGTTCGGGCTTGTCGAGGATGTCCGCGCCCAGCGCGTCGACGAGCATGCCGGTGAGTTGGGGGTTGGCCTGGTACAGCCAGCGGCGGAAGGTGATGCCGTTGGTTTTGTTGTTGATGCGCTCCGGGTACAGCTTGTGCAGTTCGGAGAACACCGTGCTGCGCATCAGTTGGGTGTGCAGGCCGGATACGCCGTTGACGCTATGGGAGCCGAGGAACGCCAGGTTGCCCATCCGCACGCGGCGGCCGTTGTCTTCTTCGATCAGCGACACGGCGCGCAGCACGTCGAAATCGTGGATGCCCTTGGCGCGCAGCGAGTCGATGTGCTGCGCGTTGATCAGGTAGATGATCTGCATGTGCCGGGGCAGCATGCGCTCCATCAGGCCGACCGGCCAGGTTTCCAGGGCTTCGGGCAGCAGTGTGTGGTTGGTGTAAGACAGGGTTTCGACGGTGACGTCCCACGCCGCTTCCCAGGGAATATCGTGCAGGTCCACCAGTTGCCGCATCAACTCGGCGACCGCGATGGACGGGTGCGTGTCGTTGAGCTGAATGGCGGCATGTTCGCCCAGGCTCAGCACCGAGCCGTGCATGTTCTTGTGGCGGCGCAGCAGGTCTTGCAGCGAGGCCGAGACGAAGAAGTATTCCTGGCGCAGGCGCAGTTCCTGCCCCGCTTCGGTGCTGTCGGCCGGGTAAAGCACTCGGGAGATGCTTTCGGCGCGGGCCACTTCGGCGACGGCGCCCAAATGGTCGCCGGCGTTGAAGCGCTCCAGGTGCAGGTCTTCCACGGCACGCGCACGCCACAGCCGCAGGGTGTTGACACTGGCGCCGCGCCAGCCGACCACCGGGGTGTCGTAGGCCACGGCCCGCACGGTTTCGCTGGGCGACCACACCTGAATCAGCTTGCCGCCGGCATCGGCGAGGGTTTCGACGCTGCCGCCGAAGCCGATCGAGTAGATCACTTCAGCCCGTTCGAACTCCCACGGGTTGCCGAAATCCAGCCAGCGCTCGGTCTGCTCCTGCTGCCAGCCATCGACAATCGCCTGGCGGAACAGCCCGTGCTCATAGCGGATGCCATAACCATGGCCGGCAATGCCCAGGGTCGACATGCTTTCCATAAAGCACGCCGCCAGGCGTCCCAGACCGCCGTTGCCGAGCGCTGCGTCGGGCTCCAGCAGGCGGATGCGTTCCAGGTCGACACCCAACTCGGTGAGCGCTTCGCGAGCGATCTCCAGCAGGCCGAGGTTGCTCAGGCTGTCGAAGAGCAGGCGGCCGATGAGGAATTCCAGCGAGAGGTAATACACCCGCTTCTGGCCTTTGCGGTAGATTTGCCGCGTATGGTTCATCCAGTGATCGACCATCTGGTCGCGGGCGGCCAGGGCAATGGCTTCGAACCAGTCATGGTCGAAGGCGTGATCCGGGTCTTTGCCCACCGCGTAGGTGAGTTTGGTCAAGACAGCATCGCGAAATGCGGCTACCTCTGCTTCTCGTGCAAGCGGTTCCTGAGACATCGGTGTGACCTCGGGCGAGATTGAAGGAGTTGCTAGAGCCTAGTCGGTCTGACCGGCGGTCGACGCGCTGGTTCGGCAGTTTTTTAACTCATTCACCTTTGCATGAATTTAATGCAGGGGTCGTGCCCGATCACTGTTCGAGCCGCCTTCGAGCTGAAAACCCGAAAATATTGTTCAAAAAACCATCAATCCCGGTATGATCGCGCGCCCGGATACCGCCCCACCTTGGAACCCTGATGAAGCCTCAACTGATCGCCGCCGCGGAACTCGACCGTCTCGAGACCTGGCAGAAATATTCCGCCCACATGTGCGGAGGCTGCGTGTCCAGCTGCTGCACGCTGCCGGTCGAAGTGAAGATCAAAGACTTGATCCGCATTGGCATCGTCGATGAATTCGAGCGCGGCGACCCGCCGAAGAACATCGCCAAGCGTTTGCAGAAGGAAGGCATCGTCGAGCGCTACAACAGCAAATCCGAGATCTTCACCCTGCAGCGCATGAGCAACAACGACTGCCTGTACCTGGATCGTAAGACGCGCTTCTGCACTATTTATGACAAGCGCCCGGATACCTGCCGCAACCACCCGAAAATCGGCCCGCGGCCGGGGTATTGCGCGTACAAGCCCAAGGAAGTGGTGCGCGAGACCAATTTCAAGACGCTCGATAAGTTCTGATCCATGTTTTGCAGGGCTCTCAAGGGCCCTATCGGGGGCAAGCCCCCTCCCACAGTTTTGATTTGTGAACGCCTTCAAAATGTGGGAGGGGGCTTGCCCCCGATAGGGCCGGCACCTTCAGCACAAAACCTGCAGACATAAAAAAACGCCCCCGGCCTTTCGACCGGGGGCGTTTTTCATTCAGCCTGAGTTAACTCAGTTCTTGGCTTTCTTGGCAGCGCGGGTACGCTCGCCTTCGTCCAGGATCTTCTTACGCAGGCGGATCGACTTAGGCGTGACTTCGCACAGCTCGTCGTCCTGGATGAATTCCAGGGCCTGTTCCAGGGTGAAGCGAACAGGTGGAACCAGAGCGATGGTTTCGTCTTTACCCGAAGCACGCATGTTGTCGAGCTTCTTGCCTTTGGTTGGGTTGACGCCCATGTCGTTGTCACGGCTGTTCAGACCAACGATCTGACCGTTGTAGATCTCTTGACCGTGTTCAACGAACAGCTTGCCACGCGCCTGGAGGGTTTCCAGGGAGTAGGTCAGCGCCTTGCCGGTTTCAACCGAAACCAGAACACCGTTCTGACGGCCGGACATGTCGCCGGACTTCATGGTGTCGTAGCGATCGAAGATCGAGGTCAGGATGCCAGCACCGTTGGTCAGGGTCAGGAACTGGTTACGGAAACCGATCAGACCACGCGCAGGGATGTTGTATTCCAGACGCACACGGCCTTTGCCATCCGGCACCATGTTGGTCAGGTCGCCCTTACGCAGGCCCATCTCTTCCATGACCTTGCCCTGGGATTCTTCAGGGGTGTCGATGGTGACGTTTTCGAACGGTTCCTGCTTCACGCCGTCAACAGTACGGATGATCACTTCAGGACGACCAACGCCCATTTCGAAGCCTTCGCGACGCATGGTTTCGATCAGTACCGAGAGGTGCAGCTCACCACGGCCGGAAACCTTGAACTTGTCAGCCGAGTCGCCTTCTTCAACGCGCAGTGCCACGTTGTAGAGCAGCTCTTTGTCCAGACGTTCCTTGATGTTACGGGAGGTCACGAACTTGCCTTCTTTACCGCAGAAAGGCGAGTCGTTTACCTGGAAGGTCATGGAAACGGTTGGCTCGTCGACGGTCAGAGGCTTCATCGCCTCGACAGTGTCCGGCTGGCACAGGGTGTCGGAGATGAACAGCGAGTCCATACCGCTGACGCACACGATGTCGCCGGCGAACGCTTCTTCAACGTCGATGCGGTGCAGGCCGTGGTGACCCATCAGCTTCAGGATACGACCGTTGCGCTTCTTGCCGTCGGCGCCGATAGCGACAACCGGAGTGTTCGGCTTGACGCTACCACGAGCGATACGGCCAACACCGATAACACCCAGGAAGCTGTTGTAGTCCAGTGCCGAGATTTGCATCTGGAACGGACCGTCACGGTCAACCTTCGGTGGTGGAACGTGGTCAACGATGGCCTGGTACAGCGGGGTCATGTCTTCCGCCATGGCGGTGTGATCCAGACCGGCAATACCGTTCAGGGCCGAAGCGTAGATAACCTGGAAGTCCAGTTGTTCTTCGGTAGCACCCAGGTTGTCGAACAGATCGAAGATCTGGTCCAGAACCCAATCCGGACGCGCGCCTGGACGGTCAACCTTGTTGATGCACACGATCGGACGCAGGCCGGCTTCGAACGCCTTCTTGGTCACGAAACGGGTTTGCGGCATAGGGCCGTCTTGAGCGTCAACCAGCAGCAGAACGGAGTCGACCATCGACATTACGCGTTCTACTTCGCCGCCGAAGTCGGCGTGGCCCGGGGTATCCACGATGTTGATGTGGTAGCCGTTCCAGTTGATAGCGGTGTTTTTAGCCAGGATGGTAATACCGCGCTCTTTTTCCTGGTCGTTGGAGTCCATCACGCGCTCGTCGTTGAGCTCGTTGCGCTCCAGGGTGCCGGATTGACGCAAGAGTTTGTCTACCAGGGTGGTTTTACCATGGTCAACGTGAGCAATGATGGCGATGTTACGTAGATTTTCGATCACTTGTGTATCTCGATCAGAGGATTCGGTGTGCTGACAGGTCGTGGCAGCGATTAACAGTAGAGTCAGGCCTTGCCGTTACAGCTTGACGGCAGAGTCGGGGGGCCGGTGACGCAGGCCACAGGCAAACAGCCCCGGGCTCTTAGCTCGGTCGATAAACGCGCACATTGGCATGCCCCTCACTGAGCAAATGGTGGGCATGCAGGCGACTCATCACGCCTTTGTCGCAATACAGCAGGTACTGACGGCTGTTATCCAGTTCCTTGAAACGCGCGTTCAATGCATAGAACGGCAGCGTTTGTACGTCGATGCCAGCGATTTCCAGCGGCTCGTCTTCAGCGGCATCCGGGTGACGGATGTCGATGATGATCTGACCGGCCAGGGCTTCGCTGACTTCTTCGATCTGCACATCCTGGCCCAACTCGTCGATGACACGATCGATCGGGACCAGTTTGGCGTTCTCGAGCGCACGCTCCAGAACCGCCATATCAAACTGTTGTTCTTCATACTCCACGCGGTTGCGCTTGGCGTGGGTCTTGGGGTTCACCGAAATGACCCCGCAATATTCAGGCATGTGCTTGGCAAAGTCAGCGGTGCCGATCTGTTCTGCCAGGTCGATGATGTCCTGCTTATGGCTGGCGATCAGCGGGCGCAGCACCAGCTTCTCGGTCACGCAATCGATGAGCGACAGGTTCGGCAGCGTCTGGCTGGATACCTGGGAAATCGCTTCGCCGGTCACCAGCGCGTCGATCTGCAGTTGATCGGCAATTCGGGACGCTGCGCGCAACATCATACGCTTCAATACTACGCCCATATGACTGTTATCGACTTTGCCGAGAATTTCGCCCAGTACTTCCTCGAACGGCACGCTGACAAACAGCACGCGTTGGGAGCTGCCGTACTTCTTCCAGATATAGTGCGCGACTTCCATCACGCCCAATTCGTGGGCACGCCCGCCCAGGTTGAAGAAGCAGAAGTGACTCATCAGGCCGCGGCGCATGATCTGGTAGGCCGCCACCGTGGAATCGAAACCGCCGGACATCAAGACCAGGGTCTGTTCCAGGGCGCCGAGCGGGTAGCCACCAATGCTATTGTGCTGGCTGTGGATCACAAACAACCGTTGGTCGCGAATTTCCATCCGCACTTCAATTTGCGGCGCCTTGAGGGAAATTCCGGCAGCGCCGCACTCGCGACGCAGCTTGCTGCCGACGTATTTTTCCACATCCATGGAGCTGAACGGGTGCTTGCCGGCACGCTTGCAGCGCACCGAAAAAATCTTGCCTTCAAGCTCGCTGCCGAAGTGCTGTTTGCACTTTTCGGTGATGTCGTCGAAGTCGCCCAGCGGGTACTCGTCGACCTGCAGGAAATGCGCGATGCCCGGCATGCAGCTCAGGCGCTCGGTCATATCCTTCAAGGCCTTGGCGTCGGTGACACGGGTTTCCAGCTCGAGATTGTCCCACACACCGTTCACCACCACAGCCGGGTCCAGATCGCGGAGCACGGCACGGATGTTCTTGGCCAACTGACGGATGAAACGCATCCGTACCGGTCGGCTTTTGATGGTGATCTCGGGGAAGACTTTAACGATTAATTTCATGGAAACAGCGCGCGCAGGGCCTGCCGAAAAAGGGGGGCGCGGATTATAGCGGAAATCGCTCAAGGTTTAACCAGTTAATATGCATCAACGGCGCAACGCACCAAAACAGGTCATTTATGCAAATGTGCGCCACATTGCAGTGCGTTATTTATTCCATTTCGGCGGTTTGCACTGTTATAGGGGCCATTTTGACGCAAAAAGGCCATGTTGGCGCACTGGCATGCAATTTGCTCTCTTGTGAGGCAGGTTGCCATGGCGGACTATCCGCGCCGGCATCACCCACATTCTAAGGGCTAACTCCACTACCCAGCCCGAAGCCACCCCGGAGGACACCATGTCGAAGTCGGTTCAACTCATCAAAGATCATGACGTTAAGTGGATTGATCTGCGCTTCACGGACACAAAAGGCACTCAGCACCACGTGACCATGCCGGCTCGCGACGCGCTGGATGACGCGTTCTTCGAAGAAGGCAAAATGTTCGACGGTTCCTCCATTGCCGGTTGGAAAGGCATCGAAGCTTCCGACATGATCCTGATGCCGGACGACAGCACTGCCGTGCTGGACCCGTTCACCGAAGACCCAACCCTGATCATCGTCTGCGACGTGATCGAGCCTTCGACCATGCAAGGCTACGACCGCGACCCACGTGCGATCGCCAAGCGTGCCGAGGAATACCTGAAGTCGACCGGTATCGGCGACACCGTATTCGTAGGCCCAGAGCCAGAATTCTTCATCTTTGATTCGGTCAAGTTCAAGTCCGACATCTCCGGTTCCATGTTCAAGATTTTCTCCGAACAAGGTTCGTGGATGTCCGACCAGGACGTAGAAGGCGGCAACAAAGGCCACCGTCCAGGTATCAAAGGTGGCTACTTCCCAGTTCCGCCATTCGACCACGACCACGAAATCCGTACCTCCATGTGCAACGCCATGGAAGAAATGGGCCTGGTCATCGAAGTACACCACCACGAAGTGGCGACTGCCGGCCAGAACGAAATCGGTGTGAAGTTCAACACCCTGGTTGCCAAGGCTGACGAAGTCCAGACCCTGAAGTACTGCGTACACAACGTGGCTGATGCCTACGGCCGTACCGCAACCTTCATGCCTAAGCCTCTGTACGGCGATAACGGTTCGGGTATGCACGTTCACCTGTCCATCGCTAAAGATGGCAAGAACACCTTCGCTGGCGAAGGTTATGCCGGCCTGTCCGACACCGCCCTGTACTTCATCGGCGGTATCATCAAGCACGGTAAAGCCCTGAACGGCTTCACCAACCCGTCGACCAACTCCTACAAGCGTCTGGTCCCAGGTTTCGAAGCACCGGTAATGCTGGCCTACTCGGCTCGTAACCGCTCCGCATCGATCCGTATTCCTTACGTGTCCAGCCCGCGCGCTCGCCGTATCGAAGCCCGCTTCCCGGACCCGGCAGCCAACCCGTACCTGGGCTTCGCTGCACTGCTGATGGCTGGCCTGGACGGCATCCAGAACAAGATCCACCCAGGCGACGCCGCCGACAAAAACTTGTACGACCTGCCGCCTGAAGAGGCCAAAGAGATCCCACAAGTGTGCGGCAGCCTGAAAGAAGCCCTGGAAGAGCTGGACAAGGGCCGTGCGTTCCTGACCAAAGGCGGCGTATTCAGCGACGACTTCATCGATGCCTACATCGAGCTGAAAAGCGAAGAAGAAATCAAAGTCCGCACCTTCGTACACCCACTGGAATACGAGCTGTACTACAGCTGCTGATCCGGTAGCGTCGCTTAACGTGGCGTGATCGAAAAAGACCTCCTTCGGGAGGTCTTTTTTTGCCCGGGGATTACACAGCTCCGCACCTGCAAACCCAATCAAAAAGGTGGGAGGGAGCTTGCCCCCTCCCACAAGGAGATCAGCATTGAAACGTCGACTTGTGTTCGCTCTGTTATTCGTCAGTGCCAGTGCGAGCGCTGCGCCGCCCAGCCTCGAACCTTTACTCAACAGCATCGCCGAGCGCCTGGCGATCGCCGACCAGGTCGCCCTGAGCAAGTGGGACAGCCACAAGCCCGTAGAAGACAAGAAGCGCGAGCAAGAGGTGATCGCCAGCGTCGTCGCCCAGGCCCCGAGCTACAAGCTGGACCCTGCCGCCGCCGGGCAGTTCTTCTCGGCACAGATCGAAGCGAACAAACTGGTGCAGTACGCCCATCTTTCCGACTGGCAGTTCCAGGGCAAGGCCCCCGACGATCCGCGCCCGGACCTGGTCAAGCAGATTCGCCCGCAACTGGACCAACTGCAAAAACGCCTGCTGCAGCAATTGGCCGACTTCAGCCCGCAGCGCACCGACCCACAGTGCCCGCAATGGCTGGCCGAAGCCGTGCATGAGCCGCTCAATGAGCCGATGCAGCAGTTGGCGATGATCCGCGCGACCGCCGAGCTGTGTATCTACAAAAACTAAAACGGTAAACCCGATCCAAAAATGTGGGAGGAGGCAATCCCCCTCCCACATTTGATTTGTGTGAATTCGCGCTTCCTGAACAATCGTCACAAAATCGCACTATATTGGTGCGACAGCTTGCACCCTTCCCACCGACCCAGCCCATTTTGGTTCGAAACTTCCCGATGAAGCTGGCAGAACGCCACAGTTTCGAGCCTTAAACCCTTATTTCAGGGCTTAAACGCTTCTTTTCGGAGCCTTGGTTTGGTTTTTGCATTTTCCTTGTATCAGCGTGTGCCTCAAGCCCGCGCCTTGCTCCAAAAGAGGTCCTGATGACCATCAGCGATGCACTGCACCGTTTGTTACTCGACAACCTGACCACCGCGACCATCCTGCTCAATGACGACCTGCGCCTTGAGTACATGAACCCGGCGGCGGAGATGCTCCTGGCCATCAGCGGGCAGCGCAGCCATGGGCAGTTCATCAGCGAGTTGTTCACCGAGTCGGCCGAAGCCTTGAGCTCGTTGCGCCAGGCAGTGGAGCAGGCACATCCGTTCACCAAGCGCGAAGCGATGCTCACCGCCCTGACCGGCCAGACCCTGACCGTCGACTACGCCGTGACCCCGATCCTGAGCAACGGCAGCACCCTGCTGCTGCTCGAAGTCCACCCGCGTGACCGCCTGCTGCGCATCACCAAGGAAGAAGCGCAGTTGTCCAAGCAGGAAACCAGCAAGATGCTGGTGCGCGGCCTGGCCCACGAGATCAAGAACCCGTTGGGCGGGATTCGCGGCGCGGCGCAGTTGCTGGCTCGTGAGCTGCCGGACGAGCACCTCAAGGACTACACCAACGTCATCATCGAAGAGGCCGACCGCCTGCGTAATCTGGTGGACCGCATGCTCGGCTCCAACAAGCTGCCGTCGCTGGCGATGACCAACGTGCATGAGGTGCTGGAGCGTGTCTGCCAGTTGGTCGAGGCCGAAAGCCAAGGCTGCATTACCTTGGTGCGCGACTATGACCCAAGCATTCCCGACGTGTTGATCGACCGCGAGCAGATGATCCAGGCGGTGCTCAACATCGTGCGCAACGCCATGCAGGCCATCAGCAGCCAGAACGAGCTGCGCCTGGGCCGCATCAGCCTGCGCACCCGCGCCTTGCGCCAGTTCACCATCGGCCACGTGCGCCATCGTCTGGTGACCAAAGTCGAAATCACCGACAACGGCCCGGGCATTCCAGCAGAACTGCAGGAAACCATTTTCTTCCCCATGGTCAGCGGCCGCCCGGACGGTACCGGGCTGGGCCTGGCCATTACCCAGAACATCATCAGCCAGCACCAGGGTCTGATCGAATGTGAGAGCCATCCTGGCCACACCACGTTCTCGATCTTTCTGCCTCTGGAACAAGGAGCCCCATCGACATGAGCCGTAGTGAAACTGTCTGGATCGTCGATGACGACCGTTCTATCCGCTGGGTCCTCGAGAAAGCCCTGCAACAGGAAGGCATGACCACCCAGAGCTTCGACAGCGCTGACGGGGTGATGAGCCGCCTGGCGCGCCAGCAGCCCGACGTGATCATCTCCGACATCCGCATGCCCGGTGCCAGCGGCCTGGACCTGCTGGCGCGGATTCGCGAGCAGCACCCGCGCCTGCCGGTGATCATCATGACCGCGCATTCGGACCTGGACAGCGCTGTCGCGTCCTATCAGGGTGGTGCCTTTGAGTACCTGCCCAAGCCGTTCGACGTGGACGAAGCGGTGGCGCTGGTCAAGCGCGCCAACCAGCACGCCCAGGAACAGCAGAACCAGGAAGCCCCGCCTGCCCTGACCCGCACCCCGGAAATCATCGGTGAAGCGCCGGCGATGCAGGAAGTGTTTCGCGCCATCGGGCGCTTGAGCCACTCCAACATCACCGTGCTGATCAACGGCGAGTCGGGCACCGGTAAAGAACTGGTGGCCCACGCCCTGCACCGCCACAGCCCGCGCGCGGCGTCGCCGTTCATCGCGCTGAACATGGCGGCGATTCCGAAGGACTTGATGGAGTCCGAGCTGTTCGGCCACGAGAAAGGCGCCTTCACCGGCGCGGCCAACCTGCGGCGCGGGCGGTTTGAACAGGCGGACGGCGGCACGCTGTTCCTCGATGAAATCGGCGACATGCCGGCCGATACCCAGACCCGCTTGCTGCGCGTGCTGGCGGACGGCGAGTTCTACCGTGTGGGCGGGCATACGCCGGTCAAGGTTGACGTGCGTATCATCGCCGCGACTCACCAGAACCTGGAAACCCTGGTGCATGCGGGCAAGTTCCGTGAGGACTTGTTTCACCGCCTCAACGTGATCCGCATCCACATCCCGCGCATGTCGGACCGTCGCGAAGACATCCCGACCCTCGCGCGCCACTTCCTCAGCCGCGCCGCCCAGGAGCTGGCCGTCGAGCCGAAGCTGCTGAAAAGCGAGACCGAGGAATACCTGAAGAACCTGCCGTGGCCCGGCAACGTGCGCCAACTGGAGAACACCTGCCGCTGGATCACGGTCATGGCGTCCGGGCGCGAAGTGCATATCAGCGACCTGCCGCCGGAGCTGCTCAGCCTGCCGCAGGATTCGGCCCCCGTGACCAACTGGGAACAGGCGCTGCGTCAATGGGCCGACCAGGCCCTGGCACGCGGCCAGTCGAACCTGCTGGACAGCGCCGTGCCGGCCTTCGAACGGATCATGATCGAAACCGCCCTCAAGCACACCGCCGGCCGCCGTCGCGATGCCGCCGTGCTGCTGGGTTGGGGCCGCAATACCCTGACGCGCAAGATCAAGGAACTGGGGATGAAGGTCGATGGCGCGGATGATGACGACGGGGACGAGGGCTGAATCTCAGCCCCACTGAAGATCCAATGTGGGAGGGGGCTTGCCCCCGATAGCGGCATGTCAGTCGACATCTACATGACTGATCCACCGCAATCGGGGGCAAGCCCCCTCCCACATTTGGATCTGCACAAGGTTTGGCGACCATGCACCGCTTCAATGCACCATGAACCGGCATCGGGCACGGCGCCAACACCTCAAACCTTCGCACCGCCGCCTGAAATCAGACAACCGAAAACGCCAAAGCCCCGTATTCCGGGGCTTTTCGCTGTCTGGAGCGTTTTTTTCGAGCAACTTGGCCAGTGTGGCACGCGCCCTGCAATAACCCTGATACAACCCAGTTTCGGGGACCTTGGTACAGGCAGGCCGAGAATCCCCTCTTTACACCCGGGGTGCTTGATGCGAACCGCGTCGCGCTCCACACCGCTTTCGGGAACCTCGGTACAGGCAGGCCGGGGATTCCCTCTTTAACACGAAGCCGGATGGCTTCATCCCGTTTTGGGAGCCCTGGTACAGGCAGGCCGGGAACTCCCTCTTTTATTGCTCTTGGAGATGGATCTCCAGCCGCCAGCGGCCTTCAGCTTCCTCTCCCGACCATTCCCCACGCAACGGCCGCGCCGCCACCAGGTTGAGCAACAGGCCGCCATCGGTCTTGCGCACGCGCCAGTTCACATCCTTGTCATTGACCTTGAGCTGCCCGCTGGCGGCCTTGCCCTGCGCGTCGAACAACAGCGCCACGGTGCCGTCGATATGCTCGCCATGCAGCTTGGGTTCGCTGTTGAACCACACCACCACACCGTTGGCCGCCGGCGTCACCTGCAGCAATTCGACCGGGTCCGGGGCGGTCAGGCGCCCGATCATCAGGCCCACCATCAGGCCGACAATCGCCAAAGAGCCCAAAACCCTTGGCAATAGCTTCGGCCTGGGGTCTTCTTCGAGGGTAGAATGCAGCGCATCTTTGCCTTCGGAGCCGTGCATGTTTCACGTCATCCTTTTTCAACCAGAAATTCCGCCGAATACCGGCAACGTTATCAGGCTGTGCGCCAACAGTGGCTGCCACCTGCATTTGATCGAGCCGCTGGGCTTCGACATGGACGACAAGCGCCTGCGCCGCGCCGGGCTGGACTACCACGAGTATGCCACCCTGCAACGCCACGCCGACCTCGCCAGCTGCCTGGAAAGCCTCGGCCACCCTCGGTTGTTCGCGTTCACCACCAAGGGCTCGCGGCCGTTCCATGACGCCAGCTTCGCCGACGGCGACGCCTTCCTGTTCGGCCCGGAAAGCCGTGGCCTGCCGGCCGAGGTGCTCGACGCCCTGCCCGACGGCCATCGCCTGCGTTTGCCGATGCGCGAAGGTTGCCGCAGCCTGAACTTATCGAACACCGTCGCCGTCGCCGTCTACGAAGGCTGGCGCCAACTCGGCTTCAAATAACACACATAACAAATGTGGGAGGGGGCTTGCCCCCGATTGCGGTGTGTCAGCTGAATAGGTGTTGGCTGACTCACTGCTATCGGGGGCAAGCCCCCTCCCACATTTTTAGCGCATCGACTTATTGAACCGTCGACGAACCTTCCTGTTGCATGCGCTGCAGCTCTTGCGCGTACAGGGCATCGAAGTTCACCGGAGCCAGCATCAGCGCCGGGAACGAGCCACGGGTGACCAGGCTGTCCAGGGTCTCGCGGGCATACGGGAACAGGATGTTCGGGCAGAACGCGCCCAGGGTGTGGCTCATGGACGCTTCGTCCAGGCCCTGGATCAGGAAGATACCGGCCTGTTGCACTTCAGCGATGAAGGCCACTTCTTCGCCGTTCTTGACGGTGACCGAGAGGGTCAGCACGACTTCGTGGAAGTCACCTTCCAGGGCTTTTTGACGGGTGTTCAGGTCCAGCCCGACGCTTGGGGTCCACTCCTGACGGAAGATGGCCGGGCTTTTCGGCGCTTCGAACGACAGGTCACGCACATAGATGCGCTGCAGCGAAAACTGTGGGCCTTGGGCTTCTGCTGCTTCGGTGTTCTGTTGGTCAGTCATCGCAGATCCTTCTTGATCTTGGGTCTTTTAGGGTTTAGGAGTCAGACGTGAAGCAGCGCGTCCAGCTTGCCGGCGCGCTCAAGGGCAAACAGGTCATCGCATCCACCGACGTGCTTGGCGCCGATCCAGATCTGCGGCACGGACGTGCGTCCCGCCTTCTGGGCCATTTCGGCGCGCACCTGGGGTTTGCCGTCGACCTTGATCTCTTCGAAGGCAACACCCTTCTTCTCCAGCAAGGCCTTGGCCCGCATGCAGTAAGGGCACCAATCGCTGGAATACACGACAACCTGGCTCATATCACTTCACCAGCGGCAGGTTGTCGGCGCGCCAGCTGCTGATACCACCAGACAGTTTGGCGGCGGTAAAGCCGGTCTTGAGCATTTCGCGGGCATGGGTGCCGGAATGCTGGCCTTGGGCGTCGACCAGGATAATGGTCTTGGCCTTGTGCTTTTCCAGCTCGGCCAGGCGCGCGATCAGCTTGTCCTGGGGAATGTTCAGGGCGCCAACGATATGACCGGCGGCAAAATCCTTGGCCGGACGGATATCCACGACAACGGCCTCATCCTTGTTGACCAGCGCGGTCAGCTCCGACGTGCTCAGGCTGCGGCCACCGCGGCTCATTTCATGAGCGATCAGCAGCGCCAGCAGGATGACGAAGGCACCCGCGAGCAGGTAGTGGGCAGTGGCAAATGCAATCAGGTGATCAACCATCAAGGAGGTTCCAGGGCGTTAAAATGGCGGTAAGTATACACAGCCGTCAGGGGGGGCCAACCCCCGTAAAGCGGTGACGTGGTCGGAACTTCGCTTTAAACTGCCACTCCCTTTTCAATCCCCTTCATCAATTACCGCCGCGAGAGGATCTATGACTACGACGCCTAAACCTTTGGTCCTGATAATTCTCGATGGCTTCGGACACAGTGAAAGCCACCACGACAACGCCGTGTACTCGGCCAACAAGCCGGTGCTGGACCGTCTGACCGCCACTTTGCCCAACGGGCTGATCTCCGGTTCGGGCATGGATGTGGGCCTGCCGGACGGCCAAATGGGCAACTCGGAAGTCGGCCACATGAACCTCGGCGCCGGACGAGTGGTCTATCAGGACTTCACCCGCGTGACCAAAGCGATCCGCGACGGCGAGTTCTTCGAGAACCCGACCATCTGCGCAGCCGTCGATAAAGCCGTCGCTGCCGGCAAGGCCGTGCACTTCATGGGCCTGCTGTCCGATGGCGGCGTACACAGCCACCAGGACCACCTCGTGGCCATGGCCGAACTGGCCTTCAAGCGCGGCGCCGACAAGATCTACCTGCACGCCTTCCTCGACGGCCGCGACACGCCGCCGAAAAGCGCGCAATCGTCGATCGAACTGCTGGACGCCACCTTCGCCGCCCTCGGCAAGGGCCGCATCGCCAGCCTGGTCGGTCGCTATTTCGCGATGGACCGCGACAACCGCTGGGACCGCGTGTCCCAGGCCTACAACCTGATCGTCGACGGCCAGGCCGAATTCAACGCCGCCACCGCCCAGGAAGGCCTGGAAGCCGCCTACGCGCGTGGCGAGAGCGATGAGTTCGTCAAGGCCACCACCATCGGCGAGCCGGTGAAAGTGGAAGACGGCGACGCCGTGGTGTTCATGAACTTCCGCGCCGACCGTGCCCGCGAGCTGAGCCATGTGTTCGTCGACCCGGGTTTCAAGGACTTCGAACGCGCGCGCCAGCCGAAAATCGAGTTCGTGATGCTCACCCAATACGCCGCCAACATCCCGGCCCCGTCGGCTTTTGCCCCCGGCAGCCTGGAAAACGTGCTGGGCGACTACCTGGCGAAAAACGGCAAGACCCAACTGCGCATCGCCGAAACCGAGAAGTACGCCCACGTGACCTTCTTCTTCTCCGGCGGCCGCGAAGAACCGTTCCCGGGCGAAGAGCGCATCCTGATCCCGTCGCCGAAAGTCGCGACCTACGACCTGCAACCGGAAATGAGCGCACCGCAAGTCACCGACAAGATCGTCGACGCCATCGATAACCAGCGCTATGACGTGATCGTGGTCAACTACGCCAACGGCGACATGGTCGGCCACAGCGGCAACCTGGCCGCCGCGATCAAGGCCGTGGAATGCCTGGACCTGTGCGTAGGCCGCATCGTCGACGCCCTGGAAAAAGTCGGCGGCGAAGCGCTGATCACCGCCGACCATGGCAACTGCGAGCAAATGTCCGACGAGTCCACCGGGCAAGCCCACACCGCCCACACCACCGAGCCGGTGCCGTTCATCTACGTCGGCAAGCGCGACCTGAAAGTGCGCAAAGGCGGCGTGCTGGCCGATGTGGCGCCGACCATGCTGATGTTGATGGGGTTGGAGAAGCCCAAAGAGATGACCGGCACCTCGATTCTGGTCTGATCTAAACCACACCGCAGAACCAATGTGGGAGGGGGCTTGCCCCCGATAGCAGTGGATCAGCCAACACCTATTCAGCTGACACACCGCAATCGGGGGCAAGCCCCCTCCCACACTAGGCTCTCTGTGTTGGGTAGATGTCTTTTCGCCATACCACTGCCGCTCGGCACCTATCTTGCCCAGAAGCCCGAATTGGGCGTTTTTTTTGCAGCGCTTGCCGGGCATACTAGGCCGTCCCTTTCCCTGGTGTCGCCCGCCTCTATGCTTCGCGCCTTGATTACCCTCGCTCTCGTCTGCCTGCTCCAACCGGCATTTGCCGATGAGCGCGCGCAAACCCAACAACAGTTGGACGCTACGCGTCAGGACATCACCGAGCTGAAAAAACTGCTCGGCAAGCTCCAGGAAGAGAAATCCGGGGTGCAGAAAGACCTGCGCGGCACAGAAACCGAGATGGGCAAGCTGGAGAAGCAGGTCCAGGAGCTACAAAAAGAATTAAAGAAGAGCGAGTCGGAACTGGAGCGACTCGACGCTGAGAAAAAAAAACTCCAGAGCGCCCGCGTTGAACAGCAACGCCTGATCGCGATCCAGGCCCGCGCCGCCTACCAGAGTGGCCGCCAGGAGTACCTCAAGCTGCTGCTCAACCAGCAGAACCCGGAAAAATTCGCACGCACCCTGACCTACTACGATTACCTGAGCAAGGCACGCCTTGCCCAACTGAAGGGCTTCAACGAGACCCTGCGCCAACTGGCCAACGTCGAACAGGAAATCGCCGACCAGCAATCGCAACTGCTCGACCAGAAAAGCAGCCTCGACAGCCAGCGCGACCAGCTCGACAAGGTGCGCAAGGAACGCCAGTTGGCCCTGGCCAAGCTCAATGACGACGTAAAGGCCCGCGACGCCAAGCTGCAAGCCCGCGAGCAGGACCAGGCCGACCTCGGCAAAGTGTTGAAAACCATCGAAGAAACCCTGGCTCGCCAGGCACGCGAGGCCGAAGAAGCGCGACAGAAAGCGCTGATCGCCCAGCAGGAAGCGGAAAAAAAGCGCCAGCGTGAGGCCGAACTGGCAGCCACGAGCGACGCCCCGGCACCGCGCAAACCGGCGCACGCAGCGCCCGGGCCGCTGGTTTCCAGCGCGGGCGAATCCTTCGGCGGGCCTTTTGCTTCCGCGCGCGGCAAACTTCCGTGGCCGGTTGATGGTCGACTGCTGGCACGCTTTGGGGAAACCCGCGGCGATGACACCCGCGCCAAGTGGGACGGGGTGATGATCAGCGCGGCCGCCGGCAGCCAGGTCCACGCCGTCCACGGCGGTCGCGTGGTGTTTGCCGATTGGCTGCGGGGCGCCGGTTTATTGGTGATTCTCGACCACGGTAATGGCTATTTGAGTCTTTATGGCCACAATCAGACTTTACTCAAGTCGGCAGGTGATGTGGTAAAAGCCGGGGAATCCATCTCCACTGTCGGTAACAGTGGCGGCCAGGACACCCCGGCGCTGTACTTCGCTATTCGTCAGCAGGGCCGCCCGAGCGATCCTGCACAATGGTGCCGCACCCAAGGATAGGGTCGCATCTACATTAGGAGTTCGTTCGACATGCTGCATTTGTCCCGCCTCACTTCGCTGGCCCTGACGATCGCCCTGGTGATCGGCGCGCCTCTGGCTTTCGCCGACCAGGCCGCACCGGCTGCACCCGCCGGCATGGCCGCGACCACCAAGGCGCCGTTGCCGCTGGACGAGTTGCGCACCTTTGCCGAGGTCATGGACCGGATCAAGGCAGCCTATGTCGAACCCGTGGACGACAAGACCCTGCTGGAAAATGCCATCAAGGGCATGCTCAGCAACCTCGACCCGCACTCCGCCTACCTCGGCCCGGAAGATTTCGCCGAGCTGCAGGAAAGCACCAGCGGTGAGTTCGGTGGCCTGGGCATTGAAGTCGGCGCCGAAGACGGCCAGATCAAAGTGGTCTCGCCGATCGACGACACCCCGGCGTCCAAGGCCGGCATCCAGGCTGGCGACCTGATCGTCAAGATCAACGGCCAGCCGACCCGTGGCCAGACCATGACTGAAGCCGTCGACAAGATGCGCGGCAAGATCGGCCAGAAAATCACCCTGACCCTGGTGCGCGACGGCGGCGCGCCGTTCGACGTGACCCTGGCCCGCGCGACCATCACGGTCAAGAGCGTGAAGAGCCAGTTGCTGGAGTCGGGCTACGGCTACATCCGCATCACCCAGTTCCAGGTCAAGACCGGCGACGAAGTGGCCAAGGCCCTGGCCAAGCTGCGCAAAGACAACGGCAAGAAGCTCAACGGCATCGTGCTCGACCTGCGCAACAACCCCGGTGGCGTGCTGCAGTCGGCGGTGGAAGTGGTCGACCACTTCATCACCAAAGGCCTGATCGTCTACACCAAGGGCCGTATCGCCAACTCCGAACTGCGCTTCTCGGCCACCGGCAACGACCTCAGCGAAAACGTGCCGCTGGCCGTGCTGATCAACGGCGGCAGCGCCTCGGCCTCGGAGATCGTCGCCGGCGCCCTGCAAGACCAGAAGCGCGGTGTGCTGATGGGCACCACCAGTTTCGGCAAAGGCTCGGTGCAAACCGTGTTGCCGCTGAACAACGAGCGCGCCCTGAAAATCACCACCGCGCTGTACTACACGCCGAACGGCCGCTCGATCCAGGCCCAGGGCATCGTGCCGGACATCGAAGTGCGCAAGGCCAAGATCACCAACGAGGTCGACAGCGAGTACTACAAGGAAGCCGACCTGCAAGGCCACCTCGGCAATGGCAACGGCGGCGCCGACCAGCCGACCGGCAGCAGTGCCAAGGCCAAGCCGATGCCGCAGGACGATGACTACCAACTGGCCCAGGCGTTGAGCCTGCTCAAGGGCTTGAGCATCACGCGCAGCCGTTGATATGCGCGTTGCCCTGATCATCGCTGCACTGTGCAGCCTGGCCGGGGTCGCCCACGCGACCCCGGCCAGCGAACCGCACAAAGCCTACCTGACCCTGATCATCGACGACCTGGGGCAAAACCTGCCCCGGGATCGCCGTGTGCTGGCCCTGCCCGGCCCGGTGACCACGGCGATCATGCCCGACACGCCCCACGCCGCCGAATTCGCCCGCGAAGCGCACAAGGCCGGCAAGATCGTGATCCTGCACATGCCCATGGACCCGGCCACCGGCCCGTTCGCCTGGCACCCCGAGTTGCCTATCGAAGAGCTCGGCAAGCGCCTGGACGCTGCGTTCAAGGCCGTGCCCTACACCGCCGGCATCAACAACCACATGGGCAGCCGCATGACTGCCCAGCCCGAAGCGATGGCCTGGCTGATGGGCGAGTTGCAACGGCGCCACAAGTTCTTTGTCGACAGCCGCACCAGCGCGCAGACCGTCGGCGCCGCCGAAGCGCAGAAGATCGGCCTGGCCAGCGTCTCGCGGGATGTGTTCCTCGACGACGAACGCACCGAAGCCGCGATCACCACGCAATTGCAGAGCGCCATCAAACTGGCCCATAAACAGGGCTCAGTCGTGATGATCGGCCATCCGTATCCACAAACCCTGGCGGTGCTCGAACGCGAGCTGCCCAAGCTCAAGGCCCAGGGCGTGGACTGGATTGATATCAAACTGATGATCAGCGTGCGCAGCAATCAGGCGATGGCAGGGCACGGCAAGAACGGCGCCTATCGCTACAAATAGCGCGCCATCATCTGGTCGAGCAGGCCTTCCTCGCGCAACTGATCCAACGCTGCCTGCAGCTTGGCCACCGTTTCGTCCGGCACATCCTTGTTCAGCGCCAGGTACAACTGGGCACTGTTGAAGCGAAGGATGGTCTTGAGCCCGGTCACACCGACCTGGCGCGCCAGGTAGCGGCCGGCCGGGTCGCCGGTGGCCCACAGGTCGATCTGGTCATCCAGCAGCTTTTGCGCGTTGTCCTGGTCACGCAGCACCAGCACTGGCTTGAGGCCCTGCTTCTCCAGGGTCTCGGCAATCGCGTCGCCCTTGTACGCGCCAATCTTGTAGCGCCGCGCCTGCGCCAGCTCGTCGAGCTGGATTTTGCTGTCGGCCTTGGCCAGCATCACCCAGTCATCCGGGCCGATAGGGCCGACCCATTTGAACAGCGCTTCGCGCTCCGGCAGGCGGGCCATCACGAACACACCGTAGCCGGGGTTTTCCAGGGCGAGTTTGTAGATCCGCTCCCAAGGAAAACGCAGAGTGAGGCTGTAGGAAATGCCAGCACGCTTGAAGGTTTCGCGCATGATGTCCACGGCGATGCCTTCGACATTCTCGTCCTTGGCGAAGTTCTTGCCGTTTTTCGCCATGTTGTAGGGCGGGAAGTTTTCCGTCAGCAACACCAGGGAGGCGTCAGACGATTCTTCGGCTTGGGCCACTCCGATCATGAGCACGGAGGTACTGGCGAGCGCGAGCAACAGGTCTTTGAGCATGAAAGTTACCGGAATCCATGGCAAGCGCAGAGAGTGCCGCGCACTTGCCATGGTGTCCAGCAGCGTTTAGCGCACCACGATACCGCGCGCGGCCATGTACGCCTTGGCCTCGGGGACGGTGTATTCGCCGAAGTGGAAAATACTCGCCGCCAACACGGCGCTGGCGTGGCCTTCGATCACGCCGTCGGCCAGGTGCTGCAGGTTGCCGACGCCGCCGGACGCGATCACCGGAATGCCCAGCGCATCGCTGATGGCACGGGTCACGCCGAGGTCGAAGCCGTTTTTCATGCCATCCTGGTCCATGCTGGTCAGCAGGATTTCACCGGCGCCCAGGCCTTCCATCTTCATCGCCCACTCCACCGCGTCCAGGCCGGTCGGCTTGCGCCCGCCGTGGGTGAAGATCTCCCAGCGCGGCGGTTCGCCGGGGCCGGAGACTTTCTTGGCGTCGATGGCCACCACGATGCACTGCGAGCCGAAGTGCTGTGCGGCTTCGCCGACGAACTCCGGGTTGAACACTGCGGCGGTGTTGATCGAGACTTTGTCCGCGCCGGCATTGAGCAGGTTGCGGATGTCTTGCACGGTGCGAACGCCACCGCCCACGGTCAGCGGGATGAACACCTGGCTGGCCATGCGCTCGACGGTATGCAGCGTGGTGTCGCGGCCGTCGACGCTGGCGGTGATGTCGAGAAAGGTAATCTCGTCGGCACCTTGCTCATCGTAGCGACGGGCGATTTCCACCGGGTCGCCGGCGTCACGGATGTTCTCGAACTTGACGCCCTTGACCACGCGACCGTTGTCGACGTCCAGGCAAGGGATGATGCGTTTGGCCAGCGCCATGGTCAGTCCTCAGCCGTTGTAGGCATCGCAGTAAGCCTGGGCTTCGGCGACGTCCAGGGTGCCTTCGTAGATTGCGCGGCCGGTGATCGCGCCGATGATTCCAGGGGCCCGGGCATCCAGCAGCGACTTGATGTCACCCAGGTTGTGGATGCCACCGGACGCGATCACCGGGATCCTGGTCGCCGCCGCCAGCGCAGCGGTGAACGGTACGTTGCAGCCCTGCATCATGCCGTCTTTGGCGATGTCGGTGTAAACGATGGCGGACACGCCGTCGGCTTCGAACTGCTTGGCCAGGTCGATCACCTGCACCGTGCTGATTTCAGCCCAGCCGTCGGTGGCGACGAAACCGTCCTTGGCGTCCAGGCCGACGATCACCTTGCCCGGGAACGCGCGGCAGGCTTCGGCGACGAAGGCCGGGTCTTTCACGGCCTTGGTGCCGATGATCACGTAGCTTACGCCGGCCTTGACGTAGTGTTCGATGGTTTCCAGGGAGCGGATACCGCCGCCGATCTGGATCGGCAGGTTCGGGTAGCGCTTAGCGATCGCAGTCACCACTTCGCCATTGACCGGCTGGCCTTCGAAGGCGCCGTTCAGGTCCACCAGATGCAGGCGACGGCAACCACCGTCCACCCATTTGGCAGCCATGCTCACCGGGTCGTCGGAAAACACCGTGGAATCTTCCATGCGGCCCTGGCGCAGACGCACGCAAGCGCCGTCCTTGAGATCGATAGCGGGGATAATCAGCATCTGGCAAACCTTATTCGATATTCAGCAATGCTTGGGAAATCAGGGTTTCTCAAGCGACCACAGGTCGCTTTCGATGCTTTCGAACCGTTCCCTAAGGAGCGTCTGCGTATCGAAAATCGCCCTGTTGTAATAGTGCGGCGCAACTTCAATGGTGAACAACTCAAGGATCTCGGCAACCTCGAACGAGCCCAGCTTGAGCTCGAAACGGTCCTCCATGAAGCGCTTGATCTTGTTGGTAGCCTCACGTTCCTGTTCGGGCGTGAGGTTCAGGATCGGCAGCTTCGGTTTCTTGGCCATCTACCAGCGACCGTCCCACGCAGCGAAGTTCTGCAGCAATTGCAGGCCATGGGTATGGCTCTTCTCCGGGTGGAACTGCACCGCAAAACGCGAACCTTCGGCCAGCGCGGCGGCGAAGTCGACGCCGTAGTGCCCGCCACCCACCACCTGGCGCGGGTTACCGGCGGCGATGTAGTAGCTGTGGACGAAGTAAAAGCGCGCCATGTCCGGGATCTCATGCCACAGCGGGTGATCCACGGTGCGCCGCACTTCGTTCCAGCCCATGTGCGGGACTTTCAGGTGCTCGCCGTCTTCATGCAGGTCCTTGCCGAAGAACTTCACTTCGCCTGGAAACAGGCCGATGCAGTCGACGCCGTCGTTCTCTTCACTGCGCTCGAGCAAGGCTTGCATGCCCACGCAAATGCCGAGGAACGGCCGGTCCTGGCTGACCTCGCGCACCAGGCTGTCAAAGCCCAGGCGACGGATTTCGGCCATGCAATCGCGAATCGCGCCAACGCCTGGGAACACCACGCGGTCAGCCTCGCGAATCACCGTGGCATCGCTGGTGATCAGCACCTTGCCGGCCCCTACGTGCTCGAGGGCCTTGGCCACCGAGTGCAGGTTGCCCATGCCGTAATCGATAACCGCGACCGTCTGCATTACAGGACGCCCTTGGTCGATGGCATTTGCCCGGCCATGCGCTCATCCAGCTCCACCGCCATGCGCAGCGCGCGACCGAATGCCTTGAACACGGTTTCGATCTGGTGGTGGGTGTTGGTGCCGCGCAGGTTGTCGATGTGCAGGCTGACGAGGGCGTGGTTGACGAAACCCTGGAAGAATTCCTGGAACAGGTCGACGTCGAAGCCGCCCACGGTGGCGCGGGTGTAGGGCACGTGCATCTGCAGGCCGGGGCGGCCGGAGAAGTCGATGACCACACGCGACAGTGCTTCATCCAGCGGGACATAGGCGTGGCCGTAGCGACGGATGCCTTTTTTGTCGCCGATGGCCTTGGCGAAAGCCTGGCCGAGGGTGATACCGACATCCTCCACCGTGTGGTGGTCGTCGATATGCAGGTCGCCCTTGCTGACGATATCCAGGTCGATCAGCCCATGACGGGCGATCTGGTCCAGCATGTGCTCAAGAAAAGGTACACCGATATCAAATCGGGCCTTTCCGGTGCCATCCAGGTTGATCGAGGCTTTGATCTGGGTTTCCAGAGTGTCGCGCTCGACGGACGCCTTACGTTCGGCCATCACCAGCTCCGCAAAATCATTGGGCGAAAAAGGCAGCCATTATAGGGGCGCGGGCGCTAAACAGAAACATCGAAGGGGATAAGACTGACGAGTTGAAGCGAGGAAGGTCGACGCTAGACATGTGCATACAAGCGGGCGCTCCAGGATGGTGCGCCCGCCTGCAGTCAACTTAGTGGAACAGTACCGCCGTCTTTTGCAGGGTCACCCACACACCCCACGCCAACGGAATACCCACCACCAACCAGGCCGCGACAGCCAGCGGCTTGCTGCCGGCGGAGGCTTTCCACTCCAGCACGGTGCTCGAATCGGCCCCCTTGTCATGGCCCAGCGCCTGTTCGGCGGCCAGTTCGGCGTCGCTCATGAAGTACTTGTCGGCCACCGGGCGCACCAGCAGGTTGCAGATGAAACCCAGCACCAGCAGGCCAGCGAGGATGTACAAGGTGATGTCGTAGGCGGCGGCGCGTTCGACGCCGATGCTCAACTGATATTCACGCAGGTAGTTCACCAACACCGGGCCCAGCACGCCCGCCGCAGCCCAGGCGGTCAGCAGGCGGCCATGGATCGCGCCGACCATCTGGGTGCCGAACAGGTCGGCCAGGTAAGCCGGAACCGTCGCAAAACCGCCGCCGTACATCGACAGGATGATGCAGAACGCCGCCACGAACAGCGCCACGTTGCCCAGGTGCCCCAGGTTCGGGATCAGCGCATACAGGGCAAAGCCCAGGGCGAAGAACACGAAGTAGGTGTTTTTACGGCCCAGGTAGTCGGAGAACGACGCCCAGAAGAACCGGCCACCAATGTTGAACAGGCTCAACAGCCCGGTAAAGCCCGCCGCGATCGCCGCGATCGAGGCCAGTTGCCCGGCATTCAGTTGGCCGAACGGCACATCCACACCCAGCAATTTGCCGCCAAACACTTCCTGCAGCAGCGGCGAAGCCATGCCGAGGATGCCGATACCGGCCGATACGTTCAGGCACAGCACCAGCCATACCAGACGGAATTGCGGGGTTTTCCAGGCGACGTTCACGTGAACGTGACGATGGGTGATCATCGCATTGCTGGCTTTTTTCACCGGCGCGGTCCAGCCCTCAGGCTTCCAGCCGGTCGGCGGAACACGGTAGGACAGCGCGCCACCGATCATGAACACGAAGTAAATCGCCGCCATCACCAGAAAGCTCTGCCACACGCCGACGCTGGTCGGCGAAGCGAAGTGCCCCATCAGCGCTGCCGCCAGGGGAGCCCCCACCATCGCGCCGCCGCCGAAGCCCATGATCGCCATGCCGGTGGCCATGCCGCGCTTGTCCGGGAACCACTTGATCAGGGTCGACACGGGCGAGATATAACCCAGGCCCAGGCCGATACCGCCAATGACCCCGGAGCCGATCCACATCAGCCAGATCTGGTGGGTATAAATCCCCAGCGCCGAAATCAGCAGGCCGCCACACCAGCACAGCGCCGAGACGACGCCCGCCTTGCGTGGCCCGGCATGTTCCAGCCAGCCGCCCCAGATCGCCGCCGAGCAGCCCAGGAAGATGAAGAACAGGGTGTAGATCCAGCCCAGCATGGAGATCGGCCAGTCGCACTGAGACGAGAAGACCTGAGCGATAAAGCTCATATCCGGCGCACAGGCCACCGGCGCGCTGATCCCCAGCGCCTTGGACAGCGGCAACCAGAACACCGAGAAGCCGTAGGCCATGCCGATACACAGGTGGATGGCCAGAGCGGCCGGTGGAACCAGCCAGCGGTTGAACCCGGGCTTGGCGATGATGCGCTCCTTGGACAGGAACGCAGGCTGCGCGGCAGCAATACCCGCCGCAGTGCTAGTGCTCATTAGTGTTTCCCCCAGTTATTAGTATGTGTTCGTCAGGCGCTCTCTCCTTCGGCCTTGCACGCAGGGCGTGACCGTTTTGTTGAATAAAGCTCCATTTAAAGCGCGACGTTACGTCGCAGAAGGCGGACGAACGCGCAGAGATTAGCATCAGTGGATGACAGAAAAACCAAAATGCCACTACCTTTCGCGGATTTTTTGTGTTTTTTGACGCCAAAATACCGCCCCCTGCGCCAGATACAATGTAACGATCCGTGAACTGACGCAGGCCATCGGGCGCTATACTCTGCGGCTAAATTTTGAAATCGACATACAAGGACTCGCCCATGAAAGCGTTCGGCAAAATCCTGGGTCTGGTACTTCTCGGGCTGTTGCTGATCATTGTGGCTCTCGGCTTTGCCCTGACCCATCTCTTCGATCCCAACGACTACAAAGACGAGATTCGCCAGATTGCCCGCGACAAGGCCCACATCGAGCTGACGCTCAATGGCGACATCGGCTGGAGCCTGTTCCCCTGGCTGGGCCTGGAACTGCACGAAGCCGGCGTCGCGACCCTGACCAACCCGACCCAGCCGTTCGCCGACCTGCAGATGCTCGGCCTGTCGGTACGCGTGCTACCGCTGCTGCGCCGCGAAGTGCAGATGAGCGATGTGCGCGTCGAAGGCCTGAACCTGCGCCTCAACCGCGACAAGCAAGGCCACGGCAACTGGGAAGACATCGGCAAGAACGCCCCCGAGGCGGCCACCGATACGCCAACCCCCGTGCAAGCGACGGCACCGGTGACCGAGGTGAAGGCAGAGAAACCGCCGCAGCCCATCCGCCTGGACATCGACAGCCTGACCATCAACAACGCCCGCATCGAATACAACGATGAACAGACCGGCAAGCAGTTCAGCGCCGAGAGCATCCAGCTGAGTGCGGGTGCCATCCACGAAGGGGCGAGCATTCCGCTGAAGCTCACCGCGTTCCTCGGCAGCAACCAGCCGGTCATGCGCGTCAAGACCGAACTCAACGGCAACCTGCGCATTCAGCGGGCGCTCAAGCGTTATCAGCTCGAAGACATGCGGTTCAGCGGCGAAGCCACCGGCGAACCGCTGCAAGGCAAAACCGTGACCTTCTCCACCCAGGGCCAACTGCTGGTGGACCTGGCGGCCAACATTGCCGAGTGGACCAACCTGAAACTCTCGGCCAACCAGTTGCGCGCCCTCGGCGAACTGAAGGTCAATGACCTGGACAAGACCCCGCAGCTCAGCGGCGCCCTGTCGATCGCCCAGTTCGACCTGGCCAAGTTCCTCGACAGCGTCGGCAACCCGCTGCCACCGATGGCCGAGGGCAGCCTGAGCAAAGTCGAGCTGGTCAGCCGCCTCCAAGGCACGCCGACCCGCCTGGCCCTGGAAGACCTCAACCTGAAACTCGACGGCAGCACCTTCACCGGCCGCGTTGCCGTGGACGATTTCGCCAAGCAATCGCTGCGCGTGCAACTCAAGGGCGACACCTTCAACGCCGACAATTACCTGCCGGCCAAGTCCGAATCCGCCAAGGGGGCAACCGCCGCACGCCAGGCCGAAGTGCAGAACAGCGAAGCCGGCGCCATGGCCGCCGGTGGCACCACACCGCTGCCGGACGCCCCGACCAAAGGCGCCTGGAGCACCGACAAGCTGCTGCCGCTGACCCGCCTGCGCACGCTGGACGTGGAGGCCGACCTGGCCTTCGGCCAACTGACCCTGAGCAAGCTGCCGATCCAGAACGCCATGCTCAAGGCCAGCGGCCTCGACGGCCAGCTCAAGCTCGACAGCCTGAGCGGCGGCCTCTACAACGGCAGCTTCCAGGCCAATGGCAGCCTCGATGTGCGCCAGGACATTCCAGTGCTGGCCCTGCAAAGCCACATCAAGCAAGTGCCGGTCGAGCGCATCCTGCAAGCCCAGGGGCAGACGCCGCCGGTCAAGGGCCAGATCACCCTCGACAGCAACCTCAGCGGCCGCGGCAACAGCCAAAAGGCACTGATCGACAGCCTCAACGGCAACGCCAGCTTCGTGATCAACAACGGCGTGCTGCTCAACGCCAACCTTGAACAGCAACTGTGTACCGGCATCGCCCTGCTCAACCGCAAGACCTTGAGCAGCGAACCACGGGCCAAGGACACACCGTTCCAGGAACTCAGGGGCAACCTGACGTTGCGCAACGGCGTGGCCAACAACCCCGACCTGAAGGTGCGTATCCCCGGCCTTACGGTCAACGGCAACGGCGACATCGACCTGCGCGTGCTGGGCATGGATTATCGCGTCGGCATCATCGTCGAGGGCGATCAACGCGAAGTGCCGGACCCCGCCTGCGAGGTAGGCGCCAACTTCCAGGGCATCGAAGTGCCGCTGCGCTGCCGTGGCCCGCTGGAGCTGGGCGCCAAGGCGTGCCGCCTGGACAAGGACGGCCTCGGCCAGGTCGCCATCAAGGCCGCCGGCAACCGCCTCAACGAGAAGCTGGAAGAGAAGCTCGACAAAGTTAACCCGCAGTTGAAAGACGCGTTGAAAGGCCTGTTCAAACGATGAGAAACGAGCAGTTTTCCGAGGCGGTACTGAACTGGTACGACCGCCACGGTCGCCATGACCTGCCCTGGCAACAGGGCATCACGCCCTACCGGGTGTGGGTTTCGGAGATCATGCTGCAACAGACCCAGGTCAGCACCGTGCTCAATTACTTCGACCGCTTCATGGCCTCCCTGCCAACGGTCGAAGCCCTGGCCGCCGCGCCGGAAGACGAGGTGCTGCACCTGTGGACCGGCCTCGGCTATTACACCCGGGCGCGCAACCTGCAGAAGACCGCGAAGATTGTCGTGGCCGAGTACGGCGGCGAGTTTCCCCGCGACGTGGAAAAGCTCACCGAACTGCCCGGCATCGGTCTGTCCACCGCCGGCGCGATCGCCAGCCTGAGCATGGGCCTGCGCGCGCCGATCCTCGATGGCAACGTCAAACGCGTGCTGGCACGCTTTACCGCGCAGGAGGGCTACCCCGGCGAACCCAAAGTGGCCAAACAGCTCTGGGCCACCGCAGAGCGCTTCACGCCCCATGATCGCGTCAACGCCTACACCCAGGCGATGATGGACATGGGCGCCACCCTGTGTACCCGCAGCAAGCCCAGTTGCCTGTTATGCCCGCTGGAAAAAGGCTGCGAAGCCCACATGCTCGGCCTGGAGACGCGCTATCCGATCCCCAAGCCGCGCAAGAGCATCCCCCAGAAGCGCACGCTGATGCCCATGCTGGCCAATGGCGACGGCGCGATCCTGCTTTACCGTCGCCCGTCCACGGGCCTGTGGGGCGGTTTGTGGAGCCTGCCGGAGCTGGACGACCTGCAAGACCTCGAACATCTCGCCCACCAGCACGCGCTGGAGCTGGGCAAACAACAGGAACTGCCGGGGCTGATCCACACCTTCAGCCACTTCCAGTTGGCCATCGAACCCTGGCTGGTCCAGGTCGAGGAATCCGCCCATCACGTGGCCGAGGCCGACTGGCTCTGGTATAACCTCGCCACCCCGCCGCGCCTGGGCCTTGCCGCCCCGGTGAAAAAACTGCTGAAGCGCGCGGCCGACGTATTGAACGCAGGAGTTTCGTCATGACCCGCACCATCATCTGCCGCAAGTACCACGAAGAACTGCCCGCCCTGGAGCGCGCCCCGTTCCCGGGTGCCAAGGGCCAGGACATTTTCGATCACGTCTCCGCCAAGGCCTGGGCCGACTGGCAGAAACACCAGACCCTGCTGATCAACGAAAAACGCCTGAACATGATGAACGCCGAAGACCGCAAATACCTGCAAGGCGAGATGGACAAGTTCTTTTCCGGCGAGGATTACGCCAAGGCCGAAGGCTACGTGCCGCCTGCTCAATAATTGATCAAAAACCGGGGTCGGCACGTAAGCGACGGTAATAATTAAATATTTTTTGAAAACTTGCTTGACGACCCCCTGAAAAACCCGTTTAATGCGCCCCGTTGCCCAGATAGCTCAGTCGGTAGAGCAGGGGATTGAAAATCCCCGTGTCGGCGGTTCGATTCCGTCTCTGGGCACCACTATTAAGTTTCAGGTGGTGCAACGATCATCTGAAACACCCAAAAAACCCGCCTAGTGCGGGTTTTTTGTTGCCTTCGATTTACCCATCCCGAACCGGGGTGGCTCACCGCCACCCCAGTACGCAATACCCGCCTTGCGCCGCCTACTTGAGCAAGAACACCAACAGCGGATTGTCGTTCAGTCGCCCGTTGAACATCGGCGCCAAGTGTTCCACCGGTGTGCCCTTCAACTGCTCGGTTTCCTTGCGCGCCACGATCACCCAGGACGGCCGTGGCAGCGAGTCCAACTGATCGAGCTGGTTACGCCCGATGAACAGCGGTTGCTCGTCGTGATCCAGGTTCATCATGTAGCGCACTGCCCAGGTGTCCCGCGCAAGGCCGACAAACACCAACGGTCCAGGCTCTTGTGCGCGAAGCGCTTCCACCTGACTGACAAATTGCCGGGTGTCGAACTGCAGGTCCTTGGCCGGCTCTACCACGGTCACCAGCAACAACCACTGCGCCGCCAGTGCGATCGCGCTGAGCCACACCAAACGCCCGGCGCGACGCCAGGCGATCAATGCCGCCCCCTGCAGGATCACCAGCACGCCGATCAGCAACGGCAACGAAACGTCCGGCCAGTAACCGTGCTTCTGCCACCCATGCCGACACACGAAGACTACAACCACGCACAACGCCGGCAGCGCCGCGACGAGCCATGTGTAACAGCGACGCAGCCCGACGAACCAGTTCTGTACGTGGAGCAGCCCATAGGCGGCGACAGCGGCAAACATCGGCACCATGGGCAGGATGTAATAAGCGCGCTTGAAGTGCGGCACCGACAGCCCGAGCAGAATCATCAAGCCGCAGGCGCCGAGCCGCACGACCAGTTGCACGTCGTCATTGCCCCAGCGTTCCGGCCAGCGATGACGCAGCGCAACCATGCTCGCCAACGCCATGGGGACCACCGGGAAGTAACGGTACAGACTCAGCTGGAAGTAGAAATAGAACGGCTCGCCGATTTCATCGAGGCGCCCGCCAACCTGCATCTTGAACACTTCATCGGCAAAGGCCTGGCCCCCACTGATCCGCGCCAACTGCATCAGCAGCCACCAGCAACACGCCAACAGCAGCAACCCGATAACGCCGTGGATCAGCACTTGCCTGACCCGCTCCCCCGGACGACCCAACGCCCAATACACGCAGGCCACCCCACAGACTTCGATCAAGCCCAACGGCCCGCGAATCGCAAAGCCCAGGATAAACAGCGGGAACACCGCCAGCTGCCGCAGCCGCGAGCCAAGGCGTTCGCCACTGTGCAGCAGGTAGAAGCTGCCTACGCACAACAGCGCCACCATCTGATCCAGGCACACCGAGCGCGACTTTTCGAGCAACTGGGTGGTGAGCAAGGTCAGCAGCACCGTCAACAGCGCCCAGGCGCGACTGGAAGGCGCCAGCAAGCGATAGATCAGCGCCACCACTCCGGCAGAGGCCAGCGCGGTGGGCAGGACATTCGCCAGGTGGTTGGGCGCACCGAACAACCGGGCGAATACAAAACTGAAGAACGTCGCCGTACCGGGATAATCCGCGTAGGGCTGGCCGTAGGTGGTGGGGAAAAGACTCGCCCCATGGCGAAACATTTCCTGCATGAACAACGCCCAGCGCCCGTCAAACCCCTGAGGCTGCTGGTCCCAGATCCCCAACGTAAATAACAACAAAGCAATCAGAAAAATGCCCAGAGACTCCAGGCGAAAAGAGTTGCGCTGATCCATCGGTTGTCCTGCCAGGTAGTGAGCGGCGGCTTATAGTGCCCAACACATCCCAAATAGCGCCTGAACAACCCTGAACATTCATGTGCCCGGCCGATCTGCGCGCCACACCAGCGTCGGGATCAGGCGAACGTAGATCAGCTCGCCAATCAACTCGACCAGGGTTTGCAGGATCACCGCCGTCGCCGCCAACCCGCGCACGCCTTCGGGCAACGCCAGCGCCAGGGGCAACACCACCAGCGAGTTACGCGTCGCCGCGCTGAACGTCACCGCGCGCGCCGTCACCGCCGGCAGCGCGAACAGGCGCGCGGCGAACATCCCCATCAATGGCGCCAACAGCACAAAGCCAACGTAGACCGGAATCACCGGCAGCAACAGGCTGATATCGCGCACCACCGCGGTGATTTGCGAACCGATCACCACAAACAGCACCGCTGCCATCGCCGGCACCGGCAACCAGGCCCAGGCATCGTTCCAGGCGTTGACGACCGAGGATCGCCGCGCCAGCGAGGTGGTGATCACCGCCAGCACCATCGGCACCACGATCAATAACAGGAACGCCTCGACAAACGGCCGCACCTCCACCACCACCGCGGACTGCGCGCCCAACATCAACCCCAGGTACACCGGCAACAACACCAACTGCAACAACAGCAGCAGCGGCGTCGCGGCCAGCATCAAGCGCGAATCGCCCTTGCCGATGTGGGTAAACACCACCACGTAGTCGATACACGGCGTCAGCAACACCAGCAACGCTCCCACCAGCAACGCCGGGCGCTCCACCAGGCCACGCGTCAGTAGCCACACCAGCACGGGCACGAGAACGAAATTGGCCAGCAGCAACGCCGCCAGGAACCGCTGGTTGCCCACGCCTTGGCGCAGCTGCAGAAACGGGATTTGCAGGAACATCGCATACATCAGCACCGCGATGGCCGGCGTGACCAGCACGCCGAGGCCATGCGCCAATGACGGCGCGAGCAGACCGAAAGCGGCGGCCAGGAGGACGGTGGCGAAGTAGAGGGGAATCTGGTGGTGTTCGAGGGTGTCGCGGGTCATCAGGACGCTCTCGCTGATTGCAAAGGCGCAAGCCTAAGCATCTACTGGCGTGAGGTCGAGTGGTGTGGCCCGATCACATCCCTGGGATATTCCTGGCGAGTGTGTAACACCATCACTATCTCAACGTGCTCCGTCACCCGATAGACCACCAGGTAGTTTGGATGAACAACCATTTCCCGAGTACCAGACAAGCGACCGTGCTTGAATCCGTATGGCATCAGGGACAACCCCTCGGCGGCAACCACAATAGTTTGGTGCAGCGAGACGGCGGCAACCGGGTTGTACTGCTCGATGTAATCAATGATCTCGATCAGGGCGACAATAGCCTCAGGTCGCCATTTAACGAGAAGCACGAGCCTTGCGCCTCTCTTCCAGCACCTTCTCGACTTCAGCCATCGCCTGATCGTGCGGAATACTAGGACGAGGATCGTCAATTGAAGCCTGCACCTTGGCACGAAACCAACGGTCGTAGCTGGCAGCTTGCTCTTCTGTTTCAAACTCCGAAACGATGGGAGAACGTGGAATGCTCATAGAGACCTCCGTAATGGATGCCTGCCAGTCTAATCTGTCCATGGTTGGCTGTCGTTTCTCTCAGATGTGTGGTTTTTTCGGAACAAGCCACTGTGCACGGGCGTTGTAGGCGTTGTGAGCGCCAGAGATTAGTGAGTCAGCGGAACGAAGTACAAGTGCTGGCAAACTGGCCAACCGTTACCAAAAATAAAAAATCGGCACAGGCCCAAAACGATGAATTTGAATGATGCCTCTTCGCCAACGCCTGCAACTCAACCCTGCCAAAACACTTCCTTCAGGGCACCCGCCGCAGACGGCTACCCGCTTGGCGGCTTCACCTGGCGCCATATCCGAAGCGACCCTACACGCCCGGTCGTCATCATCAACGCCGCCACCTCCGTGCGCTGTCGCCACTATTCACGCTTCGCCGACTACCTGTTCGCCAACGGCTTCGATGTCATCACCTACGACTATCGCGGCATCGGCGAGTCCCGCCGTGGTTCGCTGCGAGGCTTCAAGGCCTCATGGTCGGATTGGGGCCGCCTGGATTTCGAGGCGATATTGCAGCGGGCGCAGCGCGAGTTCCCGGGGCAGCCGATCGACGTGGTCGGTCACAGCTTTGGCGGCTGCGCAGCGGGGCTCGGGGCGTCCGGCGCAGTGATCCGGCGCCTGGTGACGGTGGGCGCGCAATTCGCCTACTGGCGCGATTACGCAGCGAGCGGGCGCTGGCGCATGGTTGGCAAGTGGCATGTGGTGATGCCACTGGTGACGGCGCTGTTCGGCTACTTCCCGGGCAAGCGCCTGGGCTGGCTGGAGGATACGCCGGCCGGCGTGGTACGGGACTGGGGCACGCCGACGCCGAGCTATGAAACACGGCCCAGCGGGCGCGCCTTGGGTGAACTGCCGTTTGCCCGGGTAACGGCGCAGGTGCTGGCGATCAGCATCACCGACGATCCCTTCGGCACCGTGCCGGCCATCGAGCGCTTGCTGAGCTACTTCGCCAGCAGCGAACGCACTCACCTGCGCATCGCCCCTGACGATATCGGAGAAACACAGGTCGGACATTTCGCGTTCTTTCGCAGCGAGTATGAGGATCGGCTGTGGCCGATTGCGCTGGCATGGCTGAAGCACGGCGCGCTAACACCCGGTACACCGGGCCGTCGCATAACGGCGCGCGTCTAGAACCCCTTGGGATTTCCCTCAACCTGCGCTTCAATACCCACCCAGATCCTGAACCAAGGACGTGAGCCCATGGCCTCGCCGAACAAGCAGCAGAAACGTGCCCACCGGGCAAAGGCCAAGGCCAAGCAAAACCGTACCCAACGCGCCGTCGCGAGCAAGCCGGATGCATTTGCCGGCGATGACAGCCGCATCGATCTTGAGTCGGTGGATTTGACTGAATTGTTTGTCGAGATGCGTACTGCCGGCGAAATCAGCCAGCAAGCGCTGTGCGCGGCATTCCTGGCGCACCCGCTGTTGGCATTGGTGCTGGAGCAGGAAGGCGAAGAAGAGGCCACCGACTTTATCCTGGCGGCACTGATCGAATATCGGCAGTGGGCTACCGACACCGAGGATGAAGCGGCAGCCCTGGCGTGGGTCGAGTCGCCGCAGTTCCAGGCGGATTACGTCGCCGCATCCCAGGCGCTGGTGATTTCCCAAGACTGACGCAAAACGCAATGTGGGAGGGGGCTTGCCCCCTCCCACATTTGAACTGCGGCGCAATCAAGCACCGCACTCCATCACATCAATTCAGTACTGCAGCGCCTACGCTCTGGGCCTTGCGACGGCTCGAAACGAGCAGCCCCGCCGCCACCACCAGCAAGCTCAAGACCCCGGTCGCGATGATCTCGACCCGATGGGCTTCCTGGAACAGCATGATCCCCAGCGTACCGACGATGAACACCATCACCGCGTAGGTCAGGCCTGGGAACAACCACATTTTGAAAGCGAGCGTCTCGCCCGCCGCAGTACGCTTCTGACGCATGCGCAGTTGCGACACCGCAATCACCAGGTACACCAGCAACGCAATGGCGCCGGAACTGGCGAGCAGGAATTCGAACACCGCCGCCGGTGCCACGTAGTTGGCGAAGACCGCCAGGAACGCTGCGCCGGTGGACAGCATCACCGCCCAGTAAGGCGTGCCGCTTTTGTTGGTGCGCTTGGACACGGCGGGTGCATCACCACGACGACCCAGGGAAAACAGCATGCGCGAGGCGGTGTACAGCGCCGAGTTGAGGCAGCTGGTCACGGCAACCAAGACCACCAGGTCAACGATCAGCTTGGCATTCGGGATGCCCATGCTTTCCAGCACTGTCTGGTAGGAACCTACGGCAGCCAGGGTCGGATCGTTCCAAGGCACCAGGGACACCACGATGAAGATCGACAGCAGGTAGAACAAACCAATCCGCCAGATCACCGAGTTGGTGGCCTTGGTGATCTGCTGGCCCGGGTCCTTCGACTCGGCGGCCGCGATGGTGACAATCTCGGTGCCCATGAACGAGAACATGGTGGTCAGGATGGCCGCCAGCACAGCGCCCATGCCGTTCGGCATGAAGCCCTGGGTGTCGAACAGGTGCGAGACACCGCTGACCTGGCTGGTCGGCAAGAAGCCGAAGATCGCCAGCAGGCCGAGGATCACAAAGCCCACGATCGCGACGACTTTGATCAGCGCGAACCAGAACTCGAACTCACCGTAGTGCTTCACGCTGAACAGGTTGGTCGCCGTCAGCAGCAAGGTGATGATCAGGGTAAACGCCCAGATGGCCACGCCGGGGAACCAGGCATGGAGGATGGTCGCGGCGGCGTTGGCTTCCAATGGAATCACCAGCACCCAGAACCACCAGTACAGCCAGCCGATGGTGAAACCGGCCCAGTGACCGATCGCCCGATCGGCGTAGGTCGAGAACGAACCGGTGTCCGGCGACGCCACGGCCATTTCGGCCAACATCCGCATCACCAAGACCACCAGCGCACCGGCGGCGGCATATGCCAGCAGTACCGCAGGGCCGGCGGCGGCGATCGCGTGGCCGGAGCCGACAAACAAACCGGCACCGATGACGCCGGCAATCGACAACATGGTGACGTGACGCGGTTTGAGCCCCTGTTCGAGGTCATTGGAGCTATGCGTACTACTCATTGACACACCTTTAAACGAGGAATTGCGAAAACGGTCCGCCCGGCGCGTGCCTTTCACGTGAAAAGAAACAAACAGGGCGTTCTTTATTTTTTACGCAATATTTGCGCCAAAATGTTACAAAACCCCGATTGACGCGGGCTGTAGGACGATCCAGCAGCCCTCGCAAGTCATTGAGAATGCTGGCATTCCGCTACAGCGTTACCGAGCGACTCACTTTTACCCGAACGCGCGCACCACAAATACACACAAAAAGTACGTGACGCCCCATAAAAGGGCCGATGGTCACCGTTTGCCCGGTTAACCCTTCCAACACCCGCCCAAAGCTGGCACCATCGCGCCCTTTTTCACGCGAAGCCTGCGGGTTTTCCAGGTTCAAACGGCTGTTCGGTTGTTGATGGCGCGACACGCCGCTGTGCCGATGCGACACCTTGCCGCAGACCACCTGTTAAGCATCCGCCGCGCTGTTGGCTGCCATCCGGACGCTATGCTAGGTTGGCGCCTCGCCAGGAAGGCGACCCAACAGCAGGAACGCAACGAACACAATGAGGACCGCACATGGCTCTGGCCGCGCCCGCGCTTGAAATCCGCAACTTGCATAAACGCTATGGTGAGCTGGAGGTACTCAAAGGTATCTCGCTGACCGCTCGCGACGGCGATGTGATCTCGATCCTGGGTTCCTCCGGTTCCGGCAAGTCCACATTCCTGCGCTGCATCAACCTGCTGGAAAACCCGCACCAGGGCCAGATCCTGGTGGCCGGCGAAGAGCTCAAGCTCAAGGCCGCGAAGAACGGCGAGCTGATAGCCGCCGACGGCAAGCAGATCAACCGCCTGCGCAGCGAAATCGGGTTTGTGTTTCAAAACTTTAACCTGTGGCCGCACATGAGCATCCTCGACAACATCATCGAGGCCCCACGCCGCGTGCTCGGCCAGAGCAAGGCCGAAGCCATCGAAGTGGCCGAAGCCCTGCTGGCCAAGGTCGGCATCGGCGACAAGCGCCACGCCTACCCCGCACAATTGTCCGGCGGCCAGCAGCAGCGGGCGGCCATCGCGCGTACCCTGGCGATGCAGCCGAAAGTCATCCTGTTCGACGAACCCACCTCGGCCCTTGACCCGGAAATGGTCCAGGAAGTACTTAATGTGATCCGCGCGCTGGCCGAAGAAGGCCGCACCATGCTGCTGGTCACCCATGAAATGGGCTTCGCCCGCCAGGTGTCCAGTGAAGTGGTGTTCTTGCACCAAGGCCTGGTCGAAGAGCAAGGATCGCCACAGCAGGTGTTTGAAAACCCGCTTTCGGCGCGCTGCAAACAATTCATGTCCAGCAACCGCTAACGGAGCAACATGCATGCAGAACTATAAAAAATTCCTTCTGGCCGCGGCCGTTTCGATGGCGTTCAGCGCCTCGGCCATGGCAGAAACCCTGAAAATGGGGATCGAAGCGGCCTACCCGCCGTTCAACAATAAAGATGCCAGCGGCAACGTCGTCGGCTTCGACAAAGACATCGGCGACGCCCTGTGCGCCAAGATGAAAGTCGAGAAGTGCGAAGTGTATGTATCGGACTGGGACGGCATCATCCCGGCGCTGAACGCGAAGAAATTCGACTTCCTGGTGTCCTCGCTGTCGATCACCGACGAGCGCAAGCAGGCCGTCGACTTCACCGACCCGTACTACTCCAACAAGCTGCAGTTCATCGCACCTAAAGCCACGGCAGACTTCAAGACCGACGCGGCCTACCTGAAAGGCAAGATCATCGGCGCACAACGCGCGACGTTGGCCGGCACCTACCTGGAAGACAAGCTGCCAGACACCACCAGCAAGCTCTACGACACCCAGGAAAACGCCTACCTCGACCTGACGTCCGGCCGCCTGGACGGCATCCTCGCCGACAAGTACGTGCAGTACGAATGGCTCAAGAGCAAAGACGGTTCCGCCTACGAATTCAAGGGCAACCCGGTGGTCGAGAGCGACAAGATCGGTATCGCCGTGCGCAAAGGCGACCCGCTGCGCGAACGCCTGAACAAAGCCCTGGCAGAGATCAAGGCCGACGGCACCTACAAGAAGATCAACGACAAGTACTTCCCTTTCAGCATCGAATGATCTGAACGGTATGCCCGACGCGCTCCCAGGGGCGCGTCGGCTTTCAGCTTTGCCTGCCGCGATATGAAAACACCATGAATTTCGATCTCTACGGATTCGGCCCGGCGCTCGCCGCCGGCGCGCTGATGACCGTCAAGCTGGCGCTCACGGCCCTGTGCCTGGGGCTGGTACTCGGCCTGGCCGGCGCTTTGGCCAAGACCTCCCCATACAAGCCGCTGCAGTGGCTGGGCGGGGCTTACTCGACCCTCGTTCGCGGTATTCCCGAACTGTTGTGGGTGTTGCTGATTTATTTCGGCACGGTCAACCTGATGCGTGCCCTCGGGGAGTTTTTCGGTAACCCCGACCTTTCCCTCAGCGCCTTCGCCGCCGGGGTCATCGCCCTGGGCCTGTGCTTTGGCGCCTACGCCACGGAAGTGTTCCGTGGCGCGATCCTCGCCATTCCCAAGGGCCACCGTGAAGCCGGTGTGGCATTGGGCCTGTCGAAGTTTCGCATCTTCACCCGCTTGATCATGCCGCAGATGTGGCGCATCGCCCTGCCGGGCCTGGGCAACCTGTTCATGATCCTGATGAAAGACACCGCGCTGGTATCGGTGATCGGCCTCGAAGAAATCATGCGCCATGCGCAGATCGGCGTGACCGTGACCAAGCAGCCGTTCACCTTCTTCATGGTGGCGGCGTTCATGTACCTGGGCCTCACCGTGCTGGCCATGACTGGCATGCACTTCCTGGAAGAACGCGCCAGTCGCGGCTTTGCAAGGAGCACCCAATGAACGGCGACTACAGCTGGCTGTCCCATTTCGACCTGGGCCTGAACTGGGCCGTGATCATCAAGTGGCTGCCCAAACTGGCCCAGGGCGCGACTCTCACCCTCGAGCTGGTGGCCATTGCGGTGATTGCCGGCCTGCTGCTGGCGATCCCGCTGGGCATCGCCCGCTCCTCGCGCCGCTGGTACGTGCGGACTCTGCCCTATTGCTACATTTTCTTCTTTCGCGGCACGCCGTTGCTGGTGCAACTGTTCCTGGTCTACTACGGCCTGGCGCAGTTCGACGCGGTGCGTAACAGCTTCATGTGGCCGTACCTGCGCGATCCGTTCTGGTGCGCCACCGCCACCATGACCCTGCACACCGCCGCCTATATCGCCGAAATCCTGCGCGGTGCGATCCAGGCCATCCCGCCGGGTGAAATCGAAGCGGCGCGGGCCCTGGGCATGTCCAAGCCGAAGACGCTGTTCTATATCATCCTGCCGCGCGCCTCGCGCATCGGCCTGCCGGCGTACAGCAACGAAGTGATCCTGATGCTCAAGGCCAGCGCCCTGGCCAGCACCGTGACGCTGCTCGAACTGACCGGCATGGCGCGCACCATCATTGCGCGCACGTACCTGCCAGTGGAGATCTTCTTCGCCGCCGGCCTGTTCTACCTGCTGATGGCCTATGTGCTGGTGCGCGGTTTCAAACTGCTGGAACGCTGGCTGCGAGTCGATGCCTGCCAGGGACGTTGAAGCGCACTTCCAGGCGCTGGATGCGTTCCTCAGCGAACATCAGGGGCTGTGGCGACCACGGCCCTTCACGCATCGCCAGTTACCCTGGGAATCCCAACATCCCGCGCTCGCCCAGTGGCTGCGCCGGCGCTCGCTGGCCGACGCGGAAAGCAGCCACAACCGGCCCCATGAGCTGCCCGCCCCGGCGCCTTTTCCACAGCTGGCCGCGCAGGCGCAGCGCCTCAGTGCTGTGGATAAGTTACCGACGCAGCCCCTGGCACCCGCCCGCCAGCGCCTGAACGTCGATGTGCCCGGCCGCAAGTGGCAACAGATCGAAGCATTCGGTGCTGCCCTGGGATTCGCGCAACCACCGCGGCACTGGCTGGACTGGTGCGCCGGCAAAGGCCACCTCGGCCGCCGCCTGCTGCACAGCGGGCAGCAACTGACCTGCCTGGAATACGATCCGGCCCTGATCGCCGCCGGGCAGGCCTTGAGCGACCACCACCAACTGCCCGTCACCCATCACCTGCAAGACGTACTGGCCGACGTGACGGTCAGCGCCGAACACACACCCGTCGCCCTGCACGCCTGCGGCGACCTGCACGTGCGTCTGCTGCAACTGGCCAGCACTGCCGGCTGCAAGCAACTGGCGCTGGCACCCTGCTGCTACAACCGCATCCGCACCGATCGCTATCAGCCACTGTCGAGCGTCGGCCGCGCTTCGGCGTTGCGCTTATCAGTGGATGACCTGGGGCTGCCCCTCAGTGAAACCGTCACCGCCGGCAAGCGGGTGCGCCGGCAACGGGATACGTCCATGGCCAGGCGCCTGGGTTTCGATCACTTGCAGCGCCAATTGCGCCATTGCGACACGTACCTGCCCACGCCGTCCCTGCCCGCCAGTTGGCTGGATAAACCCTTCGCCGACTATTGCCGCGAGTTGGCCGGCCTCAAAGGTTTATCCACAGGCGAGCAGGATTGGACAGCGCTGGAGGCACACGGCTGGCGGCGCTTGGCCGAGGTCAGAAACCTGGAACTGCTGCGAGGGTTGTTCCGCCGCCCGCTGGAGCTGTGGCTGGTGCTGGATCGGGCTCTGTTTCTGCGGGAACAGGGCTACACCGTGGCGGTAGGCAGCTTCTGCGAAACCACCCTGACCCCACGCAACCTTATGGTGCTGGCTGAGCGCGATTAAAGCGCATTTTTTCCTACGCGCGCCCTGTGGATAACTCTGTTGATGAAATCCTTACAGAAGTTGTAGCCATCTGCGCTACAGGCCAAATGCCATACTGATCATTTTTTGTGCAACGAATAAAACGCACGCAAAACAGGCGGTTGCGCCGTGTTGAGAATGGTTCCGCCCAAACCCCATTCGACGCCATCGGCGACCTGCCGATTGTGCATAAGCATTTCGCGTTCAGCGCATAAAGCGTGATTTAGCGGGCTTTTTTCCGTGCGATCAACAACCGGCACAGCCTCTTGAGATCGTCGCAGGCGGCGCTCGCCGCCAAGTTATCCAGCGGGTCCGTGGAAAAGGCCAGGGCTTCGCTGATCGATGGATCGCGATGCACCACGTCCAACGGATTATCGCCCAGGCGCAGTTTGAAGGCATTGACCATGTCCCGGCTGAACGCCGAGTTTTCTTCCAGTTGATTGATCACATAGTGGCAATGTGGCGGGCGTTCACGCTCAAGATAAGGCGCCAGCACCGCGTCCAACTGGTCAAGCGTGCCGAGGCACGCGGCATTCGGCTGGACGACGACCAATACGCTATCGGCCACGCTCAACGCTTGATGCAGATAGACGTTATTACCGGCGGGGGTGTCGATGAGCATGAGCGGGCGCTCGCTCAACCCCAGAGTCGACAGGTGCTGCGCCAACCACTCCGGTTCACGCGTGAGCCAACGTTGCAGGTTGTCCTTCTGCTTGATATCGGTGTGCCCGAAGGGGATCACGCGGCAGCCGGCAAACCCTGTTTGCAGGAGCGTCTCCCAGCGCGTATTGAGCAGGCTGGCGCGGCCGACGCCCAGGAGCTCCGGGGCCACGCCGAAATGCTGGCGCAATGCGTTTTGAGGGTCCAGATCCAGCGCCACCACCGACTCCCCCAAGCGCTGCAAGCCGCTGCTCAACGCCGTGGCCAGGGTGCTGCGGCCGACGCCGCCGTTGACCGAGACCAGCGCCACCACGGTTGGGCGCGGTGTGCTCAAGTCATAATGATGAGGTTGTTCATAGGCCGCTGGCGCATTGGCGCAAAAGCGCGAGCCGTCTTTCTGGTTAGCGCGGGTGCCATCATCGAATGGAAGGGTGCCGAAAAAGTGCAGCCGAGCGTTCCGTGCCTTGGGCTCCCGGGTCAGGCTCTTGCCGGACGGGGCAAACAGATCATCGGTACGGCTCATGGCCATAACTCCTTCACAGTGCCATTAAAGACGTGAAAGGTCGGCAAGATAAGGCTGACCGCAAGTCTTTTTGTCGGCGCTTTGGTTGCGACATTCTGTGACAGGCGTTATGAGGTGTCATTATTTTGATGGAATTGCCGCCACCCTTTCAGACGAGCGGAAAATAGCCAATTTACCGGCACTTATTCAGGATAAATTGCTACAAAGTGATTTCATCGTGCCATTGTTTTTTACCCGGTATCACCGCACCATTGCCGCACCTTCAATGCTGCAAGCTCGGGTATTCGCAGTGGCGATACGCTTTAACTTCCCTCGGTTCCTGTACGGTCTGGCCATCACGCTGTTGCTGGGTGGCGGCCTGCTGGGCAATCTGCTCGCCGATTGGGATTTCAGCCAGATCAGCCGCCGCGCCGAGGCGCTGTACGGGCCCCTGGGCGCCGGGCGCCAGCGTATCGATGCCTGGCAACACCTGCTCACGGCGCAAAAGCAGGTCAGCGAGACCGAACAACTCAACGTGGTCAACTTATTCTTTAACCGCCAGTTGCACTACGAAGAAGATATCGACCTGTGGCACGAGATCGATTATTGGGCGACGCCCATTCAATCCCTGTGGAAAGGTGCCGGTGATTGTGAAGACTATGCCATCGCCAAATACTTCAGCCTGCGTCACTTGGGCGTCCCGGCCGAGAAGCTGCGCATAACCTACGTCAAGGCCTTGCGCCAGAATCGCGCGCATATGGTACTGACCTACTATGCAAGCCCGGAAGCCATGCCGTTGGTACTGGACAGCCTGATGGACCCCATTCTGCCGGCCAGCCAACGTCCGGACCTGCTGCCCGTCTATGCTTTCAACGGCGAAGGGTTGTGGCTGACCGGCGCGGCGGGCAACAAAAAAGTCGGTGATAGCAAGCGCCTGTCACGCTGGCAGGATGTCTTGAAAAAAATGACCGCCGAAGGGTTTCCGGCCAGTTCGGATAATTAACAGGAGCTACGATGTCACTGTTCAAACAATTGCTGATCGCTATCTGTGTGTTTCTAGTGGTTGCCTTCAGCGGTAGCTTCATCGTCAGCCTGGAAAGCTCGCGTGCGCAGTACGTCAACCAGTTGCGTTCCCACGCCCAGGATGCGGCCACCGCACTGGCACTGTCGCTGACGCCGAACATCGATGACCCGGCGATGACCGAGCTGATGGTCAGTTCGATTTTTGACAGTGGCTACTACGCGAGCATCCGCGTGGTGGACCTGAGCAATAACCAGGTGCTGGTGGAGCGTGCCGCCGAGCCTGATGCCAGCGGCGTACCAGCCTGGTTCGTGAAAATGATCGGCCTCGCGCCGGCCGGCGGCGATGCCATCGTCAGCCGAGGCTGGCAGCAGGCGGCACGGGTCGAGGTGATCAGCCACCCGATGTTCGCCCTGGCCAAACTGTGGCAGAGCGCATTGGGCAGCCTGGGCTGGTTGCTGCTCTGCGGCGCCGCGAGTGCGGTGCTCGGCGCGCTGTTGCTGCGCCGTCAGTTGAAGCCGCTGGACTATATGGTCGAACAGTCCCACGCCATCGCGCGGCGCGAATTCATCAGTTTGCCCGACCTGCCCCGCACCCCCGAACTGCGGCGCGTGGTGCAGGCCATGAACCAGATGGTCGAGAAGCTCAAGGCGTTGTTCAATGAACAGACCGAGCGCAGCGAGAAGCTGCGCGTGGAGTCCTACCAGGACAGCCTGACCGGGCTGGCCAACCGGCGCTATTTCGAGATGCAGCTCAACTCGCGGGTCAGCAACCTGGAAGAAGCCAGTTCAGGCTACCTGCTGATCTTGCGGGTCAATGACCTCGCCGGTCTCAACCAGCGCCTGGGCGGGCAACGCACCGACCAACTGCTGCAAGCCGTCAGCCAGCAACTGGTGCGGACCTGCGCCAAGTACCCGGAAACCCACAACCTGATCACCCGCAGCCGCGGCGGCGAGTTCGCGGTGCTTGCCCCAGGCCTGGTGCGTCACGAAGCGGTGCAATTGGCCCAGGCGCTGGAAACCACCCTGCAGAGCCTGTACGAAACGGGCGCCACAGACATGCAGAGCGTGGCCTACATCGGCCTCGCGCCCTACAACCCCGGCGATGCCTCGGCCGACCTGTTGAAGCTGGCCGACCAGGCCCTGGCCCAGGCTGAAGCCAGTAGCGGCCAAACCTGGGTATGCCTGGAGCGCCAGACCCGGGACACCGTCAGCGACGATCCGCATAGCTGGCACACCCTGCTCGACGAGGCCCTGAATCAGGGGCGCTTCCGCTTGTTTTTCCAGCCGGTGGTCAGTAGCAGCGATACCCGTCAGGTGCTGCACTACAAGGTACTGTCGCGCCTGCTCGACAACCAGGACCAGACCATTGCGGCGGGGCACTTCCTGCCCTGGCTGGAGCGCTTCGGCTGGACCGCACGCCTTGACCAATTGATGCTCGACCTGGTGATCAAACACCTGGCACAACACAACCAATCGGTGGCGTTGAACCTCTCGGCGGCGACCTTGAATGACCCACAAGCCCTGGAGCGGATGTTCGAGCGATTGGCGCAACACCCGACACTCGGTACGCGCCTGACGCTGGAGATCGGCGAAGAGCAAGTGCCCGAGCAAGCCCAGCTGGAGCGTCTCACCCGGCGCCTGCGCAGCCTCGGATACAGCCTCGGCCTGCAACGTTTCGGCGGGCGTTTCAGCATGATCGGCAACCTGGCGAACCTGGGCCTGGCGTACCTCAAAATCGACGGCAGCTACATCCGGACCATTGATCAGGAAAGCCACAAGCGCTTTTTTATCGAGGCGATCCAGCGTGCCGCCCACAGCATCGATTTGCCGTTGATTGCAGAACGCGTGGAAACCGAAGGTGAGTTGCGCGTGATTCGCGAGATGGGCATCGAAGGGGTGCAAGGCCAACTGGTCGGTGAACCTGCGCCGTGGACGTGGAGCGCCGAGTAATCAGGCCGGCTTGACGCTCATGCCGTGAAAGAGGTGCGTGCGCCTCAGATCAAACCGCTTTCATCGTCATTGATCAGCTCACTCAAACCGCCCAGCGCCGTCCGTGCCTGGGTACGCTCCATCACCTTGACCTGCGCGGCGGGCGGCAGGTCAGTGATGCGGATCACGCCCTTGGCGGTCAGCACCTGGATCAAGTCATCGAGCACCCGAATCATCTCGGAGTCGCTCTGTTGGAGCTGCTTGAGGCTGTTGTCGATCACATCCGTGGCAAACCACGCCTGAATGTCCTGATGATCCGCCGGTAGAGTCCCGGTGGATTCGGCGAAGGCCTGCGTCTCGACGCGAACCAAAGCGTTGTATTGATCGCGTTGCACGTAGAACATCAGCGTTCTCCCAATAAAAAATCCCTGCAGGCGCCGCACCTGGCTCCTACAGAGATTACACACATTTTCCCGAAGCTGGTGCCCACGGAGCGCCAATCCCGAAAGATTGGCGCTCCAGGGTGATCAGTCGTGATGCTTGACGGTCAGATCACCACCGGCGATCAGGCTGTTGATCGCGGCACTGCCACTGCCCCAGCTGGCGCCATCGACCTTGATCGTAACATCGGCCGTACCGCCACCCTGCGCCGTGAACGAACCGCTGCTGCTGACACTCAGCGTCGAGTTGCCCGCCGAGTCGGTGCTCAACTTCAGGTAGTTGGTCAGGTTGGTGTCGTTACTGCCTTGCAGCAAATCGGACAGGTCCAACTTATCGCCTTCGCTGTGCTTGAAGTCGGTGATGGTATCGACGCCAGTCCCGGTGTTGGTATCCCCTTTGAGCCACACGAAGGTATCCGCCCCCGCGCCGCCGGTGAGGGTGTCATTGCCCTTGCCGCCCACCAGGATGTCGTTACCCGCCCCGCCGTTGAGCACGTCGTTACCGCCTTGGCCGAACAGAATGTCGTCGCCGGCGTTGCCGATCAGCTTGTCAGCGCCGTCGTTGGTGCCGTAGATGTTCGACGCGCTGGCCAATGCACCCACGTCAGCGACGTGTTCGGTGATGAACTGGTGCAAGGTACGGTCATCAATGTGATCGACGGTCGTGGCCAGTTTGTCGGCCGCGAACGCCTTGAGTGCAGCACTGCCTTCAAGGTTGTTGTAGCTGATCAGGTCGCCGAACAGAATGTCGTTGCCCGAACCACCGGTGAGGGTGTCGGCGCCGGTATCGGCCGCGTGGCCGGTGATGGCATCCGCCAGCTTCGCGGTGTCGATCGTGGCGACGGTATGATCGGTATCAAACTGCTTGAGCACAGCGGTATCAATGTTCGAGCCCAGACCGATGGCCTCGACGACAACCTTGCCTGGAACCGCGTTGACCAGATCGGAGTAGGCCGACTGGGCGTTGCTCATGGCGGTGCTGGAATCGTTGTAGACCGACGCCACGTCAAAGCCGCCGCTGCTGTTGGCCACCACGGTGCCTTCGAGGTTTTTATTACCCCAACCATCGTAGGAGTAGACCTTGCCGTCGCCATCGACAATCACCTGCGTCCTGCCGTTGATTGTCGTTGTGACCGAGTTGGTCTGACCCAAGACGTAATTGCCGCTATTGACGATGCTATCAAAGTAAACATTCGAGCCGAACCAACTGGTCGAGCCCAGGAGAGGGTTACCCTGAATGGCGGTGTACATGTTCGGCTCACCGTCGGTAATGAAGTACGTCAGGTTTTTTGCACCCACATTGCTCGTGGCTTCGTCGCCTTTGAACCAGTTGGTGGCGGCGTTGAACGCATCCTGATAGTTGGTCATGTCGCTCGATTTTGACGTCATCTGAGTCAACACAGCCTGCAAGGCCGCTTTAGCGGCGTCCTTGTCGGCGAGGTTGACAGAGACCTGCGCTTCGACCCGCGTATCGAAGTCGACCAGCAGTACTTTCACAACACCCGAGTCGCTTTTACCGGCATTGCTGATCAAGGTATCGAACACGCTCGCAAGCTGCGCCTTGATCGACTTCATCGCACTGCTGCCGATACTGCCCGAGGTATCGACGATAAAGGCAATGTTGTAGTTGCTGCCGGCATTGACGATACCGCCTTTGTCACCGACCACCATGTTGTTGGCCGAGGTATTGCTCAGGTCGACGACATCGGCGGCGCCGCCGCCTTCCGTCACCACATAAGTCTGTGGCGTAACGGTAATGGTGCTGGTGGCCACCGACGAACTCAGGCTGTCAGCACCGGCGTTGTCCTTCACGGCGATCTCGACAGTGCGATCACCCGTGGTCGGATACTTGCTGGTGCTGGAGTACTGGAACGACTCGAGCAACGACTTGTAGGTGGCCGTGTCAGCCGCGCCCGACAGGGTCAGGACGATTTTGCCACTGACGTCGGTGCCAACGCTGGTCAGGGTGACGCCGTTGTAAGTACCGCCCACGGTCACCAGGCTCGAGCTGAGCTGGTCGCCCGCGCTGGCGTTTTTCAAGGTGATGGTCGCGCTTTGCATCTGGCTGCTGTCGACGTCACCGATGGCTACGTTGCCGGTGATCGCTATCCCACCCGTACTGCGCTCGGAGTAGGCCGTGCTGTAGCTGGTGAGGACGGAACCGTCTGTGGTGCTCAGGTCCAGGGTCGGTGCGTCGTTGACCGAGGTCACGGTGATAGTGCCGTTGGCCGGGGCCGAGGTCAGCGGATTGCTGCCGTTAGCGTTGCCGCTGTCGGTGGCGGTGTAGGTGAAGTTCGCCGTGCCGTTGAAGTTCGCGTTCGGTTTGAAGTACACGGTGGCTTCGCCGTTGACCGCGGTAATCGCGCCGGTCACGGGTTTGGTCATCGCTGCGTCGGTGTAGAAGGTGCCATTGGTTGGCGTGCCGACGCTGAACGATTTCACGTTCGCCAGGCCGTCTACGTCGGTCGCACTCAGCTTGACCGCGATACCTACGCTTGGATCTTCAGCACCGGTCGCGGTGGTTGCCGCTGCAACCGGCGCATCGTTGACCGGAGTCACGGTGATGCTGCCGTTGGCTGCTGGCGAGGTCAGTACATTGCTGCCGTCAGCGTTGCCGCTGTCGGTGGCGGTGTAGGTGAAGTTCGCCGTGCCGTTGAAGTTCGCGTTCGGTTTGAAGTACACGGTGGCTTCGCCGTTGACCGCGGTAATCGCACCGGTCACCGCTTTGGTCATCGCCGCGTCGGTATAGAACGTGCCATTGGTTGGCGTGCCGACGGTGAACGATTTCACGTTCGCCAGGCCGTCTACGTCGGTCGCGCTCAGCTTGACCGCGATACCTACGCTTGGATCTTCAGCACCGGTCGCGGTGGTTGCCGCTGCAACCGGCGCATCGTTGACCGGGGTCACGGTGATGCTGCCGTTGGCTGCTGGCGAGGTCAGTACGTTGCTGCCGTCAGCGTTGCCGCCGTCGGTCGCGGTGTAGGTGAAGTTCGCCGTGCCGTTGAAGTTCGCGTTCGGCTTGAAGTACACGGTGGCTTCGCCGTTGACAGCGTTAATGGCGCCGGTCACCGCTTTGGTCATCGCCGCGTCGGTATAGAACGTGCCATTGGTTGGCGTGCCGACGGTGAACGACTTGACGTTGGTCAGGCCATCGACGTCGGTCGCGCTCAGCTTGACCGCGATGCCTACGCTTGGGTCTTCAGAACCGGTCGCGGTGGTTGCTGCAGCCACTGGCGCATCGTTGACCGGAGTCACGGTGATGCTGCCGTTGGCTGCTGGCGAGGTCAGTACGTTGCTGCCGTCAGCGTTGCCGCCGTCGGTCGCGGTGTAGGTGAAGTTCGCCGTGCCGTTGAAGTTCGCGTTCGGCTTGAAGTACACGGTGGCTTCGCCGTTGACAGCGTTAATGGCGCCGGTCACAGGTTTGGTCATGGCCGCGTCGGTGTAGAAGGTGCCGTTGGTCGACGTGCCGACGGTGAACGATTTCACGTTCGCCAGGCCGTCTACGTCGGTCGCGCTCAGTTTGACCGCGATACCTACGCTTGGGTCTTCAGCACCCGTCGCAGTGGTGGCCACAGCCACCGGCGCGTCGTTGACCGCAGTGATCACCACGCTCACCTTGCCAGTCGTGACTTCTTCAACCTGCGTGCTCAACTCTTTGGCCGTTGCCGTCACAGTCAGATCGAAATTGGCAGTCGCATCCTTGGCCGGAGTGACGGTCAGGGTAGCCAGGTTCCAATTGCTGACATCGTACTGGGTGGTCGCACCCGTCGAGGTATAGCTGTGGCCCGTGGCGCCGTCGGTGATGACAGCGCCTTCAGGCAGGCCGCTGATTTCTACCTTGTGCGATTCCGACTGGTCATTGTCGACAAACGTGGTCGTGATCGGGCTGATCTTGATCGCAGTGTCTTCCAGGCCGTGGTTATAAACGTAGCCGGTGTAATAACCTTCTCCGTTGACCACGTGAGCATCGTCAAACACCGCCCCGGCGGCTTTCAACGCTTCCAGGCTGGTATAGGTCTGCACGCCGCTGCTGCCCAACGCCATCGACGGGCCGTTGTTGATCGAGACATTGACGTCGTAGTTGCCCGGGCCGGCCTGGTTGTAGTGATAGATGTCGAGGGTGTAATAACCCGACTCTGTCGGCGTGAAGGGGGTTGCGTTGATCCCGGTGCCCTGGCTCCAGGTCTCGGTCGACACCAACTTGCCGCCGACGGTAACCGCCAGGCTGTCATCGGCGCTGCCGGTGAAGCTGTAGCTCTTGCCGGCTTCCAGGTAAATCAGGCCGGAGACTTTGGTCGCGGTGAGTTCCACCACATTAGCGTTGCTCACGTTGGCGGTCACACCCGTGGAGGCTGCGCTGTCAGGCGTTTGGGCGTTGATGACCCGGATCAAATCGCTGGACTGAACAACCCCATTGCCGTTCGTACCCAATGCACCCGGCAGGTTGCCGCCGGTCCAGGTTTGAATGGTCAAGCCGGTTGGCACGTCACCGAATGCGCCGACGGTCACGACAGGAACGTCCGTCACTGGGTGGATATCCACGGTGATGGTTTTCGTATCGCTGTTGAGCTGGCCGTCGGTCGCCTGGAACTTCAGCTCGGTGTAATCACCCTGCTTGTTACCGACGCCGGCGTTGCCGAAGCTGTTATCGCCCGACTCGTTGGCCGCTGGGCTGTAACGCACATTGTGATTGTCGAAGTCGGCCTGGCTGAAGGCCTTGCCCGGCGACGTATCGGTTTTCAGATCAGCCGCGCTGAGCTTGACCCAGACACCGTCGACTTTGTACTCGATGGCACCGTTGGGCAGGCTGGTGAAGACGACTTTCAGGTCCGTGGAATCCACATCACTGACCCCGAACGTCGACCATTTCAGCTCGACTGGGGTGTCTTCGTTGCTTTCTACATAGCCATTGCTCGCAGTCGGCGCGTCGTTGACCGGAGTTACGGTGATGGTGCCGTTGGCAGGCGCTGAGGTCAGCGGGCTGCCGCCGTCAGCGATACCGCCGTCGGTCGCGGTGTAAGTGAAGTTCGCGGTGCCGTTGAAGTTTTCGTTTGGTTTGAAGTAAACGGTGGCTTCGCCGTTGACGGCGTCGATCGAGCCGGTTACCGGTTTAGTCATGGCCGCATCGGTGTAGAACGTGCCGTTGGTTGGCGTGCCGACGGTGAAGGATTTCACGTCTGCCACGCCGTCTACGTCGGTGGCGGACAGCTTGACCGCGATACCTACGCTTGGGTCTTCAGCACCGGTCGCGGTAGTGGCCGCAGCCACAGGCGCGTCGTTGACCGGAGTTACGGTGATGGTGCCGTTGGCTGGAGCCGAAGTCAGCGGGCTGCCGCCGTCAGCAATACCGCCGTCGGTGGCGGTGTAGGTGAAGTTCGCGGTGCCGTTGAAGTTCGCGTTTGGTTTGAAGTAAACGGTGGCTTCGCCGTTGACGGCGTCGATCGAGCCGGTTACCGGCTTGGTCATGGCGGCGTCGGTGTAGAAGGTGCCGTTGGTTGGCGTGCCGACGGTGAAGGACTTCACGTCTGCCACGCCGTCTACGTCGGTGGCGGACAGTTTGACCGCGATACCTACGCTTGGATCTTCAGCACCCGTCGCGGTAGTGGTCACAGCCACTGGCGCGTCGTTGACCGGAGTTACGGTGATGGTGCCGTTAGCCGGAGCTGAGGTCAGCGGGCTGCCGCCGTCAGCGATACCGCCGTCGGTGGCGGTGTAGGTGAAGTTCGCGGTGCCGTTGAAGTTCGCGTTTGGTTTGAAGTAAACGGTCGCTTCGCCGTTGACCGCATCAATAGCGCCAGTCACTGGCTTGGTCATGGCGGCGTCGGTGTAGAACGTGCCGTTGGTTGGCGTGCCGACGGTGAACGATTTCACGTCTGCCACGCCATCCACGTCGGTAGCGGACAGTTTGACCGCGATACCTACGCTTGGATCTTCAGCACCGGTTGCGGTAGTGGTCACAGCCACTGGCGCGTCGTTGACCGGAGTTACGGTGATAGTGCCGTTAGCAGGCGCAGAGGTCAGCGGGCTGCCGCCGTCAGCAATACCGCCGTCGGTGGCGGTGTAGGTGAAGTTCGCGGTGCCGTTGAAGTTCGCGTTTGGTTTGAAGTAAACGGTGGCTTCGCCGTTGACGGCGTCGATCGAGCCGGTTACCGGCTTGGTCATGGCGGCGTCGGTGTAGAAGGTGCCGTTGGTTGGGGTGCCGACGGTGAAGGATTTCACGTCTGCCACGCCATCTACGTCGGTGGCGCTCAGTTTGACCGCGATACCTACGCTTGGGTCTTCAGCACCGGTTGCGGTAGTGGTCACAGCCACTGGCGCGTCGTTGACCGGAGTCACGGTGATGCTGCCGTTGGCAGGCGCCGAGGTCAGCGGGCTGCCGCCGTCAGCGATACCGCCGTCGGTGGCGGTGTAGGTGAAGTTCGCCGTGCCGTTGAAGTTCGCGTTCGGCTTGAAGTAAACGGTCGCTTCGCCGTTGACCGCATCAATAGCGCCGGTCACTGGCTTGGTCATCGCCGCATCGGTGTAGAACGTGCCGTTGGTAGGCGTGCCGACAGTGAAGGATTTCACGTCTGCCACGCCGTCTACGTCGGTGGCGCTCAGCTTGACCGCGATACCTACGCTTGGGTCTTCAGCACCGGTCGCGGTAGTGGTCACAGCCACAGGCGCATCGTTGACCGGGGTCACGGTGATGGTGCCGTTGGCAGGCGCTGAGGTCAGCGGGCTGCCGCCGTCAGCAATGCCACCGTCGGTGGCGGTGTAAGTGAAGTTGGCGGTACCGTTGAAGTTCGCGTTCGGCTTGAAGTAAACGGTGGCTTCGCCGTTGATCGCGTCAATCGAGCCAGTCACTGGCTTGGTCATGGCCGCATCGGTGTAGAACGTGCCATTGGTTGGCGTGCCGACGGTGAACGATTTCACGTCCGCCACGCCGTCTACGTCAGTGGCCGAAAGCTTAACTTCGATACCCTGGACCGGATCTTCAGAACCCGTTGCAGTGGTCGGTGCTGCGACCGGCGCGTCGTTCACCGCAGTCACGGTGATGGTGCCGTTGGCTGGAGCCGAGGTCAGCGGGCTGCCGCCGTCAGCAATACCGCCGTCGGTAGCGGTGTAGGTGAAGTTCGCCGTGCCGTTGAAGTTCGCGTTTGGTTTGAAGTAAACGGTGGCTTCGCCGTTGACCGCGTCGATCGAGCCAGTTACTGGCTTGGTCATGGCGGCATCGGTGTAGAACGTGCCGTTGGTAGGCGTGCCGACGGTGAAGGATTTCACGTCTGCCACGCCGTCTACGTCGGTGGCGGACAGTTTGACCGCGATACCTACGCTTGGATCTTCAGCACCGGTCGCGGTAGTGGTCACAGCCACAGGCGCGTCGTTGACCGGAGTCACAGTGATAGTGCCGTTGGCAGGCGCAGAGGTCAGCGGGCTGCCGCCGTCAGCAATACCGCCGTCGGTGGCGGTGTAGGTGAAGTTCGCCGTGCCGTTGAAGTTCGCGTTTGGTTTGAAGTACACCGTGGCTTCGCCGTTGACTGCGTCAATCGAGCCAGTCACTGGCTTGGTCATGGCCGCATCGGTGTAGAACGTACCGTTGGTTGGCGTGCCGACGGTGAAGGATTTCACGTCTGCCACGCCATCCACGTCGGTGGCGGACAGCTTGACCGCGATACCTACGCTTGGATCTTCAGCACCGGTCGCGGTAGTGGTCACAGCCACAGGCGCGTCGTTGACCGGAGTTACGGTGATGGTGCCGTTGGCTGGAGCCGAAGTCAGCGGGCTGCCGCCGTCGGCAATACCACCGTCGGTGGCGGTGTAAGTGAAGTTCGCAGTGCCGTTGAAGTTTTCGTTTGGTTTGAAGTAAACCGTGGCTTCGCCGTTGACTGCGTCAATGGAACCGGTCACCGGTTTGGTCATCGCCGCGTCGGTGTAGAACGTGCCATTGGTTGGCGTGCCGACGGTGAAGGATTTCACGTCTGCCACTCCATCTACGTCGGTGGCGGACAGTTTGACCGCGATACCTACGCTTGGATCTTCAGCACCGGTTGCGGTAGTGGTCACAGCCACAGGCGCATCGTTGACCGGGGTCACGGTGATAGTGCCGTTAGCAGGCGCGGAGGTCAGCGGGCTGCCGCCGTCAGCGATACCGCCGTCGGTCGCGGTGTAAGTGAAGTTCGCGGTGCCGTTGAAGTTCGCGTTCGGCTTGAAGTAAACGGTCGCTTCGCCGTTGACCGCGTCAATGGAACCGGTCACCGGTTTGGTCATGGCCGCATCGGTGTAGAACGTGCCATTGGTTGGCGTGCCGACGGTGAAGGATTTCACGTCTGCCACTCCATCTACGTCGGTGGCGGACAGTTTGACCGCGATACCTACGCTTGGATCTTCAGCACCGGTTGCGGTAGTGGTCACAGCCACAGGCGCATCGTTGACCGGGGTCACGGTGATAGTGCCGTTAGCAGGCGCGGAGGTCAGCGGGCTGCCGCCGTCAGCGATACCGCCGTCAGTGGCGGTGTAGGTGAAGTTCGCCGTGCCGTTGAAGTTCGCGTTCGGCTTGAAGTAAACGGTCGCTTCGCCGTTGACCGCATCAATAGCGCCGGTCACTGGCTTGGTCATCGCCGCATCGGTGTAGAACGTGCCGTTGGTTGGCGTGCCGACGTTGAACGATTTCACGTCTGCCACGCCATCCACGTCGGTGGCGGACAGCTTGACCGCGATACCTACGCTTGGATCTTCAGCACCGGTCGCGGTAGTGGTCACAGCCACAGGCGCGTCGTTGACCGGAGTCACCGTGATGGTGCCGTTGGCAGGCGCAGAGGTCAGCGGGCTGCCGCCGTCGGCAATACCGCCGTCGGTGGCGGTGTAGGTGAAGTTCGCCGTGCCGTTGAAGTTTTCGTTTGGCTTGAAGTAAACGGTCGCTTCGCCGTTGACTGCGTCAATGGAACCGGTCACCGGTTTGGTCATAGCGGCGTCGGTGTAGAACGTGCCGTTGGTAGGCGTGCCGACGGTGAAGGATTTCACGTCTGCCACGCCGTCTACGTCGGTGGCGGACAGCTTGACCGCGATACCTACGCTTGGATCTTCAGCACCGCTCGCGGTAGTGGTCACAGCCACAGGCGCATCGTTGACCGGAGTTACGGTGATGGTGCCGTTGGCAGGTGCTGAGGTCAGCGGGCTGCCGCCGTCAGCAATGCCACCGTCGGTGGCGGTGTAAGTGAAGTTGGCGGTACCGTTGAAGTTCGCGTTCGGCTTGAAGTAAACGGTGGCTTCGCCGTTGATCGCGTCAATCGAGCCAGTCACTGGCTTGGTCATGGCCGCATCGGTGTAGAACGTGCCATTGGTTGGCGTGCCGACGGTGAACGATTTCACGTCCGCCACGCCGTCTACGTCAGTGGCCGAAAGCTTAACTTCGATACCCTGGACCGGATCTTCAGAACCCGTTGCAGTGGTCGGTGCGGCAACCGGCGCATCGTTCACCGCAGTCACAGTGATGGTGCCATTGGCAGGCGCCGAGGTCAGCGGGTTGCTGCCGTCAGCATTGCCACTGTCGGTGGCGGTATAGGTGAAGTTCGCCGTGCCGTTGAAGTTCGCATTTGGCTTGAAGTAAACCGTGGCTTCGCCGTTGATGGCGTCGATCGAGCCAGTCACCGGTTTGGTCATCGCCGCATCGGTATAGAACGTACCGTTGGTCGACGTACCAACCGCGAACGATTTCACGTTCTCCACGCCATCGATATCAGTAGCCGAAAGTTTGACTTCGATACCTTGAACCGGATCTTCGGAACCGGTCGCGGTAGTCGCGATAGCTTCTGGCGCATCGTTAACGGCAATCACGTTGATCGGCAGGGTGATCGACTCGGACTTCGGATCAGCCGTGCCGTCCTGCGCGGTGGCAGTGACAGTGAGGTTCACCAGGCCGTTGGCGTTTTCCGCCGGGGTGAAGACCAGGGTGGCCTTGTTCCAATTGCTGATGTCGACGCTTTGATTGCCAGCCGTCGCGGTGAAGGTGTGGCCCGGCGTGCCATCGGAGATGGTCGCGTTGAGCGGTATGCCACCGACTTCCAGCTTGAGCGTCTCGGAGCCATCCTTGTCGGTGGCGTATGCGTCGATGGTCGACAGCTTGATCGCATGGTCTTCCAGGCCGGTGTTCAGCACCTGGGTGACGTTGATGTTGTCCAGCACGCCGCCCAACGAGTTGTTTGCATCCCCGGCCGGGGCTTTGAACTCGAGTTTGGCATCGCCGTCAGCAGTGACCGGCACGACGAAGGTGTAAGTCTTCATGCCGACGGTGGTGGTATCCAGGGTGCCGACTTTGACGCCGCCCCAGAATACGTCGATCACCGAATTGTTCTCGGCACCCGCACGCGGCGAGTAGTCGACCGAGATGGTGTACGCCGTGCCGGCTTCTGCCTTGATGATGGTGTACAGGCTGGAGTCGTCGCCGGCGTTTTTCTCAAGCTCGATGACCTGGCTGTTGCCTGGGGTCTCTACGCCGTAGTTGCTGCTTTGGCCGATTTCGACTTGGCCGCCGGCATTCCCCGTGAGCCACGGAGTGCTCGGGGTGCCACTGACAGGCGCGTTGTTGGCGTCATTTACCCCGACGATGCCCCACGAACCATTGAGGTTGGCGCTGTCGAAGTTGATCGAGGTCACAGGGCCGCCGCCGAGCAGGCCCAGGTGCGGAGTGTCGGTAACCGGCGCGATCGTGATGTCGGCCGTCGTTACGGCGCTCGATTTACCGCCGTTGTCGACCGCAGTGAACGTCACCTCGGTTTTGCCGCTCCAGTCGCCGGTCGGGGCGAAGTAAACCGCGGCCTTGCCGTCGGCACCCGCTGGCACCGAGTCGCCGACTTTGAGTTCGGTTTGCAGCGTGGCATCGCTGTACAGCTTGCCGTTTTCCGGCAAGGTGGTGATGACAAAGCTGGAGACGGTACCGTCCACATCCTTGCCGTCCAGCACGATCTTGGCGGTATGGTCTTCATCGGCGGTGGTGTTGTCGGCCGATGCAGTCGGGGCGTCGTTGAACAGGTCGATAGTGACCTTGCCAGTGGCGCTGCCGGTTTCCGGCGGTTCGCGATCCAGGTTGCCGCCACCGTTGTCAGTCACATCGATGGTGACGGTACGATCGGTACCGACAGGGTTATTGCCCGGGCTCTGGAAGGTGATGGCTTCAACCAGTTTGACGAAGTCGGCGGCGCTGCTGCCGGCCTTCGAGTCGCTGGTGAGGGTGTAGACGATTTTCCCGTCGGCGGCGCTGCCGCTCTGGGTGATGGTGATCCCGGCAACGGCCAGGGCCTTGAGCACATCGGTATTGCTGAGCAAATCACCTGCAGCCAGGTGGTCGACGGTGACCACGACTTTGCTGAAGGTGGTGTTGTCGACGTCTTTGATGGTCAGGTTTTCGACCAGCGCGACTGCGTCTTTTTGCTCAGTGAATGTGGTGCTGTCGAACTTGACCTCAGGCGGATCGTTCACCGGAACCACGTACACCACGGAGGTGACAGGCGCCGAATCCAGCTGGCCGTCGTTGACGGTGATGGTCAGGGTGCGATTGGCCGGGTCCGGGTTCTCGCTTTCGCTGGCGAAGTGTACCGAACGCAGGACTTCCTGGTACTCAGCCGTGGTGGCCTCACCGGACAAGGTCAAGATGCCCGTGGCCTTGTCGTAGCTGACTGCAATTTTGGTGTTGCTGACATCTGCGATCAGTACATCGTCTGCCAGGTGGTTGACGAGTGTGACTTTTGCGCTTTGCAGGGTGTTGTTGTCGACGTCGCTGACGGTCAGGTTCGCCGCCACGTAGCCGCCAGGCTTGCCTTCAATATAGGTGTCGCCGAACGCGTTGGTCGAGGCGTTGCCCAGTACCGGAGCGTCGTTCACCGCAGTCACGGTGATGGTGCCGTTGGCCGGAGCCGAGGTCAGCGGGCTGCCGCCGCCAGCAATGCCGCCGTCGGTGGCGGTGTAGGTGAAGTTCGCGGTGCCGTTGAAGTTTTCGTTTGGCTTGAAGTAAACGGTGGCTTCACCGTTGACCGCGTCGATCGAGCCGGTTACCGGCTTGGTCATGGCCGCGTCGGTGTAGAAGGTGCCGTTGGTTGGGGTGCCGACGGTGAAGGATTTCACGTCTGCCACGCCGTCTACGTCGGTGGCGCTCAGTTTGACTTCGATGCCTTGAACCGGATCTTCGGAACCCGTTGCGGTGGTCGGTGCGGCGACCGGCGCATCGTTGACCGGAGTCACGGTGATGGTGCCGTTGGCCGGAGCCGAGGTCAGCGGGCTGCCGCCGTCAGCGATACCGCCGTCGGTCGCGGTGTAGGTGAAGTTCGCGGTGCCGTTGAAGTTTTCGTTTGGCTTGAAGTAAACGGTGGCTTCGCCGTTGACTGCGTCAATCGAGCCAGTTACTGGCTTGGTCATGGCCGCGTCGGTGTAGAAGGTGCCGTTGGTTGGCGTGCCGACGGTGAAGGATTTCACGTCTGTCACGCCGTCTACGTCGGTCGCGCTCAGTTTGACTTCGATGCCTTGAACCGGATCTTCAGAACCCGTTGCGGTGGTCGGTGCGGCGACCGGTGCATCGTTGACCGGAGTCACGGTGATGGTGCCGTTGGCCGGAGCCGAGGTCAGCGGGCTGCCGCCGTCAGCAATACCGCCGTCGGTCGCGGTGTAGGTGAAGTTCGCGGTGCCGTTGAAGTTTTCATTTGGCTTGAAGTAAACGGTGGCTTCGCCGTTGACGGCGTCGATCGAGCCAGTTACTGGCTTGGTCATGGCCGCGTCGGTGTAGAAGGTGCCGTTGGTTGGGGTGCCGACGGTGAAGGATTTCACGTCTGTCACGCCGTCTACGTCGGTGGCGCTCAGTTTGACCGCGATACCTACGCTTGGATCTTCAGCACCCGTTGCGGTAGTGGCCGCAGCCACTGGCGCGTCGTTGACCGGAGTCACGGTGATAGTGCCGTTGGCAGGCGCAGAGGTCAGCGGGCTGCCGCCGTCAGCGATACCGCCGTCGGTCGCGGTGTAGGTGAAGTTCGCGGTGCCGTTGAAGTTTTCGTTTGGTTTGAAGTAAACGGTGGCTTCACCGTTAACGGCGTCGATCGAGCCAGTAACTGGCTTGGTCATGGCCGCGTCGGTGTAGAAGGTGCCGTTGGTTGGGGTGCCGACGGTGAAGGATTTCACGTCTGTCACGCCATCTACGTCGGTCGCGCTCAGTTTGACTTCGATGCCTTGAACCGGATCTTCAGAACCCGTTGCGGTGGTCGGTGCGGCGACCGGCGCATCGTTGACCGCCGTCACGGTGATAGTGCCGTTGGCCGGAGTAGAAGTCAGCGGGTTGGTGCCGTCAGCGTTGCCACTGTCGGTCGCGGTATAGGTGAAGTTCGCCGTGCCGTTGAAGTTTTCGTTCGGTTTGAAGTAAACCGTGGCTTCGCCGTTGACCGCGTCGATCGAGCCGGTTACCGGCTTGGTCATGGCAGCGTCGGTATAGAACGTGCCGTTGGTAGGCGTGCCGACGGTGAACGATTTCACGTTCTCCACGCCATCGATATCAGTGGCCGAAAGCTTGACTTCGATGCCCTGGGCCGGATCTTCAGAACCGGTCGCGGTAGTGGCGACAGCTTCTGGCGCATCGTTGACCGCCGTCACGGTGATAGTGCCGTTAGCTGGGGTCGAGGTCAGCGGGTTGCTGCCGTCAGCGTTGCCACTGTCGGTCGCGGTATAGGTGAAGTTCGCCGTGCCGTTGAAGTTTTCGTTCGGTTTGAAGTAAACCGTGGCTTCGCCGTTGACCGCGTCGATCGAGCCGGTTACCGGCTTGGTCATGGCAGCGTCGGTATAGAACGTGCCGTTGGTAGGCGTGCCGACGGTGAACGATTTCACGTTGTCCACGCCATCGATATCAGTGGCCGAAAGCTTGACTTCGATGCCCTGGGCCGGATCTTCAGAACCGGTCGCAGTGGTCGCCACAGCCACCGGCGCGTCGTTCACCGCAGTGACAGTGATGGTGCCGTTGGCTGGAGTCGAGGTCAGCGGATTGCTGCCATCAGCATTGCCGCTGTCGGTCGCGGTATAAGTGAAATTCGCGGTGCCGTTGAAGTTTTCGTTTGGCTTGAAGTAAACAGTCGCTTCGCCGTTGACCGCGTCGATCGAGCCAGTCACCGGTTTGGTCATGGCAGCATCGGTGTAGAACGTGCCATTGGTTGGCGTGCCGACAGTGAACGATTTCACGTTGTCCACGCCGTCTACGTCGGTGGCCGAAAGCTTGACTTCGATGCCCTGGACCGAATCTTCAGAGCCCGTCGCAGTGGTCGCCACAGCCTCAGGCGCATCGTTGACCGCCGTCACAGTGACAGTGCCGTTAGCCGGCGCAGAGGTCAGCGGGTTGCTGCCATCCGCGTTGCCGCTGTCGGTCGCGGTATAGGTGAAGTTCGCGGTGCCGTTGAAGTTTTCGTTCGGCTTGAAGTACACGGTGGCTTCGCCATTGACCGCGTCAATCGCGCCAGTCACCGGCTTGGTCATGGCAGCGTCGGTGTAGAACGTGCCGTTGGCCGACTCGCCGACGGTGAACGATTTCACGTTCGCCAGGCCATCCACATCGGTCGCGCTCAGCTTGACCGCAATGCCTACGCTTGGATCTTCAGTCCCGGTTGCAGTGGTCGCGATCGCTTCCGGTGCATCGTTGACCGCCGTCACAGTGACAGTGCCGTTAGCCGGAGCAGAGGTCAGCGGGTTGCTGCCATCCGCGTTGCCGCTGTCGGTCGCGGTATAGGTGAAATTCGCGGTGCCGTTGAAGTTTTCGTTCGGCTTGAAGTAAATCGTCGCTTCGCCGTTGACCGCGTCGATCGAGCCGGTCACCGGTTTGGTCATGGCCGCGTCGGTGTAGAACGTGCCATTGGTTGGCGTGCCGACAGTGAACGATTTCACGTTCGCCAAGCCATCCCCATCGGTCGCACTCAGTTTGACCGCAATGCCCTGGGCCGGATCTTCAGCTCCGTTCGCTGCAACCACCACTGCCACCGGCGCGTCGTTAACCGGCGTCACCGTCACGTCCAGCGTGCTGCTCGAACCGGTATTGGTGGTGTAGCCGATTTGCGGCACTTCACCGTTGTAATCCTTGACCGGGGTAAACGCATACGCGCCATCCGCACCGATGGTGACGGTACCGACACCTTCGACAATGGCGGTTTGGCCTGCGTTATACGTGGTGCCGCCAACGGTGAACGTCGCGACGGTCAGCACGTTGTCGATGTCGCTGTCATTGCTCAGCACGTTGCCAGTGGCAACCTGCTCCTCGGCAACCGTGTTGGTGTCTGCGACCAGCACGCTCGGGTTGTCGACAGCGATCACGGTGGTAGTGGCGGCTTCCGGGTTGATCGCCAGGTTTTCGTAGTTACCGCCGCTTGCACCGGTGATGGTGGCGCTGACGGTCAGGTCTTTGCCATCGGCCAGGTTTGCCGGCGTATCGACGCTGACGGTGCCCGTGGTTTTACCGGCTTCGATGGTGATGGTGGTGTTGTTGGACAGCGTGATGGTGACGTCGGTCTGCGCGGCGTTGTTCACGGTCGCGGTATAAACGATCTTGCCGCCCTCATCGACCGACGCGTTCGCGCTCAGCGTGACGGTGGTGGTGTCGATGGTGTCATTGATCTGCGTAACGGCCGGCGCCGGGTCGGTGGTGATGATCAGGTTGCCGCCGCCGGACGTGCCGGTGATGGTGGTGGAGATCGACGAGGCATCCAGGTAAGGCGTGTCATTGCCCGCGAACGTGACGTTCAGCGCGCCCGCGGTCTGGCCGGCGAGGACCACGACAGACAAGCCGTTGGACAAGGTGACGGTCAGGTCACTGGTCGGCGCCTGGGTGACAAACACGGTGTAAACCACGACGCCGCCGGCTTCGGTGATGCTCGGCGTGGCAGTCAAGGTGATGGTGACGCTGCGCGGATCGAGGCTGTTATTGGTAGCGGCGGTGAACAGGCTGGTCGCGGCATCGGCGGCATTCAAGCCGTTCGTCGGATAACCGATGGTAGGGTCAACCGTGCCTGCGGTGGCGTCCAGCACGACAAAGCTGTGGCCGCCACCCACGGCGCCGTCCGCGCCAGCGGCAGTCGGGCCGGCAGCTGTGGCTTCAAGGTCTTGGGTCGGGTCGGCACCGGCAGCGATGGCTTGCTGCAGTTCGGCAACGGAGGGTGCTTCCTGGGCAGTGGCGGCACTCAGGTCGGTCACTGAGTCAGGCGTGTTCGCGCTCCATTGCGTGTCGCGCCCCAGGTCAAGGGTGCGGCCATCGGCAAGCTCCAGCGACACGGAGCCGGCAGGACCGGTTTCCACCTGCTCCCCTGCAAACAAACGATCCCCTTCTACCAGCAGGCGACGAATCCCTTCCGGGGATACCGCAAACACTTGACCGACAATGCTTTTGACGACCGCAACGCTGCTCATAAAAGACTCTCCGTGTATTACCGTTCAGGGGGCATCCATCATGGAGACCGGCCTTTCTCTCTAGTGCCGATTCAATAGCTGGAGTACGTTAAACCCATGTAAAAAATTTGGCGTCAATATTTTGGTGTTTTGCTCGACGAATTACTTTTCCGTCAAGGTATTGACCTATTTGGCGCCATCCTAAACAATCCGCCCGGTAATGTCACATTGATATTTACACGGCATCGCGACTTTCTGTTTGCACCGTCCAGCACTCATGACAAGCAGTGATTTCGGTTGCCAATCCAATGCACTATTTCAAGTTTGTTGCGGTTTTCCAGGCAACCAATCCCCAGGGAAGAATCACAATGCGTTTGCACTTATTCAAAGCTTTGCCTTTTGCTCTAGCCGCCAGTTTCGTACAGGCTCAAACCCTGACAGAGGCGATGCAGAAAGCGGTGGAAGTCCATCCGGAGATCCAAGCGGGTGTCAATGCGCGCATTGCTGCTGACTACCAAGTCGACGCAGCCAAAGGCGGCTACTTGCCTAAAGTCGACTTGCTGGGCGGTTATGGCCGTGAAAGCTCGGACAACACCACCACCCGCGCGGCCAGCAACAGCCACGATTGGAAAACCATGAACCGCGGCGAATCGACCATTCGTCTGCAGCAAAACCTGTTCCAGGGTTTTGGCACCCAAAATGAAGTAGGCCGCCAACAAGCCACCGCCAATTCCCGCGGTTATGCGCTGCTCAACACGACCGAGCGCACCGCCCTGACGGTCGCCCAGGTTTATCTGGATGTCTTGACCCGTCGCGAGATGGTGCAACTGGCAGAAGAGAACCTGAAAAGCCACGAACGCATTTTTGACCAGATCAAATTGCGCACCAGCCGTGGCGTCGGAAGAATGGCGGACATGGACCAGGCCGAAGCCCGTCTAGCTCAGGCTCGAAACAACCTGATCACCGAACAGACCAACCTGGCTGACGCCAATACCAACTACATGAGCGTTGTCGGCCAAGAGCCTGACCAACTGGAAAAGCCAGCGGGCATCGTGACCTTGCTGCCAGCCAGCCTGGATGACGCACGCCGCCAGATGATTGCCGACAGCCCGGTATTGCGCTCTGCCGAATCGGATATCACCGCCGCTGAAAAGCAGTACGAATCCGCCAAGTCGACCTTCTACCCGCGCTTCGATGCGGTACTGCAACGTTCGGCCAACGACAACATCGCCGGCGACCCAGGCCATGACAACAGCTATTCCGCCATGCTGAACATGCAGTTCAACCTGTTCAACGGCGGCACCGACAAGGCCAACCTGCAGTCCAAGGCTTCCCAGGCCTCCCAGGCGCTGGACATCCGCAACAACGCCCTGCGTCAGCTGAACGAAGAGCTGGGCCTGGCGTGGAACGCCTACAACAACGCCACCCAGCAGGTGCCGATCGCGCAGGAATACGTGGACCGCAGCACGCGAGTACGTACCTCGTATCAACAGCAGTTCAGCCTCGGTGAGCGTACACTGCTCGACTTGCTCGACAGCGAGAATGAACTGTTCACCGCTCAGCAGCGTCTGGCGCAGATCAAAAACCTGCAGATCTACACCCAGTATCGAATCAAGGCCGACATGGGCCAACTGCTGAGAAGTCAGGGCGTGGTAGCGCCGATGGCATCGGTTGTGCAGAACGATATTAAACCGTCGGTAAACCTGCCAGGGATGAACTGATTCTTGACGGCGTTGGACCACTCAACTGCAGTAAGAGAGAGTCAGCTTGGATTCTGAAATAGGTGTGGCGCAACTCAACCATGACCCGCGCAGTCAGCATGACGACCCCTTGCTGGACGGGTTGTTGACACTCTGCTCACTGCATTACAAACCCGCCAGCCGCGCAATGCTGACCACTGGGCTGCCACTCGCGGCCCAGCGTCTGAGCGCCGAGCTGCTGCCGCGTGCAGCCGCTCGGGCGGGTTTGCAGGGGCGGTTGCTGCAGCGCAAGCTGGAACAGATTCCATCCATCGCACTGCCCGCCATGCTGCTGCTCAAGGAAGGGCGCAGCGCGGTGCTGTTGGGCTGGGAAGGCGACACGGCGCGACTGCTGCTCAGCGAAAGCGACGGCGGCGAAGTACAGGTCAGCCGTGAAACCTTGAGTCAGGATTACAGCGGTCGGGTATTTTTCGCCCAACCGCAGCATAAATTTGACATCACCAGCGGCACGCTGATCCCGCGCGCACGCTCGTGGTTTCGAGACACCCTCAAGCGCTCGCGCTGGCTCTACGCCGACGCAATCGCCGCGAGCCTGGTGATCAACCTGATCGCCCTGGCCGCACCACTGTTTGTGATGAACGTGTACGACCGCGTGGTCCCCAACCAGGCCACCGCCACCTTGTGGATGCTGGCCATCGGTATCTGCGGCGCGTACTTGTTCGATCTGCTGCTCAAGAGCCTGCGCAGTTTATGCCTGGACCTGGCGGGCAAAAAAACCGACCTGATCATCTCCGCGACGCTGTTCGAGCGCATCGTGGGCATGGCCATGAAAGTGCGCCCGGCGCGGGTCGGCAGCTTTGCGCAGAACATCCATGAATTCCAGGGGATGCGCGACTTCCTCACCTCGCTGACCCTCGCGAGCCTGATCGACCTGCCCTTCACCCTGATCATCCTGGTGGTGATCGCCATGCTCGGCGGCCACCTGGTGTGGATTCCGATCATCGCCTTCCCGCTGGCCCTGGGTATCGGCCACATGCTCCAGAAACCGCTGACTGCGACACTGGAGCGCACCATGGCCCTGGGCGCCGAGCGTCAGTCGAGCCTGATCGAAACCCTCGCCGGGCTCGATGCGGTCAAGGTCAATAACGCAGAAAGCGAGCGCCAGTATCAATGGGAACAGACCATTGGCACCCTCAGCCGCCTGGAACTGCGGGTCAAGGTGTTGTCCGGCCTGGCCATGAACATCACCTTGCTGATCCAGCAAGTGGCCGGCGTGGCGATGATCATTTTCGGTGTGTACCAGATCATTGATGGCGCCCTCAGCATGGGCGGCCTCGTTGCCTGCTACATGCTCAGCGGCCGCGCACTGGGCCCGTTGGCGCAACTGTCGGGGCTGCTGACGCGTTACCAGCAAGCCAAGGTGACGATGGTCTCGGTCGACCAGATGATGGAGTTGCCGCAAGAACGCAACTACGACGAACGCCCGCTCAGCCGCAAGGCGCTGCAAGGCGCGATGACGTTCCGCGAAGTCGACTTCACCTACCCGAACCAACAAAACCTGGCGCTGCGCGGCATCAACCTGAATGTGCGGGCGGGCGAGAAGATCGGCATCATCGGGCGCAGCGGCTCGGGTAAAAGCTCGCTGGCCAAACTGCTGGTCGGTCTTTACCAGCCGGATTCGGGCTCGTTGCTGGTCGATGGCGTGGACATTCGCCAGATCGATGTCAGCGAATTGCGCCACAACATCGGCTACGTGGCCCAGGACATCCAACTGCTGGCCGGCACCTTGCGCGACAACCTCGTCTCGGGCGCACGCTACGTGGACGACGAAATGGTGCTGCAAGCCGCAGAACTGGCCGGCGTGCATGAATTTGCCAGGCTGCATCCGCAAGGTTACGAACTGCAAGTGGGCGAACGCGGGCAAAACCTCTCCGGCGGCCAGCGACAAAACGTCGCCCTCGCCCGTGCGTTGCTATTGAACCCACCGATCCTGCTGCTGGACGAACCGACCAGCGCCATGGACAACACCGGCGAAGAGCGCCTGAAACAGCGCTTGCAGTCGGTGATCGAAAACAAGACGGTGATTCTGGTCACCCACCGCGCCTCGCTGTTGAGCCTGGTGGATCGCCTGCTGGTGATCGACCGTGGCCAGATACTCGCGGACGGTCCAAAAGCGGCCGTCATGGAAGCGCTGAAAAAGGGGCAGATCAGTGTTGCTTAAATCCGGCCCACGCCGTTTGAAAGACGTCATCTTCGGCTATTTCAGAGGCACCGACTCGCTCGAAGACCAGCCCTTGCCCGAAGTCGAAAAAGCCCTGGTCGACGACGCCCCGCGCATCGTGCGCCTGACCATTTGGGGCGTGATCGGCTTCTTCGTGTTCCTGATACTGTGGGCGCACTTTGCGATCATCGATGAAGTGACCAAAGGCGAAGGCAAGGCGATCCCCTCCTCGCGCATCCAGAAAATCCAGAACCTGGAAGGCGGCATCGTCGCCCAGATCTACGTGCATGAAGGCCAAATCGTCGACGCCGGTGCGCCGCTGGTACGCCTGGACGACACACGCTTTGCCTCCAACGTCGGCGAAACCGAAGCCGACCGCGTGGCCATGGAACTGCGCGTGGAGCGCCTCAGCGCCGAAGTCGAAAATCGCCCGCTGAACATTACCGAAGACGCGCGCAAAGCCGTGCCCAACCAGGCTTCGAACGAAGAGTCGCTGTACCTGAGCCGACGCCAGCAACTGTCGGACGAAATCGGCGGGCTGCAACAACAACTGCTGCAACGCCAGCAGGAACTGCGTGAATTCGCCTCCAAGCAGGACCAATACCGCAACAGCCTGAACCTGCTGCGCCAGGAGATCGGCATGTCCGAACCGCTGGTCCAACAGGGCGCGGTCTCGCCGGTAGAAGTGCTGCGCCTCAAACGCTCCGAAGTGGAAACCCGCGGCATGCTCGACGGCACCACCCTGGCCATCCCCCGCGCCCAGGCCGCCATCAACGAAGTGCAACGCAAAATCGACGAGACCCGCGGCAAATTCCGCAGCGAAGCCTTGGCTCAACTGAACGAAGCACGCACCAACCTGAGCAAGGCCCAAGCCACCTCCAAAGGCCTGGAAGACCGCGTCAGCCGCACCATGGTCACCTCCCCCGTGCGCGGTATCGTCAAGCAAATGCTGGTCAACACCGTAGGCGGCGTGATCCAGCCCGGCAGCGACATCGCCGAAGTCGTACCGCTGGACGACACCTTGCTGGTAGAAGCCAAGATCCGCCCGCAAGACATCGCCTTCCTCCACCCCGGCCAGGAAGCAATGATCAAATTCACCGCCTACGACTACACCATCTACGGCGGCCTCAAAGGCAAACTCGAACAGATCGGCGCCGACACCGTGATGGATGAAGAGAAGAAAAACACCTTCTACGTCATCAAACTGCGCACCGACCGCAGCCACCTCGGCACCGACGACAAACCCCTGCTGATCATCCCCGGCATGGTGGCCTCTGTGGACATCATCACCGGCAAGAAGAGCATCTTGAGCTACCTGCTCAAGCCAATCATCAAATCCCGCGCAGAGGCCATGCACGAGCGCTGATCGGGGCATTTTGCTGCGGGAGAAGCAGGTAAATGCAGGGCGAAGGGCGAAAACTTGGGTTTTCGCAAAAATAGTCAGATTTCAGGGGTTTACAGAACTTTTTCAATCGCTATAATCGTCGCCCTAACACGCCGGTATAGCTCAGTTGGTAGAGCAACTGACTTGTAATCAGTAGGTCCCGGGTTCGACTCCTGGTGCCGGCACCATTTAAAAACAAAGGCTTGCAGCGATGCAGGCCTTTGTTTTTTGTGTTGCACGTAACAAGCCACGTAACAAGCCCCCCCCGAAACCACCTCTATCAACCCATGAAATAGCTGGTTGAAGTTTCAGGCTGTACCTCCGTCAAATACTGTGCATAAATACAGTATTGAAATATTTTGCGGAAGGCCAAATTGTGTGGTAGGCACCCAGCATTGGTGCGATACTGCGCCGCCTGAGCTAGGGTCATTGTGCCAGTGTTGCAACTGGTGATCGCTGCCTCAGGGAAACCAGGAGGAAATTAACGTGCTCAGTCCAAAATCAATCGCCAACTATTTTCTCGAACTCGCGGCAGCAAACGGCGAGTCGATTACCCCAATGAAACTGCAAAAGTTGGTTTACTACGCTCACGGTTGGTATGCCGGCTACACCGGCACACCTCTGATTAATGAGTCGGTTGAGGCGTGGCAGTACGGTCCGGTTATTCCTTCGCTCTATCGTGAATTCAGGCAGTTCGGCTCGGGCGATATTAAGGCGAAAGCTACTGACATAGGCATTTTTGGGGCGAATGAGGTACCGATTCCATCCGACCCAAATATTCGTGCGTTTCTGAGCAACGTATGGAACAGCTATGGTGGCTATACCGGCATCGCTTTGTCAGAAATGACGCACGCACCAGGAACTCCATGGGATCAGACCTGGAGTCAAAATCCTGGGCTCCGAGGTATGGATATTCCATTTGAGCGCATCACTCAATGGTTTGGCGAAGCTGCAGCTAAAGCCCAGGCCCAGCAGCAGGCGGCAGCACATTGACTTCGAATAGCAGTGTGAAGCCGCAACTGCCAATCGACGAAGTACCAATTGACCCTAAAGCAGAAGCGATCTCAACCACGAGAGGCCAGGCTACAGGTCAGGACGAGTCTAATTTCTTCGCTGAAGACGCCGCACGCTACAAGCTTCTTCATAACCAGCAGAAACTGGGGCACCTAGGAAAACTCTGGGGCTCCAGCTCGTCGGCACCTACGAATATTGCAGGAATGCTTCTGATCCTTTGCATTGTCATTGTCTGCTGCAGCTTTTTTCCTGCCAATCAAACACCAGGCTTGGACGACTTGAGGAAGTGGCTGTACGGAATCACCACTACATGTCTCGGTTTTCTATTTGGCGCCAAGACATCAAGCAAAGGTGAATAGTTTTCGTTGTGCACAAAGGCGCCTACAGAGGCGCCTTTTTTGCGCCCCCTCTGTGGGCAGAACACGCCTTGACGGGGCTTTCGCGTCACTCGGTTTCGATGACAGCTTGCTTCCTCTATGCTTCTCGACTTACCTAAGGATTAGTTGAAACAGGGAAAGGTGTGACGGCATGAGAGCAGATAAATCTTGTCCTGTGGTTCTGCGAGCCCGTGAAACGCTAGAGATCTTGGCATTTGAGCATCCATTGGCAGGGCTACAACTGGTCAAGGGCAGTGTGGAGCCAGGTGAGTCCACCGATTTGGCTGCCGTGCGAGAGCTGATAGAAGAAGCAGGGATTCAATCCGCGGTAGGGCGAAATTTGGGTGAATGGCGTGCCATTGAAACGGGACACACATGGGCATTTCATGAGTGTCATGTTGCCGAAGACCTTCCCGATACTTGGGTGCATTTTGCAGAAGACGATGGAGGTCATGAGTTCAGATTTTTTTGGCATCCACTAGTGAGTGAGCCTTCTGAAAGATGGCATCAGGTTTTCAAGGATGCTTTGAGCTTTCTCAGGACTACTCTTGCTGAAGTCTGAGTATGTATTCAGCTCTTCTTGAGTCATTCAGGCCAGCGCCCACCGATGAGGCTGGGGAATAAGGGTCTGACCCCGTTTTTACCCGCTGGTGTCGGTCGGAGGATGTCCCGGGAATTAATGACGCACGGCAGATTGATCGGCAGACCTTGCTGGATTACGCGGAGCATCTGCGTCACCTGGTTGAGCGCAGCGATCTCGCCATCGCCACTGCGCAAAACCGATTGTCCAGCGTCAATCGGACCCTGGCAGCGCTTCGCGGTGATCAGTATGTGAAAGTACCGAGTCCGAGCAAGGCGCTAGGAATGCGGCGCACCAGTGTTCGTCGTTCGGTGCCGCAAGGCCAAGACCGCGAACATGTGAAGAGGGTTGTAGAGGTGCTTTGCGCACACCAGCAGCCGCGTGCCGCGGCCATCGCTCAATTAGCGCGAGCCACCGGCATGCGCTTACGTGAGGCCATTTTGGCCGACCTTCCGCGCTTAAAACGTGAGGCCGAACAATACGGCAAGATCAACATCCAGGATGGCACCAAGGGGGGCCGCTCAGGTGCCTCGGCACCTCGCTGGATCAGGGCGGATGATCATATTCGCGAGGCGCTGAGATTCGCCGAACAGGTCTCACCCGACGGTAGCCGCAACCTACTTGCACCGAACGAAAGCTACCTCGATTTCCAACGGGGAATCGTCCGTCCTGCACGGGACATCCTCCATCAGTACAACCTCAAAGGCTTCCACGAATTGCGGGCAGCCTATGCGTGCGAACGCTATGAGCAAATCACCCACCATCCCGCCCCCATCAACGGTGGCCATTGCTATCAACTCGACCGACGTCTCGATCAGGAAGCCCGAGTACAAATCAGCTATGAGCTGGGGCACAACCGTATCGTCGTGGTGGCCGCTTACATTGGTGGTCGCGCATGAGCACGGTATTCGATATGGATCTGTTCCTGACGGGCGTCCTGACCGGGTCGCATACCACGCGCCAACGCCACCTGCGTCAGGCGAAGGCCATCCAAACAGCGATCGCTGAGCGCTGGCAACGCGACAATCCATGGACTTGGCAGAGAAAACACCTTGTGTGTTTTTTGAATCACCACCTAAACCAGCACACTCAATCGACGCGCTATTACTATTTGCTGACCATGCAATTACTCACTCATCGCTTAGGAAAATCCTGGCAGTTCAACCTCTAAACGAAGGTCAGAAAACGGCCAGAAGCGGACATCGCCCAAAGGACGCCCTCGGACCAAAAAAGCCTTGTCTTAAAAAAGCCGATATGCCCATGCTCTTGTTATCAGTAAAAATCCAGGCGAAAGAACATGGCACTTTCTAAAGGCGATCTCATAAAACTAATCAGCGCTGATCAATCAAAAGTAGTTTTCACTGATTGGATTAGCTCTCGAGAGGCGGCACCGGGAGATATCGCTTTGGTGGAAGAAGTCTCTATCGCAGAGGATGGGCAGATCGTCCGCCTTCTATGCGAGGACCGTCCAGGTTTTCTAGAGTGGCGAACTTCGTTTTATGCGTCAGGGTTGACCTATGAGCTACTTCTTGGCTCCACTGACGTCGCAACTTAATCCTTTGCATCAGACAAGTGCGGCTCGCCACCTAGAGTTGCTTATGGCCTATGGACGGCCGTCACCAACGACTGCGTTCGGCCAGAAGTGGACGCTCTCCAGTGTCTACTTAATCAGCGGTGATTCAGGGGCTGGGGGGTATACATAGTTGATTGCCAAGCTAATCCCCAAGCTCGAATTGCTGAAACCCCACGCGCCTGACGTAAACCCAAAAGTTATCCTTTGGCTCATATTGCTCCATGCAAACACTGTGCTCCTGGCACAGTTCATCTTCGTCGATCAGGATGCGATCCCAATCGAAGTCAGGGTTCTTGGAAATGGTATAGCTAGGGTAAGGTTTGTCGAGATCGAAGTGGATCGAGTACACGAACAACGGAGATTCCCACGGCATGTGGGTTTCGTACAACCGCATCAGTTCGGGCATCTGTGCTTTACAGTGCTGTTCGGCAAACGTCAGTGCCTGGGGCAAATCATCCCACGTAGCCTTGACCGCGCGTTGCGCAGCGGCGAGCCTGGCGTAAGGTGGCTCGTCATTGTGGTGCTGGACGTAAATCAATCGGCTGCCGAACTGGAATTCGCATTGCCAGACACCCGAGGGAGCACGCCAGTGGCCAAGCATGGATTCGGTCAGTAGATTGATGTCCATATCGGTACCACACAGATGGAAAGGTGCTCAGTTTACCCTCTCAAATATCAGCCAGGGAATGCGTAGGCGTTTGGGCTACTTGTCCCACATCCAAGGGATCTGACCGACAGCTTTGGGTCGGAAAGCGACGGTCTGCCGCAGACCGTCGCAGTGGAAGATTACACGTCTGTTTGCTCTGCCATTTCTAGAGCATCGTCTACCTCGATGCCCAAATACCTGACAGTGCTTTCGAGTTTCGTATGACCAAGCAAGAGTTGAACTGCCCTCAATTTCTTGGTCCTACGATAGATCAACGAAGCCTTGGTTCGCCGTAACGTGTGGGTACCGTACATCGTCGGGTCCAGTCCAATGGCTGTTACCCATGCTTTGACTATTCGAGCGTATTGCCTGGTGGAGAGATGATCTGAGTCATGCAATCGCGTCGGGAACAGAAAGTCCTCACTGCGAAGATGCGCCTGACGCATCCAGGCCTCCAGAACTGTTCGTGTTTGCTCAGTAATTTCAAACTGCACTGGATGTTGAGTTTTCTGCTGTGAACGAGCCCCATGAAAGACAGGACACCGTTTCCCCCTTACGATAAGGGATAGGCAAACGGGTATGTTTATGACTAACAGCAACGATAAGGGTG
>NZ_QBUF01000021.1:0-90523 GCF_003058185.1 Pseudomonas sp. GV105
GTGAAACCATGTTCCTTGCCGGCCTTTTCGGCGAAGGCCCATTCGGTCTGGAACCAGGGTTCTTCGGCTTGTTTGACCAGGAAGCCGATTTTTACGGGTTCGGCGACGGCCAGGCTGCTGAAGCCGCTTAACGCAATGGCGGCGGCGAGTACGCGGAGTGTTTTTTTCATGAACGGCACCTCTTGTTGTTATTGGAGAGTGACAAGTTCTAGTCGTGGTACATCACCGACCGTCCGCCATCGATCATCAGGCAGGTGGCGTTGATAAAGGGCGCCTCATCGGTGGCCAGAAACAGCGCGCTCATCGCCACCTCCACAGGCTGGCCGATGCGCTTGGGCGGGTGCAGGTCGAACGCGCGCTGGCGCTCGGCGTGGGGGTCGGGGAAAGTGTTCCAGTAGTCGACGTTGAGTTGGGTTTCGATATAACCCGGGGCGATGGCATTTACGCGGATGCCCTTGGGCGCGTATTCGATGCCGAGGGCGCGGGTCAGGCCGAGCAGGCCGTGTTTGGCGACGGGGTAGGGAAAACAGCCGGGAATGATGTGGCTGGAATGGGTCGAAGCGATGTTGATGATGTTGCCGATGCCCTGCTCAATCATGTGCGGCAACACCGTGCGGCAGCCATACCAGGCGCCGTCGAGGTCGATGGCGAAGCAGCGCCGCCAGTCTTCGTCGGTCATCTGCAACGGGTCGCGGAACACGTTGACCCCGGCGCAGTTGACCAGCACATCGACACGGCCGAAGCGCTCGATGGCCAGGTTGACCAGCGCCTGCCATTGCGCCTGGGACGTGATGTCGACCGGTTGCGCGTAGATCTCGGCGCCGCGTTCGCGCCAGTGGGCGGCGACTTGCTCGACCTTTTCGCCCTGGATATCGGCGATCACCAAACGTGCCTGCTGCGCCTGGAAGCAGGCCACGATCGCCTCGCCAATGCCTTGGGCCGCGCCGGTGACGATCACCACCTTGTGCTTGAGCCGCTCGCCATAAGTCGGTTCGGGCACGGCGGGGAGTGACAGAGGTTGTGCCTGCATCGCTTCACCTGTTTTATTTTTGGTAGTGAGTGCTGATGCAGCCGACTATAAACCCAGACCTTTAAATATCTCAATATATAAATTTACATCCCATATAGTGAGAATACATATAAAAAAACCGGCGTCGGGACGCCGGTTTTCACCGGGTACCTGATCAGCCCTGGGCGAAATCCCGCAGCGCATCGCCCTCCATGCGGTAGCGCACCCACTCTTCCTGGGGCTGGGCGCCGATGGATTTGTAGAAGGCAATCGCCGGTTCGTTCCAATCCAGCACGCTCCATTCGAACCGCCCGCAACCGTTGTCGCAGGCGATCTTCGCCAGGTGGCGCAGCAACTTCTTGCCGGCCCCGCCGCCGCGTTGCTCGGGGTTGATGTAGAGGTCTTCGAGGTACAGGCAGTTGCTGCCCAGCCAGGTGGAATAGCTGAAAAAGAACACCGCGAAGCCGATGGGCAAACCGTCGCGCAGGCAGATCAGCCCATGGGCGGTGGCGCCTTCGCTGAACAGGCTGCGCTCGATATCCGCCACACTGGCGATCACTTCATGACGGGCTTTTTCAAACTCGGCAAGCTCGGTGATGAAAGTCAGGATCTGCGCAGCATCGCTGGGCACGGCGGGGCGAATCTCGATGGTCATGGGCGCGCCTTGGGCAAATTCAAAGGCCACATACTAAGACGGTTTGATGACAGATTGCAGTGCAATTTCGGGATCGCCAGGCCACCTTACTCCGTTGCGGGCTAAAGCAAGCACCAGCAACCACAGAACAATCCGCCCTGACACGCATGGTAGAACGTGGCCATAACTCCAATGATTCCAAGGCGTGCTCATGAACTCCACACCTCCGGTGGGCGGAAAACTATTCGTCCTGTTTTGCCTGGCCAGCTTCCTGTTGTCCTTGTCCTACGGCTCGACGTTTCTGCTGTCGTTGCTGATTCACTCGCGCGGTGGGAATGAGCATGACGCCGGCAGTGTGATTTCCACGGCGATGCTCAGTACCTTCGTCGCGGTAGTGCTCTCCGGGCATTTGGCCGATGCAGTGGGCGCGGCACGGGCGATTGCGGGAATGGGCGTGTTGCTGGTGGTGGCCTGCCTCGGTTTTGCCCTGACGCCGGGGTTTGGCCAAGGCTTGATGCTGTTCGGGCTGGCCCTCGGCTTGGGTTGGGGGGTGTTCTACACGCTGGGCCCGATCATCGTGACCTTGCTGGTCGAGCCCAGGCAGCGGGCCAAGTACTTTGCGCTGCTGTCGGGCAGCATGTTGAGCGGGATCGGTTCCGGGCCCTTGCTCGGACGAGCCACCAGTGCGCTGGACCTGCCCCTGACGACCGCCTTCTATATCGCTGGGGCAGCCAGCCTCGTTGGGGTGCTGATGTTCTGGCGACTGGGCGCACAACTCAAGCACCATGCGAATGCGCCGACGTCGAGGATTTCCCTGGCCGCCAGCCGCCGGGTGCTGTCGTCCAGGGCGGCGTTCGCCATCCTCATGGTCGGCCTGGGCGGTTGCGTGTTTGGCGGGCTTTCATCGTTCCAGACCAGCTACGCGGCCGCGCATGGGTTGGATTATTCGCTGTTCTTCGCGGGGTTCCTGAGCGCCGCGATCACCAGCCGTCTGTTGATCGCCGGCTTCGTGGTCAAGCGTGATGCCTACCGGGCCGCCTGTGTGTTGTCCGGGATCATGCTCGGCTCGATTGCACTGTTTGCTTTTGGTGTGAGCGGTAACCTCAGCTACCTGCTGGCGGCTGCCACGCTGGGGGTGGGTTACGGCCTGACGTATTCGGTGATCAATGGGCTGGTCGCCCACGAAGCGCCGTCCGGCACGACGTCCCAGGCGTTGCTGCTGTTCAGCCTGGCGTATTTTGTCGGCGTCTTCGGGTTTCCCTGGCTGGCGGGCAGGATCATCGTCGACTACGGCCTGTCGACATTGATGATGGGCGTACTGGCCATCGCTGCACTGAACTGGATGATCACCGTGGCACGCCTGATAGCGCGCCAGCTCTCGGCGCACAAAACCTTACAGGTGTCCTGATACCGCTCGTCGGCATCCAGGCGCGATCATCGACAACGGCGCCGACCCGCACATCGATAGCCAGGCGAACACCGCTCAAAATGCGGGGGCTTATCCAGCGAGGAATGCGTCGACTTCCGCGGCGCCGGGAGCAGTCGCCGGCCCCCAGCGCGTCACCGCCAGGGCCGCCGCCGCATTGGCACGGCGCGCCGCGTCGAGCGGTTTCAAACCGTTGGCCAAACCGGCGATGAACACGCCGGCGTGGGCATCTCCCGCGCCATTGCTGTCGACCGCCCGCACCTTGAAGCCGGGCACAGGCTCAAGCGCATTCGCCCGCCCGACCCAGCAACCGTTCGGCCCATCGCGCACCACCCGCAGTGTGTCGGCGGGCAGATACCGGTTGAGCTTGATCAGCGCCTCGGCCATATCCGCCGCGCCGGTGAACGCCAGGACTTCCGGGCCGTTGCTGGTCCAGATGTCGATACGCGGCAGCAGCGCGCGCATCAACGCCGAATCGGGCGCCTTGACCAGCGGGCCCGGGTCGAACACCACCGTAATCGCCCGTGGCAGCGCCAGTAGCCAGTCGATCAGCGCCTGGGCCTTGCCGTCGAGAAGCAGGCTGTAGCCACTCACGTACACGTAGTCATCGGCACGTGGCGCGACGTTGGCCAAGTCCTCGGCGCTCAGCTCGCCCTCGGCGCCCAGATGGGAGATGAAGGTGCGCTCGCTGCTGGCTTCGGTCAGCGCCACGCACAGGCCGGTGTCCTTGCCGGCGCTGGCGGGCAGCGCGATGTCGATGCCTTCGGCGTGCATCGCCGCACGGGCCAGGTCGCCGAAACGGCCGCTGCCGTGGCGCCCCAGGTAGACCACCGGCAGCCCGTTGCGCCGCGCCGCCGCCATCACATTAAAACCGCCGCCGGCTTCGAAACGGGCCGATTGCGCCAGCACGTCGCCGCCGCTCGCCGGCAATTGATCGAGGGCCATGACCAGGTCGACGATGACCTGGCCGGTGTGCAGCAACCTAGGCATTGGCACGCTCGACCAATGCCGGACGCCGGTCAGCCGCGCCGCCGAGCAACGCATATATTCCGCCGGCCACCACGAAAGTCACGATCCAGCCCAGGCCGTTGTGGCCCAACCAGGAATCGGACAACGGCCCGGCGAACCAGATGTTGTCGGCGGTGGTGCCGATGGTAGTGAAACTGAACCCCAGCCCGATCGCCACGGCCCACGCCCCCAACGCGCGCCATTCCACGCCGCCGCGATACCAGTAGGCACTGCTTGGGCTGACGTTCAGCAGGTCGTCGGGGCTGTAGTAATGACGGTGAATCAGGTCGACCACGAAGATCCCCACCCACGCGGTGATCGGCACCGCCAGCAACGAGATGAAGGTGATGAACGGGCCGTAGAAACTGTCGGCGATCAGCATGAAGTAGATCGAACCGGCGAAGATCGCCACGATATCGACGATCACCGCGTACACGCGCTTGACCTTCAAACCGAGGGTCAAGGTAGTGAGGCCGGCCGAATACACCGACAGGTTATTCGACAGCAACAGCCCGCCAAACGCGGTGATCAGGTACGGCACGGCCATCCAGGTGGGCAGCATGTCGCGGATCGCGACGATCGGGTCGGTCGCCGCCGCCAGGTCGTTGTTGCCCACCGACAGCAGGCCGCCGAGGGTGATCAGCAGCACCAGTGGAATGCCCGCGCCAAACGCGGCAGACGCCACCAGGCGCACGGCCGTGACGCTGCGGTGTTGGTAGCGCGACATGTCGGCGCCGGCGTTGGCCCAGCCGATCCCGGTGCCGGCGGCCATGGTGCCGATGCCGATGAGCATCGCGCTCAAGGGCGCCGGGGTGGCGTTGAACACTGCGCTCCAGTCGATGGTGGCGCAGAGGAAGCCGCCGACCAGGAGATTCAAGGCGCCGAATACGTAGGTCGCCCACTTCTGGATCACCAGCAAAGTCGCATGGCCCAGGCCGGAAACGGCCAGGGTCAGCAGTACGAAAATGGCGATGAACAGCAGCGTCAGCAGCGGCGCACTTTTCGCCGCGACCGGGGTGTGGAACAGCAGCGTACACAACGACAGCAGCACGAACGCAGCAGTGGTGGTGTTGACGGTCTCCCAACCGAGCCGCGACATCAGCGACACCAACGTCGGCCCGATATTGCCGCGCACGCCGAAGATGGCGCGGGACAGCGTCAGACTCGGCGCACGCCCGCGCCGCCCGGCGATCGAGATAATGCCCACCACCGCGAAGGAGCCGGCGGCACCGAGGATGGCGACGATGACCGCCTGCCAGATGGCCAGGCCGCGAAACGCAACCAGGGTGGCGCCCAGCGGCAACCCCAGGATGCTGATGTTCGCGGCGAACCACACCCAGAACAGTTGCAGCGGATGGCCGTGGCACTCGCCTTCGGGGACCGGTTCGATGCCGCGCGTTTCCAAGCGCCCGGCGCTTGGGCCTGAAGTGGACGTACTCATGTGCGGGTGCTCCTGGTGCCAGTATTGTTAGGGTTGTGGCAAATTCGCAAATCGCAATGTTGACTCGGTCAGTGCGCGAGCGCGCTGGCCTGTAGCGCCTGGCGCAAGCTGAGCAGCCCTTCAACCAACGGCTGCAACGCCAGCCCGTTGACCCGCTGGACCTGTTCGATCATCGCCGCCGGCCAGCATTGCATCCCCAGGCACGCGCCCAGCATCGCGCCGAGGATCGCGGCGATGGTGTCGGTGTCGCCGCCCAGGCTGGCGGCCACGCACAAGGCCTCGAAGGCGTTCATCTCGCCCACCGCCACTTGCTGCGCGAGGGCGAACGACACCACCACCGATTCCTGGGAAGCGACCGAGGTGCCAATCAATTCATAGAGCAAGTCGGCGAACAGCGCCTTGTCGCCACTGGCGACGCTCAAGGTCCGCGCCCAACCGATGCGCGTGGCAATACGGCCGCCGGCCACCCAGTGTCCATGGCGTTCGGCCTGCTGGGCGATCTGGCTGCCGATGTTCAGCGCTGCGCCCAGGTCCGCGCCGTTGATCCCGGCCGAGACCACTGCCGCCACTGCCGCGGCACTGGAGATGCCGAGGCTGGTGTTGTGGGTCACCTGGCACGCCTGGATCACCGCACGGATGAACGGCGCGGGGTCGCTGACATCGGCGGCAATCCCCACCGGCGCGATACGCATCGCCGCGCCGTTGGTGGTGCCGTAGCGCCCGGACTCTTCAGGCGTATGCCCGGCGAGGATCATGTCGATGGCGCGCTTGGTCGACGGGCCCAGCAGGTCCTGGGAGCCTTTGGCGCGCATTCGCGCTTCCCAGTCGATCAGGCGTCGCGCAAGTACGCTCGGCTCGATCGTGCCCTGGCCTTCCACCAGCAACTCGCCGACGAGGATCGCCTGCTCGGTGTCATCGGTGATGGAGCCGGCGGGCATGTTCGGTGCGATGGGTTGGTCGGCGTCGGCATCTTCCAGGCCGGTGATGGCACCGAAGCGCGCCCGGACCTGCTCGCGGCTCAAAGACTGGGTGGGCATGCCCAAGGCATCGCCCAACGCCAGACCGTAGAAGGCACCGAGGGCACGATTGTGCGCGCTCATTTCGTCGCGCCAAACTGCAAGTGCAGACGAAAATGCAGCGGGTCGAGCAGACTCTCCACGTATTCCATGAAGCGTTCGCGCCGGTCGTAAGTGGTGCGCGACGCCTTGAGAAACACCGTGCCCACCGGGCGCTCGAGCAGCTCGGCGTCTTCATCGGTCAGAGGCTCGGCGCCGATCCATTGATCGCCTTCGGCGCCGACGTAACCGTAGGCGGCCAGGGTGATGGTCAGGGAGTTGTCGATCAGCCCGACCCGGGGCAAGCCTTCCAGGCCTCCGGAGGCCGGCATCAGCGAGCGCTCCAAAGACACGGCGCGGCCATCGGCGGCGCGGCGGCGACGGTCAAGGGCGATGAATTGGTCGCTGCCGAAGCGGCTGAACAGGTCCGGGCGGGTCACGGCTTCGAAGCGCAGGATGTCGGTGCTGACCAGGGCGCCGGTGTCGGCCAGGGCCTGGGCCCAGCCATTGCGTTGGTCGAGCACCATGCCGTCATAGGTGACGATGGAGCCGACGCCGCCCTGGGTGGCGATGTAGTTGCGGCGCTTGAGCTCGGCCAGGGCTTCGCGCAGCGTGCCGCGACTGACCGCAAACTCTTCGGCCAGTTGATGCTCACCCGGCAGCAGGAAACCGTCGGCCATCACCCCACCTTCGATACGGCGGATGAGTTCGTCGACGACGCGTTTTTTCTTATCGAATCGGACATGTCTAATCATGTACAAATTGATAACCGAAAGCAGCCGTTTACAGCAAGCGAATTATTTCAGGGAGAGGAAAAAACCTCCTCAGGGCTCCAGGCCAATCGGGAAGAACGTCCCGCTGCTCCACACGCCGAGCCAGTTCTGACCGTCGATCGGACGGCTCACCGCCAGCTCGACCAATTGGTAGAACACATTGCGATGCACCAGGGCTTCGAGGTTGGCGCGCACGCGCAGATAGGGCGAAGGCTCCTCGGTGTCGGGGTCGATCACCACCCGCAGCGGGTGTTCAAGATCGGCCTCGACCTGCTCGTCGACTTGCGTGGTGAAGCGCAACCGCTGGCTTTCGCCCTGCCCTTCGACTTCGAGGGTGACCGCGACAAACGGCGCATCCTCGACGGTGATGCCGACCTTTTCCACGGGGGTGACCAGAAAGTACTCATCGCCATCGCGGCGGATGATGTTGGAGAACAACTTGACCATCGGCTTGCGCCCGATCGGCGTGCCCTGGTAATACCAGGTGCCGTCGCGGGCAATGTGCATGTCGATGTTGCCGCAGAAGTCCGGGTTCCACAGATGCACCGGCGCCGGCCCCTTGCCCTTGGGCAGTTGGGCCAATAGATCATTGGCCTTGGCGGAATCGGTCATGGGCTTCTCCTCTGGCTTACTGATCGCTCATGCCCAGCAGGCCTCGGGCGTACTGCGCCAGCGGGCGGGCGATCAGATCTTGGGGCGTATTGTCGTGGAACGTCAGTAAACCGCCACGACTGCGAATCCGTGCAGTATCAATCAAATACTGGGTGCTGGTCTCGATCAACATGATCTGGATAACGCCGCTGTCCAGGCCGACACGGTCGAGGGCCTGCTGATCGGTCCACTCATCGGCGTTGCCGATGCGGTCATCCGCCTTGGCGAAGCGGCAGTACAGCAAGTAGTGAGCGCCGGCCGCACGGGCTTCGGCCATGGCTTGTTCGAGGCTTTCGGGCTGGCGGGCGCGGCGCACCATGGGGAAGTATTCGACGAAGCCGTTGAAGGCTTCTTCGGCGACCACGTTCGGGCGCGGATAGGCGCTGCCGGGCGGCACGAAGGCGCCCTGGGCGATGAAGACAAAGGAGTCCGGCTGCACGCGAATCGACGCGGAGCGCCGGGTGTCGCTGTGGTCCAGCAACCCGGCGTCGCTCATCTGATAACGGGTGCCTTCGGCCATATCGCTGACGGTCATGCAACCACTCAGCGTCAACGACGCCAGCAACAAAACCAGACTACGCATCCTAATCCTCCAGAAGCCGGTGACGGAAAACCGGCGAATGGGCATGAGATGCAGAATCCGCGCCATTTGGGGAGGGGGCTTGCTCCCGATTGCGGCGAGTCGGTCAGATTATCGGGGACTGACACATTGCAATCGGGGGCAAGCCCCCTCCCACACTGGATTGTGCGCAATCTTGAAAACCGGGTTAACCGCCGATGATTTTCATGATGGTCGCACCACCGGAGAACGCCACTTCCTGTTTGTCGCCCAAGGCCTTCATCAGCAAGCCTTGCAAGGCCGGCAGCGCCTGGTGGCGCGGTTTATCCAGCAGGTCGCCGACATAGTGACGATTGCTCGACGACAGGCAGCCATGCAACCAACCGGTGGACGACAGCCGCAACCGTGAACAGGTGCGGCAGAACGGCACGCTTTCGTTGGCGATCACCCCAAAGAAACCCTTGCCCGGCACTTCGTAGCGCACCGCCGTGGCGTCCACGGGAGCGTTGGCTTGCAGGTATTCGTGGTGTTCGCCGATCAGGCTCAGCAGTTGCTGAAGGCTGACGAATTGCTGCAGGAAGGCATTGGAGTCCTTGGCCAGGTGGCCCATTCGCATCAGTTCGATAAAGCGCAGCTCATAGCCCCGTTCCAGGCAATAGTCGAGCAGCGGCATCACCTGATCGAGGTTCTGGCCGCGCAACGGCACCATATTCACCTTGATCTTGATCCCGGCCGCGCGCGCCTGGTCCATGCCATCGAGCACCGTGGCCAGGTCGCCGCCACGGGCGATGCTGCGAAAGGCCTCGGCGTTCAGCGTGTCGAGGGACACGTTGATGCGCCGAATGCCGGCGTCCACCAGCAGCGGCAGTTTGCGCGCCAGCAGTTGGCCGTTGGTGGTCAGGCTGATCTCACTGAGGCCCATCCCGCCCACGGCGCCCATGAAGGCTTCCAGCTTGGGGCTGACCAACGGCTCACCACCGGTGATGCGCAGGCGCTCGATACCGGCGGCTTCGATCAGGTAAGCCACGCCACGGGCCATGGCCTCGGCCGAGAGTTCGTCCTGGGCAGCCACCAGCCGCTTGCCGTTAGGCACGCAATAGGTACACGCGTAATTGCAGGCTGAGGTCAGGCTGATCCGCAAATTGCGAAAACGCCTGCCTTGACGATCAACGATCATGGATCACTCCGGCAGAGGATAATTCAGACGCAGCAAAAGCTGACTCATAAATCAGCTTTTAGCAATAGCCTTACCTGAGTATATTCCTGGGTTACTGCACCTGGCAGCAAATCATTACGCGGCAGGCGTGCCAGCAGGTGCAGCGTCAACGGGTGGCAGCTCGCTGCTGTGCTTGCGCTTGTTGCCCATACGCACGCCGATGTCCATCAGGAACTGGAAGAAACCTTCCTGATCTTCCAATACATTGCTCCAGAACGGCGAGTGGTACAGCGCCACTGCGCCATGCACCAACGCCCAGGCGGCGCAGTAGTGGAAATACGGCGGCACGTCTTCCAGCTTGCCTTCGCTGATGCGGCCCTTGATCAGCAGGGTCAGGCGTTCGAAGTTCGAGGCGCGGATCTTGTGCAACTCCTCGACCATTTCCGGCACCTGATGGCCCTTGACCACCTTCTCTTCCAGGCGGTCGAACAGGCGGTAGCGCTGCGGGTCGCGCATGCGGAACTCGAAGTAGGCCCGCGACAGGGCCTCCTTGTCCTTGTCCACATCGGCCGAATGCAGCAGCTCGTTCAGGTCGCGCTCGTAGTCGAGCATCAGGCGCAGGTAGATCTCGGCCTTGGACTTGAAGTGCTTGTAGATGGTGCCTTTGCCGATACCTACGGCATCCGCGATCATCTCGACGGTAACGCTGTCTTCACCTTGTTCGAGGAACAACTTGAGGGCGGTGTCGAGAATTTCCTGCTCGCGGCGGCGAAACTCACGGACCTTACGGGGTTCTTTTTGCATGAGGAAAAGGTCTGCAGAGGTCGGTATAGGGAGGGTTGCGCAGGGCCAAGGAGACGTGGCAATACGATTTACCCGGTACGAGGGATTATCCCGACTGAACGGTCGTTGGGCAACGCTTATGTGAACCGCTCACACACATTACTTTCAGCATGCCGACGAATTCATGGCGTTCAGTCAGAAATAATACGTGACGTCTACGCCTGTACATCCGCTCAATGAGAACTCAAGCGAAGCGCGCGTATTCCAAATCTGTTTAAAAAACGACCAGACGCGACTGGACTGAATCGGATACTGATCAATACTTCAACTGTCGGCGCGACATCTCCCCCAAGTGAAGCGTCGACCTGGGTACCGACGGACTGCGTGCCCTTGTTTTACTCCTAATGGTCTTAACCCGGATTCCCCCCCCAGAACCCGGGTTTTTTTTGCCTCGGATTTGGTCGCGTCAACCCGCGACGTGCGCCAGCGGGAACAGGCGCTTGAAGTTCTCGGTGGTCTGTTCGGCAAAGCGTTCGTAGGATTCACCGCGTAGCATCGCCAGGTAATCCGCCACGTCACGCACATACTCCGGCAGGTTCGGCTTGCCGCGATGGGGAATCGGCGCCAGGTACGGCGAGTCGGTTTCCACCAGCAGCCGGTCGGCCGGCACTTGTCGCGCCACGTCACGCAGGGCGTCGGCATTGCGAAAGGTGACGATGCCCGACAGGGAAATGTAGAACCCCAGGTCGAGGGCCGCCTTGGCCATGTCCCAGTCTTCGGTGAAGCAATGCAGCACGCCGGCCTGGGGCAATGCGGCTTCGCGCAGCAGGCTCAGGGTGTCGGCGCGGGCGCCGCGGGTGTGGACGATGACCGGTTTGCCGGTCTGCTCGGCGGCGTGCAGGTGCAGGCGGAACGACGCTTGCTGCAATAGCGCGGCTTCGGGCTCGTAGTGATAGTCCAGGCCGGTTTCACCAATCGCCACCACCCGTGGGTGGTTGAGTTCGCCGAGCAACCAGTCGAGGGCCGGAGCTTCGCCAGGCTTGAGGTCCAGCGGGTGGATACCCACCGAGCAATCCACGTCCGCGTAGCGATCCGCGAGGGCTTTGACGTCGGCCGCATTGTCGGCGCTGACGCCGATGCACAGGAAGTGCCCGACCCCACGCTGGCGGGCCGCTTCCAGGGCGGCGTCGAGGGAACCGCCGTGTTGGGCGAGGTCGAGGCGATCAAGGTGGCAATGGGAATCTACGAGCATAGGAAATGACAACTTCAATCACGGGAAGGATCTGGCCGACGATACACCCGTCGGCCACGGAAATTAACGCCGGCCGAGCAAACCGACCCACTGCACCAGCAGCGCTTCGAGCAACAGCACGCGGTTGAGGTTGGCCTTGCCGAGGACCTTCTGGCGCTGGGCGAGAATCCAGTCCTGGATATTCAGCACCTTGTCCTGTGCGCTTTTCTGCGCGAGGTATTGCACGACCTTGCGCATGTCCGGCAGGCCCAGGCCATTTTCATCCTGGGTCAACTGGTAGCGCAGGATCAGGCTCGACCAGTCGCAGAACCAGTCGAACAGCAGCAGCAAGGGGATATCCTTCCAGGCGGTTTCCGCCAACTGGGTGGCGGACAACTCCTGCTTGAGCAGCTTTTTCACCCCGTCCACCACCAGCGCGCGTTGCTCGCGCACGCCCTGGGCCTGCAGCTTCACGGCGGCCAGGGGGGAGCCGGCGGCCAGGGTCAGCAACTCGACGCGTTCGGCTTCGGAACAGTCCGGCAAAGCCTGTTCCAGCCATTGCAGGCTCATCGCCTCGCTGGGCAATGGGCACGCCTGCTGCACGCAACGGCTGCGAATGGTCGGCAACAAGCGGCTGGACTGGTGGCTGACCAGCAACAGCACGGTATCGCCGGAAGGTTCTTCGAGGCTTTTGAGCAAGGCGTTGGCCGCGTTGATGTTCATCGCCTCCACCGGCTCGATCAGTACGACCTTGCGCCCGCCCATCTGCGCGGTTTGCACCACGAAGCTGACGAGGTCACGCACCTGGTCGACCTTGATCGCCTTGTCCGCTTCCTCGGGTTCCAGCAGGTAGTTGTCCGGGTGGCTGCCGGCCTTGAGCAGCAGGCAAGACTTGCACACGCCGCAGGCTTCCAGGTTGACCGGACGTTGGCACAGCAGGCTGGCCATCAGGCGTTCGGCGAGTGCGCGCTTACCGATACCCGCCGGGCCGTGCAACAAGTAGGCATGAGCGTGCTGGGCACGCCCCGCCAGTTGCTGCCAGAGACTGTCCTGCCAAGGGTAGGCTTCAGCCACGGGCGCGCTCCAGCAATGTGGGTAGCAGCGCATCGATGGCCTGCTGCACCTGGGCCAGCGGCTGGGCGGCGTCCAACAGGTAGTAACGCGCCGGCTCGGCCTTGGCCCGGGCGAGGAATGCGCTGCGCACGGCGTTGAAAAACGCCTGGCCTTCCAGTTCGAAGCGGTCCAGGCGGCCACGCGCACTGGCACGGGCCAGGCCGACTTCCACCGGCAGGTCGAACACCAGGGTCAGGTCGGGGCGCAAATCGCCCTGGACGAAGGTCTCCAGGGTGGCGATGCGCGCCTGGGACAGGCCGCGGCCACCGCCTTGGTAGGCATAGGTGGAATCGGTGAAGCGGTCACAAATCACCACGGCGCCGCGGGCCAGCGCCGGGCGAATCACTTCGGCCAGGTGCTGGGCGCGTGCGGCGAACACCAGCAGCAGCTCGGTGTCCGGGTTCATCTGTTCTTCACCTGGGGCCAGCAGCACTTCACGGATGCGCTCGGCCAATGGCGTACCGCCGGGCTCGCGGGTCAGCACCACCTCGACGCCCGCAGCGCGCAAACGCTCGGCCAGGTAATCGCGGTTGGTGCTTTTGCCGGCGCCTTCCGGGCCTTCCAGGGTAATAAACAAGCCAGTCACAGGCAGTCCTTAGTCAGAGTCATTGCGGGCTTAGCGGTGCGGCGGCGTCCGGCGCAGGCTCGGCGGGTGCGTCGGGGGCATCGTTCGTCGGCGCGGGGTCTTCCAACGGCTTCACCTGCGGCGCCGGGCTGGAACGGTAATCGGCGCGACGCTTGAGCTGGAACTCACGCACCGCGGCATTATGTGCATCCAGGTCGTCCGAGAAAATATGACTGCCATCACCCCGGGCAACGAAATACAGGCTGCTGCCCGGCACCGGGTTCAGCGCCGCATGAATCGCCTCGCGGCCGACCATCGCGATGGGTGTCGGCGGGAGCCCGGCAACCATGTAGGTGTTGTAGGGGTTGGCTTCCTTGAGATGGGCACGCGTCAGCTTACCGTTGTAGCGCTCGCCCAGGCCGTAGATCACCGTCGGATCGGTCTGCAGCAGCATGCCGATCTTCATGCGACGCACAAATACCCCGGCGATCTGCCCGCGCTCCTCCGGCACACCGGTCTCTTTCTCCACCAGGGAGGCCATGATCAGCGCTTGGTAGGGGTCGGTGTACGGCGCGTCGGTGGCGCGTTTGCTCCACTCCTGGGCGAGCACGTCGTCCAGGCGGTTGTAGGCCTTCTTGAGGAACTCGACATCCGTCATGCCGCGCACAAAGCGATAGGTATCGGGGAAGAACCGCCCCTCGGGGAAAACCCCTGGGTGGCCGAGCTTGTCCATCACTTCGCTGTCACTCAGGCCGGCAAGGCTCTGCACGATCTTTTCATGCTTGGCCAGCGCCGAGCGCACTTGGCGGAAATTCCAGCCCTCCACCAGGGTCAGGCTGTATTGCACCACTTCGCCACGCTGCCACAGGCCGATCAAGCCTTGGGCGGTGAGGCCGGGAGTGAGGCGGTATTCGCCGCTGTGCAATGGCTGGCCTTCGAGGTTGAAGCGCCAGTACAGACGCAACCAGAAGGCGCCGTCGAGCACACCATCGGCTTCCAGGCGATTGAAAGTGCCGGTCGGCGTGGCTCCGGCGGGGACGTCGAGCAGTTGCTCCTCGGTCAGGTGCAAGGGCTGCTTGAGGGCTGAGTCGAGCTTCCAGGCCGAAAACCCCAACAGCAACGCCGCCGCGAACAGACCGATCAGCAGCAGTAACAACAGTTTTCGTATCAACTCAAATATCCAATAGCGCGCGAACAATGCCCTGCAGTTTACGGGTGAGCGGCCCAACCGACCAGCTCATCGCAGCACAGCCGCGCACCGGCCAAATGCCATAAACGCTGTTGCAGACAAAAACCTCGTCGGCCGACTGCAACTGCTCAAGGCTGATATCGGCCACGACCACCGGGGTGCCGAGCGCCTGCGCCTGGGCCAGTACCTCGGCACGCATGACGCCGGCCACGCCGCAACGATTCAGATCAGCGGTCAACAACACGCCGTGGCGCACCAGGAACAGGTTGCTGAACACGCCTTCGATGACGCGCCCGGACATATCCAGCATCAAACCTTCGGCATGCTCGGTATCTTGCCACTCGGCGCGCGCGATCACTTGTTCGAGGCGATTGAGGTGCTTGAGACCGGCCAGCAGCGGCTGTTCGGACAAACGGGTGGCGCACGGAAACAGGCGGATACCGTCGTTGCCATGGGCCTGGGGATAAGCAGCAGGCGCACTGCCCTGCAGGATACGGCGCACCGGGGCGCCGGGGTTGATGCCATAACCGCGTAGGCTGTCGCCTCGGGTGAGGATCAATTTGAGTACGCCGTCGCCGAGGGCGCTGGCATAAGCGAGCACTTCGCTGCGGACCAATGCCGGGTCCACAACCAATGCCAACCGCCTGCAACCCTCGGCCAGGCGTTGCAGGTGGCGGTCGAGCAACACCGGTTGCCCGGCCTTGACGGCGATGGTTTCGAACAGGCCATCGCCATACGCCAGGCCACGATCTTTCAGGGGCACGCTGTCCGCTGGCTGACCGTCGACCCAGCTGTGCATTACTCGGCGAACCGGCGGAACACCAGGGAGCCGTTGGTGCCACCGAAACCGAACGAGTTGGACAACACCACGTCGATCGGCATCTTCTGCGCTTCATGAGGCACGAAGTTCAGGTCGCAGCCTTCATCCGGCTCATCGAGGTTGATGGTCGGCGGAGCGACCTGATCCCTGATGGCCAGCACGCTGAAGATCGCTTCGACCGCGCCCGCCGCACCCAACAGGTGGCCGGTCATGGACTTGGTGGAGCTGACCGCCAGCTTGTAGGCGTGCTCGCCGAACACCGACTTGATCGCTTCGGCTTCCGCCAGGTCGCCGGTCGCTGTCGAAGTGCCGTGGGCGTTGATGTACTGCACCAGGTCCGGGCTGATCTTCGCATCGCGCAGGGCGTTGGTGATGCAACGCGCAGCACCGGCGCCGTTGGCCGGTGGCGAAGTCATGTGGTAGGCGTCGCCACTCATGCCAAAGCCGATCAGCTCGGCGTAGATCGTCGCGCCACGCGCCTTGGCGTGTTCCAGCTCTTCCAGCACCAGCGCACCGGCGCCGTCGGCCAGGACGAAACCGTCACGGCCCTTGTCCCACGGACGGCTGGCACGAGCCGGCTCGTCGTTGCGGGTCGACAGCGCACGCGACGCGCCGAAGCCGCCCATGCCCAGGCCGCAGGCCGCCATTTCAGCGCCGCCGGCAATCATCACGTCCGCTTCGTCATAGGCGATATTGCGCGCGGCCATGCCGATGCAATGCGTGCCTGTGGTGCAAGCCGTGGCAATGGCGTAGTTAGGTCCCTGTGCTCCCAGATGGATGGACAGGAAACCGGAAATCATATTGATGATCGAACCCGGCACGAAGAACGGTGAAATTCGACGCGGACCGGACTCGTGCAACGTGCGACTGGTTTCTTCGATATTGGTCAAACCGCCAATACCCGAACCCATGGCCACGCCGATGCGTTCACGGTTGGCGTCGGTGACTTCCAGACCAGCGTCACGCACTGCCTGAAAACCGGCTGCCAGGCCGTATTGAATGAACAGGTCGAGTTTGCGGGACTCTTTGATCGAGAGGTATTGCTCGACATTGAACCCCTTTACCGAGCCGCCAAAACGGGTGGAATAGGCAGAAAGGTCCGTGTGTTCGATCAGACCAATACCACTGCGGCCAGCCAGAATGCCCTGCCAACTGCTCGGCACATCCGTGCCCAGTGGCGACAACATACCCATACCGGTGACTACGACGCGTCTACGCGACACAGCACTCTCCTTTTTCTAATGACGACACTTTGCTTCAGAATCACTTTTCATCAGAGCTAAAGAAAAAACCGCACGCCGTTACAGCAGTGCGGTTTTTCCCTGACAGCAAGCGACGACTACAAACTATTACGCCTGGTGGCTGGTAACGTAGTCGATTGCAGCTTGAACGGTAGTGATTTTTTCAGCTTCTTCGTCCGGGATTTCGGTCTCGAATTCCTCTTCCAGAGCCATCACCAGCTCAACGGTGTCAAGGGAGTCGGCACCCAGGTCTTCAACGAAGGAAGCGGTGTTGACCACTTCTTCTTCTTTAACGCCCAGTTGCTCGGCAACGATTTTCTTGACGCGCTCTTCGATGGTGCTCATACCTTGTTTTCACTCCTAATGGACAAATTCAGGCAGCTGGCCAGTGGGTAAGTGTATAGAAAGCCATTTCAGCTTTTCAACTGAAAGGTTCACCCCGTACCCGGTCGGCCACCCGCGTATAAATTAAGTTGCAGCTTTATAACGGATTTTAGACAGCTCGTATGACATTTTTTTGAAGCGATCCGTCACAATTTAACTCATGTACATCCCGCCGTTAACCGGGATTGTAGCCCCAGTCACGTATGCCGCACCGTCGGATGCCAGGAAAGAGACCACATTCGCGATCTCTTGAGCCTGGCCCAGACGGCCCAGCGGAATCTGCGTCAGCAAGGCTTCACGCTGTGCTTCCGGCAGTTCGCGGGTCATATCGGTGTCGATGAACCCAGGGGCCACCGAGTTGACCGTAATCGACCGCGAGCCGACTTCACGCGCCAGTGCGCGGCTGAAACCTTCCAGACCGGCTTTCGCCGCGGCATAGTTTACTTGGCCTGCGTTGCCCATGGCACCCACTACGGAGCCAATATTGATAATTCGACCCCAACGCGCCTTGGTCATGCCGCGCAAAACGCCCTTGGACAGGCGAAACAGACTGTTCAAGTTGGTGTCGACGACGTCATGCCACTCGTCGTCTTTCATCCGCATCATCAGATTATCGCGGGTGATACCGGCATTATTCACCAGAATCGCCGGCGCGCCGAACTGTGCGGTGATCTCGGCCAGTACGGCAGCCACGGACTCATCGCTGGTCACATTCAGCTCAAGGCCGGTGCCCTGCACGCCGTTTTCCTTCAAGGTCGCGGCGATACGCTCGGCGCCCGCGGCGGAAGTGGCGGTGCCGATCACGACGGCGCCCTGACGGCCCAGTTCCAGGGCGATCGCCTGGCCAATGCCACGGCTTGCGCCGGTAACCAGTGCAACTTTACCTTGCAGACTCATGCAGGCTTCTCCTAAGTTCGGGGTTCAGGCCAGTGCCGCGCGAGCGGCCGCAAAGGCATCCGGGGTATTGAGGTTGGAGGTCGACACGCCGTCGGCGCAGCGCTTGTTCAGGCCGGCCAGGACTTTGCCCGGGCCGCACTCGACCAACTCGGTGGCGCCGTTGGCGGCCAGGGTCTGTACCGATTCAACCCAGCGCACCGGCTTGTAGAGTTGTTCCAGCAGGTCGCGCTTGAGGGTGTCGAGATCCGCGGCAACCGCCGCGCTGACGTTCTGCACCAGCGGGATCTGCGGCGCCTGCCAGTTGATGGCGGCGATGGACTCGGCAAAACGCTCGGCCGCCGGGCGCATCAGCTCGCAGTGCGACGGCACGCTCACCGGCAACGGCAAGGCACGCTTGGCGCCACGGGCCTTGCAGCCTTCGATGGCGCGCTCAACGGCGGCCTTGGCACCGGCAATCACCACCTGGCCCGGCGAGTTGAAGTTCACCGCGCTGACCACTTCGCCCTGGGCCGCTTCGGCACAGGCGGCGATCACCACCGCATCATCCAGGCCGAGAATGGCGGCCATGCCACCCTGCCCGGCCGGAACCGCTTCCTGCATCAACTGGCCACGACGCTCGACCAGCTTGACCGCTTCAGCGAGGGTCAGGCTGCCCGCGGCGACCAGGGCACTGTATTCGCCCAGGCTGTGACCGGCGACGAATGCCGGACGCGCGCCGCCTTCCGCCAGCCACAAGCGCCACAGGGCGATCGAAGCGGTGAGGATGGCCGGCTGGGTTTTATCGGTTTGATTGAGTTGCTCTTCCGGCCCCTGCTGGGTCAGCGCCCACAGGTCGTAACCCAGGGCATCGGAAGCTTCCTTGAAGGTTTCCAGGATCAGCGGATATTGCGCGCCCAGCTCGGCCAACATGCCGAGGGACTGCGAACCCTGCCCTGGAAAGACGAATGCGAGGGATGTAGACATGTAACAAGCCCCTAATGATCTGGTCGTCGGATATAGGCGCTCCTACGATGGGAGCGCACGAAACTGACAGATTGGATGGTCAATTGAACCGGCCGGTCACATTTAAGCATTCCCGGGCCGATTCGCCTAAGGCAACAGATCTTCCAGGCGGCCGTGCAAGCGTCGCGGCAGATTTTCCTGGATCTCGATCAACGCCCGTGCAATCGCACTCTGAAAGCCTTCCACCCCCGCCGAGCCATGGCTTTTCACCACGATGCCCTGCAAGCCGAGAAAGCTTGCGCCATTATGCCGCGCCGGGGCCAGGTCCTCCTGCAGGCGGCGCATCAGCGGCAACGCCAGGGCGCCGACCAGGCGTGTGGCCAGGTTGCGCTTGAACAAGGCCTCGATCCGCGTGGCAATCATGGTCGCCAGGCCTTCGCTGGATTTAAGCAGGATATTGCCGACAAACCCGTCGCACACCACCACATCCGCCTCGCCGCGATACAAACCGTCGCCTTCGACAAAGCCGATGTAGTTCAACCCCCGCGCACCTTGCAGCAAAGCGGCGGCGAGCTTGACCTGCTGGTTGCCCTTGATGTCTTCGATGCCGATATTCAGCAAGGCCACGCGCGGACGAGCCACACCCAGCGCCTCGGCAGCCACCGAGCCCATCACGGCGAACTGGAACAGATGCTCGGCACTGCAATCGACATTCGCGCCCAGGTCGAGCAACTGGCAATAGCCTGTCTGCGTCGGTATCGCCGCGACTATCGCCGGCCGGTCGATCCCCGGCAAGGTCTTGAGCACATGCCGCGACAATGCCATCAGCGCGCCCGTATTGCCGGCACTGACACAGGCTTGCACCTTGCCATCACGCAACAACTCGAGGGCGACCCGCATTGAAGAGTCGGGCTTGCCACGCAGGGCGACCGCTGGCTTTTCATCCATGCCGATGGCTTCGCTGGCGGGCGTAATCGTCAGGCGCGCGCGATCCACAGCCGGATGGCTGGCAATCAGTTCTTCAAGAAGGGAAGGTTGACCGACGAGGGTCAGGTGCAGCGAGGGCGTAGCAGACAGGCTGGCAATACAAGCCTGAACAATGCTGCGGGGACCGAAGTCCCCGCCCATTGCGTCAATCGCGATGACTTGAGCAGACAAGTGATTACTCGTCAGCGCCCTTGTCGATCACTTTACGGCCACGGTATACGCCTTCTGGCGATACGTGGTGACGCAGGTGAATTTCACCGGTGGTTTTTTCTACAGACAGAGTGCTTGCCGTCAGGGCGTCGTGCGAACGACGCATGTCACGGGCAGAGCGGGATTTTTTGTTCTGCTGAACAGCCATAATTGATTAACTCCTAAACGTTTGGGTCACGCTTTAACTGCGCCAATACACTGAACGGGTTGGACCGCGTTACCTCGTCCTCGCTCGGTTCGGACTCGTCATCGAGGCCCGCCGGCTGCTGGCATTCTTCCGGATGATGAGCAGGCACAATGGGCAAGGCGAGCAAAAGCTCCTCCTCGATCAGTGCATGCAGATCCAAAGGATCTTCGCCCAGTTCCAGCACGTCATAACCTTTCGGCAACGACTGGGTATTCGCACCCTCCTTTACCACAGCGTAACTGCATTCGCTGTGAATCGGCAGGGTGACCAGCTCAAGACAACGCTGGCAAACCATTTTGACCTCGGTGTCGATAAAGCTGTGAATAACCACAGATTTACGTTCATCTCGTTCAAAAACGAATTTGGCCTGCACCGTACCGACAGTGTCGGAAAGCGGGTCGCAGAGTCTCTCCAAATCGGCCAGCAGCAATTCACCTTGAAGGGAAGTGCCACGATCAGCCAATTTGCGCGGGTCAACGTGAGGTGGAATCGGGTCATTCAACATAGGCGCAGCATTATAGGGATGCCCCCAGCCATGTCAAAGGAAATTCAGCCCTGTGCGTCAGCCGGTCGTCCCGCTAGAATCCCCGGTCGCCCTGAGGAGACGCCCATGCTGCCTTTATTACTCGCATCCAGCTCGGTCTATCGCCGGGAATTGCTGAGCCGCCTGCACTTACCGTTCATCTGCAGCTCGCCGGATATCGATGAAAGCCACCGCGCAAATGAGTCAGCCGTCGAACTGGTCAAGCGCCTGGCCGAAGAGAAAGCCCGCGCCCTCGCCGCCCGCCATCCAGGGCACCTGATCATCGGCTCCGATCAGGTCGCCGCACTCGAAGGCCGGATCATCGGCAAACCCCACACCTTCGAGAACGCCCGCGAGCAACTGCTGGCGGCCAGCGGCAAGCGTGTCAGCTTCCTCACCGGGCTGGCGCTGCTGAACAGCGAGACCGGGCATTGCCAGGTCGACTGCGTGCCGTTCACCGTGCACATGCGCGTGCTGGACGCGGAGCGGGTCGAGCGCTACCTGCGGATCGAGCAGCCCTATGACTGCGCGGGCAGTTTCAAGGCCGAAGGGCTGGGCGTGAGCCTGTTTCAAAGCACCGAAGGCCCGGATGCGACCAGCCTTGTCGGCTTACCGCTGATTCGCCTGGTGGATATGCTGCTGGCCGAGGGCGTGCAAATCCCTTAAACCAGCGCAAAACCAAATGTGGGAGGGGGCTTGCTCCCGATTGCGGTGGGTCAGCTACAGATAAGCTGGCTGATCCACTGCTATCGGGAGCAAGCTCCCTCCCACATTTATCGACGCAGACCTTGGGATCTCAGCGCAGGGTCGGGCCCTGGAAGCCCATGTACAAGGCCAACTTCTCCGCCACGCTGGCGCCGAGCTTCTTGGAGAAACGGTCAAACGGCGACTCCTGAACGGTGAAGTCCACCAGTTCCTTTTCACCAATCACGTCCCGCGCCACCGAACTGGCACTGCCCAGGCCATCGATCAAGCCCAGCGGCAAGGCCTGCTCACCAGACCAGACCAGCCCGGAGAACAGCTCCGGATGGTCCTTGTCCTTCAGACGATCACCGCGCCCTTGCTTGACGCTGGCAATGAACTGGCGATGAGTGGTGTCGAGCACGCTCTGCCAGAACTGGGTTTCATCGGCCTTTTGCGGCTGGAACGGGTCGAGGAACGCCTTATGCTCGCCCGAGGTGTAGGTGCGACGCTCCACACCGAGCTTCTCCATGGTGCCGACAAAGCCGTAACCGGCCGCCGTGACGCCAATGGAACCCACCAGGCTGGCCTTGTCGGCGTAGATCTGGTCAGCGGCACTGGCGATGTAATACGCACCCGAGGCGCCCAGGTCGGAGATCACCGCGTACAGCTTGATCTGCGGATGCAGCGAGCGCAGGCGGCGAATCTCGTCATACACGTAGCCCGATTGCACCGGGCTGCCGCCTGGGCTGTTGATGCGCAGGATCACGCCCTTGACCTTGGGGTCTTCGAACGCGGTGCGCAGACTGCTGACGATATTGTCGGCGCTGGCGGACTCCTTGTCGGCAATCACCCCGCGCACTTCGATCAAGGCGGTGTAGTTGGGACCACGGGTCGCGGTTTTTTCCATGTCCACCAGCGGGCTGAACAGCACCAGCATGCCGAGCAGGTAAACAAAGGTCAGCAGCTTGAAGAAAATCCCCCAGCGCCGCGAACGACGCTGCTCTTGCACGCTGGCCAGAAGAGTCTTCTCCAGCAGCTTCCAACTCTTGTCGTCACTGCTGTCGGCCTTTTCGGGCGCTTTCCACTCATCACTCATGCCATCTACCCCAGCAAAGACTCAGTGGGCCCGGCTGAGCCAGGCCTGCAATTCAGAAAAATGATCGATCGTCAGCCTGGGCTCGTATGCCTGCAGCGCCTCGGCAGCCTGCGCACCGTAGCTGACCGCCACGCTGTCCATGCCGGCATTGCGTGCCATCATCAGGTCGAAGGACGCGTCGCCGACCATCAACGCCTGGCGTGGCGACACGCCGCAATGGGCGAGGATCTGCTCAAGCATCAGCGGATGGGGCTTGCTGGCGGTTTCGTCCGCTGCGCGGGTAACGTCGAAATAGTCTTCCCAGCCGTGGGCCCTGAGCACCCGGTCCAGGCCGCGGCGGGCCTTGCCGGTGGCGACCGCCAGCTGATAACCCTCGGCGCGGAACGCTTCCAGGGACTGCACCACGCCATCAAACAGCGGCGAAGGCTCGGCCTCCAGCGCAATGTAGTGATCGGCATAATGCTCGCGGAACGCGACCAATTCAGCGTCAGCGATGTGCGGGTACAAGGTGCGAATCGCCTCAGGCAACCCCAGGCCGATAATGCCCTTGACCGCCAGATCGCTGCACAGCTCGAAGCCAGAACGCGTCGAGGCCATGTGCATGGCCTCGACGATACGGCCAATGGAGTTGGCCAGCGTGCCGTCCCAATCGAAAATCAGCAGTTTGTAGTCAAGGTGCGGCACTCAAACGCTCCACGGTCTTGGCCCACATTTCATCGACCGGCGCCTGCAACTTCAATTCGCCACCATCGGGCAGCGGGACGGTGAGCATGTAAGCGTGCAGGAACAGGCGTTTGCCGCCCAGGTCGCGAATCTCCTTGGAGAACGCCTCGTCGCCGTACTTGGTGTCACCGGCAATGCAGTGGCCCGCATGCAGGGTGTGCACGCGAATCTGGTGAGTGCGCCCGGTGACCGGCTTGGCCTCGACCAGGGTGGCGAAGTCGCCGAAGCGGCGCAGCACCTTGAACAGGGTCAGGGCTTCTTTGCCCTCCTCGTCCACTTCGACCATGCGCTCGCCGGAGCGCAGGTTGCTCTTCTGCAACGGCGCGCGCACGCTCTTGATCGAGCTGGCCCAGTTGCCGCGCACCAGCGCCATGTAGCGCTTGTCCACGCCATCGCCGCGCAGGGCGGTGTGCAGGTGGCGCAACATGCTGCGCTTCTTGGCGATCATGAGCAGGCCGGAGGTGTCGCGGTCGAGGCGATGAACCAGCTCCAGCTCCTTGGCATCCGGACGCAACTGACGAAAGGCTTCGATCACGCCGAAACTCAGGCCGCTGCCGCCGTGAACCGCAATGCCGCAGGGCTTGTTGATCACGATCAGCTTGCTGTCTTCGTAGACAATCGACGCTTCAAGGCGCTGCAACAGGCCCTGGGCCAGCGGCACAGGTTCGTCGCGCTCAGGCACGCGCACCGGCGGCACCCGCACGATATCGCCCGCCTGCAGCTTGTACTCGGGCTTGATGCGCCCCTTGTTCACGCGCACTTCGCCTTTACGCAAAATGCGGTAGATCAAGGTCTTGGGCACGCCTTTGAGCCTGGCCAGGAGAAAATTGTCGATGCGTTGGCCGGCATATTCCGGCGAGACCTCGAGCAGCTGGACGCTGGGGGTCTGGGGGGCGGTAGTCGTCATGTCGGCGATGATAACAATTTTTTATGGAATTGAAGCACTTAATCATTACTGCTATAGTCGCGAACGCCGCCAAAAGCGGCCTGGACAGAGGACTTGCGGCAAATTGCCGGCCCTGACCTTCGCAATTCATCAGGACGCGAGGCCGTCCTACGGGGCTTTCGTTACCTTGGAAAGCCCGAGATTGTAACAAGCGCAGGTGACATGAGGCCTGAAGCGAGTGCAGAAAGCAGAGTGAATACTCGCATTTTGCGCCGATATTTACGGCCAGTTCACAAAGTGCAGTCAGTCTTGGGACACACCATGGCGAATGCTTCGGAAACAACGCCTGTTAAGAGCCGAGTGAGAGCGCAATCGCCCACACTTGGTCTTGTTTAGCCATGAGCGTGGACTCCCCATTGGAGAACACGGTAAATGCCAACCCGCTGCGGATTCTGCGCGCGGCAGCACCCGAATTATCAGGGATACGTGTAGGGTGGAGATGCACAACCGTCGGACCGTGTAGCACTAGGCTTATATATAGACGCTTCATCTCGTCCACAGTCGCCGGTTGATTCCTCCTCCTGACCTTAGCTTTTGTTGAAGTGGTGCCTTTGTCACCACCGCTAACAAGCAGGACGCGTCCGTCGCGATACCAGCCCAATTCGCCGGTTATTGCTGGACACTGGAGTGGCCAACCACTCTTGACGCACCTGACACCGACCGTGAGAAGTCGTGTGTGCCGAACGCCGTTTCCGGCAGCCCGGAAACCGACGGTACAACATGAAAAGAATGCTGATTAACGCAACTCAACCCGAAGAGTTGCGTGTTGCGCTGGTAGATGGCCAACGCCTTTACGACCTGGACATCGAGTCCGGCGCACGCGAGCAGAAGAAGGCCAACATCTATAAAGGCCGTATTACTCGCATCGAACCAAGCCTTGAGGCTGCCTTTGTCGATTTCGGCTCCGAGCGCCACGGCTTCCTGCCCCTCAAAGAAATCTCCCGCGAATACTTCAAGAAAGCCCCCGAAGGCCGCGTGAACATCAAGGACGTCCTGAGCGAAGGCCAGGAAGTCATCGTCCAGGTCGAAAAAGAAGAACGTGGCAACAAGGGCGCCGCCCTGACCACCTTCATCAGCCTGGCCGGTCGTTACCTGGTACTGATGCCGAACAACCCGCGTGCTGGCGGCATTTCCCGTCGCATCGAAGGCGAAGAACGCAACGAACTGCGTGAAGCGCTGAACGGCCTGGTCGCTCCAGCCGACATGGGCCTGATCGTCCGCACTGCCGGCCTGGGCCGCAGCAGCGAAGAAATGCAGTGGGACCTCGACTACCTGCTGCAACTGTGGACCGCCATCAAAGAAGCGTCCCTGGATCGTTCCGCGCCGTTCCTGATCTACCAGGAAAGCAACGTGATCATCCGCGCCATCCGCGATTACCTGCGCCAGGACATCGGCGAAGTGCTGATCGACAGCGTCGAAGCCCAGGACGAAGCCCTGACCTTCATCCGCCAGGTGATGCCGCAGTACGCCAGTAAGATCAAGCTGTACGAAGACAGCGTTCCGCTGTTCAACCGTTTCCAGATCGAAAGCCAGATCGAGACCGCCTTCCAGCGCGTGGTCGAACTGCCTTCCGGCGGCTCCATCGTGATCGACCCGACCGAAGCCCTGGTGTCCATCGACATCAACTCGGCGCGCGCCACGAAAGGTAGCGACATCGAAGAAACCGCCCTGCAGACCAACCTGGAAGCGGCTGAAGAAATCGCCCGCCAGCTGCGCCTGCGTGATATCGGCGGCCTGATCGTGATCGACTTCATCGACATGACCCCCGCCAAGAACCAGCGCGCCGTGGAAGAGAAAGTCCGCGAATGCCTGGAAGCTGACCGTGCCCGCGTGCAAGTCGGCCGCATCTCGCGCTTCGGCCTGCTGGAAATGTCCCGTCAGCGCCTGCGTCCGTCCCTGGGCGAGAGCAGCGGCATTGTCTGCCCGCGTTGCAACGGCACCGGCATCATCCGTGACGTTGAATCGCTGTCCCTGGCGATCCTGCGCCTGATCGAAGAAGAAGCCCTGAAAGACCGCACCGCCGAAGTCCGCGCACAAGTGCCGATCCCGGTTGCCGCGTTCCTGCTCAACGAAAAACGCAACTCGATCACCAAGATCGAACTGCGCACCCGTGCCCGTATCGTCATCCTGCCGAACGATCATCTCGAAACGCCGCACTTCGAAGTGCAGCGCCTGCGTGATGACAGCCCGGAAGCCCACAGCGGCCAGTCCAGCTACGAAATCGCCGCTGCCGCTGCCGAAGTGGAAGAAGTCCAGCCAGCCGCCGCGACCCGCACCCTGGTTCGCCAGGAAGCCGCCGTGAAGACCGCTCCGGCGCGTGCCAACGCACCGGTTCCGGTTGAAGTGGCTGCCCCGGTTGCAGCCCCGGCCGCCCTGCCTGAGCCAAGCCTGTTCAAGGGCCTGGTGAAATCGCTGGTCAGCCTGTTCGCCAGCAAGGAAGAGCCTGCGGCACCGGTGGTGGTCGAAAAACCTGCCACCGAGCGTCCGGCGCGTAACGAAGAGCGTCGCAACGGTCGCCAGCAGAGCCGTAACCGCAACGGTCGCCGTGACGAAGAGCGCAAGCCGCGCGAAGAACGGGCCCCGCGTGAAGAGCGCGCACCCCGTGAAGAGCGTGCGCCTCGCGAAGCCCGTGAAGAGACCCCGGTCGTAGCCCGCGAAGAACGCGCACCGCGCGAAGAGCGCGCACCACGTCCACCACGCGCACCGCGTGAAGATCGCAAGCCGCGTGGCGAGCGTGAAGAACGTGTGCGTGAACTGCGCGAGCCGCTGGACGCTGCGCCAGCCGTTGCCGTTGCCGCCGCAGCTGTTGCCGCCCCTACCGAGGAAGAACGCCCGGTTCGCCCGCCGCGTGAAGAGCGTGCGCCACGTGAAGAGCGTCAACCGCGCCCACCGCGTGAAGAACGTCAACCACGTACCGAGCAGGCGGCTGCCGCCAGCGAAGAAGAAGTGCTGACCGGCGAAGAGCAACTGCAGGAAGACGGCCAGGACAACGCCGAAGGCGATCGTCCGCGCCGCCGCTCCCGTGGCCAGCGTCGTCGCAGCAACCGTCGCGAGCGTCAACGTGACGCCAACGGCAATGTGATCGAAGGTTCGGAAGAAGCCGGCGAGAACGCAGAAGCCGCTACCAGCGAACCGACCAGCACCGAACTGGCTGCCGGCCTGGCCGTTACCGCCGCTGTTGCCAGCTCGGTCATCAGCGCACCTGCCGAAGCCCAGGCTCACGAGCAGGCTGAACGCGCCACTGCCGCCGTCGAAGAAACCGTTGCGGTAGAAGCGCCAGTCGCCGAGACCCCAGTGGTTGAAGCACCGGTCGTAGAAGCAACCACCCCGATCGAAGCCCCCGCGGCTCCGGAAGTGGAAGTTGCGCCGGTTCGCGAAGCCCAGCCGCAAGAAGAAGTGGCTGCCGCCGAGCCTGCCCCGGTGGTTGAGCCACAGCCAGTGGTTGAAGCTGTCGTGGAAGCTCCGGTTGTCGAAGCCGCCGCCCCGGCCGTGCGTGAAGTTCGCGAAGAACAGACCGCCTTCCAGTGGACTGCCGAACCTGCCGCCCCGGTTGAAGTGTCTGCCCCCGTGGTAGAAGCCGCACCGGCCCCGGTTGCCGAAGTGGTTGAAGCCGCTCCGGTAGTGGTTGCCGAGCCTGCGCCCGTGGTTGAAGCGCCCGTGGTTGCCGAAGCCGCCGCCCCGGTGGTTGAAGCCGCACCGGCCAGCGCCCTGACCGAAAACGGCCGTGCGCCGAACGACCCACGTGAAGTGCGCCGTCGTCGCAAGGAAGCCGAAGCGGCCGCCGCTGCTGCCGCTGCCGCACCGGCTGTCGCCGAAGTGGTCGAGCACGCTGCCCCTATCGTCGACGAGACCCCGCGTTCCGTTGAAGAAGTGGCAGAGCACCACCCAAAGGCCCTGGAAGAAGAGCACGAGCCTAAACCCCTCGTCTGATTCCATCAGCCACTGAAAAGCCCCGCCTGATCACTCAGGCGGGGCTTTTTTATGCCAACAAATTCTGAAAACACCGAAGATTCAATGTGAGAGGGGGCTTGCCCCCTCCCACATTTCAGAGCGGTTTGAAATCCAACAGATGCGGCAGATCCACATCCCAGAGTACGCCAGGGTCGTTTACCTGGATCTCGCGCACCTGCCCCTGGGCAAACAGCGGCTTGGCCCCGCGATCGCCCGTCAACGCCATCAACGCAAGCCCAAACGCTCGTCCAAACGCAACCGGATGCCCATACTGGCCGGCATGCACCGGCACGTTGATGCTGTCCACGTGCTCCAGCACCCGTTCAATGCTGGACGGCAGGATGAACGGCATATCACCCAGCACCACCAGCCAGCCATCACTGGAAGCACTGGCCGCGACCGCTGCCGCAATGCTGTCACCCATTCCGGCCGAGCACAGCTGCACTACCTCGCAGCCATGGACCTGCGCCAGACGAATGACTTCAAGCCGCTCGGGCGACGTCACCAGCACGCGCTTTAGCGCCCACGCCGGCAAATTCACCAGCACCTGCTCGATCACCGGCCGCACCACTGCGTCCCGGCCGACGCACTCAGCCAGCAATTTATCCCGATCTGCCCCGGCTTCAGCGCGAAAACGACTGCCCTGTCCCGCCGCCAGCACAATCACCGTGACGGTCATTCAACCTGCACCGACAGCGGCTTTTTCTGCAGCGGCACCACGCCATTCTTGATCGCGACAATTTCCGCCAGCAACGACAGCGCGATCTCCGCCGGTGTATGGCTGCCAATATGCAAACCGATCGGCCCATGCAACCGCGCGATCGCCTGCGCAGACAATCCCAGCGCCGCCAGGTTTTCCCGGCGTTTACGCGTGTTGACCCGCGAACCCAGCGCGCCGATATAGAACGCATTGGAGTTCAGTGCCGTCAGCAACGCCATATCGTCCAGGCGCGGGTCGTGGGTCAGGCAGACGATGGCCGTGCGTTCGTCGGTCTGGATGTTCAGCACCGCTTCATCAGGCATGCCGGGCACAAAGCGGCCGTGCGGTTCTTCCCAGCCATACGCGAACTCTTCACGCGGGTCGCAGATCAGCACTTCGAAATCCAGCAACCGCGCCATCTGCGCCACGTAGCGGGACAACTGCCCGGCGCCGATCAACAGCAGGCGCCAGCGCGGGCCATAGATGGCGCGCAGGCGCTCGCCGTCGAAGCTCACCACGTCGGTCTTGCTCGCGGGGCTCAAGCTCACGTCGCCGGTGGCCAGGTCCAGCTCCCGAGCGACGATTTCATGGGCGTCACAGCGCGCCAGCAACTCGGCCACCCACTGCCACTCCGTCACGCGCTCTTCGGTCAGGCGCAGGGTGCCGCCGCACGGCAGGCCGAAACGCGCCGCTTCATCGCGTGTCACGCCGTAGGTCACCAACTGCACCGCGGGCCCGTCGTCCGCCAACCGACCATCCTGCAGACGCGCAATCAAGTCGTCTTCAATGCAACCGCCGGACACCGAGCCGATCACCACCCCGTCGCCGCGCAAGGCCAGCATGGCCCCGGGCGGACGCGGCGCGCTGCCCCAGGTCTGGACCACGCTGTACAACACCACCCGCTGCCCCGCGCGGCGCCATTCGAGCACGCTGCGCAGGACATTCAGATCCACACTGTCCATCAAGCCTTCGCCTCCTGCCAGCCTTGCAACTGATAACGCACGGGCAGGTTGCGAATACGCTTGCCGGTGGCGGCAAAGATCGCGTTGCACAGCGCCGGCGCAATCGGCGGTACGCCGGGCTCACCGACACCGCCCAACGGCACCTCGCCCTGTGGCGTGACCAGGTGGACCGCGACAACCTTGGGCGCCAGGGACATGCGCGCCACTTCATACATATGGAAGTTGTCCTGCTGGACCTTGCCGTCCTTGAAGCTGATCTCGCCCAATACCGCGTTGCCCAGGCCCATCACGCAGGCGCCTTCGAATTGCGAGCGAATGCGTTCCGGGTTGATCTGCGGGCCGCAGTCCACAGCGATATCCGCCTTGTGGACGATCAGCGTGCCGTCGTCTTTGACTTCCACCTCGATCACCGCCGCCACATAGGTGACGAAACTGTAATGCACCGCCAGCCCCAGGCCTCGCCCCTTGGGTAGCGTGCGCCCCCAGCCGGCGGCTTTGGCGGCGGTTTCGAGGACGCCGCGCAGGCGGGCGGTATCGATCGGGTAGCGCTCCGGGGATTCGCCGTAGTTCCACTCATCGCTCAGGGTTTTCGGATCGATCTGACGGTCCGGCCCAAGCAGTTTGAGTTGGTACTGCAACGGGTCCTGGCCGGCCTTGTGCGCCAGCTCATCGACAAAGCTCTGAATCGCAAAGCCATGCGGGATGTTCGATACCGAGCGGTACCAGCCAACCCGGGTGTGGGCGGCGGCTTCGGGGTTTTCCAGGCGCACGTTGGGAATCGCGTAGGCCATGTTGGTAAAGCCCATGCCCAGCTCGAACGCCGCCTCGTGGTTCATCCCCGGCGCAAACAACGCGGTGATGCTCGGCGCGACGGTGCGGTGCAGCCAGGCGGAAGGCAGGCCGTCTTTGTTCAGGCCGGCCTTGAGGTACTCGGCGGAAACCGTGTGGAAGTAGGAGTTGTGGATGTCATCTTCACGAGTCCACTGCACGCGCACGGCCTTGCCGGGGAATTCCTTGGCGAGGATGGCCGCCTCGACCACGAAGTCCGGCTTGGACTTGCGACCGAAACCGCCGCCCAGCAGCGTGACATTGATCGTCACGTTATCGAAAGGCAGGCCCAGGCGCTCGGCGACGCGCTCACGGGTCACCTGGGGCGCCTGGCTGGGTGCCCAGGCTTCGCACTGGCCCTTGTCGAAACGGGCAACGGCAACCATCGGTTCCATCGGTGACTGGGCCAGATGCGGCAAATAATAAGCGGCGTCCAAAGTGCTGTCGGCCTCGTTCATCGCCTGCTCGAGGGTGCCGGTGTTGCGCACCACTTTGCCCGGTTGCCGCGCGGCCGCTTCCAGCTCCTTGCGGTAATCGATCGAGTTGTAGCCGGCGTTGACGCCGTCATCCCAGACAATCGCCAGCGCTTCGCGGCCCTTGATCGCTGCCCATGTGTTGCTGGCCACCACGGCCACGCCGCCCAGCGGCTGGAACTCCGAGGGCAGAGGCCGGCTTTCGATTTCGAGGACCCTGATCACCCCCGGCACCTTCAACGCCGCACTGGCATCGAAGGATTTGACCTTGCCGCCATACACCGCCGGCCGTGCAATGGTGGCGTAGAGCATGCCGTCGAAATGCACGTCCGCGCCGTAGACCGCGCGACCGTTGACGATATCGGCGCCGTCGATGGCCTTGACGCCCTCTTTGCCGATGTAGCGGAACTCCGACGGCTGCTTGAGGCGCAGCGTGTCGCGCGCCGGCACCGCCAATGCACCGGCAGCGGCGGCCAGCTCGCCATAGCCCAAGGTGCGACCGCTGGGCTGGTGAACCACCTTATGCAGCTGCGCACGGCACTCGCCCAGCGGCACCTTCCACTGTTCGGCAGCCGCCTGTTCCAGCATCGCGCGCACACTCGCGCCGCAACGCCGCATCGGTTCGAACCAGTGGCGCATGCTGCGCGAGCCATCGGTGTCCTGGTTGCCGTAACGCACTTCGTCAGCCGGCGCCTGCTGGACGCGCACGTGGGCCCAATCGGCGTCCAACTCATCGGCGACTACCAGGCTCAGGCTGGTACGCACGCCCTGGCCCATTTCCGAACGGTTGCAGATCACGGTCACGGTGCCGTCGGTGGCAATGCTGACGTAGACCTTGGGGTCATCGATCAGCCCATGGGGCATGGCATCGCCGCCATACTTCTTGGCGGCATCGGCGGCAAACGCTGCGGGCAGGCCCCAACTGGCGGCGATCACCAGCGCGCCGGTGGCGCCGACGCCCTTGAGGAAACCGCGGCGGCTGAGGTTATCGAGGACGAAATCAGCGGGTAAACGGTTCATGCCTTGGCCCCCTGCAGGTGCGTCGAGGCCTGGCGGATCGCGGTCTTGATGCGGTTGTAGGTGCCGCAGCGGCAGATATTGCCGACCATCGCCTCCTCGATCTGCTCGTCGCTGGGGTTGGGGTTGGTTTTCAGCAGCGCGGTGGCCGACATGATTTGCCCGCCCTGGCAGTAACCGCACTGGGCCACGGCACTGTCCAGCCAGGCTTGCTGCACGACCTGGCCGATGGGGTCGGTGTGCAGGTTGTCGATGGTGCTCACGGCCTGGCCCTTGACCGCGCCGATCGGGGTGATGCAACTGCGCGCCGGGGCGCCGTCGATATGAATGGTGCACGCGCCGCACAGGCCCATGCCGCAGCCGAATTTGGTGCCGTTGTAACCCGCCACATCGCGAATCGCCCACAACAGCGGCATATCCTCGGTGACGTCCAGTTGATGGTCTTGACCGTTGAGTTTCAGGGTAATCATTGGGCACGCCCGCCTATTTTTTGCATTTAGGGGCGAGCCATCTGCTGCGAAAGGTATCGCTGGTTCGGGTGCACGCAGATGGGCTCAGGCTGAGGAGGCTCTCTTGCGAAGACGGATCTTCACCGGGCCTTTGATGGAGCATTGACTAACTGTAAACCAAAAAATTCGAATTTGGCCGCGCAGAAACGCAAACGCCCCGAACCAGTCGGGGCGTTTGCGGATTGCTGTGGGCGTCAGTTCACGCCATCAGCGGGTTACTTGATCACCGGCGCAGGGCCTTCGGCCACGCCCAGGTCATCTTCTTCACGGGTGTCGGAGATCCCACGACCACCGGAAGCCAGCTCGACTTGCAGCTTGTCTTCGTCCAGCTCCTTGACCCACTTGGCGACAACCAGGGTCGCCACGGCGTTACCGACCAGGTTGGTCAGCGCACGGGCTTCGGACATGAAGCGGTCGATGCCGAGGATCAGCGCCAGGCCGGCAACCGGCAGGTGGCCCACGGCCGACAGGGTCGCGGCCAGCACGATGAAACCACTGCCGGTCACGCCTGCAGCGCCCTTGGAGGACAGCAGCAGCACCAGCAACAGGGTGATCTGGTGGGTGATGTCCATGTGGGTGTCAGTCGCCTGGGCGATGAACACGGCAGCCATGGTCAGGTAGATCGAGGTACCGTCGAGGTTGAACGAGTAGCCAGTCGGGATCACCAGGCCAACCACGGATTTCTTCGCGCCCAGACGCTCCATCTTGATCAGCATGCGTGGCAGTGCCGATTCAGACGAGGACGTACCCAGAACGATCAGCAGCTCTTCACGGATGTAGCGGATCAGTTTCAGCACGCTGAAGCCGTGCGCGCGGCAGATGGCGCCGAGCACCACCACCACGAACAGGACGCAGGTGATGTAGAAGCAGATCATCAACTGGCCCAGTTGCACCAGGGAGCCGACACCGTAGGCACCGATGGTGAACGCCATGGCACCCAGCGCACCGATCGGTGCAAGCTTCATGATCATGTTGATGATGTTGAACATCACGTGGGCGAAGCGATCGATGAAGTCCAGCACCGGCTTGCCGTAGGCACCCAGGCGATGCAGGGCGAAACCGAAGATCACCGAGAACATCAGCACTTGCAGGATGTCACCGTTGGCGAACGCGCCGACGATGGTGTTTGGAATCACATTGAGGATAAACCCTACGATGCTCTGGTCTTTACCAGCTGTCACGTAGGCCGCCACTTTGGATGCGTCCAGGGTGGCCACGTCGATGTGCATGCCAGCGCCCGGCTGCACGACGTTCACCACGAACAGGCCGATCAACAGGGCGATGGAGGACACGACTTCGAAGTACAGCAGCGCGTAGCCGCCGGTTTTGCCGACCGATTTCATGCTCTGCATGCCAGCGATGCCGCTGACAACGGTGCAGAAGATGATCGGGGCGATGACCATTTTGATCAGTTTGATGAACCCGTCACCCAGCGGCTTGAGCGCCACACCGGTCTGCGGGTAGAAGTGACCGAGCAAAATACCGATAACGATGGCAACGATCACCTGGAAATACAGGGATTTGTACAGTGGCTGACGAGTCGTCATTGCAAAGTTCCTCAATCGTCCCGTGTGGCAAATATCCGCCATTGCCCACGGCACTTGAATTGCGAACCCTCCTGCACTGGAGGGATTTGTTGTTTGCGAGACCTGTAGGACCAAGCCTGCGCTGTAATCTTTATCGCAAACGTCGTGCCACTTTGCTTAAACGGCCTGAAGCCCCTTAGACATCAGGGCTGGAGGGATCAAGGCGCGCCTGAGCGCCGTCCATTGCATGGCGGGTTTCCGCCAACTCGCCGTATCTCGTCCTACAATTTGGCGGATATCCGCCTTGTCGCTGTAGCGGGTGATGGCTACCATCCGCCCTTCCATGGACGAGGCCCTTGCATGCGCGAACGTACCATCGCCAGTCACTACGCCCGAGCGGCCCTCGGCGGTGCGCGCCGGGCCGGCTACGACTACTCGGGCCTGTTGCAGCAGGTGGGCATCACCCCGGAACTGCTGAACGAACCCCGCGCCCGCATCGCGCCGGAACAATTTACCCGGCTGTTGCAAATGCTCTGGCTCGCGCTGGACGACGAATACCTGGGCTTTGCCGAAGGTCCGAGCAAGCGCGGCACGTTCGCCATGATGTGCCACGCGCTGATCCATTGCCGCACCCTGGAGAAGGCTCTCGAACGCGGCTTATTGTTTTATAGCCTATTCCCACAAGGTCCGCGTTGGCAGCTGACACGGGAAGGCGAAATGGCCCGCTTGAGCCTGGACGACTCCCAACTCGGGGACCCGGATCACTTTCTCAGCGAATCCCTGCTGCTGATCTGGCATCGCCTCGGCAGTTGGTTGATCGGCCAGCGCATCCGCCTGCAGCAGGCCACATTCAGCTACCCGATGCCGGCCCACGCCAGCGAATACGACCTGTTGTTTCCCTGCCCGCAGGTGTTCGACGCACCGAACAGCAGCCTGGTGTTTCCTGCGCGTTACTTGAGCCTGCCGCTGCTGCAGGACGAGCGCACCCTCAAGCATTTCCTGCAGCGCTCCCCCGCCGACTTGTTGTCGCGGCCCGATGAGGGCGACAGTTTGAGCAGCCAGATCCGCCGCCTGCTCAGCCGTGACCGCACACCCTGGCCGGACCTGGACGCCGTTGCCCAGCACTTGCACATCAGCCCGCAGACCCTGCGCCGACATCTGCGTGAAGAAGGCAGCAGTTTTCAAGCGCTCAAGGATGAGCTGCGGCGGGACATCGCCATTTACCACCTGGGACGCGCGGATCTGTCATTGCAGGAAATTGCCGAGCAGCTCGGGTTCTCCGAGCCGTCGGCGTTTCATCGGGCGTTCAAGAAGTGGACGGGATTGACGCCGGGGGCTTATCGGGCACAGGAGAGTTAGGCAGGCGCCACTCAAGGAAGGTCAAACGGCCGGAAAGTGGATCTTGAACGCCGCGCCCCCCAAAGGCGAGTCGCCCAGGGTCAGGCGCGCGCCGTAGCTTTCAATGATGTCCTTGACCACCGCCAGGCCGATCCCCTGCCCCGGGTGCTGGCGGTCCAGCCGCTCGCCCCGTTGCAGAATCCGCGCGCGCTGGTCGGGCGGCACACCGGGGCCGTCATCTTCGATGCACAGTTCGATGCCATCCAGGCTTTCCACCAGGCTGATACGCACTTCGCTCAGGCACAGGCGGTAGGCGTTTTCCAGCAGGTTGCCGAGCAGTTCCAGCAAGGCGCCTTTTTCGATGGGCACATCGCACGCGTCCGGCAATACGAAGCTCACTTTGACGTGCTTGTCGCGGTAGACCTTGTCCAGCGTGTCGCACAGGCTTTGCAGTACCGGCTGCAGGCGTACCTGATGGCGTACCAGGCCGCTTTTACGCAGGCTGGCGCGCTGCAACTGGTAGCTGATCTGCTGGCTCATGCGTTCGATCTGCGATTGCAGCACCCAGGCCTGGTCGCGGTCTTCGGGGCGCTGGGCCATGTCTTCGCTCACGCCCTGCAACACCGCCAGCGGGGTTTTCAGGCTGTGGGCCAAGTCGTCGAGGGAGTCGCGGTAGCGGGTACGCTGCTCGCGCTCACTGTGCAGCAAGCGGTTGAGAGACCCGGTGAGGCGCAGCAGTTCGCGCGGGTGTTCTTCGCTGAGGCTTTCGCGGGTGCCGCCTTCGATCTGGTCCAGCTCCTGGCTCAGGCGCCGCAACGCTTGCAGGCCCCAGGTCAGGCCCAGCCAGAGCAACGTCAGCAACACCAGCAACGCCGCGCCGAAGCCCAGGTAGAGGTTTTCGCGCAGGCCTTCGAGGGTCAACTGGTATTCGCGCACCGGTTGCAGCGCGACGATGCTGAACGCCGCACTCTTGCCGCCGAGCAGCTTGACCTCGACGTCATACACGAAGAATTCCTGGCCATTGCCCTCGCGAATCCGCGCAAACTCATTACCGCGCCCGTCATAGCGCGGCCTGTAGTTGATGTTTTCTTCCTGGGTCGCCCGCGAGCGCCACACCAGATGGCCTTCGCGGTCGTAGATATAACCGAGCAACCGGCTATCGGTGAGGTTGAAGCGTTCGTCCGGCAACTGCGCCGGCATTTGCAGGCGGTTGTTTTCAACCCGCGCCGCCGAAATCAAGGTGGTGACGTCCGACGCCAGGCGCTGCTCGATCGAGTCCTGCAAGGCCAGGCTGAACGCGCCCTGCATGGCCGGCAACAAACCCAGCATAAACAGCACGGCCAGGGTGGCGGCCGCCAGCATCAAGCGCACACGTAACGAGCGAATCAACGACAGCGCTCATTGAACAGATAGCCCAGGCCGCGCACGGTGTCGATCGGCTTGAACCCGCCCGGGCCTTCCAGTTTACGGCGCAGGCGGCCGACCAGCACTTCGATGACATTCGGGTCGCGCTCATCGTCATCGGGGTAGAGCTGCTCCATCAAGCGGTCCTTGGGCACTACCTGCTGATGGTGACGCATCAGGTACTCGAGAATCCGGTACTCGTAGGCGGTCAGCGCCAGGGGCTGCTCGTCCAACGAGGCCTGCTTGCGGTTGAGGTCCAGCAGCAAGGGGCCGGCGACGATGGTCGATTGGGTAAAGCCGCTGGAACGACGCAGCAACGCGTTCATCCGCGCTTCCAGTTCTTCGAACTGGAACGGCTTGACCACGTAGTCGTCGGCGCCAGCGGCCAGGCCTTCGACCTTGTCCTGCCAGTTGCCGCGAGCGGTGAGGATCAGGATCGGGAAGGTCTTGTCCTGGGCGCGCAGTTGGCGGATCAGATCAAGACCGCCCATGCCGGGCAGGCCGAGGTCGATGATCGCCAGGTCATGGTTGAATTGGCCAGTCTGGTACAAGGCCTCCTCCGCGTTGGCCACGGCTTCGACCACGTGCCCGCTGTCGGTCAGGCGGGTATACAGGTGATGACGCAACAGAGCCTCATCTTCCACGACCAGCAATTTCATAAGGCTCTCCAAAGCAAATCAACAGTCCGACAGAGGGATATCATAGCGGCCCTGCAGGTCTTGCGGGCGCAGTTTAATGCCATTGTATTGGCCACCAAGATGCTCATAGCCGGCACGATACGTCGCCTGCGGGCTGCTCGAACCCAGCGACTGGCCCCAAGGCGCGGCCTGGCTGCGCACCGCCTCGAAGCTCACACGCTGCATCAGCGTGCTGGATTTCTTGGTTCTCTCGCTACCGAATGCCGCAAAGGCGCCATCGCTGGCCTGCGCCCCGGCGGTGGCACTGAACATGGTCAACGCCAACATCAGCTTCTTGATTGCAGTCATGGTACTTACCTCCACGTAGGCTGTAGGCCCACACTACGCAAGCGCCCCTGAACTCCCCCTGAACAGGCTCTGAACCTGGCCTGAACCGCTACGGACTATCCACTGGCGCGCCAACTCGGCAAAATACCGCCCATGACGCCCCTACCCGCTTGCTGCACCCCACTCGACGCCCATTGGCCACTGCCCGATCCCTTGCCGGGTACGGTGTTGCTCAGTACGCGCTTTGATCCGGCCCTGTTGATCGCCGGTGATTTCCAACGCAGCGCGGTGCCGCCGCCGGCGAGCATCCAGCGTTCGGTGGCCAAGCGCCAGGCGGAGTTTCTCGCCGGACGGTTATGCGCCCGCGCCGCCTTGCAACAGCTCGATAACCTGGACTGCGTGCCGGCAATCGGCGAAGACCGGGCGCCGGTGTGGCCGCCGCACATCAGCGGCTCCATCACCCACAGCAGCGGGCACGCGGCGGCAATCGTCGGGCACAAGGCGCAATGGCGCGGGCTGGGGATGGACCTGGAAAATGTCCTGAGCCTGGAGCGCGCGGAACGCCTGGCGGGGGAAATTCTCACCGCCGATGAGTTGCAGCGCATGGCCAGGTTGCCGCGTGAGCAACATGCGCAGCTGGTGACACTGACGTTTTCGGCCAAGGAGAGCCTGTTCAAGGCGCTCTACCCGATCGTGCAGAAGCGCTTCTACTTTGAGCATGCCGAAGTGGTGGAATGGTCCGAGCACGGCCAGATGCGGTTGCGGCTGCTGACGGAGTTGTCCGGCGAGTGGTGCCACGGCAAGGAGTTGGTTGGGCAATTTGCGGTGGATGGGGAACAGTTGTTGAGCCTTGTAGCAATCGGCGTCTGATCTAGCGTCATCGGGGGCAAGCCCCCTCCCACACTGGAATGCATTCCAAGAGGGGCGGTGCGAGGGTTCGGCTTGCTCCCGATAGCAGTATCAGGATTTATCCTGGTCCCGTGGCCAACTCAGGCTGAAGCACGCCCCTCCCAGGTTGTTGCTCTTGCTGATCAATGCCCGCCCGCCATGCCAATGAATAATCCGCCGCACAATCGACAAGCCCAGGCCATGCCCGCCCGAGGCGCGGGTTCGGCTGTCGTCCAGGCGCAGGAACGGCGTGAAGATGCGTTCCCAGGCGCTTTCCGGTACGCCGGGGCCATCGTCTTCCACATCGATGCGGCAGCGCACCTGGCCGACCTGGTAACTGATCAGCACCCGGCCCTGGGCATGGCGCATGGCATTGCTCACCAGGTTCTGCAGGGCGCGGTGCAGGTAGCGCGGTTCGGCATCGACCCAGGCATCGTCCCAATGCACCGATGACAGGCAGATACCACGGCTCACGCTGACCTGCGGGCGCAGTGGCGATAATTCGCCGATCACCTGGTCGAGTAACGCATTGAGGTCGACCCGCTGGAAATTCAGCTCCGGCGCGCCCTGCTCCAGGCGCGCGTAGGTGAGCATTTCGTCGACCAGGCCGTCGAGGTCCTGAATATCGCTGTCCATACCTTCGAGGTATTTGCGCCGGGCCTGCGGGGTGGCGGCCTCGCCGATCATCTCCAGGCCGAAACGCAGGCGCGCCACCGGGGTGCGCAACTCGTGGGACACCGCGCGCACCAGTTCGCGCTGGATCGCGAGCAACTGCTGCAGGTGCTCGGCCATGCCATTGAAGGCGGCGGCCAGGCGCCCCACCGAGTCGGCGCCGCGCGCGGGCACGCGCACTTCCAGGTTGCCTTTGGCAATACGCGTGGCAGCGGCCTCCAGGCCTCTGAGCCGGCGCTCGAGCTGACGCACCAACAGATAGACGATCAGGCCAATCAGGGTCAGGCCGATCAATGCGATCAGGATCAACCATTGCGCCGGGTACGGGTTCATTTGATACAACGGGCCGATTTCAAGCACCCAGGGCGTGCCGACCATGCCGGCAAACACCCGAATCGAGTCGCCGCCCTTGCCCAGCGCCATCACCGTATCGCCCTCCGACACGCGGCGGCGCTGGTCGTCGTCCATATCGGCCTGATCGAGGGCCATCAGGTGCATCTCGAAGCCAAACCCTTTGGCTTCCTTTATATCCGCCAGGCGTTGCGGTTGCTCGGCCACCGGAAAACGCACCAACTCGTCGGCCAACAGGTAGATCGTCGCCCGCGCCAATTGCTCGCTGATCTGTTGCACTTCACCTTCCAGCACCAACTGATCCTGCTCGCTGACCAAACGCAGGACCCGCGCCGCATGGGGGCCGGTCTGTTGCACCAGCACCTGGCCATGCTGCAGGCGGGTGCGTTGGCCGAGGTCCAGTTGGGCATCGGTGTACGTGCGCAGCATCAGGGGAATGCCCAACAGGCGCTCCCACACCGCCAGCGCGCGCTGGCGCTCGATCGCGCTCATGGGTTGCAGGTTGTCTCCCATCAAGGCAAAGGTGCCGTGGGCCAGACGTTCACGGTACTGCCCGCTGCGCACGTCGTTGAGCAGGTGCAACGCCAGCACGCCCAGCAGCGCCACCAGGATCAGCGCCGCGCACATGCCGCCGTAGATGCGCAGGAAGATCGAGTTCACAGCGGTATGTCGCCAGCGGCTTCGGGGACGAACAGATAGCCTTTGCTGCGCACGGTCTTGATCAGGCGCGGGTGGATCGGATCGTCGCCGATCTTCGGACGGATGCGCGAGATACGCACGTCGATCGAGCGGTCCTGGCCGTCGTAGCCGATGCCGCGCAGGGCGATGAAGATTTCTTCGCGCGACAGGATGCGCCCGGCATTCGCCACCAGCAGCCACAGCAGGTCGAACTCGGCGCTGGTCAGTTCGATGCCGTCGCCCTGCAGCCAGGCTTCGCGCAGGGCGTTATCCACGAGCAGCGGGCCGAATTGCAGGCGGCGCTGGTTTTGCGCGACGGCCGGTTCCGCCGGCTCGCTGCGGCGCAACAGGGCCTGGATACGCGCCAGCAGCAGGCGCGGGCGCACGGGTTTGCACACGTAGTCGTCGGCGCCCATGTCCAGGCCCAATACCTGGTCCATGTCGTCGGTACGCGCGGTGAGCATGAGGATCACCCCGTCGTAGCGCTCGCGCACCTTGCGGCAGATGCTCAGGCCATCTTCGCCGGGCAGCATCAGGTCGAGAATCACCAGGTCCGGCTGTTCGGCGATGATCCGCGCCGCAGCCTGGGCGCCGTCGCTTTCCACCGACACGCGCAGGCCGTTGCTCTCCAGGTAATCACGGGTCAACTCGGCCAATCGCTCGTCATCCTCGACGATCAGGATTTGCCAGGCTTCATGCTCCACAGGTAATCCTCGTTGTTATTAGGGGATTGGTTGGTCTGCTCGATCAAATGTGGGAGGGGACTTGCTCCCTCCCACATGTTGATCTTCGCCAGCCACACCTTATTTGTAATGTTGTGAGGGCATAACAATGATCGATTGTAGCCATGCCCCAACCCTCGAACACAAGCCAGGAAATGCATTCGGTGATGCGGTTTTTTTGTGATAGGGTTCGCGCCCTCAAAAATCCAAAGAGCCGTTTTTTTCTTGGAATATTCAGTGACAAACGGCGCGGTCCAGCAGTACTGCGGCCTACACGGGCATTCTACGTTTCATACACATTTTACTCACAGCGTTATCCACAGGCCCTGGATTGCTAAGCCTCCAAAAACGCATTATCTTGTACCTCGGCGCCAAAAAAACCCTACATGTAGGGTTTTGAACTAAAAGACCAAACACAAATCAGACAAGAAACTCAAGCCCTTTCTTGCTCCTGTTTGGTCCAACTCCAGCATTTTTTGAAAGCCCAAACCGCTCATGCGGATGGCAACCGTTTTAGCGCTCCAACAGCGTAAAACGGTACGGGTGTTGCAGTGCTTGAACCGGGCAACTGTCACCCACCAGGAATACGGCGAGGCGCTTTTGAGCGCCAAACCGAAGACTTCGGCATGGAAGCGGCGCGATAAGCCCCCCTTCCTCCTGTCCCGAAGTTGTTATGCCAGGCCAAGGCCTGCTGTAAGTGCTTCAGGACGGAACGGTGGGCACCGTGATGGTGCCCAAATAAATATAGAATGTGGAGACAACCCCCCATGCAAACCGACACAACTCGCGAGAACCCGCAGGGCTCCGTGCCGCAGGCCGCTGATTCGAATATGGATCTGTCCGCCACTGCACCCGGCCAACTGCGCGTGATCAAGCGTAACGGCACTGTCGTTCCTTACACCGATGACAAAATCACCGTCGCCATCACCAAAGCGTTTCTTGCAGTTGAAGGCGGCAACGCTGCCGCCTCGTCGCGCATCCACGACACCGTTGCCCGCCTGACCGAACAAGTCACCGCGACCTTCAAGCGTCGCATGCCTTCGGGCGGCACCATCCACATCGAAGAAATCCAGGACCAGGTCGAACTGGCCCTGATGCGTGCCGGCGAGCAGAAAGTCGCCCGCGACTACGTGATCTACCGTGATTCGCGCGCCAAGGAACGTGCCGTTCGCTCCCCGGCCGACGAAGCCGCCGTACACGCGCACCCATCGATCCGCATCACCCTGGCCGACGGCACCTTCGCGCCGCTGGACCTGGGCCGCCTGAACACCATCATCACCGAGGCCTGCGAAGGCCTGGAAGAAGTCGACGGCGACCTGATCCAGCGCGAAACCCTGAAGAACCTGTACGACGGCGTGGCCCTGACCGACGTCAACACCGCCCTGGTGATGACCGCCCGTACCCTGGTTGAACGCGAGCCGAACTACTCGTTCGTCACCGCGCGCCTGTTGATGGACACCCTGCGTGCCGAAGGCCTGGGCTTCCTCGGCGTGGCCGACAGCGCCACCCACCACGAGATGGCCGACCTCTATGCCAAGGCCCTGCCGGCCTACATCGCCAAGGGTATCGAATACGAATTGCTGAACCCGGTCCTGGCCACCTTCGACCTGGAAAAACTCGGCAAGGCGATCAACCACGAGCGCGACCAGCAGTTCACCTACCTGGGCCTGCAAACCCTGTACGACCGTTACTTCATCCACAAGGACGGTATCCGCTTCGAACTGCCGCAAGTGTTCTTCATGCGCGTGGCCATGGGCCTGGCGATTGAAGAGAAGCACAAAGAAGACCGTGCCATCGAGTTCTACAACCTGTTGTCGTCCTTCGACTACATGTCGTCCACGCCGACCCTGTTCAACGCCGGTACCCTGCGTCCACAGCTGTCGAGCTGCTACCTGACCACCGTGCCGGACGACCTGTCGGGCATCTACCACGCGATCCACGACAACGCCATGTTGTCCAAATTCGCCGGCGGCCTGGGCAACGACTGGACGCCGGTGCGCGCACTGGGTTCGTACATCAAGGGCACCAACGGCAAGTCCCAGGGCGTCGTACCGTTCCTGAAAGTCGTCAACGACACCGCCGTAGCGGTCAACCAGGGTGGCAAGCGCAAAGGCGCTGTGTGTGCCTACCTGGAAACCTGGCACATGGACATTGAAGAGTTCATCGAGCTGCGCAAGAACACCGGCGATGACCGTCGTCGTACCCACGACATGAACACCGCCAACTGGATTCCTGACCTGTTCATGAAGCGTGTCTTCGACGACGGCAAGTGGACCCTGTTCTCGCCGTCCGAAGTGCCGGACCTGCACGACCTGACCGGCAAGGCCTTCGAAGAGCGCTACGAGTACTACGAAGCCCTCACCGAGTACCCAGGCAAGGTCAAGCTGTTCAAGACCATCCAGGCCAAAGACCTGTGGCGTAAAATGCTGTCCATGCTGTTCGAAACCGGCCACCCATGGCTGACCTTCAAAGACCCGTGCAACCTGCGCAGCCCGCAGCAGCACGTAGGCGTGGTCCACAGCTCGAACCTGTGCACCGAGATCACCTTGAACACCAACAAGGACGAGATCGCCGTCTGCAACCTGGGCTCGATCAACCTGCCGAACCACATCGTCAACGGCAAGCTGGACACCGCCAAGCTGGAGCGCACTGTCAACACCGCTGTTCGCATGCTCGATAACGTGATCGACATCAACTACTACTCGGTGCCACAGGCGCAGAACTCCAACTTCAAGCACCGTCCGGTTGGCCTGGGGATCATGGGCTTCCAGGACGCTTTGTACCTGCAGCACATTCCTTACGGTTCGGACGCCGCGGTCGAGTTCGCCGACAAGTCCATGGAAGCGGTCAGCTACTACGCGATCCAGGCTTCCTGCGACCTGGCCGACGAGCGCGGCGCCTACGAGACGTTCCAGGGCTCGCTGTGGTCCAAAGGCATCCTGCCGCTGGATTCGCAACAGATCCTGATCGCGCAACGTGGCCAGAAGTACATCGACGTTGACCTGAACGAATCCCTGGACTGGGCGCCGGTACGTGCCCGTGTGCAGAAAGGTATCCGTAACTCCAACATCATGGCCATCGCACCGACCGCGACCATCGCCAACATCACTGGCGTGTCGCAGTCGATCGAACCGACCTACCAGAACCTGTATGTGAAATCGAACCTGTCGGGCGAATTCACCGTGATCAACCCGTACCTGGTTCGCGACCTGAAAGCCCGCGGCCTGTGGGACTCGGTCATGATCAACGACCTGAAGTACTACGACGGTTCGGTGCAGCAGATCGAGCGCATCCCGCAAGAACTCAAAGAGCTCTACGCGACTGCCTTCGAAGTGGACACCAAATGGATCGTTGACGCCGCCAGCCGTCGCCAGAAGTGGATCGACCAGGCGCAGTCGCTGAACCTGTACATCGCCGGCGCTTCGGGCAAGAAGCTCGACGTGACCTACCGCATGGCTTGGTACCGTGGCCTGAAAACCACTTACTACCTCCGTGCCCTGGCCGCGACCAGCACCGAGAAGTCGACCATCAACACCGGCAAGCTGAACGCGGTTTCCAGCGGCAACCACGGTGATGACTCGGTGCTCGCCGCACCAGCCGGCCCGGCCCCCGTGCCGAAAGCCTGCGCGATCGACGAGCCGGATTGCGAAGCCTGCCAATAAGCTGAGCACGTTCCGGGCTTGATGGCCCGGGATTGGAAAACCCCGATATTCCCTTGCTGCAGTTGGGTTTATCGGGGTTTTCTTTTGCCTGGGCAAAGGCTCGTCAGTCGTCGAACAATATGGTCGCAATCCCCGACCGGGGCACCCCGCCCCGCTTGCCCCACAGTTCAATCCGGCCACCGATCACCGCCATCGAATGACCGCCATACTCCACCGTCCCCACCTTGCCGCTTCGCAAGTCGGCATCCGTGGCCTGCCGGTAATTTTTGCGCAAGCCCAGACGGTCCAAGCCTTCCCGGCTGTACTCGCCGTCATTGAGGGTACGTATGCCATCCAGAAAGCTGCGTCCGGCAGTGCCGTCGTTGTTTTCCAATTGCGCGCGTTTTGCGCTGACGGCAAACATGAAATTGGCGTTGGTCATCATTTTCGGGTCATCGCCCTGGAAACGTGCATGAGTGGCAGCCAGCCGCACTTCATCCTTGGTCAGGTCAACCTTGACACCATCGCGCATGGTCACAGAGTAGCCATTACCCGTCTCTTTGACCTCTTTGAAGACGTCGGTGGGCTTCTCGCCAAATTGCATCATGGCGGCTTTAATCGCTGAAACCGTCACGCAATTGCCGTCCGGCCCCTGTCTGAAGCCGCTCCAGATATTCTCCGGTTTTTTCCCCGGCTCGCTGTCATCGGGCTTGTAGTCGAAATGCTTCGCGCCTTCGGTAATCGGCTTGTCGCTCATGGACTCGCTGGGGCCGAAACCACCGCCGCCGCCTCCACCGCCTCCACCGCCGCCGCCGCCGCCCCCCCCCTCCCCCACCGCCGTCCGGAGAGGGGGATGGAGACGGTGCTGGTGACGGCGGCGCATCCGGGCCATCCGGAAATTCCTCCGGGAAGGCTCTCTTCATGAACGCCTGAAAGCCCTCAGGCGCGTCTTTCTTCACCTCTTCGAGGATCTCCTTGAACTTCTCTTCGCCGAGCTCCTTTCGCTTTTCATTCAGCTTGTCCCGCAGCTCCTGGGCCGTCTGGTTCTTGGAGGTTTTTTCGGCATCTTCAAGCTCCTTGATCAGCTTCGTGATACTGTCCTTGACGGCCCCCTTGTCGTCCTTGGTGCCATCAGACTGGTTGACCCCCTTCTGGTACTGTCCTCCCCACCCCCCCTCGTAACGCATCCCCCCAGCCCCTTGGCCGGATATCGATGAATTCCACATACCGCCTCTCCCAGGTAATGAAACAACCCAACGCCTCTCGGCTTGATAGGTGGAAAGACAGGTGTGGTGCGTTCCAACAAAGGCGTGTCATCTCGTAACCGCATCGGGGGTGGGAAAAGGTCCTGATGCCAAATAAAACGCAAAAAAAAGCCCCTCGATCGAGGGGCTTCTTGTGCAGCGTTAGCGCATCAGGTCATCTGGATGATGGTCTGCATGATGGTGCTCTGGGTGGAGATGGTCTTGGCGTTCGCCTGGTAGTTGCTCTGGGCCTTGATCAGGTCCACCAGCTCGTTGGTCAGGTTGACGTTGGAGTTCTCCAGGGAGTTGGCCACGATCGAACCGAGGGTGCCGGCTTGAGGGGTGTCGTATCCCGGTTGGCCCGAGGCAAAGGTCTCTCTCCAGGCCGTGCCGCCTGCCGGTTGCAGGCCTTGTTCGTTGTTGAAGCTGGCCAGGGAGATCTGGCCAATGGCCTTGCTCTGCTGGTTGCTGAAGGTGGCGAACAGTACACCGCTGCCGTCGATTTTCAGCCCGGTGATCTGGCCGGTGGCATAGCCATCGGTGACCGGTGGGTTGCGATAGCTGGCCGAATTGTACTGGGTGATATTCGCCATGTTGACCGCAATACCGCCGGTGTTGGCCGCGGCGCCGTTAGCAGTCCATACACCGTTGGTCACGGTGCCCGGCTTCCAGTTGGAAATGGTCAGGGTGGTGTTGGAGACTATGCTGGGCGGGGTGACCACGCCAGCGAGCTTACCGGCCGTGTCGAACGTCAGGGTCGACGCGACAGGTGCCACCGCGCCTGCGCCACTGATCGGGGTACCATCAGGGTTACGCCCGTCGATCAGGGTGTAGGAGTTCCATTGGTTGGAACCCGTCTTCACCAGGTACTGCACCATCGGGTGAGCGTTGCCTTGGGTGTCGTACAAGGTGGTGCTGTACTGGGTGGTGAAGGTCTTGGTGTCGGTTGGGTTGAAAGGCTTGGCCACCTGGTCGATCACCGCCTCCGAGGAGTTCAGGTTACTGGTGGAATCGACGGTGCTGGAGGCTTTTGGCGGCAGGTTCGACAAGTTGAGTTGCAGGTCGACCAAGCCACCCTTGACGATCTTGCCGTTGTCATCCGCCGCGTAGCCTTGCAGGCGCGAAGTACCGGTGTTGTTGGTGATGTAGCCGTCTTTGTCTGCACGGAAAGCACCGCTACGGGTGTATTCCAGCGAACCGTCGCTGCCCTTCTGTACGAAGAAGCCACCGCCCTGGATCGCCATGTCCAGGATGCCGCCACTGTTGTTGACGTCGCCCTGGGTGAATTGCTGGGACACGGCCGCCAGGTTCACACCGTTACCGATGCTGTTCTGGCCGGTGCCCAGCTTGGACGCCGCGTAGATGTCCGCGAATTCCGCACGGGACGATTTGAAGCCAGTGGTCGCGACGTTGGCGATGTTGTTGCCGGTCACGTCCAGTTGTTTGTTGGCCGCATAGAGGCCGCTCAGGCCGATGTTAAAAGACATGTTTCTCTCCCTCTGCCGTATCTAGCCGGCTCTATGTACCGATAGTCTGAATTTGCGACAGCTTGACGCTGCCCATGCCGCCTGCAAGGTTGAGCAGCATTTCGCCGCCGGTCTTGCTCAGGGTCACGCTGGTGACCGTCGCCGGCAGCGAAGTGGCCAGAGCCACTGCGTCGCCCGCGTCATTCTTGGTGGTGGCCGTAAAGGTGTAAGTCCCTGCCGGGGCGACCTCACCGTCAGCGTTCTTGCCATCCCAGATGAAGTCGGAACTGCCCGCGCTCTGTGCGCCCATATCGAGGGTACGCACCACGACACCGTCTTTGTCGGTGATCTTGACCGAGACGTTGCCCGTTGCCGCCGTCACTGCGACCGAGCCGGTCATGCTCTTGCTGGTGTCCACCAGCGCCTTGTCGGTCTGGGTAATGATCGAGCGACCGACCAGCGACGAAGCCTGCAATGCTTGCGACGAGCTGAAGTTGCTGGAAATGCTGTTTACCGAGTCGTTCAGGGTGTTGATGCCTTCCAGGCTACTGAACTGCGCCAACTGAGCCACGAACGCACCGTTGTCCTGAGGCGACAGCGGGTTCTGGTTCTTCAGTTGGGTCACCAACAGTTGCAGGAACGCATCCTTGCCCAGCGACTGGTTGCCCGTTGCCGTCTTGGTGGCGGTGCTGAGGCTGCTGTTGTCCGTCGCAGTCTTGACCTTGCTGTTGAACAGGTCCTGGACTGCCGAGTTGTTCGTCGTATCAACAATGGCCATTGTTTGGCGCCCCTTATCACTGACCCAGGGTCAGGACCTTCTGCATCATGGTTTTGGCGGTGTTCATCATTTCCGCGTTGGTCTGGAACGAGCGACTGGCAGAGATCATGTCAGCCATTTCCTCGACCACGTTGACGTTCGGGTAGTACACGTAGCCTTTTTCGTTCGCCGCAGGGTGATTAGGCTCATAGCGCGCTTCCAGATTGCTCTGGTCTTCAACCACGCCGAGTACCTGCACGCCTTGCCCGGCAGCGTCCTGATTCTGGAACAGCGAATCGCCGCCGCTGCTCTGGCCGCCCTGAAACATGGTGGCGAACACCGGGTGACGGGCGCGGTAGGTCTGGTCGATGCTCGAAGACACCGTCTCGGCGTTGGCGATGTTACTGGCGACGGTGTTCAGGCGCGTGGTCTGCGCGCTCATGCCACTACCGGCAATATTGAAAACACTGGCTAAGGACATGGCTTACTCTCCACGCAGGGCTGACATCAGCCCTTTGAATTTGCTGTTGAGCAGGGTGAAGCTGGCCTGGAAGTTCACCGAGTTCTCGGCGTAGGCCGATTGCTCCAACTGCGCGTCGACGGTGTTCTGGTCGATCGACGGCTGCATCGGCGTGCGATACAGCAGCGATTCGTCGCCACTGCTCAGGCCTTGCGCTTCGATATGACGGCTGTTGGTCATGTTCAAGGCGAAGGTGCCGTTCTTGGTCTTGTCCTGCTGTGCGGCGAGCACGGCGGAGAAGTCCAGGTCCCGAGCCTTGTAGTTCGGGGTGTCGGCGTTGGCAATGTTGTTGGCCAGGACTTCGGCACGCTGGGCGCGAAAGCCGAGGGCTTGTTCGTGGATACCGAGCGCTTTATCGAAGCTGATGCTCATGGCGGAAACCTTTAGGCTGACCTGCTGTTCGTTAACAGGGTTATAGCAAGGTGCATGCCAATCTGGCTAAAGCCCATATATCAAGGGGTTACGCAGAGATTGCCGGCGGCAATGCCAGAAAAGCGGCAAACGGCTTCCGCGTGGCGCCAGTAAAGCGGCAATCGGGAGTTGCCGCTTTTACCTTGCCGCAAAACAAATGTGGGAGGGGGCTTGCCCCCGATAGCGGTGGTTCAGTCATAGATACTGAGACTGACACACCGCTATCGGGGGCAAGCCCCCTCCCACACTTTGACTGCGTGCGACTTACTTGGCCTGGTAAATGATCCCAGGACTGCACTGCACCATCTGGAAATGATCCGGCAGGCCGTTCAGCGCCTCGGATGCACCGAGGAACAGATACCCCCCGCGCTTGAGCGTGCCGTGGATGCGCAGCAGGATGTCTTTCTTCACTTCGGCCGAGAAGTAGATCAGCACGTTACGGCAGAACACCATGTCGAACTTGCCCAGGCTGGCGTAGCTGTCGAGCAGGTTGAACGAGCGAAACTCCACCCGGTTCTTGATCGGCGCCTTGACCGCCCAACGCCCCGCCCCTTTCGGGTCGAAGTAACGCTGCAGGCGTTCCGGGGACAAACCGCGGCCCAGGGCCAGGCTGTCGTACTCGCCGGTCTTGCAGTTGGTGAGCATGGTGCCCGACAGATCGGTGGCGACAATTTGCGCGCCGGCCTTCAACTGGCCCATGTTCGTCCGTTCGAACTCGTCGATCGCCATCGAAATCGAGTACGGTTCCTGCCCCGAGGAACAGGCTGCCGACCAGATCCGCAAACGCTGACCCGGGCTGGCCTTGATGGCCTCGGGCAGCACTTTGCTCTTGAGTACCTCAAAGGGGTAGGTGTCGCGAAACCATAGGGTTTCGTTGGTGGTCATGGCATCGACCACCATTTCCTTGAGCCCGCTGCGCGGCTGGCTCTGAATCCGCTGGACCAACTCACCGAGGGACTTGATGCCCTGCTGTTCCATCAGTTTGTTGAGACGGCTGGATACCAGATACTGCTTGTTTTCACCGAGCAATATGCCACAGGCTTTTTCCAGGAAGACCCGGAACTGTTCGAAATCCAAATTACCCGTAGACAATGATACCGCCTCTTAAATCGTGTGACCGCCAGGGAAATTCCCCTAGCCGTGATCTGCTGCCTTGATCCGGTCGACTACCCGGGATGCCAGGTCATCAGGGCGGAACTTAGCCAGGAAGTCGTCAGCACCGACCTTCTTGACCATCGCCTGATTGAATACGCCCGACAACGAAGTATGCAGGATGATATGCAATTTTTGCATGCGTGGATCGTTGCGTATTTCAGCCGTGAGGGTATAGCCGTCCATTTCCGGCATCTCGATGTCGGAAATCATCATCAAGAATTCTTCTTCCGGCTTCTTGCCTTCATCCACCAGTTTGCGCAGGTAATCCAGCGCCTGGCGGCCATCGTTGAGCGCCACCACCTCAACGCCGATGGTTTGCAGGCAACGGGTCACCTGTTTACGCGCCACCGAGGAGTCGTCCACCGTCAGCACCCGCAGCGAAACCGCCTTGTGCGCCGTTTCGGCATCGACGACGCCAACCGAAATCGCTTCGGAAGTCGGTGCGACTTCGGCGAGGATTTTCTCCACGTCGATGATTTCGACCAACTGGTTGTCTACTCGCGTCACCGCCGTGAGGTAGTGATCGCGACCGGTGCCCTTGGGCGGCGGATGGATCTCTTCCCAGTTCATGTTGACGATACGTTCCACCGAGCGCACCAGGAAACCCTGGGTCTTGGTGTTGTATTCGGTAATGATCACAAACGGGTTTTCGCGGTCTTGCAGGCCGGCCGAACTCGTGGCCAATGCCAGGTCGAGAATCGGGATGGTCGCGCCACGGATGTTGGCTACGCCACACACCACCGGGCTCGACTTGGGCATGATCGTCAGCTTGGGACACTGCAGCACTTCCCGCACTTTGAACACGTTGATGCCATAGAGCTGCTTGCCGTCCAGGCGAAAAAGCAACAACTCCAGGCGATTCTGCCCTACCAGCTGTGTACGCTGGTTTACTGAATCCATTACACCTGCCATGCCCAGACTCCTACGCTAAAACCTTTGGGGGTACGACGCGCACCCAACACTAAACGGCACGAGCTTTGCTTTTTATTGGCTATGGATATGAAAACGACAGTTTCCCGACGCACTCGCCACTCACGGTATCGCAGATTGCTCTGCGCCTGGATGGCGTTGTTTGCCGTGGGCGCAGGCATCACTGCCCGCGCCGCCGACGTCACCTTGCCTGATCTACTTATCGGCGTCACCCAAGGCTTTCTTGAATTCACTGTAGAAGATTATCTGGCAACCACCCAGACGCCAGGACGCTATGAAATCCAGGTCAACCAATTGGATCCGCGCCTGCGCATGCCGATGTGCGACAAGGAATTGACAGCCAGCCTGGAAAGCCCGGCCCAGCCCATTGGTCGCGTGACGGTCAAGGTGCGCTGTGAAGGGACCTCGCCCTGGACCGTGTTCGTGCCCGCCCAGGTCAAACTGTTCCGCGATGTCGTCGTGGTGTCGCGGCCGCTCAAACGCAGCGGAATCATCGGCTATGAGGATGTCATCTTGCGCGAGCGGGACATCAGCCTGATCAATCAGGGTTACCTGACGTCAGTGGACCAGGCTGTCGGGCAACGATTGACCCGACCAATGGTCGCCGACCAGGTCATCACCCTGGTCCATCTTGAACAGGCAGAAGTCATTCGCAAGGGCGACCAGGTCATCATTTCCGCCAGCAGCGGCGGGCTGAATGTGAAGATGCCGGGCGAAGCGCTGTCCAACGGCGGCATGAGCGAACAGATCCGGGTCAAGAACCTCAATTCCAACCGCGTCATCAAGGCACGGGTCACCGCGCCGGGCCAAGTCGAGGTGGCTTTATAGATCACTGGAATAGGACGCCAGCTTTTCCTACACTGTACGCCTGACGTTCGTGCATGCAGGTTTATTGTCAATCGCGCCTAAAGTTTGTCCGGGTATGGCCGAAACCATGGCAAGCGTCCAAATACCCAGAGGTTTTTTTATCATGGTCATCGATTTCAGCCGTTTGAATAACGCCCCGGCTTTGCCAGGCACTACGCGCACCAGCGGCACCAAGGACAGCGTAGACGCCAAGGCCCAGCCTCTGCCCGCCAAAGCGGAACAGGCCGGCGCCAGCCAAAGCGGGGAATCCGTACACCTGAGCAATGAGGCTCAACAGTTGCAGAAGGTCACTGACTCGCTGCGCGATCAACCTGTCGTCAATCAAGCCCGTGTGGCCGAATTGAAACAGGCAATCGCCGATGGCAGCTATAAAGTCGACAGCAACCGTGTAGCCAGCAAGCTGCTTAACTTCGAAGCCGAGCGCTAGGCAAAGGCCTGCGCCAGGCTTTTGGACGCTTAAAACCCAAGGCCAGCCATGCACCACGACGAAAATCTGCTTCAACTGATCATTGATGATCTGGCGCCGACGCAACAATTGCTCGAGCTGCTCAAAGAAGAATCCCTGGCCCTGTATGGCCGGGATATGCCGCTGCTGGAAGAAATCCTGGCGCGCAAGCAGTCGCTGATTGTCCTGCTGGAACAGCACGGCAAGAAGCGTAGCCAGATTCTCGTCAGCCTCGGCCTACCGGCAGATCAAGACGGCCTCGCTCAGTTGGCCAGTCATTCCTCGGTCGGCGATCAGTTGCTGGCCCAGAGCAAAGAACTCAATCAATTACTCACCCAGTGTCAGGAAGCCAACCTGCTCAACGGTCAGTCGATCCAGCTTCAGCAAGCCACGACCGCCAATCAGTTGCGCATACTCCATGGCGGCGAACCTCCGGCCCTGTATAACGCCCAAGGCTCTACCTCGCGCATGGTCAAGCCAAGCACCCGCAGCCAAGCCTGACGTCGGTTTAACGTGCGCCCTATCCAAGGCGTGCGACATACTGGCAAAATGATGGTTCTTGCGTGTAGTCGTATATTGTCTGGAGATGGAAGAACCGTGTTCAACGCCCTTAATGCGGAAGAAGCTCCGCAGCCACCCAAGGTGTTCACCACGCCTCTGGAAATCGCTGGCACCTTGCGCATGCTGCAAGAAAGCCATGACCCGCTGATCATCACCTTCCATGAACGCAGCCAGCGCTTTCAAAGCTACCTGGTCGACGTCGACCGGGACAGCAAGACCCTGGCCCTGGACGAAATGATCCCCCGCGACGGCGAACGCTACCTTGAGAATGGCGAACCCTTCCGCATCGAAGGCTTTCACGACGGCGTGCGCGTTGCCTGGGAAAGCAACGGCACCCTGAGCATCAGCGAAAAAGGCGGCCACCGTATCTACAGCGGCAACATGCCGGACGAAGTGGTCTACCATCAGCGCCGCAATGCGTTCCGCGCCGCGCTGAAACTCGCGCAATTGGTGAATATCGAGTTGGGCGGCGAGAAACTCAAGGCGCCGGTCAGCGGCAAGCTGCTGGATATCTCCGCCACCGGCTGCAAATTGCGCTTTGAAGGCGATATTTCCGAGCGCCTGCAGTTGGGCCAGGTCTACGACCGTTTTATCGCCGCACTGCCCTTTGGCAGCATGACCACCTCGGTCGAACTGCGTTACCTGCACTTCGAAGAGAAGATCAACACCACCTTCGCCGGCGTGCGCTTCCACAACATGAGCGGCCTGGTGCAGCGCCAGGTCGAGCGTTTTGTGTACCAGTTGCAACGCGAAGCACGACGCTTCGACAAAGACGACGATTTTTAAGCATTCAGATCGCGATAAAAAACGGGCAGACCCTTTGGGGATCTGCCCGTTTTTGCATTCAGGGGCGCGCCCTGCTCAGGCCGTGGGGATGCTCATCCGGGCCCGGTGGTTCCGGCGGCCCTTCGAAGAGCGGCTCATCCGCCGATGATTCCGCGTCGGTTTCAGGCTCGGGCTCGACAACCGCCGTCTGCATCTGCTCCTGCACCATCTGCTCATCGACCCGCGGATCGAGGGCAGCCACCAGCGGCGAGCTGGACATGCTGTCAGGCATTGCCACGTGCTGCAGCGGTGCATCGTCGACCTGATGCAGGTTGGTCACCGCTTTAGGCCGGATACGCCACACCAGGATCAGCGCGCACAGGCTGAAAAACGCGTACAGCATCTGGCTGCCAAACAGCTTCATCACCACACCGGCCAGCAACGGCCCGATACTGGCGCCCACGCCATAGGTCACCAGCAGCATGGCCGTCAGCGATACCCGACGATCGCCTTCGACGTGGTCGTTGGAAAACGCCACGGCCAGCGGGTACAGGCAGAACTGCACCAGCGAACACAGGAACCCGGCCACGAACAGCACTTCCAGCGGCACCTTGCTCAGGATCGCCAACGGCAATGCCGCCACCGCCAGGCACAGGGCGAAGCAGCGAATCAACAGTGCGCGATCGTAACGGTCCGACAGCCAGCCCAACGGCCACTGCACCACCAACCCGGCAAAAATGCAGCTACCCATGAAGAGACCGACCTGCTCGGTACTCAGCCCCTGCTGGGACGCATAGAGCGGCGCCAAACCGTAGAACGAACCGACGATCAACCCCGCCCCCAGCACCGTGCTCAACGACTGCGGCACGCGCTGGATAAAGAAGCGTGGCTCCATCGGCGCCGGACGCAGGGGCGCCGGGTGAATGCGCCGGGTCATCGCCACCGGCACCAGGCACAGGGCAAAGCACAGCGCGACCAGCATCAGCAACTCGGGGCCGAGCTGGGGATGCATCACCAGGATCAACTGCCCCAGCACCAGGCCAAGGTAGGACGCAATCATATAGCCGCTGAACACTACACCACGCTGCTTGGCGTCCGCCTGCTCGTTAAGCCAGCTTTCGATGACCATGTACTGGCACATCATCCCCAGGCCCACGATGACCCGCAGCACGATCCAGGCCGGCAGCCAGTCGATCAGGCCATGGCCCAACACCGCCGCGCCGACGATCCCGGCACAGGTGGCATACGCGCGGATATGCCCGACCCGGGCGATCAGGCGGTGGCCGATCTTGCCGCCCAGTACCAGGCCGGAATAGTTGGCCGCCATCAGCGCGCCGACCCACAGGCTATCGACGTTGTCGGCCGCCAGGCGCAAGGCCAGGTACGTACTGAGCAGGCCGGAGCCGATCAGCATCATCAAGGAGGCGAAATAAAGGGCTCGAAAAGATTTCCAGATCTGGCGCATCGGCGTTCCGAGCGGCTCCTTGCAGTGAGGGTCAGGGCTACCGGCATGATAGTCCCGGGGGTCGGGTCCGGACAGGCACCAGGCGCTGTTTCCGGGGAATATTTTGTGTGAAAACGATGGACTACAGCTCAGACGCTACCGGGTGACACACAAGGTACAAGGTTGCGCGAAATACTCGCCGCACCACCTGTGAACCTCGATCACACGCAAGGTTCGACCGAGTGTTGAAAAGACCGAGCACGCCCCAAAAGCCCACCGCCACGCCTGCACATGATTACCCGCACGCCGGCGTCGCCGATGCGTATCGCCGCGAATTGTTACTGTTTTATCAACATTGTTTTCCAGTCTTATGGATTTATCCAAAAAACCAGCGCTATAGACTGGTCTACGCGTTAATCCACCGCGATTAACCAGCGAATCAGTCGGAGTAAAGCATGTAACCCGAACAAGGCCGACAGAGCCTTCGGAACGATTCACTCGCGACTGAGCACGTGGACAATCGTCAAGCGGGCGTAATACAGCCGCCAACGTTTTCGTTATCCCTCCTGCCGAAACTCAATCAGCCTCTATTAAGCATCCCGTTCGTTATCGAACGGCGCTTTCAACGTGGAGGGCTGGGGCGAAAGAGTGTCGGCATCCAGACCAGGAATACGGGGATGGCCAATTATTACGCTGATTTCCAAAGCTCGCTTGCCGTCGGCAAGCCAGCCTATCGGGATCATGGAAGAACCGCACCCGGCCAACTAAAGGCCGAACTCAATATTCGGCCAAGTTGTTGGTAAATAGCGCAAGCCGTTACGTATTTCCCCAACTGAGCATATACAAATATGACAGACGATCATCGATCTCACTCTGGAAGATCCTCAATGAGCACTATTGCAAGGGGACTGTTTTCCCTGCTTGTTTTTGCCGTGGCACTGGCGTTGATTTATGGCGGATTCAAGCTGGTAGCACTCGACGGGTCGAGTTATTACTTGCTGGCTGGCCTCGCCTATCTGTTGTTGGCGGCACTGTTTGTCTTGCGTAAACCTATCGGCATCGCCCTCTCCGTCGTCGTATTCCTCGCCACCTGTGTGTGGGCGTTCTACGAAGTGGGTCAGCTCAGCTACTGGCAACTGCTGCCGCGCCTGGTGGTGCCGGCGATCCTCCTGACCCTCAGCTTGTGGGTCGGTGCCGCATTCCCGGAAACAGCCTTGAGCACCCGGCGCACGGCGAACCGATTCGGCTTCGCCGTATTCCTGGCCTTGATCGCCACCTTCATTGCAGCGTTCTACCCGCACGGCGGGATCTCGAACCCTGTGGCCGCGACTGACTCGAGCAAGGCCACGAGCCCCGCCAGCGCACCTGAAAACTGGGAGTTCTTCGGGCGCAATGCGTCAGGGACGCGGTTTGCGCCTTACACGCAGATCACGCCGGGAAACGTCAAGGACCTGCAAGTAGCCTGGACCTACCGAACCGGACGCAGGACCACCGGCGCCGGCGCTGGCGTTGATGAAAACACCCCGCTGCAGATCGGCAACGTGCTGTATTCGTGTACCCCGGAAAACCTGATCACCGCGCTGGATGGCGATACGGGCAAGGCGATCTGGACGTTCGACCCTCACGCCAAAAGCGAAGAGCATGTGACGTGCCGTGGCGTGGGCTATTACGACATCGATAAAGACGACAGCCTGAGCGCGGCGGTCAAGGTCTCGTATACCGATCAGCAGCAATGTCGCCAGCGTATTCTGGTGTCGTCGGTGGATGCCCGCCTGTTTGCACTTGACGCGCACACCGGCGCCTTGTGCCAGAGTTTTGGTGACAACGGTTACGTCGATCTCAAGAAAGGCATGGGCCCGACCGAGAACAGCAAGCGCTACCACCCGACCTCCCTGCCTGTGGTCATGGGCCACCTCACGGTGGTGGGCGGTTGGGTACGCGATATTGTGGCAGGCGAACCTTCCGGCGCCGTGCGCGCCTTCGACGTGCTGAGCGGTGCGCTGGTGTGGGCATGGGACGTCGGCGCGCCCGAAGGCACCGACCCGACCGCGGCCGATCACCAGTTCACGCTGGAAACACCTAACGTATGGACGATCCCGACCTACGATAAAGAGCTGAACCTGGTCTACTTGCCGACCGGCAATGGCCCGCCCGACTATTGGGGCGGTGATCGCAACGCCGTCAAAGAAAAATTTGGTTCGGCCGTCGTGGCAGTCGATGCCTCGACCGGCAAAGCCAAATGGGTCTACCAGCTCATTCACCATGATGTATGGGATTACGATCTGCCATCGCAGCCGGTTCTCTATGACATCAAGAATGCCCAAGGCGTGAAAACCCCGGTCTTGATCCAGACCACCAAGACCGGCCAGATTTTTGTGCTGGATCGTCGTACTGGCCAGCCGGTCACCGAGGTGCAGGAGCGTGCCGTTCCGACTTCTCCTGCGGCAGAAGGCGAACACTTGTCGCCGACGCAACCGTACTCGGCCGGCATGCCGGTGATCGGGGCCGACCCACTGACTGAAAAGTCGATGTGGGGCGTGTCGACATTCGACCAACTGTATTGCCGGATCATGTTCAAAGATTCGGTTTACGCGGGGCCGTTTACGCCGCCAACCGAAAAGCCGTACATCGAATGGCCTGGCTTGCTGGGCGGGATGAACTGGGGTGGCATCTCCATCGATGAGAACACCGGCACGATGTTCGTCAACGACATGCGGATGCCGCTGCGGATGTCATTGGTGACCAAGGAAGAAACCAAGAAGTTCAAGGTGTCGACCGATGAAGTGCCGGGTTTCATGGGCACCATTCGCCCGCAAGTCGCGGGTATCTATGGCGGCGTGAAAATCGACATTCTCCAGTCGCCACTGGGCGTGCCGTGCAACTCCCCGCCCTTCGGCAGCATGAGTGCGATTGATCTCAATACGCAGAAACTGCTCTGGCAGGTTCCCATGGGCACCGTGCAGGACACCGGCCCGCTGGGGATCAAGACACACCTGCAGATTCCGCTGGGCATGCCGACGCTCGGCGGTCCGACGTCGACAGCCTCTGGTCTGGTGTTCTTTGCGGGCACCCAGGACTACTACCTGCGCGCGCTCGATTCGGCCACCGGCAAAGAAGTCTGGAAAGCCCGCCTGCCGGTTGGCGCAGTTGCCGCCCCACTGATCTATCAGTCGCCCACCACCGGGAAGCAGTACGTGGTCATCTCCGCCGGCGGCATGAGCCATTCGCCTGACGTCGGTGATTACATCATCGCTTATGCATTGCCGGACAACATCAAGCCGTAATGCGTTAGTTGCCACTGCATGAAAATAACCCCCGTTTACGGGGGTTATTTTTCCAAGTCACAAAAGAACGGTGCAACCGATAAACAACGCGGACCGTTGAGCTATTCCCCCACTTTCTCTGTAACGGAGCACATCCAAATGCTTTTTTCTTTCCGCGCCATGCTGACCAGCAGCCTGTGCAGCGGTTTGTCCCTATGCCTTTTCGCCCCATCCCCGGCACTGGCCGACGATCTGATGAACCGCTCTACACTCACTGGCGACTGGGGCGGTGAACGCCAAAAGTTGACCGACAAGGGCATCAAACTGACCGGTGACTACAGTTCCGAAACGATTTCCAACTTGCATGGCGGGATCAAGCGCGGCACCCGCTATTCACAACAAATACGCATAGGCGCCCAGTTTGATCTGAGTAAATTGCTCGACAGCCCTGATGCGGGACGGGTGCAAGTACTCGTTAACGACCGTCGCGGCCACAGCGCCACCGAAGACTTGCTTGGAAACCGCCTGTCGTCCCAAGAAAACTATGGCGGCGAATACACCCGGCTGACCGAGTTCAGTTATCAACGCAACCTGTTTTCGCCGGACCTCTCCACCAAACTCGGCTTCATGGTGATGGGCACCGATTTCGGTGGTATGCCCATCTTGAGCAACTTTGTGAGCGCCGGTTTTTGTGCACACCCACTGACCATGTCGAGCGGCAGCGGCTGGGGCAACTACCCGACAGCACATTGGGGCGGCGAGCTGCGTTACGATGTCAACCCGTCGCTGACGCTGCAAACCGCCGTATTCCAAGTCAACCCGGAATACAACACGCGCTCGTCCAAAGCGTTCTCCATGCCCAGCAACGGCACTACGGGAGCGATTTTGCCACTGGAGGCGATCTTCAATAACAACGCCTTCCTGAACGGCCAATACAAAGTCGGTTGGTACTACGACACCTCCAACGCCCCCAAGATCGGCAGTACGCAAAAGAGCGACAACCGTACCGGCGCCTATGTGTTGATTGACCAAGCCATCTGGCGGGATGAGCAAGACCCGCAAAGCGTACTACGCCTCTTCGGCCAAGCGGCCAGCAGCAACGCGGCGACCTCGCCGATGCGCCGCTGGTACTCGGTGGGCCTGGTCAAACAAAAGCCTTTCGCGAGCCGCCCGAACGACTCCATCTCTTTTGGCTATGGGCGCGCCGTGCTCAACTCGCGCACACGGGATGTGCAAGAAGCCAAGGCGACCAACCTCGAAGACGCCGAAATGATCGCCAACCTCGACAACGGCGAGCAGATGCTTGAGCTCAACTACGGCGCACAGGTCACACCTTGGCTGCTACTACGCCCCGATCTGCAGTACTACATCGAGCCCGGCGCGTTCTCCGGCAAAAAGCGTGACAACGCGCTGGCGGCGGGGTTACAGGTCAAGGCGACGTTTTAACAACGTCGTTCGCACAGGGGGCATCTATTCGGTGCCCTTTCGCAATCGCACACGCGGTCGGATATCTCAGCTTGTAGCGCAATCAATACGTGCTCAAGCGCTACGCGGGCCGACTGTCCGACCTTCTCCGGCGCTCCGCGCCCGACCCAAGCTCCGCCTTTAGCCCCCGACTTACCCATCGACCTCTCCTGCCAGTGACGAATTCAGATCAGCGCCGGTATACACTTATTATTTTTATATACTATAATTTAACCAACTGAACAATTAGTGATCAAACGTATGCTCGAATCAGATCTCCAGCGGCTTCACGCCAACGCCGATGCTGCCAGCCAATTCCTCAAGGCTCTGGCCAATCCGGATCGCTTGATCCTGCTCTGCCAGCTATCCCAAGGCGAGCGCAATGTCGGCGATCTGGAGTCGCTGCTCGGGATACAACAACCGACGCTTTCTCAGCAGTTGGCGGTGCTGCGCCGCGAAGGCCTGGTGGATACGCGCCGAGAAGGAAAGCAGGTGTTCTATCGCATCTGCAGCCCGGCGGCATTGGCAGTCATTCAAACCTTGTATCAACAATTTTGCGCTGGAGAAGCCTCATGAATATCGACTGGCTCAACTTCACTCCCTGGTCATCCCTTGCAGGCGGCGCATTGATTGGCCTGGCGGCCAGCCTTTTCGTCGTCGCCAACGGGCGTATCGCCGGCATCAGCGGTTTGATCGGCAGTCTTTTACAACGGGGCAGCGAAGGTGCGGGTGAGAAAGCGCTGTTTCTCCTCGGCCTGCTCGTCGCGCCGCTTCTATGGGGCTTGTTCGCCGCGCTGCCGCCGATTGAATTCAAGAGCGGCGGGGTCGGGCTGATCGTCGCCGGTGTATTGGTGGGTATCGGTACACGCTACGGTTCAGGTTGCACCAGCGGCCACGGCGTGTGCGGCATATCGCGCCTTTCGCCGCGATCGATGGTCGCCACTGCCTGCTTCATGTTCAGCGGTTTCCTTAGCGTATTTGTCCTGCGTCATCTGCTGGGAGCCTGGATATGAACAAACTGACCGCATTCATTGCTGGCCTGCTGTTCGGCCTGGGACTGCTGCTGGCAGGCATGGCCAACCCGAGCAAAGTATTGGCATTCCTGGATCTGGCCGGTGCCTGGGACCCTTCCCTCGCGCTGGTCATGATCGGGGCGATTGGCGTCGCCATTGGCCCGCTGACCTGGGCGCGCCACCAATCCCGCTCGCTGCTGGGAAAGCCAATGCAACTGCCGACCAAGCGTGAGTTGGACCCGCGCCTGATCGGCGGCAGCCTGCTGTTCGGCATCGGCTGGGGAATAGCAGGCATCTGTCCAGGCCCTGCGGTGGCAATTCTGCTGACAGGACGCTGGCAAGCAATCGTGTTCATGTTGGCCATGCTGGCCGGCATGTTGTTGTTTACTGCGCTGGAGACCCGGCGCAACCACTGATCGGGAGATCGTCATGAAAGCGAACCTTGGAACCATTGACCGTAGCCTGCGCATTGTCGTCGGCCTGGTTCTCATTGGCCTCAGTCTGTCGGGCGTGATCGGCTGGTGGGGCTGGATCGGCTTAGTGCCACTGGCTACCGGTATTTTCCGTTTCTGCCCTTTGTACAGGTTGCTGGGCATCCAAACCTGTAACCGTTGCTGAGCAAAAAAACCATAGCGTTCACGTGCACGAGGGCATTGGCGCAGCCGATTTTGTGGCTATGCGCCAAGCACGGGACGCTACGCTGGGCATATGTGCGTTGATTCCAACAGCTGGATCTATCAACGGACACGTCGAGTGGTTTTGTTTAAAGCTATTCTGCGCGGCGTCGTTTCAAAAGCTGTGTGAACAAGGAAATCTCAATGTCCGACCTGAACGATCCGCGCGTGTTCTTTGCCGCCGAGCGCACGTTGCTGGCATGGAACCGAACCAGCCTTTCGCTGATGGCATTTGGCTTTGTGATTGAACGATCCGGGCTACTGCTCCAGATGCTGAAACCGGACGCTCCGGGCTCTCCCGGAAAACATTTTTCGTTCTGGATCGGGCTGGCCTTCCTGATGCTGGGCTCCTGGGTTGCCTGCTGGTCATCCTGGCAATACAAAAAGGTGGTCAAGACCCTCAAACCCGTTGAGATCCCCCTTGGCTACAGCGTCAATACCGGCCCTGGCATCAATGTCATTACTGCAATTCTTGGCGTTTTGCTCATGGCCTATTTGTTCATGATGTGAGCAAGACTGGCCTGCATGACTTCACTCGACCTCCTCGATGGGCGGTAGACGGGTGCAGTCGAGCATCTCTCGACGAGCAAACGAACGAGTGTAACCCTGGTTCACCGTTGGACCCTGATTAAGTGAGTCGCCCATTCAAAAACAAAAAAGCCCCGCCGGAGCAATACCCGGCGGGGCTTTTTGTTGGCCTTGTTGCTGTCATCCTGCTGTCACGGGGAAAAATGAGCTGGCAGTGGATCGGCGCGAGAGGCTTTATTTGTATGGTGTCCCAGGGCCGGTTCGAACGGCCAACCTTCCCCTTAGGAGGGGGATGCTCTATCCAATTGAGCTACTGGGACAAATGACAACCATCGGGCCAACGGCGCTGCGACGGACGGCGTGCATGTTAACGGCCGAGGTGGGTTTTGTCATGTCGTCCGTGGGCTTTTTGAGTGTAAGCCAATGCTTGCGCCACGGATCACGGTTTCGCCCAGCAAACCCGGGCATCCGAGGCCATCGTGCAAAATGCACTACACCAAAATGCCAGCATTGCAAATTGCAACCCGAGCGCTGTTTAGATTAAACTCAAACCATTGATTTTATTGAAATAAAACATTGGCACGGCATCTGCAATACTTCTCCTACAAAACCATTCGGCTGGACCCGTTGCGGAGAAGATGACGATGAACAGCACCCTTCTGTTGGCTCTCAATACCATCGCCCTGGCCGCACTGGTGATGTTTCATTTTCAGTCGAACGGTAGCGATGACACCGCGCAGATCCGCCAGCCCGTGCCGCATCATCTGCAACAACGTCCGCAATTGGCGGTGATGACGGCCAACCCGCAATCGCCCGTGCGCCTGGCCCAAAGCACTCAGGCCGCGCCCGCAACTGAACACTGGGTTTTCTGAGGAAGCCTTCCATGTCCAAAGCCGCCTGGCTGTTTTTGTGCCTGACCGTCGTGACTGCCGTGCTGGGCATGTCTACCTCGTCCCAGGACGCTCGCACCACCGCCCTCATCACCAGCGTCGTGTTCGGCAGCTTCCTGCTGTTGACGCTGATCGTCGGCCGCCGAATCAGATTCGACCCCGTGCTGCGCTGATTTTCGCTCGCTGGCACACCTACCTTATGTCGCCTCGCACTAGCAAATCGGCAAATTGCCACTAGTCTTAAAAACAAGGGCAAAAGGCCATATCACGATACGATATGCGCCCCAAACCCCTTGGCAGCAACGGCTTGCGGGACGATGAATTGTGACGATCGCTCGCAAAAAAGTTTTCCAACCAGTCCGCAAAAAAGCAAATCAGTACTGGCATAAAGCCTTTAGGCAGTTCAATATTTGTCACAGAATTGACGCCAAGGAACCGGCAAAACTGAGGCATGATGCGGCCTCTTTGCAATTCAGGTTGAACTTTGGTCGTGAGCCTTGTCTTAACACTCATCTTGCGGCCAATTCCAATAACCGCTCCCCTGAACTAACCGGTTAAATATATGCGCCCATTGAAACAGGCAATTTATTCCAGCCGTACGGCTGACAAGTTCGTCGTACGTCTGCCAGACGGAATGCGGGAACGCATTGCCGAGGTGGCTCGCAATCATCACCGCAGCATGAACTCCGAAATCATCGCGCGCCTGGAGCAGAGCCTCATTCAGGAAGGTGCGTTGGGCGAAGAGCTAAGCATGCGCCTGGACAGCCCTGAGCTGTCACTGCACGAACGCGAACTGCTGCAGCGTTTTCGTCAGCTCTCCCATCGCCAGCAAAATGCCCTTGTCTCGCTTATTGCGCACGACGTTGAGGCGGCCGCAGAAGCCGAATGATTTGTTCCTGAAAGCCGAAGCCAGCCATGTGCTGGCTTTTTTTTGCGCGCAATTCGGGAAGGCAGTACTGGGCGGGGGCTGGGTTGCCCCCGCCGCGAGGGGTCAGAGCAGGAAGATCGTCGCCAGGCCAAGGAAGATGAAGAAGCCGCCGCTGTCGGTCATGGCGGTAATCATCACACTGGCGCCCATGGCTGGGTCGCGCCCAAGGCGTGCCAGGGTCATGGGGATCAGCACCCCCATCAAGGCCGCCAACAGCAGGTTAAGGGTCATGGCGGCGGTCATGACCACCCCCAGCGACCAACTGCCGTACAGCAAGTAGGCCACGATCCCGATCACCCCGCCCCACACCACGCCATTGATCAGCGCCACCGCCAACTCCTTGCGCATCAGGCGCGAGGTGTTGCCGGTATTGACCTGGTCGAGCGCCATGGCGCGCACGATCATGGTAATGGTCTGGTTGCCGGAGTTACCGCCGATCCCGGCAACGATTGGCATCAACGCCGCCAGTGCCACCAGCTTTTCGATCGAACCTTCGAACAGCCCGATCACCCGCGAAGCGATGAACGCGGTGATCAGGTTTACGGCCAGCCACGCCCAGCGGTTACGCAGGGAGCGCCAGACCGAGGCAAAAATATCTTCCTCTTCACGCAGACCCGCCATGTTGAGGACTTCGGTTTCACTTTCTTCACGGATCAGGTCGACCATTTCATCGATGGTCAGACGGCCGATCAGCTTGCCGTTCTTGTCGACCACCGGGGCCGAGATCAAGTCGTAACGTTCGAAGGCCTGGGCGGCGTCGTAGGCGTCTTCATCCGGATGGAAACCCACCGGATCGCTGGCCATCACGTCCGCAACCTTCTTCTCCGGGTCGTTGACCAGCAGGCGCTTGATCGGCAGCACGCCCTTGAGAATGCCTTCGTAGTCGACCACGAACAGCTTGTCGGTGTGCCCTGGCAGCTCTTTCAGGCGGCGCAGGTAACGCAGTACCACTTCCAGGCTGACGTCTTCGCGGATGGTGACCATCTCGAAGTCCATCAGGGCACCGACCTGATCCTCGTCATAGGACAGCGCGGAGCGCACGCGCTCACGCTGCTGGCTGTCGAGGGCTTCCATCAGCTCATGGACAACATCACGGGGCAGCTCGGGGGCCAGGTCGGCCAGTTCGTCGGCGTCCATCTCCCGGGCCGCGGCCAGAAGCTCGTGATCATCCATGTCGGCGATCAGGGTTTCACGGACGGAGTCGGATACTTCGAGCAGGATGTCGCCGTCGCGGTCGGCCTTGACCAACTGCCAGAGGGTCAGTCGATCATCCAGCGGCAAGGCTTCAAGGATATAAGCGACGTCGGCGGAGTGCAGATCATCGAGCTTGCGTTGCAACTCGACGAGGTTTTGCCGATGAACCAGGTTTTCGACGCGGTCGTGGTGCGGACCTTCCTGGCGGTGCGTGAGCTCTTCGACCACGCGCTGGCGCTGCAGCAGCTCAATGACTTGAGCCAGGCGATCCTGCAGGCTTTCTTGTGTTTTCTTTACTTCTACTTCGGTCATAGGCGAACTCCACTCCCAGCAGCGGGGCACGCCGGAAGGATCAATCAGTCAATTCATGATTGGTAAAACGGGGTACTGAGTAACTACTGGGTAAGTCCATGGAGGTGTTCCACAAGCCCCGGCGGGGCTGACGGGCGCAATGATACACCGCCCGCCGCTTTTAACGTCAAAAAACTGGTAAGAACAAGCGCTTGCGAGCCAAAGCTGAGAATTGGCCGCATCTATGAATTGCGACGCTGCCACGCGAATGGAAAACACATGGCGCGAGAAGAAAAGGTTTAATCCTACAAACCCCAGACGGCAAAAAGCCCGCACTAGGCGGGCTTTTTGTTTGTATGGTGCACTCGACAGGATTCGAACCTGTGACCGCTCGGTTCGTAGCCGAGTACTCTATCCAGCTGAGCTACGAGTGCAGATTGTGTTTTTAGACCAGATCACAACTGGTTGTAACCGAATCACCTGCATTACTGCAACTGACTCTTAAATGGTGCACTCGACAGGATTCGAACCTGTGACCGCTCGGTTCGTAGCCGAGTACTCTATCCAGCTGAGCTACGAGTGCATTTGTTGCCGCGCATTATAGGCCGTTCAATCTCTATGTAAAGCGATTTTTTCGATTAATTTCAACAACTTATCGATAAATCCAGATTGCAACGTACTAAGCAAATAATGGCGGAGAACGGGGGATTCGAACCCCCGACACCCTTTTGAGGTGTACTCCCTTAGCAGGGGAGCGCCTTCGGCCACTCGGCCAGCTCTCCGCAACACGGGGCGTATATTAACCACGTTCATCCCCGTTTGCAAACATAAAAAACGATAAAAATTAAAGGCTTGGTTCTTCGTCCTTCTCTTTCTTGATCCGCAGATAGATTTCCTCGCGGTGGACCGCTACCTCTTTCGGAGCATTTACCCCAATACGCACTTGATTGCCTTTGACGCCGAGCACGGTCACGGTGATTTCTCCATCACCAATAATCAGGCTTTCTGCGCAACGACGAGTCAGAATCAACATACCTTTCACCTCACGCACTTCAGTTCAGGAACAACAGTCTGCAAAAAAAGGCCTTCGACCTACGGCTCAGCGGCCATAGCCCTACCAGCTAAGTATTGTCGAGCCCACGCAAAACAACATGCGCCCTACAAAAAAATGAAAGGCGCGGTAAACCGCGCCTTCCTGGCCTTGCATCACTCGCCCTGTCGGGCCGGAGCGTCCAGCTCAAAAGCGGTATGCAGTGCGCGTACAGCCAGTTCCAGGTACTTCTCTTCGATCACCACCGAGACTTTGATTTCCGAGGTGGAGATCATCTGGATGTTGATGCTTTCCTTGGCCAGGGCCTCGAACATGCGGCTGGCAACGCCGGCATGGGAACGCATGCCCACACCCACGATCGATACCTTGGCGATCTTGGTATCGCCGACCACTTCACGCGCGCCAATCCCGCTCGCAGTGTTCTGCAGGATACGCTCGGCCGCTTCGTACTCGTTGCGGTGAACGGTGAAGGTGAAATCGGTGGTGTTATCGTGCGAAACGTTCTGCACGATCATGTCGACTTCAATGTTCGCGCCACTGATCGGGCCGAGGATCTTGAATGCCACGCCCGGGGTGTCTGGCACGCCACGGATCGTCAGCTTGGCTTCATCGCGGTTGAAAGCGATGCCGGAAATGATCGGCTGTTCCATGGATTCCTCTTCATCAATAGTAATGAGGGTACCCGGACCCTCTTTGAAGCTGTGCAATACGCGCAGCGGAACGTTGTACTTGCCGGCGAATTCCACCGCGCGGATCTGCAACACCTTGGAACCGAGGCTGGCCATTTCCAGCATCTCTTCGAAGGTGATCTTGTCCAGGCGCTGGGCCACGGACACCACGCGCGGATCGGTGGTGTAGACGCCATCCACATCGGTGTAGATCTGGCATTCGTCAGCCTTGAGCGCGGCCGCCAGGGCCACACCGGTGGTGTCCGAACCGCCACGCCCGAGGGTGGTGATATTGCCGTGCTCATCGACGCCCTGGAAACCGGCGACAACTACCACACGACCGGCCTTCAGATCAGCGCGAATCTTCTGATCATCGATCTGCAGGATGCGCGCCTTGGTGTGCGCGCTGTCGGTGAGGATACGCACCTGACTGCCAGTGTAGGACACTGCCGGCACACCGCGCTTGTTCAGCGCCATGGCCAGCAGGCCAATGGTCACCTGCTCGCCGGTGGACACGATCACATCCAGCTCACGCGGCAGCGGTTGTTGATCGCCGCTGATAGCCTTGGCCAGTTCGATCAGGCGATTGGTTTCGCCGCTCATGGCCGACAGCACCACGACGAGGTCGTCGCCGGCATCGCGGAATTTCTTAACCTTGTCGGCGACCTGCTCGATTCTTTCGACAGAGCCGACCGAGGTGCCTCCAAATTTCTGTACGATCAAAGCCATTTCTAAGCCGCCTCAGCCCGTAAAGGGGCGCCCAATAAACCAATCTTCCAGCAACCGAGCGAGCCCGCGACTAGACCACGGGCTCATTCACAGCGCCTTAAATGCCAGCCTCGACAAACGGCACGGTCAGGGCCAGGGCCGCGTCCAGGGCACCGGCGTCTACACCACCGCCTTGTGCCATGTCCGGACGACCACCGCCCTTCCCGCCCACTGCCGCAGCGGCTTGTTTCATCAAATCACCGGCTTTGAGTTGGCCAGTCAGGTCTTTGGTTACACCGGCAACCAGAACGACCTTATCCTCATGGACACTGCCGAGCAGGATCACTGCGCGGCCGAGCTTGTTCTTCAACTGATCGACCAAGGCCAACAACGCCTTGCCGTCCTGGCCGTCCAGGCGCGCCGCCAGGACGTTCACGCCCTTGACGTCCTGGGCGGAAGCCGACAGATCGTCGCCCGCCGCGCTGGCCGCCTTGGCCTGCAACTGTTCCAGCTGTTTCTCCAGCGCACGGTTGCGCTCCAGCACGGCGGACAGTTTGTCGATCAGATTGTCACGGCTACCCTTGACCAGGCTGGCCGCTTCCTTGAGTTGTTCTTCACCCGCATTGAGGTAGGCCAGGGCCGCAGCACCGGTTACCGCTTCAATACGACGCACACCGGACGCCACACCGCCTTCGCTGATGATTTTCAGCAGGCCGATGTCGCCGGTACGGTTGGCGTGGATCCCACCGCACAGTTCCACCGAGAAGTTGCCGCCCATGCTCAGGACGCGCACGTTGTCGCCGTATTTCTCGCCGAACAGCGCCATCGCGCCCTTGGCCTTGGCGGTCTCGATGTCGGTTTCCTCGGTTTCCACCGCGGTGTTCTTGCGCACCTGGGCGTTGACGATGTCTTCCAGGGCCTTGATCTGCGCAGGCTTGATCGCTTCGAAGTGGCTGAAGTCGAAACGCAGGCGCTGGCTGTCGACCAACGAACCCTTCTGCTGGACGTGCTCGCCCAACACCTGGCGCAGTGCCGCGTGCAGCAAGTGGGTGGCCGAGTGGTTCAGCGCAGTGGCGTGGCGCACGTCGGCGTCCACCTGGGCGTCCACCGGCGAACCGACGATCAGGCTGCCCGACGCCAATACGCCGTGGTGCAGGAATGCGCCGCCGGTCTTGGTGGTATCACGCACATCGAAACGACCGGAAGACGCCTTGAGGAAACCGCAGTCGCCGATCTGGCCACCGGATTCGGCATAGAACGGCGTCCGGTCCAGGACCACCACGCCGTCATCGCCTTCATTCAGGACGTCGACCGACTGGCCGTCTTTATACAGCGCGATCACTTTGGCCGAACCGTGGGTGGCCGTATAGCCGGTGAACTCGGTGGCCACGTCAACCTTGACCAGGCTGTTGTAGTCCATGCCGAAGGAACTGGCGGAACGGGCGCGCACGCGCTGGGCTTCCATCTCGCGTTCGAAACCTTCCTCGTCGAGGGTCAGGTTGCGCTCACGGGCGATGTCGCCGGTCAGGTCCATCGGGAAACCGTAGGTGTCGTAGAGTTTGAACACCACATCGCCCGGCACCACGCTGCCCTGCAGGCCGGCGAGGTCTTGCTCGAGGATTTTCAGGCCCTGTTCCAGGGTCTTGGCGAACTGCTCTTCTTCGGCCTTGAGCACGCGCTCGATGTGCGCCTGGTTCTGGGTGAGTTCCGGGAAGGCTGCGCCCATCTCGGCGACCAGCGCCGCGACGATCTGGTAGAAGAAGCTGCCGTTGGCGCCCAGCTTGTTACCGTGGCGGCAGGCGCGACGGATGATACGGCGCAGCACGTAGCCGCGGCCTTCATTGGACGGCAGCACGCCGTCGGCAATCAGGAAACCGCAGGAACGGATGTGGTCAGCCACCACTTTGAGCGATGCCTGGTCTTCATTGGCACAACCGATGGCCTTGGCCGCAGCGGCCAGCAGGCTCTGGAACAGGTCGATCTCGTAGTTGGAGTGAACGTGCTGCATCACCGCACTGATCCGCTCCAGGCCCATGCCGGTATCCACCGACGGTGCCGGCAGCGGGTGCAACACGCCATCGGCGGTGCGGTTGAACTGCATGAACACGTTGTTCCAGATCTCGATGTAACGGTCGCCGTCTTCTTCCGGCGAACCCGGTGGGCCGCCCCAGATATCGGCGCCGTGATCGTAGAAAATCTCGGTGCATGGGCCGCACGGGCCGGTGTCGCCCATGGTCCAGAAGTTGTCGGAGGCGTAAGGCGCGCCCTTGTTGTCGCCGATACGCACCATGCGCTCAGGCGGCACGCCGACTTGCTGGGTCCAGATGTCGTAGGCTTCGTCATCGCTGGCGTAGACGGTGACCCAGAGCTTTTCCTTCGGCAGTTTCAGCACGCCAGTGAGGAAGGTCCAGGCGAAGTTGATCGCGTCTTTCTTGAAATAGTCGCCAAAGCTGAAGTTGCCGAGCATTTCGAAAAACGTGTGGTGACGGGCGGTGTAGCCGACGTTTTCCAGGTCGTTGTGCTTGCCACCGGCGCGCACGCATTTCTGGCTGCTGACCGCGCGGGTATAGGCGCGCTTTTCCTGGCCCAGGAAGCAGTCCTTGAACTGGTTCATCCCCGCGTTGGTGAACAGCAGGGTGGGGTCATTGCCTGGGATCAAGGAGCTGGAGGCGACACGGGTGTGGCCTTGCTCTTCGAAGAAGCGAAGGAAGGCTTCACGGATTTCTGCGCTTTTCATTAGGTTCTTCCACGGAGTCTGAGGCCAAAGGCCAGTGCGCAACATCATCAGACGGAGCGACGGCAAAGGGCCGCATTATATCGGCCCTTTGCCGGTGGTACAGCGTGTTTATGTGATAGAAACAGTCAATTAGACAGTCTGCACGGTCATTTCCGAGAAAACTCGACGAATGCCTGCACCACTTGCTCGATCTGCGCACGGCTCACGTCCAGGTGCGTGACCATGCGCAGGCGCGGTGCGGCGCTCAACTTGATGCCGCGCTCGGCGGCAAACGTCTTCAGGGCCTGCGCCCGGTCGCCGAGCTGCACGTAGACCATGTTGGTCTGCACCGGCTCCACCGCATACCCGGCCTTGCGCAGTTCATCCCCCAGCCACTGGGCGTTGGCGTGGTCGTCGGCCAGGCGCTGCACCTGATGGTCAAGGGCATACAGCCCCGCCGCCGCCAGGGAACCGGCCTGGCGCATGCCGCCGCCGACCATCTTGCGCAAACGCCGCGCCTTGGCGATCAGCGCCGTGGAGCCGCACAACACCGAGCCAATCGGCGCGCCCAGGCCCTTGGACAGGCACACCGACACCGAATCGAAATGCTGGGTGATCTCCCGCGCGTCCACCTCGAGCCTGACCGCCGCGTTGTAGAGCCGCGCGCCGTCCAGGTGCAGGGCCAGGCCATGTTCACGGGTAAACGCACGTGCCCTGGCCAGGTACTCCAGCGGCAGCACCTTGCCCTGCATGGTGTTCTCCAGCGCCAACAGGCGGGTACGGGCGAAGTGGAAATCATCGGGCTTGATCGCTTCCAGCACCTGATCCAGGTGCAGGGAACCGTCCGCCTGCACTTCCAGTGGTTGCGGCTGGATCGAACCCAGCACCGCCGCGCCGCCGCCTTCGTACTTATAGGTGTGGGCCTGCTGACCGACGATGTATTCCTCGCCGCGCTCACAGTGGGCCATCAACGCCAGCAGGTTGCTCATGGTGCCGGTGGGCACGAACAACGCCGCGGCGAACCCCAGGCGTTTGGCCAGTTCCGCCTCCAGGCGGTTGACGCTGGGGTCTTCGCCATACACGTCATCGCCGCTGACGGCGCTGGCCATCGCATCGAGCATGCCGGGGGTGGGTTGGGTCACGGTGTCGCTGCGCAGGTCTATCACGGTCATCAAACTGGCCTCTGATGGGTTGGGCGTTCTTTCGTACTGACGATTACTGCGGGTAAAGCCACGGAATATCAAGCCCTATGCTGCGTCAATCGAATATCAATCAAACAAACCGATATAGGCTATCGATACGGCAATCGTGCAGTTTCTGAAAAACCATGTTAAAAACTCTCCGCCGCCAGGGTTCTGGCGGCAACGTTCTCAGGGCGGGGTGCAATTCCCCACCGGCGGTAATTGCGCGCAATGTGCATAGCCCGCGAGCGCTTGGCGCCTCGAACTGCTCCGGCAGGACGGCGACAAGGTCAGCAGACCCGGTGTGATCCCGGGGCCGACGGTCATAGTCCGGATGAAGAGAGAACGGGATTGGCGCAAAAGGGCCGCGCGCTGAGTTCATGCCTGCATGACCCAGCTGTTCGTACCCTTAAATCCCATTCGATTCATAACGCCCTGTTTTTTTCTTAAACAGGAGTCAGAACATGCAACCCACCGCAATCGACAGCAAAAGCAAAAACCATCACGGCGAGCGCGTCGCGTTTATCCAGGCCTGCTGGCACAAGGATATTGTCGACCAATCGCGCAAAGGCTTTCTCAGCGAAATGATCGCCCTGGGTTACCAGGAATCGGACATCGATTTCTTCGAAGTCGGCGGCGCCTTTGAAATGCCCCTGCACGCCAAGCTGCTGGCCAAGACCGGCCGTTACGCCGGCATCGTCGCCGCGGCCCTGGTGGTGGACGGCGGCATCTACCGCCACGAATTCGTCGCCCAATCGGTGGTCAGCGGCCTGATGCAGGTTCAGCTGGAAACCGAAGTGCCGGTGTTCTCGGTGTCTCTGACCCCGCACCACTTCCACGCTGGCAGCGAGCACCACGCCTTCTTCCATGATCACTTCGTACACAAAGGCCAGGAAGCGGCGCGTACCTGTGCCGACACCTTGCACAAGGTACGTGCGATCCGCCGCAGCGAGCCGCGTGCCGTAGCAGTTTAAGCAACACCGCAAAACAAAATGTGGGAGGGGGCTTGCCCCCGATGGCGGTGTCTCAGCTACAGATGAGCTGACTGACACTCTGCTATCGGGGGCAAGCCCCCTCCCACATTTGGATCCGGTTAAGGCTGAGATCTATGCCAGCCCGGCGTCCGTGGTCGGCACGATCAATATCCCTGCGCGCAAGCCATTCTTCACCTTCGGGTTCGGGAAGATGATGCGTGCGCCCTCCTCCTCGATCACCCAGCGGGTCTTGGCGACGTCTTCGGCGAGCAGATAGCCCTGGGCCAACGGCGAAAAGTTTTCCACGTCCGCCGGCAGGTGCAACAGGAATGCATCGCTGTGCTTGATGACTTCGCGGGACACGGCAAACAGCTGCAGGCCATCCAGGCTGCCGGTGTCCGGCTCGGTGCCTTCGATGATCTGCGTCAGCCGGGTTTCCAGGCGCGACACGTCCACATCCTGGTTCTGCCCGAATGGCCGCGCCTTGCCCAATTCCAGGGTAAAGGCCTCGGCGCCCAGTTGTTCATAGGTAAAGGCGGAGAAGGTGATCGAAGCTTTGTTCTGCAGCAGCACCGCCTGCATACCGGCGGCGCGCAAGCGGGCCAGTTCGTGGCGCGAATGCTGGCGCCCGTCCTTCCACGGGTAGAGGGCGAACTGCTCGACCTTCGAACCACGAATGGCGGTGTGCAGGTCGTAATGCAAGCGCGAGCGGCCAGGCAGGCTGAAGAAGCTGCGGGCCAATTGTTCCAGCTCGGCGGCGCGCATGGCTTCAGGGCCGATATTTTTTTCGTGACGGCCGTTGAACAGCCGGTTGACGTCCAGTTCGAGGTAACGCTCGCCGCGGCGCATGGCCTCGGGGTTGCCGAACAGGAACAGAATACGGGTGCGGGGTTTGATCTGCCCACGGGCGATGCCATGCAACAGGCGGTCGAGCAATTCGATCGGCGCGGTCTCGTTGCCGTGGATGCCGGACGACAGCAGCACGTCGCTGCCGTTGTCCCGCGCTTGCGGCGGGCGCACTTCGAGCGCGCCTTCGCTGAGCCAGCGCATCTGCACGCCGTCGACAGTCAGTTGAATTTTTTGCGCCGGTTCACGACCGGCGAGAGTCAGTTCAAGGAGTTTGCCGAGGGCGAGCATAAGCAGCTTCCTTAGTGGTTGCAGCCTGGGCCGTGGACGTGATCGTCGTCATCACCCTCAACGTCGGCCGGTTCCATTTCCAGTTGCAGGCTCATCAGGTTGGTGGCCAGTGGGCGCATCAGCAGGTTGGCGTACTCGGCGTCGCCTTCTTCCACGTCCACACCGATCAGCAGTTGGCCACGGCCGTCGTGCTGAATCCAGACTTCCTTGCCCTGCCAGATCACGGCAACGCGGGTGCAGGAGGTTTGCAGCTGGGTGCCGTCGGTGTCTTCAAGGATCAGTTGCAGGGTATCGGTGCTCATAAATAGCTCTCGGCCGTGTGGCGTTAATTGATCTGGAAAGGATATACCGCGCCCAGTTTAAGGATTTGCGTCAGTTCATCCAATGCCGTCCGGCATTCAAGCAGCAATTGCGGGTCAGCCAGGTCGCTTTCGCGCAGGCTGTCGCGGTAGTGCTTGTCGACCCACTGGGTCAGCGTTTCATACAGCGGCGCGGTCATGATAACCCCTGGGTTCACCGCCGCCAGCTCGGTTTCGTTCAACGCCACGCGCAAACGCAGGCACGCCGGGCCGCCGCCGTTCTGCATGCTTTGCTTGAGGTCGAAGACCTTGACCTCGCGGATCAAACCACCGGCAGCGGTCAGACCTTGCAGATATTGCCAGACACGTGCGTTGGCGCGGCACTCTTCCGGCACGATCAACAGCATCGAGCCGTCGGCGCGGGTCAGCAATTGGCTGTTGAACAGGTAGGAACGCACCGCGTCTTCGACGCTGACCTGGGCACGCGGCACGCACACCGACTGGAAGTTGCCGCCCAGTTTGCCCAACTTGGCCTGCAACTCGGCAAGCATCGTCTCGGTGTTGAGGAACGCGTCCTCGTGATAGAACAGCATTTCGCCATTGCCCACCGCGATCACGTCGTTATGGAACACGCCGGCATCGATCACCGCCGGGTTCTGCTGGGCGAAGACCACACCAGCCTCCTTCAGGCCGTGCAGGCGGGCGACGGCCTGGGAGGCTTCGAGGGTCTGGCGCGCCGGGTACTTCTGCGGCGCCGGGTAACGGGTGTCGAACGCGCTGCGGCCGAACACGAAAAACTCCACGCCGGCCTCGCCATAGTCACGGCAGAAACGTGTGTGGTTGGCCGCGCCTTCGTCGCCGAACTGCGCCACCGCCGGCAACGCGGCGTGGTGGGCGAAGTGTTTCGCATCGGCAAACATCGCCCCCAATACGCGGCTGGTGGTCGGGTGTTCGATGCTGCGGTGGTATTTGCAGTTGAGGTTGGCGGCGGTGAAATGCACGCGGCCATCCGCCGTGTCGGCGCTCGGGCTGACGGTGGCGGCGTTGGCCACCCACATGCTCGACGCCGAGCAGCTGGCGACCAGCAATGGCATGGCGTGCTTGGCCGCGTGCTGGATGACCTGGGCATCGCTGCCGCTGAAGCCGAGGTTGCGCAAGGCAGCCACGTCCGGGCGTTCCTGCGGCGCCAGCACGCCTTGCACAAAGCCCATGTCCATCAGCGCTTTCATTTTCTGCAGGCCCTGCAACGCCGCTTCCTTGGGGTTGGAAGCTTGCTGGCTGTTACTCTGGGACGCGACGTTGCCGTAGGACAAACCGCCGTAGTTATGGGTCGGCCCCACTAGACCGTCAAAATTGACTTCATAGGATTTCATCGGCGAGGCTCCACGAACATCTGTTTTTATAGGCATCTAATGACTTGAATACACCACCGACCTAATGTGGGAGGGGGCTTGCCCCCGATAGCAGTCTGCCAGTTGATGAATCAGGTGACTGATCCACCGCTATCGGGAGCAAGCCCCCTCCCACCTTTAGATCAGTGTAATGCCGGGGGTGAGTGTGGCTGGCAGCACCAGGCTTGGGGTTTCCAGGGACGCCACCGGGTACGCGCAATAATCCGCTGCGTAATAGGCGCTGGCGCGATGGTTGCCCGAAGCCCCGACACCACCGAACGGCGCGGTACTGGCGGCGCCGGTCAGTTGTTTGTTCCAGTTGACGATCCCGGCGCGGCTTTCCAGCCAGAATTGCTGGTAGCGCGCTTCGGAGTCCGACAACAAACCGGCGGCCAGGCCGTACTGGGTGTTGTTGGCCTCGGCAATCGCCGCGGCGAAATCAGCGTAGCGGATCACCTGCAACAGCGGGCCGAACAACTCTTCATCGGCGCGCTCGCTCACTTCGGTCACGTCAATGATGCCCGGGGTCAGCAACGCGGCCTGAGCCTGCGGCTGGGTCATTTCCAGCAGCGCCACGGCGCCGTTGGCCAACAGCAGTTCCTGGGCGTCCATCAAGGCTTTCGCCGCCGCCAGGGAAATCACCGAGCCCATGAACGGCGCCGGTTGCTGGTCGAATGCACCGACCGTAATCGTCGCGCTGACCGCCACCAGCCGCGCCAGCAGCGCATCGCCCCAGGCGCCTTCGGGCACCAGCAAGCGACGGGCACAGGTGCAACGCTGGCCGGCCGAGATAAACGCCGATTGGATGATGGTGTAGACCGCCGCATCCACGTCGGCCACTTGATCCACCACCAGCGGGTTGTTACCGCCCATTTCCAGGGCCAGGATCTTGTCCGGGCGCCCGGAGAACTGCTGGTGCAGGTGGTTGCCGGTGCGGCTGGAGCCGGTGAAGAACAACCCGTCGATACCCGGGTTGGCCGCCAGGGCGATCCCGGTTTCCCGCGCACCTTGCAGCAGGTTCAACACGCCCGCCGGCAGGCCGGCTTCGATCCAGCATTGCACGGTCAACTCGGCGACTTTCGGGGTCAACTCGCTGGGTTTGAACAACACGGTATTGCCCGCCAGCAACGCCGGGACGATATGCCCATTGGGCAGGTGGCCGGGGAAGTTGTAAGGACCAAACACCGCCACCACGCCGTGAGGCTTGTGGCGCAGCACGGCGGTGGCGTCGCCCAGCGGGCCGCTCTTCTCGCCGGTACGCTCGCGGTAGCTTTGCACCGAGATTGCGATCTTGTTGGCCATGCTGGTGACTTCGGTGGCCGATTCCCACAGGGGCTTGCCGGTTTCTTCACCGATGCAGCGGGCAATTTCATCGGCGCGGCTTTTCAAGGCATTGGCGAAGGCTTCGAGCACGCCGATGCGCTCTTCCAACGAGCGCCGGGCCCACGCCGGAAACGCCTGGCGCGCCGCCTGCACGGCGGATTCGACCTGTTCGGCGCTGGCGCCATTGCCGGCCCACAGCACGTGCTGGGTCACCGGGTTGCGCGATTCGAACAACTCACCCTGGCCAGCCAGCCAGCTACCTGCGATATACAGCGAATTCATTATTTCGACTCCCGAGCAGCAGACAACGGTACGGCACGCACTTGATCGCCCACCACCAGCTGCAGGCGCTTGGCGGTCAACGGATCGACCACCAGCGTGCCTGCCGCCAGGCGGGCCGGTGCGGCGGTGATGCGGCACTCTTCGCGTTTGCGGTTATGGATCAGGAACGGCGTGGCGTCGTCGCCTGGCGTGCCGATGGCCAACACCAGCGACTGGCTGTCGCGCACCGCACGGATCTTGCTGGTCTCACATTCCACCGCCGGGCCGGCGTCGAAAATGTCGACATAGCCCTGGTAGCTGAACCCTTCGCTCTTGAGCATGCTCAGCGCCGGCTCGGTATCCGGGTGGACCTTGCCGATCACGTTGCGCGCATCCTCCGACAGGAAGCAGCTGTACAGCGGAAATTTCGGCATCAACTCGGCGATAAAGGCTTTGTTGCCCACGCCGGTGAGGTAGTCGGCCTGGCTGAATTCCATCTTGAAGAAGTGTCGGCCCAGGCTTTCCCAGAACGGCGAACGCCCGGCTTCATTGGACACGCCGCGCATCTCGGCGATGATCTTGTTGCCGAACAACTGCGGGAACTCCGCGATAAACAGCAGGCGCGCCTTGGCCAGCATGCGGCCGTTGAGGCCGTTGCGGTAATCGGCGTGCAGGAACAACGAACACAGTTCGGAGTTGCCGGTGAGGTCGTTGGCCAGGAACAGCGTCGGGATCTCACGGTAGATATTCAGCTCCTGGGAGGCGCTGACGGTCAGGCCGACCCGGAAGTTGTACCAGGGCTCGCGCAGGCCGACGGCGCCGGCGATGGCGGAAATCCCCACCACGCGGCCTTCGTCGTTTTCCAGCACGAACAGGTAGTCGGCATCCCCGCGCCCGGCTTCGCCGCGGAAGGTTTTTTCGGCCCAGCCGACCCGGTGGGTCAGGCGCTCTTCGTTGGCCGGCAAGGTGGTCAGGCCGGTGCCGGTGCTGCGCGCCAGATCAATCAGGGCCGGTAAATCGCTGCTGCGTACGGGACGAACGATCATGCTATCTCCTCAGGCGGGCCGCCCGTTCAGGCCACCCGCAAAACTCTGCGTTAAACCGCAACCAAACGCACGCTGGCGCCTTCGCCGACGCCCAGGGCTTCGGCCGCTTCCAGGTCCAGGGTCACCGGTTTGCCGGGCGCGTAGTCCAGCTCCAGCAGCACCGCGCGGTAATCCTGCAACTGCGCGTTGCTCACCAGGTACTGGCGGCCGACACCCTTGACCCTCTCGCCGATCTTCACCGGCACCACGCGGCTCTGGGCGATCGAGCGAATGCCCGAGACCCGCGCGTGCAGCGTCGGGCCGCCGTCGAAGATGTCGATGTAGTGATCGGTCTCGAAGCCTTCGCGCATGAGGATGTCGAAGGTGATCTGCGCACGCGGATGCACCTGGCCCATGGCTTCCTGAGCTTCGTCCGGCAGCAGCGGCACGTAGATCGGGTAGTGCGGCATCAGCTCGGCGAGGAACGTGCGGCTTTTCAGCCCGCACAGGCGCTCGGCGGCGGCGTAGTTGAGGTCGAAGAAGTTGCGCCCGATGGCGTCCCAGAACGGCGAATCACCGTTCTCGTCGCTGTAGCCGACAATCTCGGTCACCACCGAGTCGGCGAAGCGCTCGGGATGGCTGGCGACGAACAACAGGCGGCCGCGGGAATTGAGTTCCGACCACGGCGAACCGACCAGCTCCGGCACCACGTAGAAGCTGGTGAGCAGGCTGTTGCCGGTGAGGTCGTGGCACTGGGAAAGCACGTGGATCTTGTTGTGGATCTTCAGCTCGCGGGAGGCGTGGACGAAGGTCTCGTTACGGAAGCTGTAGAACGGTTCCGAGTAGCCGGCCGAGGCGACGATGGCCGAACAGCCGACGAGCTTGCCGGTCTCGGTGTCTTCGAGCACGAAGAAATAGCTTTCTTCACCGTTGAAACTGACCTCGGCAGCGAAGGACGCTTCGCTGGCGGCGATCTTGTCGCTCAGGCGCTCCACATCGTCCGGCAAGGAGGTGACACCAATCGGGCTGTCCGCAGCCAGACGCTGCACCTCGCCCAGATCAGCCATTTGCGCGGGGCGCATCACCAGCATGGTGTCACTCCTTAACTCGAAAAACTCATAGGAAAAAGTACCGGACAGGTCAGGAACAACACATATCCAATGTGGGAGGGGCGGTGCGACGATTCGACTTGCCCCCGATAGCAGTCTGTCAGTTGATACATCTGGTGACTGATACACCGCTATCGGGGGCAAGCCCCCTCCCACATTCGACCCAGTCCGACAGATAAATGTGTATCAGGCTTGGGTCAGTGTTTTAACAGCACGCTCAAAACGGTCCAGGCCTTCATTGATGTCCGCATCCTCCACCACCAGGCTCGGCGCGAAACGCACCACGTCGGGGCCGGCTTGCAGGATCATCAGGTTTTCTTTCTCGGCCGCGTTGAACACGTCCTTGGCCTTGCCTTTCCAGGCGTCGCTCAACACGCAACCGAGCAGCAGGCCGAGGCCGCGCACTTCGCTGAAGATCCCGTATTGTTTGCCGATCTGTTCCAGGCGGGCCTTGAACAGGTCGTGCTTGGCGTTGACGCCGGCCAGCACTTCAGGCGTGTTGATCACATCGATCACCGCCCCCGCCACCGCACACGCCAGCGGGTTGCCGCCGTAGGTGGTGCCGTGGGTGCCGACCACCAAGTGCTTGGCCAAGGCTTCCGTGGTGAGCATCGCGGCAATCGGGAAACCGCCGCCCAGGCTCTTGGCGCTGGTGAGAATGTCCGGCACCACACCGTAGTGCTGGTAGGCGAACAGATGGCCGCTGCGGCCCATGCCGGTCTGCACTTCGTCGAACACCAGCAGCGCGTCGTGGGCGTCGCACAGTTCGCGGGCGCCTTGCAGGTAGGCCAGCTCGGCCGGCAGCACGCCGCCCTCGCCTTGCACCGGTTCCAGCACCACGGCGCAGGTCTTGTCCGACACGGCAGCTTTCAGCGCGGCCAGGTCATTGAACGGCACATGGGTGATGCCAGTGATCTTCGGCCCGAAGCCGTCGGAGTACTTCGACTGGCCACCGACGTTGACGGTGAACAGGGTGCGGCCGTGGAAGCTGTTGAGGGCGGCGATGATCTCGTATTTCTCGCTGCCGAAGCGGTCGAACGCCACGCGACGGGCCAGCTTGAACGCAGCCTCGTTGGCTTCGGCGCCGGAGTTGCAGAAGAACACACGCTCGGCAAAAGTGGCGTCGATCAACTTGTGGGCCAGGCGCAGGGCCGGCTCATTGGTGAAGACGTTGGAGACGTGCCACAGCTTGTGGGCCTGTTCGGTCAACGCACCGACCAGCGCCGGGTGGGCATGGCCCAAAACATTGACCGCGATGCCGCCGGCAAAGTCGATCAGCTCGCGACCCGCCTGGTCCCACACGCGCGAACCTGCGCCGCGCACGGGGATGAATGCGGCAGGTGCGTAATTGGGCACCATGACCTGGTCGAAATCGGCACGTTGCACCGGGGCTTGCTCAACGGACATCGGAGTCTCCTGAAGAGGAACGCCTGCCTGGAACTGGCGGGCGATGCAGGGATTGTAAGGACAGTTTTCAGCGCGGCCTTGCCGCCAAGCGACAACTTCTTATAGCGCCAACCCGCGATTTTGGCGGGTTTACGCCAATGCGACAAATAGCATCGCAATGGCGCAGTTTAAACGCTACCGGGGCACAGCGGCAGGTGGTCGAGCAGGATAGGCGTAACTTGGCCGGCGGTCGGCTATCTATCTACCGCAGGGATCGCGCGGGTGAGATCAACCGCGTTCGGACGGCACCGACGACAACTCGAACGGGCTGCTGCTGCGTCGCTGGTTGCGGTCTTCGCGGGGGGTGGCGCCGAAGAAATTGCGGTAGGCGCTGGAGAAGTGCGGCCCCGAGGAGAAGCCGCAGGACAGGCCGATCTGGATGATCGACTTGCTGGTTTGCATCAGCATCTGTCGGGCCTTGTTCAGGCGCAGTTCCAGGTAATACTGGCTGGGGACGCGATTGAGGTATTGCTTGAAGATGCGTTCCAGTTGTCGTCGCGACACGCAGACATGCTGGGCGATTTCGTCGGTGGTCAGCGGTTCCTCAATGTTGGCCTCCATCAACAGCACCGCCTGGGTCAGCTTCGGATGGCTCGAGCCCAGGCGGTTTTGCAGAGGGATGCGCTGGCGCTCGCCGCCTTCGCGGATGCGCTCCACCACCAGTTCCTCGGACACCGCACCGGCCAGCTCGGCGCCGTGATCACGGGCCAGCACCGCCAGCAACAGGTCGAGTACCGACATGCCGCCACAGGCGGTCAGGCGATCGCGGTCCCAGTCGAACAGATGGCTGGTGGCGATGACCTTGGGGAAGCGCTCGGCGAAATCGTCCTGCCAGCGCCAATGCACGGCGGCGCGGTAGCCGTCGAGCAGACCGAGATGAGCCAGCGGGTAGACACCGGCCGACAAGCCGCCGATCACACACCCGGCGCGCACCAGTTGCTTGAGCGCGGTGCTGAGCTGCGAAGCGATCGCGGTGGGCGGTTCGTCGGCCAGCAGGAACAGTTTCTGGAAGCCTTCGAGCTTGCCGGCCCACGGCCCGCCGGGCAGTTGCCAGGCGCCATCGGTCTGCGGTTCGGCCTGCAGAAACGACAGTTCATAGACCACCTCCGGATGCACCCGCTGAGCAACGCGCAAGGCCTCCTCAGCCAGCGCAAGCGTCAGTGCTTTTGTGCTGGGCCAAATCAGGAAACCAATTCGATGGGCAGTCATGGAGGGCTATCCGAAGCAAAAACAGTGAAAGAAGCCGTGGGCCAATGCTAGCCCGTAAACGAACACAAATCTCAAAAACGATGAACATCCAATGTGGGAGGGGCGGTGCGACGATTCGACTTGCCCCCGATAGCGGTGTATCAGTCACCAGATGTATCAACTGACAGACTGCTATCGGGGGCAAGCCCCCTCCCACATAAAAGGAGTGGCTACTTCAAGCTGCCGGAGAGGAACTGCTGAAGCCGCTCGGACTGGGGATTGACCAGCACTTCACGCGGGTTGCCGCGTTCTTCGACGATGCCTTTGTGCAGGAATACCAACTGGTTGGACACTTCACGGGCAAAGCCCATTTCGTGGGTCACCACCACCATGGTGCGGCCTTCCTGGGCCAGGTCCTGCATCACTTTCAACACTTCGCCGACCAACTCCGGGTCCAGCGCCGAGGTGGGTTCGTCGAACAGCATCACCTCCGGCTCCATCGCCAGCGCACGGGCAATCGCCACGCGCTGTTGCTCGCCACCGGACATATGACCAGGGAACGCATCCTTACGATGGCCCACGCCGACTTTGGCCAGGTAGTGCTCGGCCTTTTCCCGCGCGTCCTTTTTCGACATGCCCAGCACATGCACCGGGGCTTCCATCACGTTTTCCAGCGCGGTCATGTGCGACCACAGGTTGAAATGCTGGAACACCATGGACAGGCGCGAACGCATGCGTTGCAGCTGTTTCGGGTCGGCGGCCCGCAGGGCGCCGTCTTTGCCGGCCACCAGTTTCAGCTCTTCGTTATTGAGCAGGATCTTGCCGGCGTGGGGCTGCTCCAGCAGGTTGACGCAGCGCAAAAAGGTACTTTTGCCCGAACCGCTGGAACCGATGATGCTGATCACATCACCGGCCGCGGCGGCCAGGGACACGCCTTTGAGCACTTCATGACTGCCATAGCGTTTATGCAGGTCTTGGACTTCAAGCTTGTACATGCGGTCGGTTCTCACAAAAACAGGTGGTCAGTCGTTGAGCAAGCGCCCGTGACGCAGCGCTTCGCGCCCCGCCACCTTGGCCAGCCAGAAACCCGCTTGGGCATAACGTAGCCGTTCAACGGCAAACAGCACCCCCGAAGTGCCGGCGCAGATGATGCTCACGCGGTCTTCCAGAGGGTCGATCACTTCAAAAACCGGCTCGCCGGCGTCCACCCAGTCACCGGCTTTACGCAGGTAACTGATCACGCCAGCGTGGGGTGCAAACAGCAATTCGGTGCCTTCGAAGGGCACGCCTTCGCAGGGTTCGTGACGTGGCGCCGGCCACTCACCTTTAATCAGGCCCTGCTCGGCGAGGAACGCGAGGATGCCTTCGGCGTGGAAGATCGCTTCGTCGCGGCCGGTATCGGCCTGGCCGCCCAGTTCCAGGGTGGTCGCCAGGCACGCCAGCGGAATCTGCGCCTCGGGGAACGCCCGCGACACACGCAGCCAGGGCAGCGAGCAGGCTTCATCGAACGAACTGCCGCCGGAGTCTTCCGCCAGCAGCCCGACTTTCACATTCAAATGCGCCGACAGCGACCGCCACTGCGGCCAATGCTGGGGCAGCGCGTACATGTGCAGCGCGGCTTCGGCGTCGCAATGCAGGTCGAGGACGATGTCCGCGGTGCAGGCGTGGCTCAGCAGCACCCGCTGCATGCCTTGCAACTGGCTGGCCGGCGCGGGCAGCGCGTCGAGCGTATCGCGCATCGCCTGGCGGATCACGCGCACATTGGCATGGGGATCATCGCCGAGCTTGCCGTGCAGTTGTGCGATCAGCGGCTCGCTCAACTCGACGAAATCGCGGTTGAAATTCTTGCCGCTGCCAATCTCGAAACGCCCTTGATGGCTGCCTTGCAACAGCTGGCCCAGGCCCATCGGGTTGGCCACCGGCACCAACTCGATCACGCCGTTGAGCGCGCCTTGCTGTTCCAGTTCGGTCAGGCGCTTTTTCAGCTCCCACGCGGCACGCATCCCCGGCAGTTCATCGGCGTGCAGGCTGGCCTGGATGTAGGCCTTGCGCTCGCCGCTGCCGAAACGGAACACGCTCAGTTGGCGCTCGCAACCCAGGTGGCCCCAGGGCAACAGGTGATCGATACGTTCCATATCAGTGCTTCCGTGGAGCCAGGTAGCTCAGCCAGCGGCGCTCGGCCAACTTGAACAGGCGCACCAGGATGAAGGTCAGGCACAGGTAGAACGCGCCGGCGGTGATATAGGCTTCGAACGGCAGGTAGAACTGTGCGTTCACCGTGCGCGCGGCACCGGTGATGTCGATCAGGGTGACGATGGATGCCAGGCTGGTGGTCTGCAGCATCATGATCACTTCGTTGCTGTACTGCGGCAGCGCCCGGCGCAGGGCCGATGGCAGCAGGATGCGGCGGTACAGTTTGTAGCGCGACATGCCCATGGCCTTGGCCGCTTCGATCTCGCCGTTGGGGGTGGCCTTGAGGCTCCCGGCGATGATTTCGGCGGTGTAGGCGCTGGTGTTGATCGCAAAGGCCAGGCACGCGCAGAACGTGGCGCTGGACAACAGCGGCCACAGGAAGCTCTCGCGCACCGCCTGGAACTGGGCCAGGCCGTAGTAGATCAAGAACAGCTGCACCAGCATCGGTGTGCCGCGGATCACATAGGTGTAGAGCCAGGCCGCGCCGTTGACGATCGGCTGCTTGGACACCCGCATCAAGCCCAGGGGCAAGGCGGCGAGCAGGCCGAAGAACAGCGAAATGGCGAGCAGTTTCAGGGTGGTCAGCAAGCCGCCGAGGTACAGCGGCATGGCGTCCCAGATGACGTTGTAGTCGAAGATCATAGATCAGCCGCCCTTACGCCTACCGAGTAGCGCTTCTCAAGATGACGCAACGCCAGCAACGATACGCTGGTGATCACCAGGTACATCGCCGCCACTGCGAGGAAGAAGGTAAAAGGCTCGCGGGTGGCATCCGCCGCCTGCTTGGCCTTGAACATCATGTCTTGCAGGCCCACCACCGAAATCAGCGCGGTGGCCTTGGTCAGGACCAGCCAGTTGTTGGTAAACCCGGGGATCGCCAGCCGGATCATCTGCGGCACCATCACCCGGAAAAACACCTGGAAAGGGCTCATGCCATACGCCAGGCCGGCTTCGGCCTGGCCCTTGGGGATGGCCATGAAGGCGCCGCGGAAGGTTTCCGACAGGTAGGCGCCAAAGATGAAACCCAGGGTGCCGATACCGGCGGCCAAGGGGTTCAAGTCGATATAGTCGTCATAGCCAAGCATCGGCGCGACGCGGTTGAGCAGGTCCTGACCGCCGTAGAAAATCAGCAGGATCAGCACCAGGTCGGGAATCCCACGGATCACCGTGGAGTACAAGTCACCCAGCCAGGCCAACCAGCGCACCGGCGACAGGCGTAACGCGACCCCGATCAGACCCAGAACGATGGCCAAGGCCATGGACGACAAGGCGAGCTGAAGCGTCAACCATGCGCCATCGAGGATGACGGCCCCGTAGCCTTTCAACATGATTCAGGTCCTCGAAAAGGGGGATGAAAAAATGGCGCAAACCGCAGGAATTCTGTTGCTTGCGCCATTCTGGACAGACCGCTGCGACGATTTACTTGGCGTCTGGGCCGTAAATATCGAAGTTGAAGTACTTGTCCTGGATAGCCTTGTACTTGCCGTTGGCACGAATCGCAGTGATCGCAGCGTTGATGCGGTCCAGGTTTTCCTTGTCGCCTTTACGTACCGCGATACCGATGCCATCGCCGAAGTATTTGCTATCGGTAAAGGCCGGGCCGGTGAACGCGTAGCCTTTACCCGCAGCCGTATCGAGGAAACCTTCCTGCAACAGGGTGGCGTCAGCCACGGTGCCGTCGAGGCGACCGGCTTCCACGTCCAGGTAGATTTCGTTCTGCGAGCTGTAAGGAACAACCGTGGCACCTTTAGGCGCCAGTACTTCCTTGGCGAAACGGTCATGGATCGAACCGCGCTGCACGCCGATCTTCTTGCCTTTCAACTCATCCAGGCTGTCGCTGACGGTCGTGCCTTCCTTCAACACCAGGCGCGCCGGGGTCAGGTAGTAGCGGTTGGTGAAGTCCACGGACTTCTTGCGGTCGTCGGTGATGGACATGGACGACAGGATCGCGTCGATCTTGCGCACTTTCAGCGCGGGGATCAGGCCGTCGAACTCTTGCTCGACCCAAGTACACTTGACCTTCATCTCTTCGCACAGAGCGTTGCCGATGTCGTAGTCAAAACCGACGATGTTGCCATCCGGCGCCTTCGAGGCAAACGGAGGGTATGCCGCTTCGATACCAATTTTCAGAGGCTTGCCTTCAGCGAAAGCCTGCATGGACAGCACGGACAGCGCCAGGGCGCCCAACAGCACGAGTTTCTTCATCTTGGGACTCCATCGGTATAGGGCAAAACAGCAGTATGAGCCATGGCCCACGATGCGACTGAGTGAAACCGAATAGCGGTGCTGCGTCCTACGCCGATTCAACAGCGACGACGACGAGCGAGTGATCGGCATTCTAACGACAGGCCGGAAGCCGATATTTCCTCAATGCGACAACAATTTACAGAAGCACCGAGAAAGCGGTTCCAGCACATTGACAGTCCCTGTTTTTTATGCAGAGACAAAAGATATTAAACCTGTTGATACTGCAAATAGCGGGCCTATTATTCGCAAACCCTTCTAGCACGGCAAGTCTGGCGTTTAATCTAATACTGGGAGCTGTCTAAAACGCGGCTTTTCGGTGCAAACCCGTAGCACTTTGCCTCATGTTCGGGCGAAGGGTTACACATTTGCGCCGCTCGGTAACATTCAGAAACGTCCTGACGAAGAAGTCGATATTTATTGGCCTGGGGTTATGCAGGTCCATGTGGGAGGGGCGGTGCGACGATTCGACTTGCCCCCGATAGCGGTCTTCAGCCAACTGATCAGTGACTGATCCACCGCCATCGGGGGCAAGCCCCCTCCCACATGGGATCTTCAGTGGCTTTGAGAGACCACAAACATGGGATCTTCAGTGGTTTTGAGAGACCACAAAAAAGCCCCACCCGGCTCACGCCGAATGGGGCTCTGTCCCACCTACCCGTCTTACGCGACGTTCATGGTCTTGTGGGTCTCAATCAAATGCGCCACCACACTTGGGTCGGCCAGGGTGGAGATATCGCCCAAGCCATCGTACTCAGCCGTGGCAATCTTGCGCAGGATACGTCGCATGATTTTGCCCGACCGCGTCTTCGGCAAGCCCGGTGCCCACTGGATCACGTCCGGCGAAGCGATCGGCCCGATTTCCTTGCGCACCCAGTTCTTCAGTTCCAGGCGCAGCGCTTCGGTCGGCTCTTCACCATTTTTCAGGGTGACATACACATAGATGCCCTGGCCCTTGATGTCGTGCGGCACACCCACCACCGCCGCTTCGGCGACTTTCGGGTGGGCGACCATGGCGCTTTCGATCTCGGCGGTCCCCATACGGTGGCCGGACACGTTCAACACGTCATCCACACGGCCGGTGATCCACCAGTAGCCATCTTCATCGCGACGGGCGCCGTCACCGGTGAAGTACATGCCCCGGAAGGTCTTGAAGTAGGTATCGACGAAACGGTCATGGTCGCCGTACAGGGTACGGGCCTGGCCTGGCCACGAATCGAGGATCACCAGGTTGCCTTCGGCAGGGCCTTCGATGATGTTGCCCAGGTTGTCCACCAAGGCCGGCACCACACCGAAGAACGGCCGTGCCGCCGAACCCGGCTTGAGCGCATGGGCGCCCGGCAGCGGGCTCATCAGGGTGGCGCCGGTCTCGGTCTGCCACCAGGTATCGACGATCGGGCAACGGGATTGGCCGACGTTCTTGTAGTACCAGTCCCACGCTTCCGGGTTGATCGGCTCACCCACCGAACCCAGTAGGCGCAAGCTGCTGCCATCAACGCCTTCGCAGGCGGCGGTGCCGGAAGCCATCATCGCGCGGATCGCCGTCGGCGCGGTGTAGAGAACATTGACCTTGTGCTTGTCGACGATCTTGCCCACCCGAGTGATGTCCGGGTAGTTAGGCACGCCTTCGAACATCAGCGTGGTCGCGCCATTGGCCAGTGGCCCGTAGACGATATAGGTGTGGCCGGTGATCCAGCCGACGTCGGCGGTACACCAGAAGATTTCGCCCGGGCGGTAGTCGAACACGCGCTCATGGGTCAGGGCCGCATACAACAAGTAGCCGCCAGTGGTGTGCTGCACGCCTTTAGGCTTGCCGGTGGAGCCGGAGGTATAAAGGATGAACAGCGCTTCTTCGGCGCCCATCTCTTTCGGCGCGCACACGGTGCCCGCCACTTTCATCAGGTCTTCGTACCAGATGTCGCGATGCTGGTTCCACTTGATACTGCCACTGGTGCGCTTGCACACGATGACTTTCTGGACGCTGTTGGTTTCCGGGTTGGTCAGAGCGTCGTCGACGTTGGCCTTCAACGGAATCTTCTTACCGGCGCGCACACCTTCGTCGGCGGTGATTACCACTTTCGACTTACAGTCGATGATGCGACCAGCCAAGGCCTCCGGCGAGAAACCGCCAAACACCACCGAGTGGATCGCACCGATGCGGGCACAGGCCAGCATGGCGACCGCAGCTTCGGGGATCATCGGCATATAAATAGTCACCACGTCGCCGCGGTGTATGTCCTGGCCACGCAGCGCGTTGGCAAACTTGCAGACTTGTTCGTGCAACTCGCGGTAGGTGATGGTGCGGCTGTCGGCAGGGTCATCGCCCTCCCAGATGATCGCCGCCTGGTCGCCGCGCTCGGCGAGGTGACGGTCCAGGCAGTTGTAGGAAACGTTCAAGGTGCCATCGGCAAACCACTTGATGTCGACATGGTGATCGTCGAATGAGGTCTGCTTCACCGTGGTGAAAGGCTTGATCCAGTCAAGACGCTTGGCTTGCTCACGCCAGAAACCATCGGGGTTGACCACCGACTGCTGGTACATGGCCTTGTAGGTCGCCTCGTCAGTCAGCGTGTTGGCTACTGTTTCGGGGCGAACGGGGTACAGGGAAGCCGCACTCATCTTTCTTACCTCGGTGAAATAGTTGTTTTTGTATGACCCCAGTTGTAGCCGGGGTCAGCCTATAGAACCATTCGACGATGGTAGTAACAAGACCCTACAAATTGCCCTGCTATCTCCTTCCCCCCTCTGGCCCGTAGCCTGCGGCGCTTGGCGGACACGTAAAAAAACCTGCGACGGGGGATTGTTACAAAAACCACCAATAGTGTTTATCAAAAGCACGGGTATATGAATATAACCCGCAGGCCTAAAATCGACTCCGCCAACAAGGCAACCAGATTAACAACGTAACAGCCCCCACGAAGGCACGTTAATCGGAAGTAAACACCCCTAAGTTACACACGAGGCCTCCAAAGGGCCCCGTGCCCCCTTTCGCACTGAAGAAGGTAAAAAGAGAAATGAAAGCTTTATTAGTTATGGCCCTCAGCAGCTTGTGCGCCACCGCCGCCCTGGCCGAGGAAGCCCCGACTGACGTAGCCGGCCAGAACGCCCCGATTGTTGAAGACTACACCTACAGCACTCACCTGGACGTCGCCAAAGTAGTCTCCATGAGCACCATTCCAGATGTATGCGAAGTCGTACCGGTAAAAATGGAATATGAAGACTCCAAAGGTCAGCGCCACATTCTTAACTACCATGTGATGGGTAACGGTTGCTCTAACGGATAACAACTTCGTTAGTTCACATTGACCGTGATCTTATTCGCCGCAAGAAATTGTTCTTGCGGCCAAAAACCCGCCTCCCGCTCCCCCGCTCAAAAAACCTCGCCAGCCCCCGCAATAAATAGCCCACCGTCCGTCAAAAAAATCCTCCGGCACCAACCCCCTGTAAACCCTCGCTCTGGCTCGAATACCAGGCGTTTTGTCAGCAATCCGAGCGCATCTGCCACAACACAAAGCCGTTTTTTTCCCTATAATGCGCGGGTAAATCGGGCCTGCAATATCCCTTTACACTGGGATGAAGAGCCGACCTGAGGCCTCCGCAGGAGCATGCATCTATCGCTCCGCCCCTCAAGCCTCACGCAGAGCACCCGTTCACCCCATTGCGTTTAATGCCTGCGCTAGCTGTTGCAACAAACGATTCCTTAAGATCCACCGCGGCCCGAGGGCCGTGTGAACCCCCAACCATCCGGTTTCACACGGGCACCTTCGAGCCCTCACGCAGGAGACGACACGTCATGCTGAGCTGGGACGAATTCGACAAAGAAGAAGACGGCGAAGTCGCCGTCAAAGGCGCCAACGCCGGCCACGCCACCGAAGCCAACATGGACCGCCTCGACGGTGCCGGCGCCGCTGCCGCCATCGAAGCCCGCGCCGTCACCGCCA
>NZ_QBUF01000022.1:0-37804 GCF_003058185.1 Pseudomonas sp. GV105
TACCTCCTGGCCATGATTAATACATGTAAACGATGTCTCCGGTTTCAAACGTAAAGGATGTCTCCGGTCTGTACCGGGGCAAGCCCCCTCCCACATGGGAGAGTGGGGTTTATCGGCGACCCGCCCGCGTACTCACATCCACCCACACCGCCAGCACCAAAATGCTGCCCTTCACAATCATCTGCCAGTAACTGTCCACATCCAGCATCGACATGCCGTTATCCAGGCTGGTAATCACCAGCGCCCCGAGCAGCGCGCCATACACCGTGCCCGAGCCGCCGCGCATGGAGGTGCCGCCGATAAAGCAGGCGGCGATGGCGTCGAGTTCGCCCATGTTGCCCGCCGACGGTGAACCGGCGGCGAGGCGTGCGGTGTTGACCAGGCCGGCGAGGGCGCACATCACGCCCATGATGCCGAAGATCCACAGTTTGACGGCCTGCACGTTGATGCCCGACAGGCGCGTGGCTTCCATGTTGCTGCCCACCGCATACACGCGGCGGCCGAATACGGTCTGGCTGGTGACGTAGCTGAACACGCCGAGCAGCACCAGCAACAGCAGCACCGGCACCGGGATGCCGTCGTAGCTGTTGAGGATGGTGACGAACCCGGCCAGCACCGCGCCGATCACCGCCACGCGCAGCACGTCGCGAGTCAATGAGTGTGAGGCCAAGCCATGCAGTGCACGGTTGCGCCGTTGTTTCCAGGTCAAAAACAGGGTCAGGGCAAACAGCAAAACCCCGAGGCCGATGCCCACCGCATGCGGCAGATAGCCCTGGCCCACGTACACCAGCGACGGCGACACCGGCGCGATGGTGGTGCCGCCGGTGATGCCCAGCAGAATCCCGCGAAACGCCAGCATGCCGCCCAAACCGACGATAAACGACGGGATGCGCAGGTACGCGGTCATGTAGCCGTTGGCCAAACCGATCATCAACCCGCACAGCGCCACCAGGCTCAGGTTGGCCAGCAGCGGCAGGTGATAGACCACGTCCAGAATCGCCGCGAGCCCGCCCAACAAGCCGAGCATCGAGCCCACCGACAAATCGATCTCGCCGCTGATGATCACCAGCACCATGCCGCAGGCCAGAATCCCGGTGATCGACATCTGCCGCAGCAGGTTGGACAGGTTGCGCGGGGTGAGGAAGCCGCCCTCGGTCTGCCAACTGAAAAACAGCCAGATGAACGCCACGGCGATCACCAACGCGAGCATTTTGTAGCGGGTAAACAGCTGTTTGAGCTGATTCATCTAAGCGGTCTTCCGATCATTATTATTTTGGCTGAGCGCAGCGGCGAGGACCTGTTCCTGGGTGAGGCCTTCGTTGATGAAATCCCCACGCAACTGGCCGTCGCCGATCACCAGCACGCGGTTGGACACGCCGAGCACTTCGGCCAGTTCCGAGGAGACCATGATGATCGCCACGCCTTCGGCCGCCAGCGCGCCCATCAGTTTGTAGATCTCATACTTGGCGCCCACATCCACCCCGCGCGTGGGCTCGTCGAGGATCAGCACCTTGGGCTTGGCCATGAGCATTTTCGCCAGCACGGCCTTTTGCTGATTGCCGCCGGACAGGCTGGTGATCGGCAAAAACGGGCTGGCGGTCTTGAGGTGCATGCGCGCGATCTGCCGGTCGATGCTGCCCAGTTCGGCCTCGGCGTCGATGCGCGTCAGGTGCGCGTAGGTGTCGAGTACCGCCAGGGTGATGTTCTGGCCCACGCCCAGGTCGGGAATGATGCCCTGGCGCTTGCGGTCCTCGGGCACCATGCACAGCCCGGCGCGGATCGATTTGAGCGGCGTGCGCGTGTCGATCAGTTGGCCATCGAGCCAGACTTCGGCGCTGTAGCGGCCGGGGTAGGCGCCGAACAAGGCCGAGACCAGCTCCGTGCGCCCGGCGCCGACCAGCCCGGCAATGCCGAGGATTTCCCCGCGCCTGAGTACGAAGGAGATGTCGTCCACGCGTTTGCGCTTGGGGTTGTCGACGTCGTAGCAGGTGACATGGCGCGCTTCGAACATCACCTCACCGATCTCATGCGGCTCGGTGGGGTAGAGGTTGCTCATTTCGCGCCCGACCATCTGCGTGATGATCCGGGGGATATCCATGTCGGCCATGGCGCTGGTCGCGATGTGCTGGCCGTCGCGGATTACCGTGATGGTGTCGCACACCGCCGCCACTTCATCGAGCTTGTGGGAGATGTACACGCAGGCCACGCCCTTGGCCTTGAGGCCCTTGATGATCTCCAGCAGCACCTCGATTTCCGAGCGGGTCAGGGCCGAGGAGGGCTCGTCGAGGATCAGCAGGCGCGCCTGTTTATTCAGGGCCTTGGCGATTTCCACCAGTTGCTGGTAGCCGCCGCCATACTGCGACACCGGCAGCGCGACGTTCATGTCCGGCACCTTCAGCTCGCGCATCAACGCTTCGGCGCGGTGCAGCATCGCCGGGTAGTTCATGCGCCCGCCGGGCAGGGTCAGCTCGTGGCCCATGAAGATGTTCTCGGCCACCGACAGGTCCGGCACCAGGGTCAGTTCCTGGTGAATGATGACGATGCCGGCCGCCTCGGTTTCGCTGATCGACTGGGCCCTGAGCGGCTGGCCATCCCAGAGGATTTCGCCGTCCCAGGTGCCATGGGGATAGACCGCCGACAACACCTTCATCAAGGTGGATTTACCGGCACCGTTCTCGCCGCACAGGCCGACACATTCCCCCGGCCGCACCTTGATATCGATGCCGTTGAGCGCGTTGACACCGCCAAAGCGTTTGACGATGCCGTTCATTTGCAGCAGGTAGTGCGACATGGCGATGGCTCACACAAAAGGCCGAAGAAACGCGGTTTCCCGTAGGAGCGAGCTTGCTCGCGAAGAACCCCCAGGCAACGCGCACATCCAGGATGCCCACGTCATCGTTGACGTTTTTCGCGGGCAAGCCCGCTCCTACAGGCCGATCTGCTCTTTGGTGTAGAAGCCGTCCTTCTCCAACAGGTCGATATTGGCCTTGGTCAGCGGGGTCGGGGTGAGCAGGATGGTGTCGACTTTCTTGCTGCCGTTGTCGTATTGCGAGCTGTAGGTGGGCTTTTCGTTGCGCGCCAGTTGCACCGAGAGCTTGGCGGCTTCGGTGGCGATCAGTTTGAGCGGTTTGTACACGGTCATGGTCTGGGTGCCGTCGATCACGCGCTTGACGGCGGCGAGGTCGGCGTCTTGCCCGGAGATCGGCACCTTGCCCGCCAGTTTCTGCGCGGCCAGGGCCTGGATCGCACCGCCGGCGGTGGCGTCGTTGGAGGCGACGATGGCATCGATCTTATTGTTGTTTCGGGTCAGGGCGTTTTCGACGATGCTCAGGGCTTCGGTCGGGTTCCATTCCTTGACCCACTGCTGGCCGACAATCTTGATGTCGCCCTTGTCGATGGCCGGTTGCAGCACCTTCATCTGGCCTTCGCGCAGGACCTTGGCATTGTTGTCGGTGGGCGCACCGCCGAGCAGGAAATAGTTGCCCTTGGGCGCCGCCTGCAGCACGCCATTGGCCTGCATCTCGCCGACCTTTTCGTTATCGAAGGAGATGTAGGCGTCGATATCCGCGTTGAGGATCAGGCGGTCATACGACACCACCTTGATCCCCGCCTTCTTGGCTTCGGCGATGGCGTTGGTCAGCACGGTGGCGTTGAACGGCACGATCACGATCACGTCGACGCCGCGGGAGATCAGGTTTTCGATCTGGGAAATCTGCTTTTGCTCGTTGGCATCGGCCGACTGCACAAACACCTTGGCGTCGAGTTTTTCCGCCGCCGCGACGAAGTAGTCACGGTCGCGGGACCAGCGTTCCAGGCGCAGGTCGTCGATGGAAAAACCGATTTTCGGATGGGCCGGATCGGCCATGACCGGCAGGGCGAGCAGGGCCAGGGCAGAGGCGAGCAGGGTGCGTTTAAATGACTTCATGGTGGTGCGTCCTTTTATTGTTGTTGGAAAGACACAGCGTGATGCGGGTAGAACTGTAGAGCGTCCCTCGACGCTCTGTGCGTAGATTTGTCGCGCAAATGTCACCGCCGCCCCCTGTGTAGGAGCGAGCTTGCTCGCGAAAATCGCGAACTCGACACGTTTATCCAGGCATCACGCGTCATCGTTGACGTTTTTCGCGAGCAAGCTCGCTCCTACACAGAGGGCTGCGTGATCAGGTGTAGATAAACCGATTGACCACGCCTTCGAGCATCTCCTGCCGACCACTCACGGCCTGCGGGTTGAGCTCGTGGGCAAACGCATGTTCGGCCAGGGATTCCAGGCTGAATTCGCCGGCCAGTACCGCCTGGCCCAACGGTTGCTGCCAGCCGGCATAGCGCTGGTCCTTGAACTGCTGCAACCGATCGTTCTGCACCATCGCCGCCGCGCGTTCCAGCGCCAGGGCGAGCACATCCATGGCGGCGACGTGGCCGTGGAACAGGTCGATCTCGTCCAGGCTCTGGCGGCGCACCTTGGAATCGAAGTTGTAGCCGCCATTCTTGAAACCGCCGGCCTTGAGGATTTCATACGTCGCGAGGGTCATCTCCTCGACGCTGTTGGGGAACTGGTCGGTGTCCCAGCCGTTCTGCGGGTCGCCGCGGTTGGCGTCGATGCTGCCGAAGATCCCGAGGGACACCGCGGTGGCGATCTCATGATGAAAGCTGTGCCCGGCCAGGGTCGCGTGGTTGGCCTCGATATTCACCTTGATCTCGTGTTCCAGGCCGTACTCATGCAGGAAGCCGAACACCGTGGCGCTGTCGTAATCGTATTGGTGCTTGGTCGGCTCCTGGGGCTTGGGTTCGATCAGCAGGTCGCCCTTGAAGCCGATCTTGTGCTTGTGCTCCACCACCATGTGCATAAAGCGCCCGAGCTGTTCGCGCTCGCGCTTGAGGTCGGTATTGAGCAGGGTTTCGTAACCTTCGCGGCCGCCCCACAGCACATAATTGGCGCCCTTGAGCCGCAGCGTGGCGTTCATCGCGCTGCACACCTGGGCGGCGGCGTAGGCGAACACCTCCGGGTCCGGGTTACTCGCGGCGCCGGCGGCAAAGCGCGGGTTGCTGAAGCAATTGGCGGTGCCCCACAGCAGTTTGACGCCGGTCTGTTCCTGGTGGCGTTCGAGGTGATCGACCATCTGCGCGAAGTGGTTGCGGTACTCCTTGAGCGAGCTGCCTTCCGGCGCCACGTCGGTGTCGTGAAAACTGTAGTAGTCGATGCCCAGCTTGGAGAAAAACTCAAAGGCCGCCTCGGCCTTGCCGATCGCCACTTCCATCGGCTCGCCGCTGCGCTGCCACGGGCGCTTGAAGGTGCCCATGCCAAACATATCCGCGCCGGGCCAGACGAAGGTGTGCCAATAACAGGCCGCCATGCGCAGGTGTTCGCGCATCGGTTTGCCGAGGATCAGTTTGTTGGCGTCGTAGTGGCGAAAGGCGAGGGGGGCGTCGCTGGCGGGGCCTTCGAAGCGAACCTTCTCGACACCGGGGAAGTACGTCATGGCGTGTTCCTTATTGTTCTTGGCGGTGTCTGGATACTAGCAACGGCACTGGGCCCGGCGATTATGAAAATCGTCAAGGTGTAGTGCGATTTTGAGTGGCGGGGTCTAACCTGTGGCGACCGGCCTCAGGACAAAAACAATGAAAACCCTACCGCCCGTCCACCGCATCGCCTTGCTGTTCAACGGCAGCAAAATCTATGACCGCGGCATCATCACCGGCATCGGCAATTACCTGAGCAGCACCCGCGCGTCCTGGGATTTGTTCCTGGAGGAAGATTTTTTGTGCCGCCTCAAAGGCATCGAGCGCTGGCAGGGCGACGGCATCATTGCCGACTTCGACGACCCGCTGATCGGCGAGGCACTGGCCGATATCAAGCTGCCGGTGGTGGCGGTGGGCGGTTCCTATGAGGATGCGCGTGCCTACCCCAGGGGCATCCCCTACGTGGCCACCGACAACCATGCGCTGATGAAGCTGGCGTATGAGCATTTGATCGAGGCCGGACTGACCCGGTTTGCCTGTTTCAGCCTGCCGCCAGCCCAGGCCAATCGCTGGGCCCAGGAGCGCGAAAAGGCCTTCAAGCGCCTGCTGCAACGCGATGGTTTGCCGGTGGAGGTGTACCGCGGCCTGGGCACCAGCGCGCCGTTGTGGGACAGCGCGGTGGAGCAGCAGATCGCCTGGCTGCAAAGCCTGCCCAAGCCCATCGGCATCATCGCCGTCACCGACGCCCGCGCCCGGCAATTGCTGCAGGCCTGCCTCACTGCCGGTATCGCCGTGCCGGAGGAGGTGGCGTTGATCGGCATCGACAACGACCCGCTGACCCGCACCCTCACGCGGGTGCCGCTGAGTTCGGTGATCCAGGGCACGGAAACCATGGGCCGCACGGCCGCCGCGCTGCTGCATCAGATGCTGCACGGCAAACCCTGCACCGGCACGCAGATCCTGGTGCCACCGGATGCAATCAATGTGCAGGCTTCCAGCTTGCATCAGCCGTTGGGCAATCCGTATGTGATGCAGGCGCTGCTGTTCATCCGCCAGTACGCCTGCCAGGGCATCAAGACCGCCCAGGTCGCGGCGTATGTCGGTGTATCGCGCTCATCCCTGGAATCGCACTTTCGCAAGACACGCGGGTGCAGCGTGCATGACGAGATCCTGCGCTTCAAACTCGCCGCCGCCGCCAAAGGCCTGGAAAACCACGCCCTGGCGATTGCCGATGTGGCGCAGCAGTGTGGCTTCAAGTCGGCGCAGTACCTGCATACGGTGTTTCGCCGTGAGTTTGGCTGTACGCCGCGGGAATACCAGCAAGGCGCGGCCTAGAAAAAAGCCGCTTGCTCCGTGAAGAGGCAAGCGGCTTGGTTATTCACCGATCAACGAAACGCTGGCACGACCTGCTCGATAAACAGCGCCAGGGACTTTTTCTTCTCGGCATGGGGCAGGCTGTTGTCGCACCAGAAGCTGAACTCATCCACGCCCAGTTCCTGGTAGTACTTGATGCGCGGGATGATTTCTGCGGCGGTGCCGATCATCGCGGTCTTGTGCAGGCTGTCCAGCTCGAACTCCGGGCGGCCGGCGAATTTTTCTTCCGGGCTTGGCGCCAGGAAGCCATTGACCGGCACTTCCTTGTTGCCGAACCAGGCATCGAAGGTGCGATAGAACTTGGAGATCGCCTTGGCCCCGACTTTCCAGCCTTCCGGGTCGTCGGCGGCGTGTACGTGGGTGTGGCGCAGCACCATCAATTGCGGGCGCGGCACGCCGGGGTTGTTGTCGAGGGCGGTCTGGAATTTGTTTTTCAGGTCCAGGACTTCTTCGTCGCCCTTCATCAGCGGCGTGACCATCACGTTGCAGCCGTTGGCCACTGCGAAGTTGTGGGAGTCCGGGTCGCGGGCGGCGATCCACATCGGCGGGTTGGGCTTCTGTACGGGCTTGGGCACGCTGGTGGAGGTGGGGAATTTCCAGATGTCGCCGTCGTGGGCGTAGTCGCCTTGCCACAACGCGCGCACCACCGGGACCATTTCGCGCAGCGCCTGGCCGCCGCTGGACGCGGGCATGCCGCCGGCCATGCGGTCGAACTCAACCTGGTAGGCGCCACGGGCCAGGCCGACTTCCATGCGGCCGTTGCTGATCACGTCGAGCAAGGCGCATTCACCCGCCACCCGCAGCGGGTGCCAGAACGGCGCGATGATGGTGCCGGCGCCCAGGTGAATGGTGGTGGTCTTGGCCGCGAGGTAAGCCAGCAACGGCATCGGGCTTGGCGAGATGGTGTATTCCATGGCGTGGTGTTCGCCAATCCAGACGGTGCTGAAGCCACCGGCTTCGGCCATCAGGGTCAATTCGGTCAAGTCTTCGAACAACTGGCGGTGGCTGATGCTCTCGTCCCAACGTTCCATGTGTACGAACAGGGAAAACTTCATGACGCGTACCTCGGATCTATTGTGATCGGCCTGTCGACCGCGGGCCCTTAAGTGCTCTCGCCGTTGTAACGCTTGCCGGGGATAACGGCTGTTCGGCGGATTGATTGTTGGTATACCATAATATGGAATATCCACAAAACTTTTCTCTCCAACGGTTACACCCTCACCTCACAAGGAAGGCGAGCCCGATGAACATAAAACAAAAACTGATCCTGGCCTTTGCGGTGATTGCCAGCCTACCGGTGATTCTGGTGGCTGTGCTGATCATCCTCAACGTGCATGAGGTTCTTCACCGAGCCGACCATGATCGCGTGGTCTCACGCCACTGGGAGGGGCTGACACCCCGCAATCAAACTGTGGGAGGGGGCTTGCCCCCGATGGCGGAGGAACAGCCAGCTTATCTGTAGCTGACCCACCGCTATCGGGGGCAAGCCCCCTCCCACAAAGTTTTGTGTGTGGCTTAAGCCGGCATGGGCAATGCGCCCATCTTGCCGTGGCAATACACCAGTGGCGCGGCGTTCTGCTGGGGCACGATGAGGTTCTTCACCGAGCCGACCATGATCGCGTGGTCGCCGCCTTCGTACTCGCGCCACAGCTCGCATTCGATCACCGCCGTGGCATTCGCCAGGATCGGATTGCCCCGCTCGCTGAGCGTCCATTCGAGGCCTTGGGCCTTGTCTTTGCCCTTGCGCGCAAAGGCATACGCTTCGGTTTGCTGCCCGCCGGAGAGCACATGGATGGCAAAGCGTTTGTTCTTGATCAACACCGGGTACGAGTCGGAGCTGTAGTTGGGGCAGAACAGCACCAGCGCCGGGTCCATCGACAACGAGCTGAAAGCACTGGCGGTCAGCCCGACGATTTGCCCGTCGTCATCGAGCGTGGTGATCACGGTGACCCCGGACGGAAACGAACCCATCACTTGTTTGTAGATAGCGGCATCGATCATGGGACGGTCCTCGGCGGTGGGGCGGTTTTTATAGGTTTGTAGGTATTATGGTATACCGTAATACAAAGCATGCAACTGCTTTTTCAAGCGCCCGATGAACGTCAATTCTTGGTCTTGTAACCAATAAATACTGGGGTAAAGGCGAGAAATGGCTATTGGCCATGTGGCACATTAGCCGATCAGATTAGCGCCAGAGCTACGGATCAGTCGTGTAAAAAACTGGGGGGCGTGTGGCGCTGTCGAGCGTGATCCTCATCGATTGCTGCCTGGCGACGCGTCAGTACACGCAGGCGGTCAGGGCGGGGCGGTTGGGGTATACCAACTGAACAGGTTTTTCTGGCGAGAGCGCGGCGTTAATCCTGGCTTACCGCGTCATCGTTAACGACCCTCGCGGGCAAGCTCCGCTCCTACGGTGACGGGGTCATCTGTAGGAGCGAGCTTGCTCGCGAAAAACCTGAGGCCGCTGCGTTAATCCTGGCTTACCGCGTCATCGTTAACGATCCTCGCGGGCAAGCTCCGCTCCTACGGCGACGGGGTCATCTGTAGGAGCGAGCTTGCTCGCGAAAAACCTGAGGCCGCTGCGTTAATCCTGGCTTACCGCGTCATCGTTAACGACCCTCGCGGGCAAGCTCCGCTCCTACGGCGACGGGGTCATCTGTAGGAGCGAGCTTGCTCGCGAAAAACCCGAGAGCGCCGCGTTAATCCTGGCTTACCGCGTCATCGTTAACGATCCTCGCGGGCAAGCTCCGCTCCTACGGTGACGGGGTCATCTGTAGGAGCGAGCTTGCTCGCGAAAAACCTGAGGCCGCTGCGTTAATCCTGGCTTACCACGTCATCGTTAACGACCCTCGCGGGCAAGCTCCGCTCCTACGGTGACGGGGTCATCTGTAGGAGCGAGCTTGCTCGCGAAAAACCCGAGAGCGCCACGTTGACCCTGGTTTTACGCGCGATCGGCAAGCCCCACCCCGCCAAACTCCTCCAACGCATCCCGCAACGCGCCGTCGAAGTAGTCCTTCGAGGCGCGGTCCCAGAGGATATGGAACGCCGGCGCGTCCACGCTTCCCGAGTGGATGACGATCACATTGATCCGTGCCGCCGCCGTCTGCGCCACCGCCCCCGGCTTGAAGGCCGGAAAACTGAGATCGACGCCGCACAGCTTGGCCATCACCTGGGCAATCACCGTGCCGCTGAGCAGCACGCAAGCATGACTGTCCTGGCGCGGCAGCAGGTAGTGGGCGCGGTGGTCGAGCTCCCAGCGCGCTTCTTCATCGGCGATGCGCTGGCCCTGGTCCGCAGGGCTGCCCAGCAGCAGGTATTCGTTCTGTGACAGGCGCGCCACCCAGCTGCCGTCCGCCTGCGCGGTCGCTCGGTTGGGCGCGTCGGGCAGGGTGAAGCCGCGGGCCGTGAGGTACTCGGCGCTGTGTGCGCCGCGAAAGCCGACCCGGGGCAGGTCGGTCTGGTCGATCAGGCGGCAGGGCGGCGTGAGCAATTCGTGGGCTTTCAGACTGGTCATGGCTTAACCCTCCTGGCGTTGGTTGGTGGGGTCGAAGAACGGTAGCTGCACCACTTCGGCCTGGACGACGATGCCGCCTTCGACGCGAATCGGAATGCATTGCCCCGGTGTGCTCTGGTCGATCCCGGCGTAGGCCAGGCCGATGATCCGGCCCAGGCTCGCGGAGTATTCACACGAGGTGACGTTGCCGCTGATGTCCGGGCCGTTGAGCACCAGGTGGCCTTCCAGCGGCTGCACGCTGCCCTTGGGCAAGCTGAAGCCGACCAGTTTGCGTTTCAGCGGCTGGGCTTCGAGGATGTCCACCGAGCGGCGGCCGACGAAGAACGGTTTGTTGCGACTGACCGCCCAGCCCATGTCGATTTCCGCCGGGTGGGTCATGCCGTCGGTGTCCTGGCTGATGATCACGTGGCCTTTTTCCAGGCGCAGCAGGCGCTGGGTTTCGACGCCGAAGGGGCGAATGTCGAAGGCTTTGCCGGCGGCCATCAACGCATCCCACAATGCGAGGCCATGACGTGCGGCAACGTGGATTTCATAACCCAGTTCGCCGACGAAACCGACCCGCAGCAGCCGCGCCTTGATCCCGGCCACCGTGCCCTGGCGCACGCCCAGGTAAGGGAAGGCCTCGGCGCTCAGGTCGAGGTCGCTGCACAGCTGTTCCAGCACTTTGCGCGAATCCGGCCCGGCCACGTTCACCGCACAGATCGCGGCGGTGACGTTGGCCACATCCACGTCCAGGCGCCATTGCGCGTTCCACTTGAGCATCTGCTGGTAGATGCGGTCGACGCCGCTGGTGGTGGCGGTGACGTAGAAGTGCTTGTCGGCCAGCCGCGCGCACACGCCGTCGTCGATCACCACCCCGTGTTCATTGGTCATCAGCGCATAACGCGAACGGCCCACCGGCTGCTTGAGAAACGCGAAGGTGTACATCCGGTTGAGCAGTTCGGCGGCATCCGGGCCGCGCACGTCCAGGCCGCCGAGGGTGGACACATCGATCAGCCCGACCTTGTTGCGCACATGCAGGGCTTCGGCCTGCATGCAGGCGTCGCGGTCCTCGGCCTTGCCGTAATAGGCCGGGCGCTGCCAGATGCCGGCGGGCATCATCTTCGCCCCGGCCTGCAGGTGCCGCGCATGCATCGGCGTTTGCCGGTAGGGGTCGAAGGCGCGCCCGGCGACGTGGGCGAGTTTCTCCGCCACGAACGGCGGCCGTGCGGTGGTGACCCCGGTTTCGCTGATATTGCGCTGGGTCGCCCAGGCCACCAGGCGCGCGGTCGGCAACGCCGAGTGGCGGCCCTGGGACGGGCCCATGCCGACGGTGGAGTAGCGTTTCACCAACTGCACATCGCGGTAGCCGATGCGGGTGGCGTTGACGATATCCGCCACTTGCAGGTCTTCGTCGAAGTCGACGAAATCCTTGCCCTTGGGGTGCGGGAAGATCGGCCAGTTGAAGTTGACCTGGGCTTCGCTGCGCAGCGGGGTACGCGCTGCGGCAGGGCTCAAGCCGAGGGCGAGGGCGATGTCGTGGGCGGCGTTGCTCGCGTCCGCCAGCACATTGTCCAGTTGGTGCCGACCGTGGACCGAACCGGCCACATTCAGGTTCTGCGGCAGGCCGCTGAGGCTGAACTCTGCACGCGAGTCCTCATAGGCCAATTTGCCGCCGGCCTGGCACAGCAGTTGGTACACCGGCATATAGCCGGCCGACATGCACAGCAGGTCGCAGTCGATCACCTGCCCCTTGTCACTGACCTGGCCCTGAGCGGTGATCTGGCGCACATCGACACCCTTCACATGGCGCAGGCCTTTTTCATGCAAGGCCTCGAACACCGTGCTGTTAGTCAGGCAACGGATCTTGCGCTGCGCCAGCGCGCCGGCCAGGGCCTGGTCGGCGGGGGCGTGGCGCAGGTCGACCACGGCGGCAACGTCCACGCCCTGGTCATGCAGGTCGAGGGCGGCGAGGTAACCGTCATCGTTGCCGGTGAGCACCACCGCGCGTTTGCCGGGCTTGACGGCGTAGAGCTTGATCAGGCGTTGCGCGGCGCTGGTCAGCATCACCCCCGGCAGGTCGTTGTTGCGAAAGATCACTGGCTGGTCGAACGAGCCGCTGCACACCAGGCACTGCTGCGCGCGCACCTTGTACAGGCGCTTGCCCTGGATCACCGGCAGGTAGTTGTCGGTGAACCAGGCGTTGCAGGTGGCCTCGGTGAGCACCTGGATATTCGCGTGTTGCTGCACCGCGCTGAGCAATTCGCGGCGCAGGCTGTCGGCGCGGGTGCCGGCGATATCGAAGCGCGCATAAGTGAGCGAACCGCCGAGGATCGGCTGCTGCTCGATCAGCAGCACCTTCGCCCCGGCATTCGCGGCGGTCAGCGCCGCCTGCAAGCCGGCGGGGCCGGCGCCGATGACGGCGAGGTCGGTGAACAGGTAGGCCTTGTCGTAGTACTCGGGCTGGAAGTTCAGGTCGAGCACGCCCAGGCCGGCTTTTTTACGGATGATCGGCTCCCACACTTTCCACATGCCCTTGGGCTTGTAGAACGAGCGGTAGTAGAAACCCACCGGCATGAATTTGGAGAACTTGCCCATATAGGCATCGCGGTCGTGGTCCAGCGTGCCGTTGACGTTCTGCGCGGTCACCGCCAGGCCGTTGCTCAGCGCGTGGGCATCGGCCAGCACGTTGGGTTCCTGGGGCAATTGCACCAGGCTGTTGGCGTCCTGGCCGGCCATGCTCAGCGGCCCGCGTGGGCGGTGGTATTTGAACGAGCGCGACATCAGAAAGCGCCCGTTGGCGAGCAGGGCGCTGGCGATGCTGTCGCCCTGCAGGCCCTGGTAGGGGTGGCCGTCGAAACTGAAATCGAGTGGCTGATCGCGTTGGATCAGCAGGCCCATGGGGGCGGGGAGGCGGTTCATCCGGCGATCTCCTGGGGGGTGTTGAAGTCGACGCGGTGGGTGAACAGTTCCTTGGGGTCGAAGGTGCGCAGGATCTCGTCGGTGACGGTGTGGCGCTCGGCGAGGAACCAGTAGCTGGACGGCGTGTGCATCCACCATTCACGCACTACACCGGCGAGGTTGTCGGTGTTGAACACGTAGTCGGCCCATTCGGCGTCGCTGCAGTTGACCGGATCGGGCATGGGCTTGAACTCGCCGCCGTAGGTGAACTCGCTGATATTGCGCGGCCCGTTGAGCGGGCACATCATGATTTTCATAGTCCACTCTCCATCAGTGACTGGCCGCCGTGGCGCCCATCTCATTGACTTGCTGGAAGGTCGAGAAACGTTCGAGGCCAAAGGGTTTGATCAGCTCCGGTACCTTGCCGCCGCTGGCGACCAACTCGGCCATGGTCTTGCCGCAGATCGGCGTGGCCTTGAAACCCCAGGTGCCCCAACCGGCGTCGAGGTAGTAATTCTTCACCGGCGACAGGCCCATGATCGGGCTGTAGTCCGGGGTCATGTCGGTGATCCCGGCCCACTGGCGCATCAACTTGGCGTTGGCCAGGAACGGGAACATCTCGATGGCATGGGCCAGCAGGCTTTCCTTGAGGTCCAGGGTCGAGCGTGTGTTGAACAGCGGGTAGGGGTCGGAACCGCCGCCGAACACCACTTCGCCGCGACTGGTTTGCTGCACGTAGCAGTGCAGGGCCGAGGAACTCACCAGCGGGTCGAGGAACGGCTTGAACGGCTGGGTGACCATGGCCTGCAGCGGGAAGGTCTGGATCGGCGAGCGGATGCCGGCCTTGGCCATCAACAGTGAGCTGTGCCCGGCAATCGCCTGCACCGCGCAGCCGCACCGGATGGTGCCGCGATTGGTTTTCACCGCGGTGATGGCGCCGTTTTCAATGATCAGGTCTTGCACTTCGGTGAGCTGATGGATTTCCACGCCGCGCTTGGCCGCCTGCTTGGCGTAGCCCCAGGCCACGGCATCGTGGCGCGCGGTGGCGCCGTCGATGTGCCAGAGCCCGGCGAGCACCGGCAGGTGGCCGGGGTCGAGGTTGAGGCTGGGCACCAGTTCGCGGATCTGCTGGCGGTCGATCATCTCGGTGCGCCCGCCGAAGTGCTTGTTGACCTCGGCGCGCTGGCGGAACGAACGCACGGTGGCGTCGGTGTGGGCCAGGGTCAGTTGGCCGCGCTCGGAGTACATGATGTTGAAATCGAATTCGTTGGACAGCGCCTGGAACATCTTCACTGACTCGGCGTAGAAGCGCACCCCTTCGCTGGTCAGGTAGTTGGAGCGGATCACCGCTGTGTTACGCGCGGTGTTGCCGCCGCCCAGATAGGACTTTTCCAGCACGGCAATGTTGCTGATGCCGTGGTACTTGGCCAGGTAGTAGGCGGTCGCCAGGCCGTGGCCGCCGGCGCCGATGATCACCACGTCGTAACTCGACTTGAGTTCTTTGGGCGGCGGCAGATCCACCTCCACCGGGTACTCCGAACTCAGCCCGTATTTCAATAGATTGAATGGCATACGGCCTCCGATTGGCTGCGTAGGGCGTGATGTTGCGCAAGGGCGGCGGTCACGGTGTTTTTCATCAGGAAGGCAATGGTCATCGGGCCGACACCGCCGGGGACCGGGGTGATGGCGGCGACGTGGGGCAGGGCGGCGTCGAAGTCGACATCGCCCACCAGGCGGCTGCGGCCGTCGTCATCGATACGGTTGATGCCGACGTCGATCACCACCGCGCCGGGTTTGAGCCAGCTGGCATCGATCAAGCGTGGGCGGCCCACGGCGGCGATCACGATGTCGGCCTGGCGGCACAGGGCCTGGGCGTTGTGGCTGCGCGAATGCAGCACCGTCACCGAGCAATCGGCCTTGAGCAGCAGCGCCGCCATGGGCTTGCCGACGATGTTCGAGCGGCCGACCACCACCGCGTGTTTACCGCGCAGGTCGCCACAGGTTTGCTCCAGCAGGTACAGGCAACCGCTGGGAGTGCAGGGCGTGAGCACGGCGCGCCCCTGGCTGAGGCCGCCGACGTTCTGGCTGTGGAAACCGTCCACGTCTTTCTGCGGCGCGATGGCTTCCAGGGCGCGCAGTTCGTCCATCTGCTTGGGCAGCGGCAATTGCAGGAGAATGCCGTGGATCGCCGGGTCGGCATTCAACTGGGCGATCAGGATCAACAGTTGTTCGGTGCTGGTGTCGCTGGGCAGCCGATGCTCCACGGAGCGGATGCCCACTTCTTCGGCGCGCAGGATCTTGTTGCGCACATACACCTGGCTGGCGGCGTCGTTGCCCACCAGGATCACCGCCAGGGCCGGTTGAATGGCTTGCTCGTGCAGGCGCGCCACGTCTTCGCGCACTTGCAGCAGTACCCGTGCGGCGGCGGCTTTGCCGTCGATCAGTTTGGGCGCGCTCACCGGAACACCACCGTTCTGTCCTGGTTGAGGAACACCCGATGCTCCAGGTGGTACTTGACCGCCTTGGACAGGGCCACGGTTTCGGTGTCGCGGCCGATGGCGACGAGGTCGTCGGGCTTGTACACGTGGTCCACGCGCTGCACTTCCTGTTCGATGATCGGGCCCTCATCCAGGTCGCTGGTCACATAATGCGCGGTGGCGCCGATCAACTTCACGCCACGCTGATAGGCCTGGTGATAGGGCTTGGCGCCTTTGAAACCGGGCAGGAACGAATGGTGGATATTGATCGCGCGCCCCGACAGTTGCCGGCACAGGTCGTCGGAGAGGATCTGCATGTAGCGCGCCAACACCACCAGTTCGGTGCGGGTGTCGTCGACGATCTTCATCAGCTCGGCTTCCTGCGCGGCCTTGGTGTCCTTGGTCACGGGCAGGTAGATAAAGCGGATGCCCTCGCGCTCGGCCATGGGCCGCAGGTCGAGGTGGTTGGAGACGATGGCGGTGATGGTCATGTCCATCTCGCCCTTGTGGTAGCGGTAGAGCAGGTCGGTGAGGCAGTGGTCGAACTTGCTCACCATCAGCAGCACACGCATCGGCTCGCGGGTGTCGTACAGCGCCCACTGCATGTCGAAGGCCTGGGCGACGTCGGCGAAACCGGCGCGGATCTGTTCCAGGTCGCCGGCGTGCCCATCGTTGAAACGGAACACGGCACGCATGAAGAAGCGACCGCTGAAGTCATCATCGAACTGCGCCATCTCCCCGATGTAGCACGCGTTGTCCGCCAGGTACGTGGTGACGGCAGCGACAATGCCGGACACCGCGGGACAAGTGACCTTGATGATGAAATGGTTTTTTTCGTGTTGCATGACACGTCCTCGGGATGATGGCGGCAGCTCATCGCATAGCGAAAAAACGTCAGAGGACAGCAGGCTCATTCCGTGAGCGCATTTTCTTGTGAGGAATAAAATATTCCTGAAGTGGCTTTATAGGGGAATGGACGCAGGGCGTCTAGGGGTTTTGGGAAAGTTTTTTAACTGAGGGGAAATTTTCCACAGGCCCAGTGGCATCGAACGCTGTTGAAAATGTGGGAGGGGGCTTGCCCCCCTCCCACAATTGGATCTCTGTGCTTCAGGTGTATCGCGAGTCCGGATTATTCTTTGTCGTTGCCGTAATTCATGATCGACAGCAGGCGAATCGGCACCCGCACCAATTCTTCCGGCCCATGGGGAATCTCGCCCTCGAACGTCAGGCTGTCGCCGGCTTCCATCCGATACAGCTGATTCCCATGCCGATAAATCAGCTCCCCTTCCAACAAGTGCAGAAACTCGGTCCCAGGGTGGGCAAAGGTTGGGAACTCCTCGCTGGCGTCGTCCATGCTGACCATGTATGCCTCGAAGCTCTTCTTCGGCCCCCGGGTATGGTTGAGCAGATGGTAGGTATGCCCCTTTTCCGTCCCCCGGCGCACCACTTCCATGCCTTGGTCGGCCTTGACCAGCAAGGCACTGCCGTCCTGTTGATCGTATTCGGCGAACAATTTCGACAACGGCAGCCCGAGCACATCGCACAGGCGGCTGAGGGTGTCGAGGCTGGTGGAGACCTGGGCGTTTTCGATCTTGCTCAACATGCCCTGGCTGATATCGGCAATCTTCGCCACGTCGGACAGCTTCAGGTCCTGGGCCTGGCGCTGGCGTTTGATCTGCAAACCCAGGTATTGCTCGAGTTTGAGGCGGGGGGCGGTTTCGGTGGACATAGTCATCAGATCCTGCACGCTTTCCGTTCAGTAATATTAGTTTCGCACTAGGAAAGTGCAAGCAGCGGCGCTTGGCGGCCGTGCCCAGGCACGTATTCCCACGGGGAAAACAATTTTCCCATATATACAGCACAAAAGCGCTTTCACCGGCACTTCAATCGGCCGCTCGCGAATCTGGCAAGGGTATTGCATTCCTGTGGAGAAACTAACTTTCTTTTTAGGAATAAAGAGACAGTCCAGGCCCACCCACACGGTTTTGCCTTTCGCGAGGAGTGACACGCAATGTTGCCAGCAGAAACCCAGCGCATCATCGACAAGTACGGCATCAAGTACGTGCTTGCGCAGTTTGTGGATATACACGGTGCGGCCAAGACCAAGTCGGTGCCGATTTGCGGGCTCAAGACGGTGGCCGAAGAGGGCGCCGGGTTTGCCGGGTTTGCCATCAGCGGCATGGGCATGGAACCCCACGGCCCGGACTTCATGGCGCGGGGTGACCTGTCCACGCTGACCCCGGTGCCCTGGCAGCCGGGTTACGGGCGCGTGGTGTGCGTCGGGCATGTCGACGGCAAGCCCCATCCCTTTGATAGCCGCTACGTGCTGCAGCAGCAGGTGCAGCGCCTGCAGGACAAGGGCTGGACGCTGAACACCGGCCTGGAACCCGAATTCAACCTGATGCGCCGCGACGAGCAGGGCAAGCTGCAACTGGTCGACCCCAGCGACAACCTCGACAAGCCCTGCTACGACTACAAGGGCCTGTCGCGCTCGCGGGTATTCCTGGAACGCCTGACCGAAGCCTTGCAGGCGGTGGATTTCGAGGTCTATCAGATCGACCACGAAGACGCCAACGGCCAGTTCGAGATCAACTACACCTACAGCGACGCCCTGACCTCGGCCGACCGTTTCACCTTCTTCCGCATGGCTGCCGGCGAGATCGCCAATGACCTGGGCATGATCTGTTCCTTCATGCCCAAGCCCGACCCGAAACGCGCCGGCAACGGCATGCACTTTCATCTGTCGATCAGCAGCGCCGAGAACAAGAACCTGTTCCACGACGCCAGCGACCCGAGCGGCATGGGCCTGTCGAAGCTGGCCTATCACTTCGCCGCCGGCCTGCTCGCCCATGGCCCGGCGCTGTGTGCGTTCGCCGCGCCCACCGTCAACTCCTACAAGCGCCTGGTGGTGGGCCACTCGCTGTCCGGCGCTACCTGGGCCCCGGCCTTTATCGCGTTTGGCGCCAACAACCGTTCGGCCATGGTGCGCGTGCCTTACGGCCGCCTGGAGTTCCGCCTGCCGGATGCCGGCTGCAATCCTTACCTGGTCAGCGCCGCGATCATCGCGGCGGGCCTGGACGGTATCGATCGCCAGCTGGAAATCGACCACGTCTGCAATGAAAACCTCTACAGCCTGAGCCTGGAACAAATCGCCGAGCGCGGCATCAAGACCTTGCCGCAATCCCTCAAGGAAGCCTGCGACGCGCTGGAAGCCGACCCGCTGTTCGCCGAGGTGCTCGGCCCGCAGATCGTGGGTGAGTTCATCAAACTCAAGCGCATGGAGTGGGTGGAATACAGCCGCCATGTGAGCGACTGGGAAGTCCAGCGCTATACCGAATTTTTCTGACACCGTGTGACGGAGACTTGATATGTGTGGAATCGTAGGTCTGTACCTGAAAAACCCCCGGCTGGAACCCCAGCTCGGCCAGCTGTTTGAACCGATGTTGCAGGCTATGACCGACCGTGGCCCGGACAGTGCGGGCTTTGCCATCTACGGTGATGAAGTCGCTGACGGCTGGGTCAAGCTGACCCTGCAAGCAACCACCGAGGCCTTCGACTGGAAAGCCCTGATGGGCGAGCTGGAAGGGCGGCTGGGCTGTTCGCTGGACTGGTTTCAGAACGCCAGCGCCGCCGTGTTGAAGATCCACGCCGACGAAGCCCCGGTACGCCTGGCCCTGGCCGAACTGGCGCCGAGCGTGCGGGTCATGAGCGCCGGGCAGAGCATCGAGATCCTCAAGGGCATGGGCCTGCCCCAGGAGATTTCCCAGCGCTTCGGCCTGGCGAGCATGCAGGGCAGCCACATCATCGGCCACACCCGCATGGCCACCGAAAGCGCGGTGACCATGGAAGGCAGCCACCCGTTTTCCACCGGTGCCGACTTGTGCCTGGTGCATAACGGTTCGCTGTCGAACCACTTCCGCCTGCGCCAGGAACTCAAGCGCGAAGGCATCCATTTCGAAACCGACAACGACACCGAAGTCGCCGCCGGCTACTTGACCTGGCGCCTGCAACAGGGCGACTCGCTCAAAGACGCGCTGGACCACGCCCTGGAAGACCTCGACGGCTTCTTCACCTTCGCCATCGGCACGCGCAACGGTTTTGCGGTGATCCGCGATCCGATCGCGTGCAAGCCGGCGATCCTCGCCGAGACCGACGACTACGTCGCCATGGCCTCCGAGTACCAGGCGCTGTCGAGCCTGCCAGGCATCGAGAATGCCCGCATCTGGGAGCCCGCACCGGCCACTTTGTACATCTGGGAACGCCAGTCAGCTTAAGGAGCGCACACATGAAAACCATCGACCTTTCCACCGCCACCGTGCGTGACCTCAACCAGGCGCTGCACGCCCAGGCCATCGACAACGAGTGGCGCGTCACCCACTCCAACGGCAAGCACAACCTTGCGGTGGGGGTGAATCAGGCGGTGTCCATCGATATCGAAGGCCACGCCGGCTACTACTGCGCGGGCATGAACCAACAGGCGTCGATCACCGTACACGGCAACGTCGGCGTGGGCTGCGCCGAGAACATGATGTCCGGTTCGGTGCGCGTCAAAGGCAGCGCGTCCCAGGCGGCCGGGGCCACGGCCCATGGCGGCTTGCTGGTGATCGAAGGCGACGCGGGGGCGCGTTGCGGGATTTCCATGAAAGGCATCGACATCGTGGTCGGCGGCAGCATCGGCCACATGAGCTGCTTCATGGGCCAGGCCGGGCGTCTGGTCGTCTGCGGCGATGCCGGCGATGCGCTGGGCGATTCGCTGTACGAGACCCACATCTACGTGAAGGGCACGGTCGAGTCGCTGGGCTCCGATTGCGTCGAAAAAGAGATGCGCAGCGAGCACCTGCAAGAGCTGCAGGAGCTGCTCGATCGCGCCGGTTTCGCCCACCGCGCGGCGGATTTCAAGCGCTACGGCTCGGCCCGCCAGCTGTACAACTTCAAAGTCGATAACGCCTCCGCGTACTGAACCAGGAGCTACACCATGAGTGAAAAAACCCCTCCAGTGTTGCGCGAGTCGGCCACCTTCGACCGCCTGACCATCCAGGAAATCCAGCGTGCCGCCGAAACCGGCATCTACGACATTCGCGGCGGCGGTACCAAGCGCAAGTTGCCGCACTTCGATGACTTGCTGCTGCTGGGCGCCAGCGTGTCGCGTTACCCGCTGGAAGGCTATCGCGAGAAGTGCGGCACCGATGTGATCCTCGGCAACCGCTTCGCCAAGAAGCCGATCCACCTGAAGATCCCGGTGACCATCGCCGGCATGAGTTTCGGTGCGTTGTCGGCCAACGCCAAGGAAGCCCTGGGCCGTGGCGCGAGCATCGCCGGCACCAGCACCACCACCGGTGACGGCGGCATGACCCCGGAAGAGCGCGGCCAGTCGCGGCACCTGGTGTACCAGTACCTGCCGTCGCGCTACGGCATGAACCCCGATGACCTGCGCAAGGCCGACGCCATCGAGATCGTCCTCGGCCAGGGCGCCAAGCCCGGCGGTGGCGGCATGTTGCTGGGCATGAAGGTCACCGAACGCGTGGCCGGCATGCGTACCTTGCCGATCGGCGTGGACCAGCGCAGCGCCTGCCGCCACCCGGACTGGACCGGCCCGGACGACCTGGCGATCAAGATTGCCGAGTTGCGCGAAATCACCGATTGGGAAAAACCGATCTACGTGAAAATCGGCGCCAGCCGGCCGTATTACGACGTGAAGCTGGCGGTCAAGGCCGGTGCCGATGTGATCGTGCTCGACGGCATGCAGGGTGGCACCGCGGCGACCCAGGAAGTGTTCATCGAACACGTCGGCATCCCGATTTTGTCGGCGATCCCGCAAGCGGTACAGGCTTTGCAAGAGATGGGCATGCACCGCAAGGTCCAGTTGATTGTGTCGGGCGGGATTCGCAACGGCGCCGATGTGGCCAAGGCCATGGCGATGGGCGCGGATGCGGTGGCCATCGGCACGGCGGCGCTGATTGCCCTGGGCGACAACCACCCACGACTGGACGCGGAACTGAAAAAGATCGGCTCGGCCGCCGGCTTCTACGACGACTGGCAGAACGGCCGCGACCCGGCCGGCATCACCACCCAGGACCCGGAGCTGTCGAAACGCCTGGACCCGGTGGAAGGCGGGCGTCGTTTGGCCAACTACCTGCGGGTGATGGTGTTGGAGGCCCAGACCATGGCCCGTGCGTGCGGCAAGTCGCACCTGCACAACCTCGACCCCGAGGACCTGGTGGCGCTGACGGTGGAGTCGGCCGCCATGGCCCGGGTGCCGTTGGCGGGGACCCGTTGGATACCGGGTTCCGGTTACTGAGTGACGAGCCGGCTTGCCGGCTGCTACGGCGTTCCACCCCTGTAGGAGCGAGCCTGCTCGCGAAGGTCGTTAACGATAACGCGGGCATCCTGGATGACCGCGTTGCCTGGACGTTTTTCGCGAGCAAGAACTAGGCGTCCCCCTCGCTCCTACATGCATCTCCCCTATCTTTTGCAGGAGCTTTGAACATGATCAATCGTCTTCTCGGCAAATCCCTCTTCGGCTTATTGGCCGCCTGTGCCTTCGCCCCCTTGGCGCAGGCCGCCGATGCGCCCACCTTGAACACCGGCAGCACCGCCTGGATGGTCACCGCCGCGGTGCTGGTGCTGTTCATGTGCCTGCCGGGGCTCGCGCTGTTCTACGGCGGGCTGGTCCGGGCGAAAAACATGCTCTCGCTGTTCACCCAGTGTTTTGGCGTCGCCGGGCTGGTGGGCGTGCTGTGGGTGATCTACGGCTACAGCATGGTGGTGGACACCACGGGCATGGTCGAAGGGCAGGTGACCTTCAACAGTTTTGTCGGCGGCCTGAGCCGCGCGTTCCTGGCGGGCATGACCCCCGAGAGCCTGGTTGGGGATATTCCGGAAGGCGTGTTCGTGACCTTCCAGATGACCTTCGCAATCATCACCCCGGCGCTGATCGCTGGCGCCTTCGCCGAACGCATGAAGTTCTCGGCGGCGCTGCTGTTCATGGCCATCTGGTTCACCCTGGTGTATGCCCCGGTGGCGCATATGGTCTGGGGCGGTTCGGGGGCCTTGATGCATAACTGGGGCGTGCTCGACTTTGCCGGTGGCACCGCCGTACACATCAACGCCGGTGTGGCCGCGCTCGCCGCATGCCTGATCCTCGGCAAGCGCAAGGGCTACCAGAACACGCCGATGCCCGCGCATAACCTGAGCCTGACCATGGCCGGTGCGGCGATGCTCTGGGTCGGCTGGTTCGGCTTCAATATCGGCTCCGGCGGCGGCCTCAACGGCACCTCGGGGATTGTCATGCTCAACACCCAACTGGGCGCGTGTGCGGGGATTCTCGGCTGGATGTTCACCGAGTGGTTCAAGGTCGGCAAACCCAGCGCCCTGGGCCTGGCCAGCGGTGCATTGGCCGGTCTGGTGGGGATCACCCCGGCGTGCGCCTATGTCGGCGTCGGCGGCGCGTTGGCCATCGGCTTGCTGTGCGGGGTGTTCTGCTACTTGAGCGTGACCGTGTTGAAGCGGCGCTTCGGCTACGACGACAGCCTCGACGTATTCGGCCTGCACGGCATCGGCGGCATGATCGGCGCGGTGCTCACCGGGGTGTTCTGCGTGCCGTCCATGGGCGGCCTGGTGGAAGGCGTGACCATGGGCGGCCAAGTCGTCGCCCAGATCAAGGGGGTGTTGCTGACCACGGTGTACTGCTTCGTGGTCAGCTGGATCATCCTCAAGGTGGTCAATGCCCTGGTCGGCCTGCGTGCCCATGAGTCGGTGGAAGAGATGGGCCTGGACCTGGCCGAGCACAACGAGCGCGCCTACAACCACTAACGGCCCACTGTAGGAGCGAGCTTGCTCGCGAAGGTCGTTAACGATAACGCGGGCATCCTGGATGACCGCGTTGCCTGGACGTTTTTCGCGAGCAAGCTCGCTCCTACAGGTACAGCGCCAGCGCTCGGGGCAGGGCTTTGCGTTGCAACTGGCTCGCCACCAGGGTGTTCTTCAGCCTGCGAGCCCATGAGTCGGGACCTGGCCGCCTACAACCCCTGAGAACCCTGTAGGAGCGAGCTTGCTCGCGAAGGTCGTTAACGATAACGCGGGCATCCTGGATGGCCGCGTTGCCTGGGCGTTTTTCGCGAGCAAGCTCGCTCCTACAAGTGCAGCGCCAGCGCTCGGGGCAGGGCTTTGCGTTGCAACTGGCTCGCCACCAGAGTGTTCTTCAGCCTGCGAGCCCATGAGTCGGGACCTGGCCGCCTACAACCCCTGAGAACCCTGTAGGAGCGAGCTTGCTCGCGAAGGTCGTTAACGATAACGCGGGCATCCTGGATGACCGCGTTGCTTGGGCGTTTTTCGCGAGCAAGCTCGCTCCTACAGGTGCAGCGCCAGCGCTCGGGGCAGGGCTTTGCGTTGCAACTGGCTCGCCACCAGGGTGTTTTTCAGCAGGTAGGCAATCGTCATCGGCCCCACACCACCCGGCACCGGCGTAATCGCGCTGGCCACGGTGCGTGCGCTGGCGTAGTCCACATCGCCCACCAACCGCGTACCGGTCTCGGTGCTGATGCGGTTGATCCCCACATCGATCACCACCGCGCCAGGCTTGAGCCAGCTGGCATCGATCAACTGCGGCCGACCGACCGCAGCGACGACGATATCGGCCAAGCGGCACAATGCCTGAGCATCGACGCTGCGTGAATGCACCACGGTGACCGAGCAGTTGGCCTGCAACAGCAGGGTCGCCATCGGTTTGCCGACGATGTTCGAGCGGCCAATCACCACCGCGTGCAAGCCACTCAAATCGCCGCAGGTTTCATGCAGCAGGCGCATGCAGCCGCTGGGCGTGCAAGGCGTGAGCACCTCGATGCCTTGCACCAGGCCGCCGACGTTCTCACGGTGGAAACCGTCCACGTCCTTGATCGGGTCAATCGCATGGATCACGGCCGCCTCGTCGATATGCGCCGGCAACGGCAACTGCACCAGCACGCCATTGACCGAAACGTCGGCGTTCAACTGGGCCAGCAGGTCGAGCACTTGCGCCTGGCTGGCGTCATCCGGCAGCCGGTATTCAAGGGAGCGAATCCCGACTTCCTTGGCCCGCAGCAGTTTGTTGCGCACATACACTTCGCTGGCCGGATCGTCGCCCACCAGCACGACAGCCAGGGCCGGGAAGATTTTTTGCGCGGCAAGCAGCAGGACCTCTTCGCGAACCTCGTCGAGAACCTGGGCAGAAATGGCCTTGCCGTCGATATCGCGGGCAAGGGAAGGGAGAGTGCTGGTCAAAAGCGTCACCGTTGTCTGGAGAAATAGGGGCGCTGAGGGATAAATCCCTCAGCAATAGGCAGCCCAGGGCATTCAGGCTACCAGTTGATGGCAGGCATACACCACCAGCACACCGGCGATCAGTGTGGCGTAGGGCAGCCAGCCGGCGCGGCGTTGGCCGTCATCGGCCTGGATATACAAGTCACTGAGCATGGCCGCGGGGAAGCGACCTTTGTCCTGCACATAGTGGCGGTAGCAGAACACCGGCAGGATCAACAGCGCCAGCAGCAAGCCGGTGACCAGCGTGCCTGCGCCCCAGATATCCGCACCCAGGCCCATGCACGCCAGGTTGACGAAGCTCAGCACGCCGCCGGCCGCCAGCAGCACGGTGGGGGCTTTGTACGGGCGCACCCAGTCGGGGCGGTCGAGGCGGTGGATCCAGCCGGCGTTGAGGTTGAGGAAGTTGAAAATGATGTAGCTGACGTTGGACGCCGCCAGCACGAACACATAGTCCGACATCAGCAACAACAGCAGGTTGAACGACAGGTCGGTCCACATCGCCGCCGTGGGCGCGCCGTGTTCGTTGGTGCGCCCCAGGTATTTGGGCAGCCAGCCGTCCACCGACGCCTGATACAGGGTGCGCGACGAGCCGGACATCGAGGTCATGATCGCCAGCAACGTGGCGAGCACCAGCATGATCAGCACGATATTGGCGACCACCTTACCGCCGCCGATGCTGTCGGCCATCACCTGGCCAACGCCCATGCCGCTGTAGATCGCCGGCGACAGCAGGCCGCTGTACACCGCCGGAGTCACCACCGCGCCGCTGGCGTCGAGCACCGCCGGGGTCACCAGTTGGCCCAGCCCCAGGCTGCCTTGAAACGCCAGCGGCACCAGGGTGAACACCAGGATGCACAGCAGGCCGGCGTAGAAGATCGCCTTGAAGGTGTCACGCTTGGGGTCCTTGAACTCGCGGGTGTAGCACACCGCCGTTTCGAACCCGTAGGTGGACCACGCGGCCATGAACAGCCCGCCGGCCATCAGCGACCAGCCGGACATATCCCACGGGCCGTCGATGACTTGCCCGGCCGCGTCATGGGCCAGCGGGAACAGCGGCAGGAAGTTGGCCTGGGTCGCGTCCCCGGTGAACAACGGCACCACGCCCACCAGCAACAGCGGGATCAGCGAGGTGACCCCGAGCACCAGCGTCAGGCGCGCCGAGCGCAGGATGCCGCCATGCTGCACGGCAAACACCGTGAGCAGAATCAACAGGCCAATGGCGAACGTCGCGTTGATGCGCAACGACAGGCCGCTCTTGACCCAACCCAGGTCAAGCAGGGTCAGTTGCCAGGTGTTGATCAGCGCATCGGCGGGAAACAGCGCGGTGAGGATATACCCCGCCGCCAGCCCCGAACCGATGGACAGCACCGGCGACCAGGCCAGCCAGTTGCACCACACCGACACCGGCGCGATCAACTTGCTGTAGCGCACCCAGGCCACCGCGCCGTACACGGACGCGCCGCCGGACTTGTGCGGGAACAGCCCGGCGATCTCGGCATAGGTGAAGGCCTGGATAAACCCGAACAGGATCGACACGATCCACACGATCCAGGCCGGTTTGCCCACCGTGGCGGCAATCGCGCCGATGGAGAACAGCACCAGCGCGGGCACGCCACTGGCGACCCAGAATGCACCGCGCCAATCGATCTTGCGGTGCAGGCTGCCCACTGAGCTGGCAGCCTGCGGTACAGCCTCGAACGTCGTCGCTTCCATCTTCGTATTCCCATGTCTGAGTAGCGGTTAAGAAGGGCAATCAAAGTGGGCAGTCAAAGTGGGGTGGCACACATCGGTATCGGGACGATCAGCTACGCACGCGGCTCTTGTCCGGGTCATAGAAAATCGCTGCGCTGACCGTGGCGCTGATGCGCTTCTGTAGGCCATCGACTTTGCCAATCTCAAGCAGGGTGCCGGGCTCGGCGCAGCTCACGTCGACCCGGCACAGCGCGATATTGCTGGCCAGCAACGGTGAGCGGCAGGCGCTGGTGATGACCCCGACCTGGGCGCGGCCGTGGTACACCGGGTCGCCGTGGTGGGCCGCCTCGTTGCCGCCGAGGTGCAGACCGACCAGCTTGTGGCTGGGATGGGCGCTGCGCCGCAACAGGGCGTCGCGGCCGATAAAGTCATCGGTCTTGCTCTTGAGTGGCACGCTGAAGCCGATGCCGGCCTCGAACGGGTCGGTCTGGTCGCTGAACTCGTAGCCGGCAAAAATCAGCCCGGCTTCGATGCGCAACAGGTCCAGCGCTTCCAGGCCGAGGGGCACCAGGCCCAAGGGTTGGCCGAGTTGCCAGATGCGGTCCCACACCCGTTCGGCGTCTTCGGGCTGGCACCACACCTCAAAGCCCAGTTCGCCGGTGTAGCCGGTGCGCGAAATCATCAACGGGCAGCCCTCGAAACCGTCCAGCCGGCCGACCAGGAAGCGGAACCAGCCGAGGCTGTCCACGCTCGGTTGGGTGGGCGGCGTCCAGACCATCTGCTTGAGCAGCTCGCGGCTGAGCGGCCCTTGCACCGCCAGGTTGTGAATCTGCTCGCTGGCGGACTTGACCCACACCTTCATCCCCAGTTTGTGGGCCTGCTCGCGCAGCCACACACCGGCGTAGTCTTCGCCGCAGATCCAGCGGAAGTTGTCCGGGCCCAGGCGCAGCAGGGTGCCGTCGTCGAGCATGCCGCCGTGTTCGTGGCACATCGCCGAATAGACCACTTGGCCCACCGCCAGACGCCGCACGTCGCGGGTCAGGCAGTATTGCAACAGGGCTTCGGCGTCGGGGCCGATGATCTCGAATTTGCGCAGGGCGGTCAGGTCCATTACGGCCACGCGTTCGCGGCAGCCGAGGTATTCCTCGGTGGCGCCATAACCGTCGTAGCGCAACGGCAGCCACCAGTTGCGGTAGTCGATGAAGCTGCCGGTGAGGGCGCTGGTGCGTGAGTGGAACGCGGTCTCACGGGTCAGTATCGGGTCGGCATCGGCCGTGGTTCGAGTGCTCATGGCGATGGAAAAACGCTCCTTCTCGCGGTAGATACGGACATGGATATCGGTCGGGTTCCAGCCATTGGCCGGGTCGATGTCATCCGGGCACGAGGTACTGCCGCACACCAGCTCGGTCATGGCCCGCAGCAGTACGTAGTCGCCGGGCCGCGACCACGGCTCATCCAGGGTCATCTGCTGGTGTGCATCAATGCCGGTGTTGAAGAAGAAATTGATCGCCGGCCAGCCGTTGCGCGCTTGCACGCCGTAGGGCGCGAGTACGCGGCTGAGGTTGTCGCTGCAGTTGTCGTGCCCGAAATAGCCATGGGATTCGTAGTAGCGCGCCGCGCAGGCCAGGGCGAAGGCGTCGTGGCGCCCGACGGTGTCCTGCACCACCTCCAGCATCGGCTGCATCCGGCGGTCGAAAAACTTCGAGAACAGCCCCGGCGCCGGGTAGGCGCTGCCGTTCAGCGTGCGTGTCACGGTCTGGTCGAGGTCCAGCTCCACGCCGCGATCCAGGGCGCGGCGGTCGAGGGCGACGAAGTCCGAACACTGGCGGCCGGCGACGTCCAGCACCTGCACGTACTGGCCCTTGGCGACGCTGTAGCCGTGGGCCGTGCCCGCACGCACGGTGAACTCGTCCAGCACCTCGCCCAATGGCTCGGGCAGGGCAGGCACCAGCAGGGGCGACGGGTTGGCCCGTGTCACCAGCAGGCGCAGTTCGCTGGGCCGGTATTGCCGGTCGACGGCGGTGGGCCCGGCGGGAGCGGCGACGATCACCAGCAGGCGGTCATGGGCGACAAACTGCCGAGTGTGACCGGGCGGGCTGGCGTCGTCCCACAGCGCGGCGGCCAGGGGCAATGCCTGCGCGTCGATGCCGCGCCGCTTGAGCGCCTGGCCGACACGCGGTGGCACGCGGCAGGCGCTCGAGCCGCTCAGCCCCCAGCTCGCCAGGGCGCTGCGGCCGCTGGCGTCGAGGGCCAGCAGTTCGCAGATTTGCCGGCCTTCGAGGTCGATCACTTGCAGGCCGTCGCCGGGCTGCAGGTCGACCAGCGTCACACCGCCGGCGGCCACGCGGTAGCGTTCGAGGTTCGGCGCCCGGGCAAACAGCCCGGGTTCTCGCGGGTGGGAAACACGCGGAGCATTCATCATGGGCACCCGCTCAGCCGACTGATTTGATGGGCGTCACGGGCTCGCCCAGGTACGCCGCCATCGAGTCGTCCAGGGCCAGCAGCCACGGGGTGTGGTGCGGCGGCGACTGGGTGCCGGTCATCAGCGAGCGGTAGGACTTGTCGCGATAGCCCATGATGTTTTCGGCCTTGTCGTGCTTCCAGTGCAGAAAGGTCTCGTTGACGGCGGCGATGTCGAAATCCGGGTAGTCGGTGGCGTCCACCAGGTGCTGGATGTAGGCGCCCTGGAACTCGAACATCTGCTGGTTGGTTTCCAGGGTCAGTTCCCGTGCCTGCCATTGCTGGCTGTCGGCGATCATCGCGGCCTGGCTGGGCAATGGGATACGCCCCAGGATCACATCGCGGGCATACCAGGCCTGGGCGTCGAACATGTTGAACGAGTACCACTGGTCCTGCATGCCGAGGTAGATCAGGCGCGGGTTGGGTTCCCAGAACACGCCCTTGTAGAGGTTCATCGGCCACAGGCGGTTGTCGGTCCTGAGGCTCAGCTCATCCGGCAGGAACGGGAAGTGGTGCTTGTAGCCGGTACACAGGATCACCGCGTCGATGTGCTTGCTGCTGCCATCGGCAAAGAACGCACGGTTGTTTTCCAGGCGCTGCAGCAGCGGTTTTTCTTCCCAGTTGTCCGGCCACGCATAGCCCATGGGCGTGGTGCGGTAGCAACTGGTGATGCTGCGCGCGCCATATTTGTAGCATTGCGAGCCGATGTCCTCGGCCGAATAGCTGCTGCCGATGATCAGCAGGTCCTTGTCCTTGAATTCCAGCGCCTCGCGAAAGTCATGGGCATGCAGGATGCGCCCGGCGAACTGCTCGAAGCCTTCGAAGTACGGCACCTTGGGCGTGGAGAAGTGGCCGCAGGCGTTGATCACGTAGTCGAATTCTTCACAGGTCAAGGTGTCGTGGGTGTAGTCGTGGGCATACACGGTGAAGCGCTGGGTCTGTTCGTCGAAGGTGACCTGGCGCACCACATTGTTGAAGCGGATGTAGTCGCGCACGCCGGCCTTTTCCACCCGGCCCTTGATGTAGTCCCACAACACTTCGCGGGGCGGATAGGAGGCGATGGGCCGGCCGAAATGTTCTTCAAAGGTGTAATCGGCGAACTCCAGGCATTCCTTGGGGCCGTTGGACCACAGGTAGCGGTACATGCTGCCATGCACCGGCTCGCCGTTTTCGTCCAGGCCGGTGCGCCAGGTGTAGTTCCACATGCCGCCCCAGTCCTGCTGTTTCTCGAAGCACACCAGTTCGGGAATGGCGGCGCCCTTGTCGCGGGCCGACTGGAAGGCGCGAAGTTGTGCCAGGCCGCATGGGCCGGCGCCGATGATTGCTACACGTAGAGTCATGAGCGTGCCTCCTGAAGGGTTTCAGCGAAAGATCACTGTCTTGTCGTGGTTGATGAACACCCGGTGTTCCAGGTGGTATTTCAGGGCTTTGGAAAGGGCGACGGTTTCGGTGTCGCGGCCGATGGCGACCAGTGAATCGGGCAAGTGGGTATGGTCGACGCGCTGGATTTCCTGCTCGATGATCGGGCCCTCGTCGAGGTCGCTGGTGACGTAGTGGGCGGTGGCGCCGATCAGCTTCACACCCCGGTCATAGGCCTGGTGATACGGCTTGGCGCCCTTGAAACCGGGCAGGAACGAGTGGTGGATGTTGATCGCCCGCCCCGACAGTTGCTGGCACAGGCCGTCGGACAGGATCTGCATGTAGCGCGCGAGCACTACCAGATCGGTCTGGGTGTCTTCGACGATACGCATCAGTTCGGCTTCCTGGCCGGCCTTGGTGTCCTTGGTGATGGGCAGGTAGATGAAGCGGATGCCCTCACGCTCGGCCATCGCCCGCAGGTCCAGGTGGTTGGAGACCACGGCGGTGATGGTCATGTCCATTTCGCCTTTGCGGTGGCGGTAGAGCAGGTCGGTGAGGCAATGGTCGAACTTGCTGACCATCAGCAGCACGCGGGTCGGCTGGCGTGAGCTGAACAACTGCCACTGCATGTCGAAGCCGCCGGCGAGCTCGCCCAGGCCTTTGCGCAGGTCGCCGATATCACCGCTGACGCCCTTGTTGAAGCGGAACACCGCGCGCATGAAAAACTGCCCGGTGAACTCGTCGTCGAATTGCGCCAACTCGCTGATGTAGCACTGCTGCCGGGCCAGGCAGGCGCTGATCGCGGCGACGATCCCGGACGCCGCCGGGCAGGTGATCTTGAGAATGTAATGTTCGCTTGAGGCGTCCATCGAAGGCTCCTGAATGCGGTGAAGGAAGGCTCAGCCCTTGGCCGTGCGCTTGGTTTTTTGCGGGTCGTCGAAGGGCAGGGCGTGGGTGGTGGCGGCGCCTTCGAAGCTGCCGCGGACCTGCAGCGCGATGCCGGGTGCGGCGCAGGCGACGCTCATGCGCGCGATGGCCATCGAGCGTTTGCTCAGGCGCGAATACATGCCGCAGGTGATCACGCCGACTTGCTGGTTGCCCTGCCACAAGGTGTCGCCAGCCTCGGCCGGGCGCACGCCGTCGAGCAGCACGCCGGTGATCTTGAAGCGCTCCTGGCCGCGCAGGCGCAGGTGTTCCTCGGCGCCTCGGAACGCTTGTTTGCCGGGCGAAACCGTGAAGTCCAGGCCCATTTCCCACAGGGTGTCGCCGGCCTTCTGGTCGGCGAAGGGGTACATCTGCGAGTTGTCGTAGGGGAAAAACATCAGCGAGCTTTCCACTCGCAGCCAGTCCAGGGCGGTGAAGGCGCAGGGAATGATTCCCAGGCTCGCGCCCTGTTCGAGGATGCTGTCCCACAGGAACGGGGCGTCCGCGGCCTTGCAGAAAATCTCGTAGCCGCGCTCGCCGGTGTAGCCGGTGCGGGAGATCATCACCGGGCGCTCGAACAGGCGCGTTTGCAGGTGATGGAAGTACGGCAGCTGGCGGATGCCAGGCACGTGCTCGGCGAGAAAATCCACCGCCAGCGGGCCTTGCAGCGACAGGTCGTGCAGGTCGTCGTCGAACAGCACCGCCACTTGCCGGCCCTGGGCCGAGCGCACCAGCATTTCATGCCCGGTGCCGGCGCCATGCACGACCATGAACGCATTGGGCCCGGTGCGGTAGACGATGCAGTCATCGACGAATTTGCCGTCCTCGTCGAGCATCGACGCATACACCGATTTGCCGGGATAGAGCTTGGCGATGTCGCGGGTGGTGGCCCACTGCAACAGGCTTTCGGCGTGCGGACCGACGTAGTGGACTTTTTTCAGGCCCGATACATCCATCAGGCCGGCGCGGGTGCGGATCGCTTCGTGGTGGTCGGCCAGCGCGCTGCTGTAGGTCCAGGCGGTGCCCATGCCGTTCCAGTCTTCGAGGTTCGAGCCGAGCGCGCGGTGCCGCTCGGCCAATGCAGAAATACGCCAGGAGTGGGTCATGTGAGATTCCTTGCTGTGAAAAAGAGCACCGGGAAATGGTTCAGGCGAGTGGATCGAACTGGCGCAGCCACTCGACCAGGGTCTGTCGATAGCGGGTCATGCCCTTGTAGTCGGCGATGGCATCGGGCAGGTCGCGCAGCACGCGGTGCAGGCGGCAGCCCCAGCCTGGGTGGCTGACCAGTTCGTCCAGGCTGATCAGGTAGGTGCGAATGCTGAACATCACTGCGTTGCTGCGCGGCAGGCGCGCCATCACTTGCAGTTCAACCCGCAGATGCACCTGTTGCCCGACGTTCTGCGCGGTGATCCGGCCGCGGTCGGCGCCCCATTGATGGAAGGTTTCCGGCGACGAATCCAGGCGCGGGTTGATGGTCAGGGTCCAGTTCAGGCGCCGGACCGGCTGGCCGGCCTGCAGGTTGAGCAGGTACTTCAGCGCGCGCTCGAACACGCCCATCTGGTGGGCCATGGGCACCGGTGCATGCCACTGCTTGAAACTCATCCCGGCATCGAACGCCAGTGACCAGTCGGCCGGGCTGGTGACCAGGCCGGCGTCCATGTACAGGTCGCCGTCGCGCTGGTCGAGCAGGGCGAAATCCCCTTGCACCTGGCGGCCGATGTATTCCAGCGGTGCGCAGGGCAGGCTGGCGGCATCGCCGAAGATGAACGGTTGATCGATCTGCAGCAGGTGGTTGCGCCAGTGCCAGCGGTCGCCGTCACGCACCAGGCTGAACCACTGCGGGTAGTCGACGGCGAGGTTTTCCATGAGCATTTGCAGCGCATCCCAGGCCGCCGCTTGCATGTGCGGCATCACCAGGTAGCGGCGCGGGTCGTTGTCCAGGATCAGGGCGCGTTCGGCCATTTCCGAGCGGTAGTGCTCGTCGATGTCGAAGGCGTGCTCGTAGACGGAACCCGGGTCGCGGGAGGTGGCTGGTTCGATGTTCACCGAGTACAGGTAGCTGTCCTCGATAAACGGGAACGGGAAGCGACGGATCGCCGCCGGGCTGTTGCGAAAGCTGAAATCGTCGCGATAGCTCAGCACAGGGCTCGATTGCAGGGGCATGGCACTCACTCCTATAGGTCCAGCGAAACGCAGGGGCCGCTGCCGCGTGAGACGCAGGGCATCAGAAATTCGGCCTGCTCGGCCGGGCTGAGGAAACTGTCGCGGTGTTCGATGGCACCGCCTTGATGGCGCGTGATGCACTGGCCGCAGACCCCGCCACGGCACAGGTTGGGCACCTGCAACCCCGCGTGCTCCAAGGCTTCGAGCAGGCTCTGCTCGGCCTCCACGCGCAGGGTGCGGCCACTGCGCAGCAGTTGCAGGTCGAACGGCTGGCCCGGTTGCGCGCCTTTGAACGCCTCGGCATGCAGCCGATTGCGCGGCCAACCGAGGCGATCGGCGTGTTGCTCGACCGCCTCGATCAAGGGTTGCGGGCCACAGGTGTAGACGTGGCTGCCCAGCGGCCGGTTGGCGAGGATGCGGCTCAGGTCCGGGCGGCGGTCGTAGGCGTGCAGGCGCGGGCCGAGGCGCTGTTGCAATTCATCGAGGTAGGCATCGCTGAGGCCTGGCCGGAACAGGTAATGCAGTTCGAAGTCGGCCTGCTGTTGTTCCATCGTGGCGATATAGGCCATGAACGGCGTGATACCGATGCCGGCGGCGATCAGGATGTGCCGGCGTGCGGTGCCATGGGGCGCGAACAGATTGGCCGGCGGCGAAATCCGCAAGGTGTCGCCGACCTGCACCTGGCGATGCAAGTACTGCGAACCGCCGCGAGACGCGTCCTGCAGGCGCACGGCGATGCGGTAGTGGCGCGTGTGCGCCGGGTCGCTGGTCAACGAGTAGGCATTACGCACCGTGCCCTCGGCCAGCGGCAGATGTACCTGGACGTGGCTGCCGGGCGAGAAAGCGGGCAGGGCACCGTCGCAGGCAGTCAGGGTGAACTCGCGCACCACGGGGGTGAGCATTCTGGCCGCACTGACCTGAACCTTGAGGGCGGCGCTCATGGCTGGAACCCCGCGTAGGGCTGGTCGGGGTTGATGCACACGCCGAGGTAAGCCCCCAGGCGCCGGGAAAAGTGTGCGCGCACTTCCAGCCCGACGTTGCAGCCGATGCAGTTCAACACCGGCTCTGGGCCTGCGGTCTGGGTCAGCCCGCAATGGGCGCAATACACCTGGCGCAGGCCGGGCATCGTGCAGGTCACGCTGATCTCGTCGTCTTCCAGGCCGGCGGCGCGGGCCTCGGCGTGAATGCGCCAGACAAAGGCCTCATCGCCCAACAGGTAGAGCCGACAACCCACGGTTGCGCTGGCCAATGCCTGTTGTAAACGCCGGCTGAAGTCGGGTTGTTCGCCGCTCAGCAGCAAAGGCTTGTGCAGGTCGGCGGCAACCGCCATGCCGGCGGTTGCCGATTGCATCACCACGATGGGGCGGTTGTGGGTGTGCGTCATGCGGGCTCTCCAAGGTGCGTTTTGTTTCCTGTTGGGAGAGATACTTTCCTATGAGGAAAATCTTCTCAATCTGGAAAAAGGGCTATGCCTTTGGAGATAAGCCTTGCCGCACTGGCGTTCGGGGCATGGAAGTTGCTGGTCTTGCACTAATGCTCAGCAACCGGACGGGGAGTTATCGAAGAGTGCGAACGCGACCGAAGAGCTGGCCGCTCTGGTTGGGGCCTGTGCGCCCCGAACAGGCGCGCAGCGTGCGCAGGCTGTTGGCCGGGTTGCCCCTGCACGCTGACGGTGCCTTGTCGGGTTTTCTGGACCGTTTCGACGCACTGCTGCCCGCCGCCAGGCTCAACCTGATCCTGGGCGGCGAAGACCTGGGCCCTACGCGACGTGGCTTGATCGAGGGCTGCCAGAACGTGGCGCGCTGCCCCTGGCGCGACGCGAGTGCGATGGACACGCCCCAGGCCTGCGGCCCTTGCCGGCAGCGCGGGGTACACCGATTGGTGTGCGCCTTGCCCGAGGGTGAAAAAGGCGCGTTACTGCTCGACACCCCCAGACGGGCCGGTGCCAGTTGGCGCCAGTTGCTGGAGGAAGCGGCGCAAGCCGTGGCGGTCAGCGTGCGTCTGCGCAGTGACAACCGTGAGCAGCAGCGCAGACAGGCAACGTCGCGCCACGGCGCGCTGGCCCGTGAGCTGCACGATTCGGTGGCGCAACAGTTGGGTTACCTGGCGTTCCAGGCCCACGGCTTGCAGTCACAGCTGGGCGCGCCTGCCCTGCAGGACCTGTGCGCAGGCCTCAGCCAGTTGCAACGCCAGGTGCGCGAGCTGATCACCAGCGCACGCCTGACCATGGACGGACGCTCACTGCGCCAGGCCCTGGCCGACTCCGTCGCGGAGTTTTCGCGGCGTTGCATCATCGTGTTCGAGTTGGATAACCGCCTGGCCGACGATGCCCTGAGCCCGGAAACCGAATTGCAGATCCTGCAGATCGTTCGCGAGGCCCTGGCCAATGCGGTGCGCCATTCCCACGCGCGGCATGTGCGTATTGAACTGCGCCAGACCCAGGACGGCGATGCCTCGGTGTCGGTGGAGGACGATGGCATCGGCTTGAGCCCGGCTTGCGATGAGCATAACCATTTCGGCCTGGCGATTATCCGCGAGCGCGCCGCCAGCATCGGCGCGCGGCTGAGCATTGAAGCGATCCGCCCGCACGGCGTGCGCGTGCATCTTGGCCTGCGCCGCCACCACGACCTGCCACACGGGAGTCTCGATGGACTGCACGACCTTATTACTGATCGATGATCACCCACTGTTTCGCAAAGGCCTGGCGCAACTGTTCGATGCCAGCGACGACTTTGAAGTGGTGGGGCAGGCGGCCAGTGGCCGGGAGGGCATCAACCTGGCCGTGAGCCTGACGCCGCAGCAGGTGTTGCTGGATCTGCACATGCCTGGCCTCAGCGGCCTGCAGGTGCTGGACGAACTGCGCCAATTGCGCCTGGACTGCCAGGTGGTGGTGCTCACCGCTTCGATGGACCGCGCCGAACTGCTCAGCGCCCTGCGCCTGGGCGCCAGCGGTTATGTGCTCAAGGAAACCGAGCCCGAGGCGTTGCTGGCGTATATGCGCAACTGCCACAAGGGCGCGATCATGCTCGACTCAACCCTGATCGCCTTGCTCGCCGACCCGGCCGAGCCCAGGTCACACGGTGAGACGCCGGGCGGTGAAAACCTCACCGAACGCGAAGGCCAGACCCTGGCGCTGATCGCCGCCGGCATGAGCAATAAACAGATCGGCAGGGAGCTGGGGATCAGCGACGGCACGGTGAAAATCTATGTGCGCAGCCTGTTGCAGAAACTCAACCTGCATTCGCGCCTGGAGCTGGCGGCCCGGGTACACAGCGGCGCCTTGCTCAAACACGAGGAGCGTCACTAGATGAGGGAAAGCTCTGACGCTTGGGTGCAGACATCGCCCGCGCACCTGATGGATTGTTTTCCCGCCGCCTTGCTGCACCTGCGCGACAACGGCCAGATCGCTCACTTCAACCTGGCCTGGGCCGAGTTGATGGGCGCGCCGGGCGCGGAACGCAACGTCGTCGACTACGTCCACCAGGAAGACCGCCCGCTGTGGCGCCAGGCCTTGCATGAGCTACGCCGGCGTCCCGAGACCTCGTTCAACCAACGCCTGCGCTTCGTGCATCCGTGCGGCGAGCTGCGCTGGTTCGAGGTCAGCCTCAAGCGCGGCCCGCAGGGCTTCTACCTGGTGGCCGGAGATATCACCGCGCACAAGCGCCGCGAAATCGCCCTGCAGGCCAGCCAACGCAGCAGCATGAGCTTGCTCGACAGCATGCCTGGGCTGATCTATCGCGGCCGTAACAACCGCGACTGGACCATGGAATTCGTCAGTGCCGGCTGCCTGCAATTGACCGGCTACCCCGCCGAGCGGTTGGTGGACAACCATGAGTTCACCTACAACAGCCTGATCCTCGCCGAGGATGCCGACTACGTATGGCGCGAGGTGCAATATGCGTTGTCGCGCCAGGAACCGTTCGAACTCAATTACCAGATTCGTTGCGCCGACCAGTCGATCAAGCACGTGTGGGAGAAGGGCGTGGGGATCTATGCCGATACCTGCGAGGTGCTGGGCATCGAGGGCGCGATTTTCGAGCGCAGAGTTCTGTAGGAGCCGGCTTGCCAGCGATGGTCGTCAACGATGACGCGGGAAGCCTGGATGCCCGCGGTGGCTGTGGGTTTTTCGCTGGCAAGCCAGCTCCTACCGTGGGGGCATAACCCTGTAGGAGCCGGCTTGCCGGCGATGGTCGTCAACGATGACGCGAGA
>NZ_QBUF01000022.1:38048-63935 GCF_003058185.1 Pseudomonas sp. GV105
AGGTGGTTGTGGGTTTTTCGCTGGCAAGCCAGCTCCTACCGTGGGGGCATAACCCTGTAGGAGCCGGCTTGCCGGCGATGGTCGTTAACGATGACGCGGGAAGCCTGGATGCCCGCGGTGGTTGTGGGTTTTTCGCTGGCAAGCCAGCTCCTACCGTGGGGGCATAACCCTGTAGGAGCCGGCTTGCCGGCGATGGTCGTCAACGATGACGCGGGACGCCTGGATGCCCGCGGCGGCTGTGGGTTTTTCGCTGGCAAGCCAGCTCCTACCGTGGGGGCATAACCCTGTAGGAGCCGGCTTGCCGGCGATGGTCGTTAACGATGACGCGGGAAGCCTGGACGCCCGCGGTGGCTGTGGGTTTTTCGCTGGCAAGCCAGCTCCTACCGTGGGGGCATAACCCTGTAGGAGCCGGCTTGCCGGCGAGGGTCGTCAACGATGACGGGGGAAGCCTGGATGCCCGCGGTGGCTGTGGGTTTTTCGCTGGCAAGCCAGCTCCTACCATGGGGCATAACCCTGTAGGAGCCGGCTTGCCAGCGAGGGTCGTTAACGATGACGGGGGAAGCCTGGATGCCCGCGGTGGTTGTGGGTTTTTCGCTGGCAAGCCAGCTCCTACCATGGGGCATAACCCTGTAGGAGCCGGCTTGCCAGCGATGGTCGTTAACGATGACGGGGGAAGCCTGGATGCCCGCGGTGGTTGTGGGTTTTTCGCTGGCAAGCCAGCTCCTACAGGGGATGGTTCAGTTTTTTGTTTGGCTTAATGGGCGCCGGCGGCCTTGTTCAGATCGCTTTCGGCCCATTCGGTGTACACACAGGCATCCGCCGTGGCCCAGCGCACGCGCACCGGGTCGCCGGCCTTGAGCGGCATGCCGGCGGCGGACAATGCCTTGACCGTCATCGAGGTGCCGCCCAGGGTTTTCACGCTGCAGGTCTGGCTTTCACCGAGGAACAGCACTTCGCCGACGATGGCCGACACTTCGTTCCAGCCTGCGGTCAATGGTTGCCCGGCGGCCTGTTCGACGCTCAGCGCGAGGGCTTTTTCCGGGCGCACCATCAGCAGCACGTCCTGCTCGCTGCGCAGGCCGCCGGTCAGGCGGATCGACAGGGATTGGCCTTCGAACGACGCCGCCGCGTTGCCCTGGGCCTTGAGCTTGAGGAAGTTGGAGTTGCCCAGGAATGAGGCGACAAACGCATTCGGCGGGTTCTGGTACAGGTCGAAACCGCTGCCCAGGCCGACGATCTTGCCGTGGCTGAAAATCGCGATGCGCTGGGACAGGCGCATGGCTTCTTCCTGGTCGTGGGTCACGTAGACGATGGTGATGCCCAGGCGCCGATGCAACTGGCGCAGCTCGTCCTGCAAGTCTTCACGCAGCTTCTTGTCGAGGGCGCCGAGCGGTTCGTCCATCAGCAGGATGCGCGGCTCGTACACCAGCGCCCGGGCGATGGCGACGCGCTGTTGCTGGCCGCCAGACAGTTGCGACGGGCGGCGATGGGCGAACTGTTCCAGTTGCACCAGCTTGAGCATGGCGTCGACGCGCTTCTCGCGCTCGGCACTGGCCAGTTTGCGGATCGCCAGGGGGAAGGCGATGTTGTCGCGTACCGACAGGTGCGGGAACAGCGAGTAGCGTTGGAACACCATGCCGATGTCGCGCTTGTGCGGCGGTACGTTGACCAGCGATTGGCCGCTCACCAAGATCTCGCCGCTGCTCGGCGTTTCAAAACCGGCGAGCATCGACAGGGTGGTGCTTTTGCCCGAGCCGCTGGAGCCGAGGAAGGTGAGGAACTCGCCGTCCTTGATGTCCAGCGAGATGTTGTCCACGGCGGCGAATTCGCCATAGAACTTGTTCAGGTTGCGCAGGCTGACCAGGGGTTGGCCAGGGTTCTGCGCGGCATCTTGGATCACTGCACTCATGTTCTGCTCCTGGGCGCTCAAGCGCGGGTTTCTGTGCGCCGGCGAACGGCGGCGGCGATGACCATGACCAGCACCGAGAGGCCGATCAGCAGCGTCGAGGCGACGGCGATCACGGGTGTCAGGTCCTGACGCAGGGTGGTCCACATTTTCACGGGAAGGGTTTGCAGGGTCGGGCTGGCCATCATCACGCTGAGCACCACTTCGTCCCATGACACGAGAAAGGCGAACAGCGCACCGGCCACCATCCCCGGGCGAATCGCCGGGAAGGTCACCTTGAACACCGCCTGCAGGCGCGACGCGCCGCAGATCACCGCGGCGTCTTCAATCGACTGATCGAACAGTTTCAGCGAGTTGATGATCGAGATGATGGTGAACGGCAACGCGACAATCACGTGGCTGACCACAAAGGCGAACATCGTGCCGGTGTAGCCGAGCTTGAGGAACAGCGCGTACACCGCCACGGCGATGATCACTAGTGGCACGATCATCGGCAGGGTGAACAGGCCATAGAGCAGTTCGCGGCCGGGGAAGCGCCCGCGCACCAGGGCAAATGCGGTGGGCAGGCCCAGCGCCACGGCGAACACGGTGGTCAGCACGGCGACCTTGAGGCTGGCCAGCGCCGCGTTCATCCAGTCGGCATTGGAGAAGAACTGGCCGTACCATTTCAGCGTCCAGCCCGGTGGCGGGAACACCAGCCATTGCGACGAGCCGAACGACAGCAGCACGATAAACACGATCGGCAGCAGCAGGAACAGCCCAATCAAACCGGTGGTGGCGTAGAGGCCCAGACGCATCCTGCGGCTCATGGCATTCGGAGTCAGCAGCATGACGGCTTACCTCGCATGGCTGGCGCCAACCGGGGATTCCGGCTGAAGCTTCAGGTAGAAGTAGAACAGCACCAGCGTGATGAAGATCAGCAACGCGGCACCGGCACTGGCCAGGCCCCAATTGAGGAACGACTGCACCTGCTGGATGATGAACTCGGGCAGCATCATGTTCTGCGCACCGCCGAGCAGCGCCGGGGTGACGTAGTAACCGAGGGACATCACGAACACCATCAACCCGCCGGAAAACAACCCCGGCCGGCACAGCGGCAGGAACACCCGGAAGAAGTTGGTCCACGGGCTCGCGCCACAGATGGAGCCGGCCTGCAGGATCATCGGGTCGATGGCCTGCATGGTCGCCTGCAACGGCAGCACGATGAACGGGATCATGATGTAGCTCATGCCGATCACCACGCCCGTCAGGTTGTGCACCATCTCCAGGGGCACATCGATGATGCCCATGGCCAGCAGCGCCTTGTTGATCACCCCCGAGGCTTGCAGCAGCACCAGCCAGGAATAGGTGCGGGCCAGCAGGCTGGTCCACATCGACAGCAGCACGATATTCAGCATCCAGCGGCCCCAGCCGCGTGGCACCAGGGTAATCGCCCAGGCCAGCGGGAAGCCCAGCAACAGGCTGAACAGGGTCACCAGGCCCGCCACCGAAAAGGTGTTGAGCAGCACGCGGGCGTAGGCCGAGTTGGCGAACAGCTGTTCATAGTTGCCCAGGCCCGGCACGGGCTCCAGCACGCCGCGCAGCAACAGCCCGATCAGCGGTGCGAGGAAGAACAGGCCGAGGAACAGCAGGGCCGGGATCAGGTTGCCCGCCCCGCGCCAGCGCTGGGCCAGGGGCGGCGATACGGCTTTGCTGCAAACCGCGCCGGCAGCGCCGAGGGCGCTCCCGGTCGGTGTGGTTGCCGTCATTTTCATTTGACTAGCCATTCATTCCACCGTGTCGCAATGGCCGGACCGTTCTTGGCCCAGTAGGCGAAATCGAGGGTGATCTGGTCCTTGGCATACGCCGTCGGCAGGTTGGGCGCCAGGACTGAATCCAGGCGCTGCACGCTATCGATATTCACCGGTGCATAGGCGGTCAGGTTGGAGAAATCGGCCTGGCCCTTGGCGCTGCTGGCACTGGCCAGGAACTTCATCGCGGCGGCTTTGTTTTTGGTGCCCTTAGGCACGACGAGGATGTCGGCCATGACCAGGTTCTGCTTCCAGCTGACGCCCACCGGTGCGCCATCTTCCTGCAGGGCGTGGATGCGACCGTTCCAGAACTGGCCCATGCTGACTTCGCCGGAGGCCAGCAGTTGCTGCGATTGCGCGCCGCCGCCCCACCAGACGATGTCTTTTTTGATGGTGTCGAGTTTCTTGAAGGCGCGGTCCAGGTCCAGGGGGTAGAGCTTGTCGGCCGCGACGCCGTCGGCCAACAGGGCCAGTTCGAGCACGCCAGGGCTGGGCCATTTGTAGAGGGCGCGTTTGCCGGGGTAGGTCTTGGTGTCGAACAGCGCGGTCCAATCCTGGGGCTTGGCGGCGCCGAGCTTGCCTTCGTTGTAGCCGAGCACGAAGGAGAAGAAGAACGAACCGACGCCATGGTCGGAGACGAAGCGCGGGTCGATCTTGTCGCGCTGGATCACCGAGAAGTCCAGCGGTTCGAGCAGGCCTTCGGCGGCGGCACGCAAGGCGAAGTCGGCCTCGACGTCTACCACGTCCCACTGCACGTTGCCGCTTTCGACCATGGCCTTGAGCTTGCCGTAGTCGGTCGGGCCGTCCTGCACCACGGTGATGCCGCTGGCCTTGCTGAAAGGGTCGGCCCACGCCTGCTTCTGCGCATCCTGGGTGCTACCGCCCCAGCTCACGAAATTCACGCTTTCGGCCGCCAGGGCCGCGTGAGTGACCGTAGCCAATAAACCCGCGAACAGCACTGCGGTTGCACGTTTGTTCAACACCATTTTCACGCCCTCATTTGTTGTGTTTTTGAGCGGGCTTGGTAATGCCCGCCTATCGGGAGCAGTAGGTCCATCGGAGCCTCTAATCGAGGCCCAAAAGGCGACCGTGCCAAGGGCTTTTATTGGTGCTGTCCCTGGCGGGCGCACTTGGCGAAAGCGTTCGGTCTATGGAATATCATATTATGGTATTCCAAACTTTGTGCAAGCATTTTGCCTTACCGGTTATCCGTCACTCGGTGAAGGGAATGCTCTCGACCACCTCCAGGTCGTAGCCAGTCAGCCCGGCGTATTTCAGGGGCGGGCCGAGGTGACGCAGCTTGCCGACGCCCAGGTCCTGCAATATCTGCGCCCCGGTGCCGACTTCCGAATAAATCCGCGATTGCGAACGGTTGAACTGGCGCGGCGCCTGGGTCAGTTGCGGTACGCGCTCCAGCAGCGCCTGGGACGATTCATGATTGGCCAGCACCACCACCACGCCACGACCTTCGGCCGCGACGCGTTGCAGGGCGGCCCACAGCGTCCAGTTGGACGGACCGCTGTAGTCGGCGCCGACCAGGTCGCGCAGCGGGTCGATCACATGCACGCGCACCAGCGTAGGTTCATCGTGGCGCAACGGGCCCATCACCATGGCCATGTGTACGCCACCGTCGATGCGGTCTTCAAAGGTGATCAGGCGGAACGTGCCATGCACCGTGGGCAGGTCGCGTTCACCAATGCGCGCCACGGTGCGTTCGGTGCTGAGGCGGTAGTGAATCAGGTCGGCGATAGTGCCGATCTTGATCCCGTGCTTGCGCGCGAAGATCTCCAGCTCAGGCCGGCGGGCCATGGTGCCATCGTCGTTCATCACTTCGACGATCACCGAGGCTGGCGTATGCCCGGCCAGGCGTGCCAGGTCACAGCCGGCTTCGGTGTGGCCGGCGCGGGTCAGCACGCCGCCGTCTTTGGCGCGCAACGGAAAGATGTGCCCGGGCTGCACGATATCGGCCGGCCCGGCATTCACGTCCACGGCTGCCGCCACCGTGCGTGCGCGGTCGGCGGCAGAGATACCGGTGGTCACACCGCTGGCCGCTTCGATGGACACGGTAAACGCGGTGCTGAACGCGCTGCCATTGCTCGGTACCATCTGCTCCAGGCCCAGGCGCTGGCAGTGTTCGTCGGTGAGGGTCAGGCAGATCAGACCACGGGCTTCACGGGCCATGAAACTGATAGCCTCGGCACTGCAGCACGCCGCAGGCAGCAGCAGGTCGCCTTCGTTTTCCCGGTCTTCGTCGTCTACCAAGAGCACCATCTTGCCTTGGCGGTAGTCTTCGATGATGTCTGCGATGCTGTTGAAGGACATGTTGGGTGCTCGATTTGTTGGTTGTATGTATTATGGTATACCACAAAAACCAAGCAAGAGGATGTCGCGATGAAGGCCTACTGGATTGCCCATGTAGATGTGTCCGATGCAGAGCAGTACACGCAGTACACCCAACGCGCGCCGGCGGCGTTTGCGCAGTTTGGCGGGCGGTTTCTGGCCAGGGGCGGGCGCAGCGAAGCGATGGAAGGCGGGCCGGCGCGGCAGCGTAATGTGGTGATTGAGTTCGATAGCTATGAGCAGGCGGTGGCGTGTTACGAATCTGCCGAGTATCAGGCGGCGAAGGCCCACCGTGAGGGGGTAGGGCAGGCGCAGATCATCATCGTGGAAGGCCTGGCGCCTTAGGTATATCAGTCCAAGTATTGTTCCCAATGTGGGAGGGGGCTTGCTCCCGATGGCAGTGGTTCAGTCACCTCATTCAGTGGCTGACACACCGCTATCGGGGGCAAGCCCCCTCCCACATTGGGTTCGGTGGTGTGGAATAGGATGCGTTGCAGCGCCCTGGTTTCGACGATGAGCAGGGCTGATTCACGCGCTTCAAACTGTGGGAGGGGGCTTGCCCCCGATAACGGTGTGTCAGCCAACGACGATGTTGAATATGCCACTGCCATCGGGAGCAAGCCCCCTCCCACATTTGAACCGAGTTCAGCTTGAAGATCAGCGGATGAAGTGGATCTTGCCGCTGTCGTCATTCCCGATGTAGATGCCATACACCCCGGCCTGGCGTTCCTCGATGTAGCGTTCGAGGATCTGCCGGATCGCCGGGTAGTAGATGCTGTCCCAGGGAATGTCCTCGGGCGCGAAGAATTGATAGTCGAGGGTCTCCGGCCCGAACTGGCCGGTGATCTCCAGCGCGATGGCGCGGAAGATGATGTACACCTCGCTGATCTTCGGCACGCTGAAGATCGAGTAGGGCGAGACGATCTCGGCGCGCACGCCGCTTTCTTCCCAGACTTCGCGCAACGCGGCCTGCTCGGTGGTCTCGCCGCCTTCCATGAAACCGGCCGGCAGGGTCCAGGTGCCGGGGCGCGGTGGGATCGCCCGTTGGCACAGCAGGTACTTGCCGTCCTGCTCGATGATGCAGCCGGCGATGATCTTGGGATTGATGTAGTGGATATAGCCGCAACCGCGGCACATCAGGCGCTCATGCGTATCACCCGGAGGCAGCTGGTGACCGAGGTCACTGCCGCCGCATTTGGGGCAAAAGCTTGGCCTGAACACGGTCAGTGACCTATACGCGGTTCTTTGAGGGCGATGGGCAGGGTGATCTCGGGGATCTTGCCGGTCTCTTCCTGTTTGCGCTTGAGGTAATCCAGGGCCACGGCCGCCGCGGCGCGCACGTGATCGACGCAGGCCTGGTGGGCGGCGAGTGGGTCGCCACTCTTGATCGCCTGGACCATGCGTTCCATTTCCTGATTGCTGGTGCCGCGACGGTTTTCCTGGGACACCGACGTCGCGCGCAGGTAGCTGATGCGCGCCTGCAATTGACGCAACTGGGTGGCGGCCACATGGTTGCCGGAGCCTTCGAGCAACACGTCGTAGAAACCCTGTACCGAATCGATGACCTGTTGCAGTTCGCCGTCCTTGAGGGCCTTGCGGTTTTCCTCCAGGGCTTTTTCCAGGGCCTTGATGTCCTTGGCCTTGGCGCGCAGGGTGAACAACTGCACGATCAAACCTTCGAGCACGCAGCGCAGTTCATAGATGTCGACGGCATCGGCCAGGGTGATGATCGCCACCTGGGGCCCCTTGGCATCGGCGAATTCCACCAGGCCTTCGGACTCCAGGTGACGCAAGGCTTCGCGCACCGAGGTACGGCTGACGCCGAGGCGGTCGCACAGGTCGCGCTCCACCAGGCGGTCACCCGGCAGCAGCTGGAAGTTCATGATGGCGCTGCGCAGTTTCTCCAGCACGATTTCGCGCAGGGTGACCGGGTTGTGATTGACCTTGAAGCTGTCGTCGAGGGGCAGGCGTTTCATGGGGGCTGCTCTGAATGGGGCGGTTAACGGGATGCCTCGGCATCGGCTTCGGCGAAGGCTTCCCGGGCCAGCCGGAAGCTGTCCACGGCGGCGGGAACCCCGCAATAGATGCCGACCTGAAGCAGAATTTCGCGTATTTGTTCACGACTCAGGCCGTTACGCAAGGCGCCGCGCACATGCAGCTTGAGCTCGTGAGGCCGATTGAGGGCCGAAATCATTGCCAAGTTTATCATGCTGCGTTCTTTAAGCGACAAACCCTCCCGGCCCCACACATGGCCCCAGCAGTATTCGGTGACCATCTCTTGCAAGGGGCGGGTGAAGTCGTCGGCGTTCTCGATCGAGCGCTGCACATAGGCTTCGCCCAGCACCTGGGTGCGGATCTTCAGCCCCTGCTCATACTTTTCGTTGCTCATTGCACACAGCTCCTCAAGCCAGGGTGGGCAGCGGGCCCAGCTTGCCTTTGTGATAGATCATCGGCGTGACCGGTTGCTCGGGCAGGATCAGGTTCTTCACGGCGCCGACGATGATCGCGTGATCGCCGCCGTCGTATTCGCGCCACAGCTCGCACTCGATGATCGCCGTGGCCTTGGCCAGCAGCGGGTTGCCCAATTCGCTCAGGTGCCACTCGATGCCCTTGGCTTTTTCCTTGCCTTTGCTGGCGAAGGCATAGGCTTCGGCGGTCTGGTCGGCGGACAGCAAGTGAATCGCAAAGCGCTTGCTGTCACGCAGGATCGGGTAGGTGTCCGACGCATAGTTGGGGCAGAACAGCACCAGGGCCGGGTCGATCGACAGCGCGCTGAACGCGCTGGCGGTGATGCCGACGATGCCGCCGTCCGGGTCGAGGGTGGTGACCACCGTGACCCCGGACGGGAACGAGCTCATGACGTCTTTGTAAATGCCGGGTTCGATCATGGTTGTGGACTCTTAACGCATCACAAAAGGATCAGGCATGGGCGCCTGGGAGAGGTTGATCCACACCGTCTTCAGCTCGGTGTAGGCCAGCACCGAATCGATGCCGCTTTCGCGTCCGTAGCCGCTGTTCTTGAAGCCGCCGATGGGCGCCATGGCCGACACCGCGCGGTAGGTGTTGACCCAGATGATCCCCGAGCGCACATCGCGCGCCAGGCGGTGGGCGCGCCCGAGGTCGCGGGTCCAGATACCGGCAGCGAGGCCGAACTGCGAGTCGTTGGCGATGGCCAGTGCTTCGGCTTCGTCCTTGAAACGGATGACCGAGGCCACCGGCCCGAATACTTCCTCTTGCATGATCTTCATCGAGTTGCGGTCGCACTCGAACAGCGTCGGCTCATAGAACCAGCCTTCGCCAAGGTTCTGCGGGCGCTTGCCGCCGGTGCGCAGGCGTGCCCCTTCGGCGATGGCGTCCGCCACCAGGCCTTCGACCACGGCCAGTTGCTGCGCGGTGGCCATGGGGCCCATTTCGCTGGCGTCGTCTTGCGGGTTGCCGATGCGGATGCGTTGGGCGCGCGCTACCAGGCGCTCGACGAATTCGTCGTAGATAGCGTCCTGCACCAGCAGGCGCGAACCGGAGACGCAACTCTGCCCGGACGCCGCGTAGATGCCGGCGATTGCACCATTGATGGCGCTGTCGAGGTCGGCGTCGGCAAAAATGATATTCGGCGACTTGCCGCCCAGTTCCAGGGAGAGTTTGGCGAAGTTCTCCGCGCTGCTGCGCACCACATGCCTTGCCGTGGCCGCGCCGCCGGTAAAGGCGATCTTGCGCACCAGCGGGTGGCGGGTGAGGGCGGCGCCAGTGCTGGGGCCAAAGCCTGTGACCACGTTGACCACGCCCGCTGGAATGCCGGCTTCGAGGGCCAGGCGCGCCAGTTCCAGGACGGTCGCCGAGGCATGTTCCGACGGCTTGATCACGATGGTATTGCCCGCCGCCAGGGCCGGCGCGAGTTTGATCGCGGTCAGGTACAGCGGGCTGTTCCACGGAATGATCGCAGCGACTACGCCCATGGCTTCATGCACGGTGTAGGCGAACAGGTCGGGCTTGTCCAACGGCAGGGTGCCGCCTTCGAGCTTGTCGGCCAGGCCGGCGGTATAGTGGAAAAACTCCGGCAGGTAGCTGACCTGGCCACGGGTTTCGCGGATCAGCTTGCCGTTGTCGCGGCTTTCCAGCTGGGCCAGGTGTTCCTTGTTCGCGGCGATCAGGTCACCCAGGCGGCGCAGCAGTTTGCCCCGCGCGGTGGCGGTGAGGCCGCGCCAGGCCGGGCTGTCGAAGGCACTTTGCGCGGCCTGCACGGCGCGCTCCACGTCGGCTTCGTCGGCGTCGGGCAATTGCGCCCAGGGTTCGGCCAGGGCCGGGTTGAGGCTGTCGAAGGTCTTGCCGGAGAGGGCATCGACCCATTCACCGCCGATGCACATCTGGAAGCGTGCGAGTGTCATGCAACGATCCCCTTGATTGGAGTGTTTTGGACGTACACCGTGTCGAGGAACCCCAGCAGCAACTGGTTGACCAGGCGCGGCGATTCTACCGGCATCATATGCCGTTGCTCGGCCAGCACCGCAACGCTGGCGCCGGGAATGCGATCGGCCAGTTGCCGGGCCATTTCCGGGGTCGAGCCAGGGTCGAGTTCGCCGGTGGCGACCAGGGTCGGTGCGCGCAACCCCGGGAGGTCGTCGGCACGGTACATGTCCTGGGTCGCAAACAGTTCATAGGTGGTCAGGTAACCCTGGGGGTCGTTGCCCGCCAGGGTTTCACGCAGCGCGGCGATCTGCGCCGGGTTGGCCGCCTGGTATTCACGACTGAACCAGCGCGACAGTGCGGCTTCGGCATTCGCGTCGGGGCCGTGTTCGGCGGCCTGGGCGGTACGTGCGATGACCCCGGCACGCTGTTCAGGGCTGCGGTTGAACACACTGTTGAGCACCACCAGGCCCTTCAGACGCTCGGGGTAATGCAAGGCAAACGCCCGCGCGACCAGGCCGCCCATGGAAAACCCGATCACCGTGGCCTGGGGCAGTTGCAGGTGGTCGAGCAGTTCCAGCAACTGATCGGCATAGCCGAGCAGCGGGGTGTCGGCGGCCGGGCGCGGGCTGGCGCCATGGCCGAGCATGTCATAGGTGATCACGCGGTAGTTCGTGGCCAGGCCAACGACTTGCCCGCCCCACATTTCTTTATTCAGGCCCACGCCGTGGATCAAAACCACAGGCTGGCCTTGGCCGGTCGCCAGATAACTGGTGCCAGCCGGGGTGCGTTCAGCGGTGAGCCGAATCATGGAGCGCTCCTGCATGCTTTTTGTTGGGGTGGCCGGTCTTGCTTACTGGGCTTTTTCAGCCGCCAGCTCTTCCAGGTCGATATAACGGTTGCCGATGCGCGGATGCAGGCGGCCGCCATCGGCGCAACCCAGGACCACGACGATTTCGTCGGCACGCGGCGCATCTTCGATCTGCATCTCCAGGGTGATGTAGTGCGAACGCAGGCCTTCGTCGTCCTTGTGCATCATCGGGATCTGGATCGACGTGCCCGGGCCGCCGCGCTTGTTGGTAAAACTCAGGTAGCTCTTGGCCTTGACCGCCTCACGGTAGTGGTTGCCGAAGCGCAGGGTGTGGATGATCGCGCTGGCATGTTCGATCTCGCCGTCGGCACCGACCACTGCCGCCTTGCCGTAGGCCTCGATTTTTTCCGCGCCGCCGATGATGCCCACCAGGCGCTCGACCATCAGCGCGCCGAGGTCGGAGCAATTGGCACGGATCTCAGGCTTGAGGTCTTCGACGAAACCGCGACCCAGCCAAGGGTTTTTCAGCACCACGGCCAGGCCGACCATGGTCACGGGAGTGTCCGCGGCTTTACCGCCTTCGATAAAGGTTTCTTCTACGTAGCTGACGATCTTGCGGATTTCGAAACTCATGGGCTGCTCCGTCTGATGTGAGAGGTCTGCGTATGATGGTATACCATAATACGAGAATCGCAATAGACGTCAGCACGTTCGAATGATCGGCGGTTGCACGCCAGCCTTATCCGCGGATGCGGACAGTGACGCCGAGGTCGGCGGGAGGTATTGGCGTGTTGATGCACCTCAAGGCGACCGGTTGCGCGGTCGGGCTCAAGGTAGAGGCTGGCGTGGGGTAAGCAGCAGAGGCGGTGAGTGGCTCACCGCCTTGCATTGGCGGGGGTTAGAACTTGAAGCGGCCTACCAGGCCTTTGAGCTGCCCGGAGATATCCGTCAAACGGCCAGAGCCGGTCTGCGCCGAGTGGGCAAAGTCTTCCACCAGTTGGGCATCGGCGTGGATTTGCGCGATGTGCTGGTTGATCTGTTCGGCGACCTGGTGCTGTTCCTCGGCGGCGGTGGCGATCTGGGTGTTCTGGTCGCGGATCGAGTCCACCGAGCCTTGGATCTTGTCGAAGCTGTCGCGGGCCTGCTGGATGCGTTCCACACTGGTTTGCGACACCTGCAGGCTGCCTTGCATCTGCAGGGTGACTTCCTGGGTGCGGCGCGCGAGGTTGCCGAGCAGGCTGTCGATCTCGCCGGTGGAGTCGGCGGTGCGGCGGGCCAGGGCGCGCACTTCGTCGGCGACCACCGCGAAGCCGCGGCCCTGGTCACCGGCGCGCGCGGCTTCAATCGCCGCGTTGAGCGCCAGCAGGTTGGTCTGCTCGGCAATCGAGCGGATCGTGTCGAGGATGGTGTTGATGTTTTTGCTGTCCTGCTCCAACTGCTGCATGGTCTGGGTCGACTTTTGCAGGTCTTCGCTCAGTTTGAGCACGCTGCCGGTGGCTTCGCCGATATGCTGCTGGCCGTCGTGTACATCGCGGTAGCCTGCGTCGGCGCTGGACGCGGCGGCGCTGCAGGAGCGGGCGACTTCGTTGGCGGTGGCCACCATTTCGTTGAATGCGGTACTCACCAGCTCCACGGCTTCACGTTGGCGACCGGCGGCCTGGTTCAGGTTGTTGGCCACTTCGCGGGTGTCGGCGGCGGCGCTTTGCAGGTCGGAGGATGCGCTGCCGATGCGCTGTACCAACTGGGCGATCATGCCCAGGAACTGGTTGAACCAGCCGGCCAGGCTAGCGGTTTCGTCCTTGCCTTGCACCTTGAGTTGGCGGGTGAGGTCGCCTTCACCTTCGGCGATTTCTTGCAGACCGTCGGCGACCCCGCGAATCGGGCGCACGATCATGCTGGCGAAGCTCGCGCCGACAATCGCGAAGACCACGGCGAGTACCGCTGCGATGGCTGCGATCAGCCAGGTCAGGCGGGTGGCGTCGGCCATCACTTCGTCGCGCTTGATCAAGCCGATAAAGCGCCAGCCCAGGTCTTTGGAGCTGACCACGTTGGCCATGTAAGCCACACCATCAATATCCACTCGGGTCACGCCGTCGCCGCGCTTGGCCAGTTCGGCGTAGTTGGCGCCGAGTTCGGCCATCGGCTTGAAGTTGTGCTTGGCGTCGCTGGGGTCCACCAGCACGTTGCCGTTGGCTTCCACCAGCATCAGGTAGCCGCTGTCGCCCAGCTTGATGTTGCGCACCAGTTCGGTGAGCTGCTTGAGCGAGACGTCCAGGCCGACCACGCCGAGCAGGGTGCCGCTGGCGTCGACCACGGTGTGGACCGTGCCGATCAGCACCACATCGTCCGGCGCCCAGTAATAGGCCCCGGTCCGCACGGTGGTGCCCGGAGCGGCCACGGCGGCTTTGTACCAGGGGCGTACACGCGGGTCGTAGTTGTTCAGTTTGGTGTCGTCAGGCCAGCTCGCATAACCGCCGTCGCTCAGGCCCAGGGACAGGTAGGCGGTGCTTGGATGGCTTTTGGCGAACTGCTCGAATATCGCCAGCAGCTCTTTATTCGTTGGTGTCAGTGGGATTTGTGCGGCGTCGGCACCGGCGTAGTTCTTCAGCTCCTTGGCCGCGACAACGCGAGGGTCTTTGGCCACGTACTCGACGTTCTGGCTGATGCCGTCGAAGAACTGCTTCATGCCGTTATCGATCTGACGGATCTCGCGGCCGCTGCTGTCGAGGAAATTGGCCACAGCCGCCTCGCGCAGGTTCAGCACCACCAGCACCGCCACCAGGATAACCGGCACGCACGCGATGGCCGCAAACGCCCAGGTCAGCTTTTGCTTGATATTCATGACTTCTCCCGCGGGTATTTATAGTTTTGGCAAGGGGAAAACAGTAGCGTCGCATGTATTGTTATGAGGGGTGCGCCCATGCGTACCCCTTATATCGACCGTCGGGGCACGCACTTGAGGCCGTGGAGGCGTTCAGCCGATACGGTTGCCGCCCAGCGCATCGCGCTGCATCGACTGCAGGTTGTTCTCGATGGTTTCGCAGATGGTTTCCATCTGGATCTGATGTTCGCTGGAGTGAAACGGGCTTTGCAGGTCGGTGCCGATACGCTCGATGGCCAGCAGCATGAAGCCCACCACCGTGGAGGCCAGCGGGGTGAACCAGCCCAGGGATTCGACCAGGCCCACCGGCACGATCAGGCAGAACAACGAAATGAACAGGCGCGGGAAGTACACGTAAGGGTAGGGCAGCGGGGTATTGGCGATGCGTTCCATGCCGCCCTGGGCGTTGGACAAATCCACCAGCGTCGACTCCAGCCGCGCCAGGCGAATGCTGTCCAGGTGCCCGGCCTTGTATTCCCTGGCCAACAGCGCCGCCGAGCCGGTGAGGATGTCATTGGCGAAATTGTTGGTGGCGCCGTTGCGCGCAAATTCCTCGGCCGGAATAAATGCCTGCACCTCGTCCGGGCACGGCCGGCCCTTGAGATGGGCGGCCAGGCAGTTCACATAGGCCACATGGCGGCGCAACAGGGTGGCCTTTACCGGGTTCACGTCGTTGCCGAGGTCATCCAATAGCGTCAGCACCTGCCGCGCGAAACTGCGCGAATTGTTGACCATCGCGCCCCATAAGGTGCGCGCTTCCCACCAGCGGTTGTAGGCGCTGCTGTTACGAAAACTGATCAGCACCACCAGCGCTGAACCGAGCAAGGTCAGGGGCATCAGCGGCAGGTTGATCTTGGTGGTGAGAAACAGCATGAAGTCCACGGTGACGGCGACGTCCCACAGCAACAGCCAGAACAGGGCCCAACCGACATAACCCATGGTTTTGATGATCAGGCGGTATTTTTTGACGATGGCGGCTTTCAAACGGAGACCTCGCGGCGAGCGGTAAGCAACAGTGCCTAAGCTCGGACGTTGGTTTGCCGTGAAAGGTTCGGTGAAGGAGGGCGGTACACCGGGTCAAATCAATGATTGCGCCCGTCGAGCTGGGTAGAGAGCAAGGACCACCACCATGCTATGCTCGAAAAGCTAACAGAGGGATTCCAAATGACGAGTACAACCGATGTCAGTATTGCCAGCAAAGTGCGCAGGCTGGCTAAAGCGCATCATGTCACCGCTGAACGTGACAGCATCAGCCGAATGGCGGTTGCCATCACCGGACTGGCTGGTGATGCGGTCGAATTGGATGGTGTGGAACAGTTATTGGTCAACCTTAAGCGCAAGGGTATTTTGAGCAAGTCGGAAACCCTTGCACTTCAAGGCAGTTATCTTCAGGAGAAGCGCCGCGCCAAGAAGAAACTCAGCGCATGAGTTTTGATCCTTTCGGAGATTTTGATACCGCTGGATATCTTCAAAACGCGTTACAGCTTAAAGATCCTATGGAGGTCAAGGAGTCCGAGCATCTGTCCTTTGAGTTGAGCATGGAAGATGCACTGGGTTATTTGGCCAAGAAAAAACCGATTGATTACAAGTCGGTCCTCAAAGTACACGAAATCTTGTTTTCTGATTTCTATCACTGGGCGGGTAAAGATCGAAATGATCTGGTGCCGCATCTTGCCGTATTCAAGGGTTCCCACGACGATCCTTGGCATACTGTCTTTGAACATCCTGGCTCGATCAAGCGCTCCATTGACTATGCGCTTGAACTGGCGTCGAACAAGAAGCGCTTCAGAGAGCGTCCTGGCGATGTGATGGGGCAACTAGCATTTGCGCACCCTTTTCTTGATGGTAATGGGCGCACGATTCTGCTTGTTTTCATGGAGCTTTGTTATCGCGCCAAGTTCGCCATTGAGTGGTCGAAAACGAACAAGGACGATTATCTTCGGGCACTTAGCGAAGAGCTCAGGGCACCGTTCAAGGGGGAACTGAATAATTACTTGAAACCCTTTGTCGTCGATATTGCCCACCGTGATGAATGGCCGGGGATGATAGGTGGCATCAAGGGATTGGATGGCCTGGATAAAGAAGGGATAACTTACGAAAATCTGGACGATCCTGAGGTTCAACAGATCTACAAAACCTATCGAGCACAACTGATCGATACGCCCCCGTCCGCAAAATAGAGCAGTGACGTAATACGCTCGGATCGCTGTCCTGATCCTATCGTTTACCGCTGAGCCAGAACACTCGCCAGCAACCCGGGAAAACGCGCCTCAAGCACATCCGCGCGCAACGAATTCAGATGCGTGGTGCCGACGCTGCGGGTGTGGACCAGCCCGGCATCGCGCAGCACGCGGAAGTGGTGGGACATGCTGGATTTCGGCCGTCCGCCGTCCAGTTCGCCGCAGGTGGCCTCGGGCACGTCGGCCAGGTAGCGGATGATTTCCAGGCGCACCGGGTCGCTCAAGGCGTAGAGCACGCGTTCGAGTGTCAGGTCTTGCAGGGCGGGGTGTTTGAAGGCTCGCATAAAACAAATGATAACAGGGCTGGTGTTGAATACCATAGTTCGAATACCATCGAACTATCGAATCAATCACTCGCTCCTGGAGGTGCCTGATGGCTGCCTTGTTTGAACCCTACAAACTCAAAGACGTGACCTTGCGCAATCGCATCGCGATCCCGCCGATGTGCCAGTACATGGCCAACGACGGCATCGTCAACGACTGGCACCACGTTCACCTGGCCAGCATGGCCCGTGGCGGCGCCGGTTTGCTGGTGGTCGAAGCCACCGCGGTGTCCCCTGAAGGCCGTATCACTCCTGGTTGTGCGGGTATCTGGAGCGATGCCCACGCCCAGGCGTTCGTGCCGATGGTCAAGGCCATCAAGGCTGCTGGCGCGGTGCCAGGCATTCAGATCGCCCACGCCGGTCGCAAGGCCAGTGCCAACCGCCCATGGGAAGGCGACGACCATATCCCCGCTTCCGATGCGCGCAGCTGGGAGACCATTGCGCCTTCGGCCATTGCGTTCGGCGCCAACCTGCCTAACGTGCCGCGCGCCATGACCCTGGACGACATCGCCCGCGTGCGCCAGGACTTCGTCGACGCCGCCCGCCGTGCCCGCGACGCCGGTTTTGAATGGATCGAACTGCACTTCGCCCACGGTTACCTGGGCCAGAGCTTTTTCTCCGAACATTCCAACCAGCGCACCGACGCCTACGGCGGCAGCTTCGATAATCGCAGCCGTTTCCTCCTGGAAACCCTGGCCGCCGTGCGCGAAGTCTGGCCGGAAAACCTGCCGTTGACCGCGCGTTTCGGCGTGATCGAATACGACGGCCGTGACGAGCAGACGCTGACCGAATCCATCGAACTGGCCCGTCGCTTCAAGGCCGGTGGCCTCGACCTGCTGAGCGTCAGCGTCGGCTTCACCATTGCTGACACCCAGATCCCGTGGGGCCCGGCGTTCCTCGGGCCGATCGCTGAGCGCGTGCGTCGCGAAGCCGGCATCCCGGTCACTTCGGCCTGGGGGTTTGGCACGCCGCAACTCGCTGAAGGTGCGTTGCAGGCCGGGCAGGTGGATTTGGTCTCGGTGGGGCGCGCGCATCTGGCTGATCCGCATTGGGCGTACTTTGCCGCCAAGGAACTGGGGGTAGAGAACGCCTCCTGGACCTTGCCTGCGCCGTATGCCTATTGGTTGGAACGCTATCGCTGAGGCGGCCGCTCAGCCCGACCTGTGGGAGATGTCACACCGATGCCGGCAGGCCCGCCGCCATCGAAGCCTCGCTAAAGCTCGACATCTCCCACATTTGATCTCCAAGGCTGACAGAAAGTGTTCTTGCGCCCCCGCCTTGCGGGTGCCGTCGAGCCTCACGGTTGTCGAGCGAGGGTGGGGCTTATAACGGCGTCAGCACATTCATCACCGTATCCAGCGCCACCCGCGTGTCGTCCAGTTGCACCAGCGAGGCATGCCGGGCGCCGAGGGCATCGCGGTTCTGGATCGCGGTGAGGATCGCCTTGTGCCGGGGCAGGCTCAGGCCCTGGATATCCGGGCGGCGGTTGGTGATGTTGATCGACTCGCGCAGCGGCAGCGACAGCATGTTGCACATATACGCCAGCAGGTCGTTGCGCGTGGCGTCGGCAATCGCACGGTGGAAGTCCAGGTCGGCCTGTAGCAGCGCGTCGTGGGTCTGCGCGGTTTCCATGCCGAGGTAGGCTTTTTCGATGGTGGCGATGTCTTCAGCGGTCGCGGTGGTCGCGGCCATGGCGGCGATTTCCGGTTCGAGGATGCGCCGCACGCCGGCCAGGGTGTTGAAGAACTCGCTATGGGGGGTGGACTGCATCAACCAGGACAGTACGTCCGGGTCGAGCAGGTGCCACTTCACCCGCGGCCGCACCACCGCGCCTACCCGTGGCTTGGAATACACCAGGCCCTTGGCGCTGAGCACCCGGGTCGCCTCGCGCAATACCGAGCGGCTGACCTTGTACTCCTCACACAGCGTGGCCTCCATGGGCAGTCGTTCTTCTGGCTTGAAGCGACCGGAAACGATGTGCATGCCCAAGTCCTGGACGATCTGGGCATGCATGCTCTTGCGCGGCTTGGACGGCTGGTGATCCATAACGACAGGGATGCTCTGGCTAAATAGGCGGCATCATAGCATCCCAATTAGTGGGAATGACGTGGGACTTCGGCCCCGCGGCAACCCACCAGGAAATCGAAGTCGCAGCCCTGGTCCGCCTGCAGCACATGGTCGATGTACAGCTGGCGATAGCCGCCGACGATCAGCTTCTGCGGTGGTTTCAGGTCAGCCATGCGCGCCGCCAGCTCGGCGTCGGGGATGTCCAGGTGCAAGCGCCCGTTGGCGCAGTCGAGTTCGATCCAGTCGCCTTCGCGCACCGCAGCCAACGGCCCGCCGGCAGCGGCTTCCGGTGCGACGTGCAAGACCACCGTGCCATACGCCGTGCCGCTCATGCGCGCATCGGAAATCCGCACCATGTCGGTCACGCCCTGGGCCAGCAGCTTGGCGGGCAGGCCCATGTTGCCGACTTCGGCCATGCCCGGATAACCCTTGGGCCCGCAGTTTTTCATGACCAGGATCGAGTGGGCGTCCACCTCCAGTTCCGGGTCGTTGATGCGCGCCTTGTACATGTCGAAATCCTCGAACACCACGGCGCGGCCACGGTGCTGCATCAGCTCCGCGCTGGCGGCCGACGGCTTGAGCACCGCGCCCAGCGGGGCCAGGTTGCCGCGCAGCACACAGATGCCTCCGTCGGCGCGGATCGGGTTGTCGAGGGTGCGGATCACTTCGTCCTGGCCGTAGATCGGCGAGTCCTTGGTGTTCTCGCCCAGCGACTTGCCATTGACGGTCAAGGCGTTCGGGTGCGGGATCAGGTTGGCTTCACCGAGCCGGCGCAGCACCGCCGGCAGGCCACCGGCGTAGTAGAACTCTTCCATCAAGAAACGCCCGGACGGTTGCAGGTCGACGATGGTCGGCATGCCGCGCCCGATGCGCGTCCAGTCGTCCAGGTCCAGCTCCACGCCGATGCGCCCGGCGATGGCTTTGAGGTGGATCACCGCATTGGTCGAACCGCCGATGGCCGCGTTCACGCGAATCGCGTTTTCGAAGGCTTCCTTGGTGAGGATCTTCGACAGCTTCAAGTCTTCGCGCACCATCTCCACCGCACGCATGCCGGACATATGCGCCAGCACATAACGCCGTGCATCCACCGCCGGGATCGCCGCGTTGTGGGGCAGGGAGGTGCCGAGTGCCTCGGCCATGCAGGCCATGGTCGACGCGGTGCCCATGGTGTTGCAGGTGCCCGCCGAACGCGACATGCCGCCCTCGGCCGCGAGGAAGTCATCCAGGCTGATGGTGCCGGCCTTGACCTGTTCGCTGAGCTGCCACACCACCGTGCCCGAGCCGATGTCCTGGCCCTTGTGCTTGCCGTTGAGCATCGGCCCGCCGGTGACCACGATGGCCGGCACGTCGCAACTGGCCGCGCCCATCAGCAGCGCCGGGGTGGTTTTGTCGCAGCCGGTCAGCAACACCACGCCGTCGATGGGGTTGCCGCGAATCGCTTCTTCCACGTCCATGCTCGCCAGGTTGCGCGTGAGCATGGCGGTAGGGCGCAGATTCGATTCGCCATTGGAGAACACCGGGAATTCCACGGGGAAGCCGCCGGCCTCGATCACGCCGCGTTTGACGTGCTCGGCGATCTGGCGGAAATGCGCGTTGCACGGCGTCAATTCCGACCAGGTATTGCAGATACCGATGATCGGTTTGCCATGGAACTGATGGTCGGCGATGCCCTGGTTCTTCATCCAGCTGCGGTACATGAAGCCGTTCTTGTCGGCGGTACCGAACCACTGGGCGGAGCGTAGGCCGGGCTTTTTATCAGGCATGATGGTTTCTCTTATTGTATGACTATATGTTCTATGCGTGCTTAAACATAAGCGCAAAATCGAAGCTTTGGAAGAGTTGTTTTGCAAATAGTCCTACTATATAGTCTGACTTAACTGAGGTATGGCCCTGGCGGATTTTCGCGAGAGGCGTCCCCCGAGCTTCTATAAAAACAACAATCGGAGATCGACCCCCATGAGCCAGGAACTGCGGCTTATACGGCGCATCACGCTGAAACTGATTCCCTTCCTCATCCTGCTGTACCTGATCGCCTACGTGGACCGCTCCGCCGTGGGCTTCGCCAAGCTGCACATGGGCGCCGACGTCGGCATCGGTGATGCGGCCTACGGTTTGGGCGCGGGTCTGTTCTTCATTGGCTATTTCCTGTTCGAGATCCCCAGCAACCTGATGCTCGATCGCTTCGGCGCGCGGCGCTGGTTCGCGCGCATCATGCTCACCTGGGGCGCCATCACCATCGGCATGGCGTTCGTGCAGGGGCCACACAGCTTCTATGTGATGCGCTTTCTGCTCGGCGCGGCGGAGGCCGGGTTCTTTCCTGGCGTTCTGTACTACATCACCCAGTGGTTCCCGGTGCGCCATCGCGGCAAGATCCTCGGGCTGTTCATCCTCTCCCAGCCGATCGCGATGATGATCACCGGCCCCGTGTCCGGCGGCCTGCTGGGCATGGACGGCGTCCTCGGCCTGCACGGCTGGCAATGGCTGTTCATCGTCATCGGCACCCCGGCGCTCCTGCTCACCTGGCCGGTGCTGCGCTACCTGCCGGACGGCCCCAAGCAGGTCAACTGGATGAGCGAGGACGAAAAAACCTGGCTCACCGGCGAACTGGCCAAGGACCTGCAAGCCTACGGCCAGACCCGCCACGGCAACCCGCTGCACGCCCTCAAGGACAAGCGCGTGTTGCTGCTGGCGCTGTTCTACCTGCCGGTGACCCTGAGCATCTACGGCCTGGGCCTGTGGTTGCCGACCCTGATCAAGCAGTTCGGCGGCACGGACCTGGTTACCGGCTTTGTGTCGGCGGTGCCGTATATCTTCGGCATCGTCGGGCTGTTGATCATCCCGCGCAGTTCCGACCGTTTGAACGACCGCTATGGCCACCTGGCGGTGCTCTATGTACTGGGTGCCATCGGCCTGTTCTGCAGTGCCTGGCTGAGTGTGCCGGTGCTGCAAATGGCCGCGCTGTGCCTGGCGGCGTTCGCACTGTTTTCCTGCACGGCGGTGTTCTGGACCCTGCCGGGGCGGTTTTTCGCCGGCGCCAGTGCGGCAGCGGGCATTGCGTTGATCAACTCGGTGGGCAACCTCGGCGGCTACATCGGCCCGTTCGTGATCGGCGCGCTCAAGGAATACACCGGCAACCTGGCTTCGGGCTTGTACTTTTTGTCCCTGGTGATGGTGTTCGGGCTGGTCTTGACCGGCGTGGTCTACCGCGTGCTGGAGCGCAAGCATGTGCTGCCTGCCGAGCAATTTGCCGCCAGTGCCCGTGGCGCCACACGTACTTAATCGAGGAGAAGTTTCATGCGTTTAGTTCAGTTCGAGGTGTCCAACGGCGAGCGCCGGGTCGGCGTGGTGGAGGGCAGCCAGGTGCGCGAAGTGCTTAGCGCCCACAGTGTGCGCGAGTTGGCGCTGGCCGCGATCGAAGCCGGCGTGGGCCTGGTGCAGCAGGTGCAGAGCCTCGGCCTGGGCGACAGTCATCATTACGCCGAGCTGCTGGCCGACCTGAAGATCCTGCCACCGCTGGACCACCCGGACCCGGCCCATATGCTGATCAGCGGCACCGGCCTGACCCACCTGGGCAGCGCGTCGGCGCGGGACAAGATGCACCAGCAGGCCGGTGACGACAGCGCGTTGACCGACACCATGCGTATCTTCAAGTGGGGCGTGGAAGGCGGCAAACCGGCGGCCGGCCAGGCGGGCGTGCAGCCGGAGTGGTTCTACAAGGGCGATGGCAGCATCGTGGTGCGCCCCGGCGCGGCGTTCCCGGTGCCGCCCTTTGCCGAAGACGCCGGCGAAGAGCCGGAGATCGGCGGGCTGTATGTGATCGGCCACGACCGCAAGCCCTATCGCCTGGGTTTCGCGGTGGGCAACGAGTTCTCCGACCATGTGATGGAACGCAAGAACTACCTGTACCTGGCCCATTCCAAACTGCGCAGTTGCAGCTACGGCCCGGAGTTGCGCGTGGGCGAGTTGCCCCGGCATCTTGCGGGCACCAGCCGCATCCTGCGCAACGGCGAGGCGATCTGGCAGAACGAGTTCCTCAGTGGCGAGGCCAATATGTGCCACAGTCTGGAAAACCTTGAGTACCACCACTTCAAGTACAGCCAGTTCCTCAAACCCGGCGATGTACACATTCATTTCTTCGGCACCGCCACCCTGTCATTCGCCGACGGTATACGTACCCAACCGGGCGATGTGTTCGAGATCAGCCAGGCCGAGTTCGGCGCGCCGCTTGTCAATCGTGTCGGCAGTGCCGACGCCGTCTTCGAACCCGGCGACGTCATCACCCTTTAAAGGAGAGCCACATGCCCCAGTTCCTTGGTCACAACTACATCGGCGGCCAGCGCAGCGCCAACGGCAGCCTCAAGCTGCAGAGCGTCGATGCGGCGACCGGCGAAGCCTTGCCCCAGGATTTCTACCAGGCGACCCCGCAGGAAGTCGACGCCGCCGCCAAGGCCGCGGCAGCGGCTTACCCGGCGTACCGCGCCCTGAGTGCATCGCGCCGCGCGCAGTTCCTTGACGCGATCGCCGATGAGCTGGACGCGCTGGGCGATGCCTTCGTCGAACTGGTCTGCCGTGAAACCGCGCTGCCCGCTGCGCGTATCAAAGGCGAGCGCGGCCGCACCAGCGGGCAGATGCGGCTGTTCGCCACGGTGTTGCGTCGCGGCGATTTCTACGGCGCGCGCATCGACAAGGCACTGCCGGATCGCCAGCCGCTGCCACGCCCGGACCTGCGCCAGTACCGCATCGGCCTGGGCCCGGTTGCGGTGTTTGGCGCGAGCAACTTCCCCCTGGCGTTTTCCACGGCGGGCGGGGATACCGCCGCCGCGCTGGCGGCCGGCTGCCCGGTGGTGTTCAAGGCCCACAGTGGGCATATGGCCACGGCCGAGCGCGTCGCCGATGCGATCATTCGCGCAGCCGAGACCACCGAGATGCCGGCGGGCGTGTTCAACATGATCTTCGGCGGCGGTGTCGGTGAAGCGCTGGTCAAGCACCCGGCGATCCAGGCAGTCGGCTTTACCGGCTCGCTCAAGGGCGGGCGCGCCCTGTGCGACATGGCGGCAGCGCGTCCGCAGCCGATCCCGGTATTCGCCGAGATGTCGAGCATCAACCCGGTCATCGTGTTGCCCCAGGCCCTGCAGGCGCGGGCCGAAACCGTGGCACGCGAGCTGACTGCCTCGGTGGTGCAAGGCTGCGGCCAGTTCTGTACCAACCCCGGTCTGGTGATCGGCCTCGCGTCGCCGGCCTTCAGCGCGTTCACCCAGCAGGTGGCGCAACTGATCGGCGATCAGCCGGCGCAGACCATGCTCAATGCCGGCACCTTGAGCAGCTATGACAAGGGCCTGCAAAAACTGCTGGCGCACCCCGGCATCCAACACCTGGCCGGTCAGGCTCAAGCCGGGCAACAGGCGCGGCCGCAGTTGTTCAAGGCCGATGTCAGCCTGCTGATCGACGGCGATGAAGTGCTGCAAGAGGAAGTGTTCGGCCCCACCACGGTGTTCGTCGAAGTCGCCGACCAGGCCCAGCTCAGCGCCGCCTTGCATGGCCTGCACGGCCAGCTCACGGCGACGATCATCGGCGAGCCGGCCGACCTGCAACAGTTCGCCGAACTCACGCCGCTGCTGGAGCAGAAAGTCGGGCGTATCCTGCTCAATGGTTACCCGACCGGCGTGGAAGTCTGCGATGCGATGGTGCATGGCGGGCCGTACCCGGCGACGTCGGATGCGCGTGGCACCTCGGTCGGCAGCCTGGCCATCGACCGCTTCCTGCGCCCGGTGTGTTTCCAGAACTACCCGGACAGCCTGCTGCCCGACGCGTTGAAAAACGCCAACCCGTTGCGTATCCAGCGCCTGGTGGATGGCACACCGTCACGCGACTCGCTGTAACGCGCACCTGAGAACAATAACAATCCAGGAGGCAACATGTCGTTTCACGCCGTCAGCGCACACCGTGCGCAACTGGGGGAGGGCCCGTTCTGGGACGTGCCCACCCAGGCCCTGTATTGGGTCGACATCGCTGGCAAACAGGCGCTGCGCCTGCTGGACGGGCAGTTGCAGGCCTGGCGGTTGCCGGAGCATGTGTCCGCGTTTATCCCGTGTGAACGCGGCGATGCGCTGGTGACCTTGAGCAGCGGCGTCTACCGACTGGACCTGGCGAGCGCCGCCTTGAGCCTGTTCTGCGTGGCCGACCCGCACGCGGGCAACCGTGGCAATGAAGCGCGCTGCGATGCCCAGGGCCGCCTGTGGCTGGGCACCATGCAGAACAACATCGGCGAGCACGGCGAAGACCTGCCCGTTACGCGACGTTCCGGCGGGCTGTTTCGTGTGGATGCCGATGCGCGGGTCACGCCGTTGCTGCACGGCCTGGGTATTCCCAACACCTTGCTGTGGAGCGACGACGGCCGCCAGGTGCATTTCGGCGACAGCCTCGACGGCACGCTGTATCGGCATGCGATCCAAGCGAACGGCCAACTCGACCCCGCCCAGCCCTGGTTCGGCCCGCATGGGCGCGGCGGGCCGGACGGGTCGGCGATGGACAGTCAGGGCTACATCTGGAACGCGCGCTGGAACGGCAGTTGCCTGCTGCGCCTGACGCCGGACGGTGAAGTCGATCGCATCGTCGAACTGCCCGTCAGCCGCCCCACCAGTTGCGTGTTCGGCGGGCCCGACCTCACCACCCTGTACATCACCAGCGCCGCCAGCCCCTTGGATCACCCCTTGGACGGTGCGGTGTTGGCCATGGAGGTCGATGTGCCCGGCAAACCGTGTCACCGCTTTGCTGGCTGAACGCTATACCGCTTCACCGCTTTACCCCTGTAGGAGCGAGCTTGCTCGCGAAAAACGTTAACGATGACGCGCGCATCCTGAATGCACGCGGCGCTCTCTGGCTTTTCGCGAGCAAGCTCGCTCCTACAAAAAAAAGAAAACAACAATAAGGAGTCAACCGTATGAATCGTCGTCGTGCTATCCGTTCCTTGTGCTGCGCCGCTGTGGCGGTCTCGGCCATCAGCTTGAGTGGGCTGTCGCTGGCCGCTGAAGCAGTAAAAATCGGCTTCCTGGTCAAACAAGCCGAAGAACCCTGGTTCCAGACCGAATGGGCCTTCGCCGAAAAGGCCGGCAAGGAACATGGTTTCAC
>NZ_QBUF01000023.1:0-59720 GCF_003058185.1 Pseudomonas sp. GV105
TCGAATCTTGCGTAACTCTTTGTTTACCAAGGAGTTTTCCGTTTCGACTGCGCCGGAAGTGGGGCGAATTATAGACGTCCAGGATTTGCCGTCAACACCTTTCTTCACAATTCTGTCATATCGGTCAAAAAGGCCGCAAAAACGCGAAAGCCGGCCCCAAGGGGCCGGCTTTCAACGCGTCTTACAAGCTAGGGAAGGCAAACTGTGACGCTTCATGACTGGCCCGTTGCGGCCAGCGCTGGGTAATGGCCTTGCGCCGGGTATAGAAACGCACGCCATCCGGCCCGTAAGCATGCAAGTCGCCAAACAGCGAGCGCTTCCAGCCGCCAAAGCTGTGGTAGGCCACCGGCACCGGCAGTGGAACGTTCACGCCGACCATGCCCACTTCAATCTCGTCACAGAACAGACGCGCCGCTTCACCGTCACGGGTGAAGATGCATGTGCCGTTGCCATACTCGTGATCGTTGATCAGTTGCATCGCCGCTTCCAGGCTATTGACCCGCACCACGCACAACACTGGCCCGAAGATCTCTTCTTTATAGATACGCATCTGCGGCGTCACGCGGTCAAACAAACTGCCACCGAGGAAGAACCCCTGCTCATGCCCGGCAACGCTCAAGCCACGACCATCGACCACCAGCTCAGCGCCCGCGGCCACACCGTCTTCTATATAGCCGCTGACCTTATCCCGCGCCTGGCCGGTGACCAGCGGCCCCATATCCAGGCCGCACGAGGTGCCCGCGCCAATCTTCAGCGCCTTGACCTGCGGCACCAACTTGGCGATCAATGCATCCGCCACCTGGTCACCCACACACACCGCCACCGAGATCGCCATGCAACGCTCGCCGCAGGAACCGTAGGCCGCGCCCATCAAGGCACTGACCGCATTATCCAGATCGGCATCCGGCATCAGCACCGCATGGTTCTTCGCGCCGCCCAGCGCTTGCACGCGTTTGCCGCGCTTGGTCGCTTCGGCGTAGATGTACTCGGCAATCGGCGTCGAACCCACAAAGCTCAAGGCCTTGACCTCCGGCGCTTCGATCAGCGCATCCACCGCGCCCTTGTCGCCATGCACCACGCTCAGCACGCCCTTAGGCAGGCCGGCCTCCTGCAGCAATTGCGCGATCAGCAGCGTCGAACTCGGATCACGCTCCGACGGCTTGAGGATAAAGCAGTTGCCGCAGACGATCGCCAGCGGGTACATCCACAACGGCACCATCGCCGGGAAGTTGAACGGGGTAATCCCGGCCACTACGCCCAACGGCTGGAAATCCGACCAGGCATCGATGTTCGGCCCCACATTGCGGCTGTACTCGCCCTTGAGAATTTCCGGCGCCGAGCACGCATACTCCACGTTCTCGATGCCACGCTTCAATTCCCCCGCCGCGTCTTCCAGGGTCTTGCCGTGCTCCTCGCTGATCAACTGCGAGATGCGCGCTTCGTTCTGCTCCAGCAACTGCTTGAAACGGTACATCACCTGGGCACGCCTGGCCGCCGGCGTATTACGCCAGGCCGGGAATGCGGCCTTGGCCGAGTCGATCGCGCGCTGGATAGTTTCGCGACTGGCCAGCGGCACCTGGTGAATCACCTGGCCGGTGGACGGGTTGTACACATCGGCGGTGCGACCGGATTCGCTGACCAATTGGCCGTCGATCAAATGCTGGATAAGGCTCATGCAGGGCTCCTGAAAAGTTGTTCTATATAGAAGGAGAAATCAGTCGATCTTGTTCAGCACTTCGCCGACGGCATCGAACAGGCGATCCAGGTCCTGCGGCTTGCTGTTGAAGGTTGGCCCGAACTGCAGGGTGTCGCCGCCAAAACGCACGTAGAAACCGGCTTTCCACAAGGCCATGCCAGCCTCGAACGGACGCACGATGGCATCACCGTCACGCGGGGCAATCTGGATCGCGCCGGCCAGACCGTAGTTGCGGATGTCGATCACGTTCTTGCTGCCCTTCAAACCATGCAGCGCATTCTCAAAGTGCGGAGCGACTTCGGCTACGCTCTGCACCAGGTTTTCCTTCTGCAGCAGGTCCAATGCCGCCAGGCCAGCCGCGCAGGCTACCGGATGTGCCGAGTAGGTGTAGCCGTGGGGGAATTCCACCGCGTATTCCGGCGTCGCCTGGTTCATGAAGGTCTGATAGATCTCGCTGCTGGCAATCACCGCGCCCATCGGGATCGCACCGTTGGTGACTTGCTTGGCGATGCACATCAGGTCCGGGGTCACGCCGAAGCTGTCGGCGCCGAACATCGAGCCGGTACGGCCGAAACCGGTGATCACTTCGTCGAACACCAACAGGATGTTGTGCTGGTCGCAGATTTCACGCAGACGCTTGAGGTAACCCTGTGGCGGCACCAGCACGCCAGCGGAGCCGGCCATCGGCTCGACAAAAACGGCAGCGATGTTCGACGCGTCGTGCAACTCGATCAACTTGAGCAGTTCATCGGCCAGGGCAATACCGCCCTGCTCCGGCATGCCGCGCGAGAACGCATTGCTCGCCAGCAAGGTGTGAGGCAGATGGTCAACATCCATCATCGCCTGACCAAACATCTTACGGTTGCCGTTGACGCCGCCCAGGCTGGTGCCGGCGATGTTCACCCCGTGATAGCCACGGGCGCGGCCGATCATCTTGGTCTTGGTAGACTGGCCTTTTAGGCGCCAGTACGCACGCACCATCTTCACCGCCGTATCGGCGCACTCGGAACCGGAGTCGGTGAAGAACACATGGTTGAGGTTACCCGGGGTCAGGTCGGTGATTTTTTCCGCCAGTTGAAACGACAGCGGATGACCGTATTGGAAGCCCGGCGAGTAGTCCAGCGTGCCCAGTTGCTTGGCGACCGCTTCCTGGATTTCCTTGCGGGTGTGCCCGGCGCCGCAGGTCCACAGCCCCGACAACGAATCGTAGACCTTGCGGCCCTTGTCATCGGTCAACCAGCTGCCTTCGGCGGCCACGATCAGGCGCGGGTCACGCTGGAAGTTACGGTTGGCGGTGTAAGGCATCCAGTGAGCGTCCAACTTCAGTTGGCTGGCCAGGGACGAAGGGGCGTTTTCGGACATGTTCATCAGCAAAACCTCGCAAGGCAAAAAGCAGCGCCGGGATTGAAAAGCGTTCTTGCAGCTAAATTGCCACGGGGATAAAGTCTGTGAAATCCAACTCTTCTAACCTTCAGTCAGGCCCTGACTAAACTATGAGCATCCGTCGACCCGACCCCCTGGCCCAAGTCAGCGACTTCGATATTCGCCTGCTGCGCATCTTTCGCAGCGTGGTGGAGTGTGGCGGCTTCTCGGCGGCGGAGACCGTGCTCGGCATCGGCCGCTCGGCCATCAGCCAGCAAATGAGCGATCTGGAGCAACGCCTGGGATTGCGCCTGTGCCAGCGCGGGCGTGCCGGATTCTCGCTGACCGAGGAAGGCCGCGAGGTCTATCAGTCGGCACTGCAACTCTTGAGCGCCCTGGAAAGCTTTCGCACCGAGGTCAACGGCCTGCACCAGCATTTGCGCGGCGAACTGATCATCGGCCTCACCGACAACCTCGTCACCCTGCCCCACATGCGTATCACCCATGCCCTGGCGCAATTGAAGGAACGCGGCCCGGACGTGCAGATCCAGATCCGCATGATTGCCCCCAATGAAGTGGAACAAGGCGTGCTCGACGGCCGCCTGCATGTCGGCGTGGTGCCCCAGGCCAGCGCGCTGTCCGGCCTGGAATACCAGGCGCTGTACAGCGAACGCTCGCTGCTCTACTGCGCCGTCGGCCACCCGCTGTTCTATGCCGACGACAAGCAGTTGGAGGATGGACGCATCGACGACCAGGATGCGATCGCCCCCACCTTCCGCCTGCCCGCCGAGATCCAGGCCCACTACCAGGCCCTCAACTGCACCGCCAGCGCTTCGGACCGCGAAGGCATGGCGTTCCTGATCCTCACCGGCCGCTACATCGGCTACCTGCCCGATCACTACGCCAGCCTGTGGGTGCAACAAGGCCGACTACGCGCGCTGAAACCGGCTACACGTTTTTACGATTTAAGCCTGGCATCGGTCACGCGCAAGGGGCGGCGCCCTCATTTGGTGCTGGAAAGTTTCCTCGACAGCCTGGCGGCAACCCGCTAATTCGGGCCTCGCACAAAAAGCTGAGCAAGTGGACAGCTTTTTGCAAGAGCACAAGGACCTAGAACCGTCCGACTCGAGTTTGCCCGCCATGCCACCAGAAACGTCCAGCCCCAGCGACCTGATCTACGGCCTCAACGACCGCCCAAAACCCCTGCCCGCCCTACTGGCCGCCCTGCAACATGTATTGGCCGCCTTCGTCGGCATCATCACGCCGCCGCTGATCATCGGCTCGACCCTGGGCCTGGCGGCTCACCTGCCGTACCTGATCAGCATGGCGCTGATGGTGTCCGGTGTCGGCACCTTCATCCAGGCGCGTAGGCCGTTTGGCATCGGCGCCGGCATGATCTGCCTGCAGGGCACCAGCTTTGCGTTTCTCGGCGCCGTGCTGTCGGCGGGCTTCCTGGTCAAGCAACGCGGCGGCAGCCCGGAAGACATCCTGGCGATGATCTTCGGCGTGTGCTTTTTCGGCGCCGCCGTACAAATCGTGCTGAGCCGTTTTATCGGGCAACTGCGCCGGGTGATCACGCCGCTGGTCACCGGGATCGTGATTACCCTGATCGGCATCAGCCTGATCAAAGTGGGTATCACCGACCTCGGCGGTGGGTTCAATGCCGCCGATTTCGGCGCGCCCATCAACCTGGCACTGGGCCTGTTCGTGGTGTTGACGATCATCCTGCTCAACCGCTCGAACACACCCTGGGTACGCCTCTCGGCGATCATCATCGGCCTGGCCCTCGGCAGCCTCGCGGCCTGGTTCAGCGGCAAACTGGTGCCCCAGGCCCTGCCCGACCTGCCGTTGATCAGCCTGCCGATGCCGTTTCGTTATGGTTTCAACTTCGACTGGAGCGCCTTCCTACCCATCGCGCTGATTTATCTGATCAGCAGCATCGAAACCGTGGGTGACCTCACCGCCAACTGCATGATCGCCCGCCAGCCCATCAGCGGCCCGTCTTATATAAACCGGCTCAAGGGCGGCGTACTCGGCGACGGGGTGAGCTGCATGATCGCCGCCACCTTCAGCGCGTTCCCCAACACCACGTTCGCCCAGAACAATGGCGTGATCCAACTCACCGGTGTGGCCAGCCGCTATGTCGGCCTGTACATCGGCGTGGTGCTGTTTTGCCTCGGCTTGTTTCCATCGATCGGCGCGGTGCTGCAGCAAATCCCCAAACCGGTATTGGGCGGCGCGACCCTGGTGATGTTCGGCAGCGTGGCGGCGGCCGGCGTGCGTATTCTCGCCCAGGCGCCGCTGGACCGACGCAGCATGCTGATCATCGCCACCTCGTTCGGCGTCGGCCTGGGCATTGCCGCCCAACCGAACCTGCTGCACTTGATGCCGACGCTGGTGCAAAACCTGTTCGACTCGGCCATCACCAGCGGCGGGCTGACCGCAATCGCGTTGTGCCTGTTACTGCCGGAAGCCAAAGCGAGCCCCGCAGCAAACGGCGCGCCACATGGCGATACGCTGGAACCGCTTTGAGGGTTTTATTGCATCAGGACTTGTCTGAGGCTTGAGGGTGGGTTATCTGTGCATACATCGTCTCTATCGATCAGCACGGAAACCTCCATGAGCCTCGAAGTTCCTGCCCACAGCACCCACGCCGGGAAGCCCGCCAGCCGCATTCGGCAAAAGAACGAGCAAGCGATTCTTCAAGCGGCCGAAGACGAGTTCGCGCGTCACGGCTACAAGGGCACCAGCATGAACACCATCGCTGCCAGCGCCGGGTTGCCGAAGGCCAACTTGCACTACTACTTCACCAACAAGATGGGCCTGTACGTCGCGGTGCTCAGCAATATCCTCGAACTGTGGGACAGCACCTTCAACGCGCTGACCGCCGAGGACGACCCGGCCGTAGCCCTCACCCGCTACATCCGCACCAAGATGGAGTTTTCCCGACGACAGCCCCAGGCCTCGCGGATCTTCGCCATGGAGATCATCAGCGGCGGCGAATGCCTTACCGAATACTTCGGCCAGGACTACCGCGCCTGGTTCAGCGGCCGGGCGGCCGTGTTCCAGGCCTGGATCGATGCCGGCAAGATGGACCCCATCGACCCCGTCCACCTGATCTTCCTGCTGTGGGGCAGCACCCAGCACTATGCCGACTTCGCCAGCCAGATCTGCCGCGTCACCGGGCGCACCAAGTTGACCAAACAAGATATGGAAGACGCCGGCACCAACCTGATCCACATCATTCTCAAAGGCTGTGGCATCAAGCCCGCCCTCTAGACGACACCGCCTATGCCTTTCACCCTCACCGGCCTTTGCGAATTCCGCGAAGAAATTCGCAAAAGCCGCTTCATTACCCTGGCCGCACCGATCACCAGCGCGCAAGAAGCCCAGGCGTTCATCGAGCAGCACAGCGACCTGAACGCCACGCACAATTGCTGGGCCTGGAAACTCGCCGACCAGTACCGCAGCAACGACGACGGCGAACCTGGCGGCACCGCCGGGCGACCGATCCTCGCCGCCATCGAGGCCCAGGGCTTCGATCAGGTGGTGGTGCTGGTGATTCGCTGGTACGGCGGCATCCAACTGGGCACCGGCGGGCTGGCGCGGGCGTATGGCGGCGGCGCGAACAAATGCCTGCAAACCGCCGAGCGCATCGAGCTGATCAGCCGCGTGCCGTTGAGCTGCGACTGCGGGTTTTCCGAACTGAACCTGGTCAAGTTGCGGGTCGCCGAACTCGGCGGGCTGGTGCTGGAGGAACACTTCACCGCCAACGGCGTGGAGCTGCAACTGGCCCTGGGCGAAGCACACATCGACACCCTGCAAAACCAGCTTGCCGACCTGAGCCGGGGGCGTATCCTGCTGCAACGTTGAAACTGCTAATGTTGTTCGCTGAACGCCCTGAACCGCGACGTCAAAGGAAGCTCTGCATGTCTACGCCAAAAACCGCACTGATCATCGGCGCCTCACGCGGGCTGGGCCTTGGCCTGGTCAAGCAATTGCTCAAGGATGGCTGGGACGTGACCGCCACCGTGCGTGACCCGAACAAGGCCGACGCCCTGAAAGCCGTGGGCCCGGTACAGATCGAGAAACTCGACATGGACGATCAGCAAGCTGTGATCGCCCTGAGCCAGCGCCTCAAGGAACGGACATTCGACCTGCTGTTCGTCAACGCCGGCGTCAAGGGCCCGGCGAACCAGGAACCTGGCCACGCCACCCTGGCGGAAGTCGGCCAGTTGTTCTTCACCAACGCCGTGGCGCCGATCAACCTGGCCCAGCGCTTTGTCGGGCAGATCCGCAAAGATTCCGGCGTGCTGGCGTTCATGAGTTCAGTCCTGGGCAGCGTGACCATCCCTGACGGTTCCGAGCTGGCGCTCTACAAGGCGAGCAAGGCCGCCCTCAACTCGATGACCAACAGCTTCATCACCCAACTCGGCGAGCAAAAAATGACCGTGCTTTCCCTGCACCCGGGTTGGGTGAAGACCGACATGGGCGGCGAAAACGCACTCATCGACGTCGAGACCAGCGTGCGCGGCCTGCTCGATCAGGTAAATGCCTACACCGGCAAAGGCGGCCACCACTTCGTGGACTACCGAGGCCATACCATTCCCTGGTAAGCCGCCATCAAAGGTGGGAACACGCTTCTCGAAAGCAGCGCGTTCCTACCGGTAGACCGGATCTAGAACTACACGTAATCTAGCCACCTCGCCTTCACTGGCGACCCTGGATCAGCAGACAGGGCAACACTGAGCTGGCAAACCTGAACCCATCATTCAGAGGAGCCGGCCCATGCCTGCGACCCGTATCTGGTTAAAAAACCCCCTCGCGATTTTCACTGCCAATGGCCTCGATGCCCGTGGCGGCCTGGTGCTGCAAGACGGTGTGATCAGCGAACTGCTGGGCATCGGGCAAGCGCCTGCACAGCCCTGTACGCAGGTGTTCGACGCCCGCGAACATGTGGTCCTGCCGGGGCTGATCAATACCCATCATCACTTCTACCAGACCCTGACTCGCGCCTGGGCGCCGGTGGTCAATCAGCCGTTGTTCCCGTGGCTGAAGACCCTGTACCCGGTGTGGGCGCGGCTGACCCCGGAAAAACTCGCCCTGGCCAGCAAAGTCGCGTTGGCGGAATTGCTGCTCTCGGGCTGCACCACGGCGGCAGACCACCACTACCTGTTCCCGGACGGCCTGGAACATGCCATCGACGTGCAAGTCGACGTGGTGCGCGAACTGGGCATGCGCACCATGCTCACTCGCGGCTCCATGAGCCTGGGCGAAGCCGACGGTGGCTTGCCGCCGCAGCAAACCGTGCAACAGGGCGCGGTGATTCTGGACGATAGCCAGCGCCTGATCCGCCAGTACCACGAACGCGGCGACGGCGCGCAGATCCAGATCGCCCTGGCGCCCTGCTCGCCGTTTTCCGTCACCCCGCAAATCATGCAAGCCAGCGCCGAACTGGCCGCGAGCCTCGACGTGCGCCTGCACACGCACCTGGCGGAAACCCTCGACGAGGAAGACTTCTGCTTGCAACGCTTCGGCCTGCGCACCGTGGACTACCTCGACAGCGTCGGCTGGCTCGGCCCGCGCACCTGGCTGGCCCACGGCATTCACTTCAACCCGGATGAAATCGCCCGCCTGGGCGCCGCCGGCACCGGGATCTGCCATTGCCCAAGCTCGAACATGCGCCTGGCCTCCGGCATCTGCCCGACCCTGGACCTGCTCGCCGCCGGTGCCCCGATCGGCCTGGGCGTGGACGGTTCGGCCTCCAACGATGCGTCGAACATGATCCTCGAAGCCCGCCAGGCGCTGTACATCCAGCGCCTGCGTTATGGCGCGGAAAAAATCACCCCGCAAGGCGTGCTGGGCTGGGCGACCAAAGGCTCGGCGCAGTTGCTCGGTCGTTCGGATATCGGTGAGTTAGCCGTAGGAAAGCAGGCCGATCTGGCGCTGTTCAAGCTGGACGAACTGCGCTTCTCCGGCAGTCACGATCCGATTTCGGCGCTGCTGTTGTGCGGCGCCGACCGGGCCGACCGGGTGATGATCGGCGGGCAATGGCGGGTGATCGACGGCCAGGTCGAGGGCCTCGACCTCAAAGGCTTGATTGCCGATCACAGCCAGGCCGCCCGTAACCTGATCAACCCTTTGTAGGAGCGAGCTCGCTCGCGAAAAACATCAACGCTAACGCAGGTGTTCTGATTCACACGGCGCTCTCAGATTGTTCGCGAGCAAGCTCACGCCTACACCCCTAACAGCGACAACATGATAAAGGTCGCAAACAACACAAAGTGGGTCATCCCTTCGATGGCGTTGGTTTCGCCATCGTTGAGGTTGATCGCACTGACGATCAGCGTGATCAACACCATCACGCTTTGCACCGGCGTCATCGCCATCTGGAACGGCTGGCCGGTGTAGAGCGCCATCGCTTCCATCACCGGCACCGTCAGGATCACCGTCGACAACGATGCGCCCAGTGCAATGTTCACCACCGACTGCATGCGGTTGGCCAGGGCGGCGCGCAAGGCGGTCAGAATCTCCGGTGCCGCCGAGATGGCCGCGACCACAATCGCCGTCACCACCGGCGGCGCGCCCGTGCCTTCCAGGCCCAGGTCGAGGGTCTTGGACATCACCTCGGCCAGCGCGCCAATCACAATCACCCCGAACACCAGCGTACCGATGGAAAATGCCAGGTTCACCGGCGGCGCCTGTTCTTCCGGCAACGTCTTGCGGCGTTTATCCGGGTAGCTGTAGCTGAAGAAATAACTGTGCGGGCCCACCTGCATGCGCAGGAACAGGGTGTAGAGCACCACCATCGCGCCGATGGTGAAGGCCGAGTAAATCTTCCAGTCCGCTTCGGGGATGAATTCCGGCACCACCATCGACACGCCCATGGCGGTGAGGATCATCACGCTGTAGGTGCGCGCCGAGTCGTCATTGTAGGACTGTTCGCCGTGCTTGATGCCCCCCATCAGCGCGGCCAGGCCGAGGATGCCATTGATATCGAGCATCACCGCCGAGTAGATGGTGTCGCGCACCAGGGTCGGCGACGGTTCGTTGCTCATCATGATCGCCAGGATCACCACTTCCACCAGCACGGCGGCCAGGGTCAGGATCATGGTGCCGTAGGGGTCGCCGACCTTTTCCGCCAACTGCTCGGCATGGTGAGCGACGCGCATCGACGCCACCACGATAAAGCCGATCAGCGCCAGGCCGGCCAGCAGCGCGACCATTTGCCCGTTGTGGAGCATCCAGTGCTCCAGCGGGTACGCGGCGACGGCGGCGATCAGCGCCAGCAGCATGAATTTTTCTTGCTTGAGAGAGGTGAGCATTGCGGGCCTTTTGTGCGGCAAATCAGTCATTGACGGGGTACAGACTGCAGTACATCGCTAACGTTTCGTTACATCTTAGTTCGCAGCGCCCCTGCGCGAATAGAACCAATACTCTCCTCTTGGTCAGGTTTTGCCGATTATTTCAGTCATGGCCTGTAGAATGCCGCCATTGCACCCGATGAGATTTTAGACATGTACGATTGGCTCAACGCCCTGCCCAAGGCTGAACTGCACCTGCACCTGGAAGGCTCGCTGGAGCCTGAGCTGCTGTTCGCCCTGGCCGAGCGCAACAAGATTGCGCTGCCATGGAACGACGTCGACACCCTGCGCAAGGCCTACGCCTTCAACAACCTGCAAGAGTTTCTCGACCTGTATTACCAGGGCGCCGATGTATTGCGCACCTCCCAGGATTTCTACGACCTGACCTGGGCCTACCTGCTGCGCTGCAAAGCGCAGAACGTGATCCACACCGAACCCTTCTTCGACCCGCAAACCCACACCGACCGTGGCGTGCCGTTCGAAGTAGTGCTCAACGGCATCGCCGCCGCGCTCAAAGATGGCGAGCAGCAACTGGGCATCACCAGCGGCTTGATCCTCAGCTTCCTGCGCCACTTGAGCGAAGCCGAAGCCGAGAAAACCCTCGACCAGGCGCTGCCGTTTCGCGATGCGTTCGTGGCCGTGGGCCTGGACAGTTCGGAAATGGGCCACCCGCCGAGCAAGTTCCAACGCGTGTTCGACCGTGCCCGCAATGAAGGCTTCTTCACCGTGGCCCACGCCGGCGAAGAAGGCCCGCCCGAGTACATCTGGGAAGCCCTCGACCTGCTGAAAGTCCAGCGTATCGACCATGGCGTGCGCGCCATCGAAGACGAGCGCCTGATGCAACGGATCATCGACGAACAGATCCCGCTGACCGTGTGCCCGCTGTCCAACACCAAGCTGCGCGTGTTCGACGACATGGCCCAGCACAACATCCTCGACATGCTCGAGCGTGGGGTGAAGGTGACGGTGAACTCGGACGACCCGGCGTACTTCGGCGGCTACGTCACCGAGAACTTCCATGCGCTGTACACCGCCCTGGGCATGACCCAGGACCAGGCCAAACGCCTGGCGCAAAACAGCCTGGATGCGCGGCTGGTGAAGCCCTGACGGCGTAAACCGCGACTGACAATGTGGGAGCCAGCGCGCTCCCACATTCGTTGTGGATTGCCGGTTAAATCTCGCTCAACTCTTCCAGGGTCTTGCCCTTCGTCTCCATCCCAAACACCCACACCACCAGCGCCGCCACCGCAAAGCACAATGCGCCCAGGGCAAACACCCCGCCCTGCCCGGTAATCGGGAACACCAGCCCGGTCACCAACGGCCCGAGCAACGACCCGACCCGCCCGATCGCCGAAGCGAACCCGGCCCCCGTCGCTCGCGCCGAGGTGGGGTACAACTCCGGCGTGTAGGTGTACAGCACCGCCCACATGCCAAACAGAAAGAACTGCATCAACAACCCCGAGGCGATCAGCAGGCCGACATTGCCGCCAAACACCGCGCTTTGCCCATACAGAAACGCCATCACCCCGCCGCCGAGCAAGGTCACGACGCATACCGGCTTGCGCCCCCAACGCTCCACCAGCCAGGCCGCCATCAGGAAGCCGGGAATCCCGCCCAGGGAAATGATCACCGTGTAATACACCGACTGGGTCACCGCAAACCCCGACTGCTGCAGCAAGGCACTCAACCAGGAAGTGAGCCCATAAAAGCCGAGCAAGGCGAAGAACCACACACTCCAGATCATCATCGTGCGCTGGCGATACTGCGCCGACCATAATTGCTGGAACGCCGAGAAGAAGTTGCCCGGCACACTCTCCACCCGCGGCAGGCGAATCGGCTGCGGCAACTCGGCGCGGCCCAGGGAGTCGCGCACTTTCGCCTCGATCCCCAGCAACACCTTATCCGCCGCCGCATGCCGCCCGGCCTGCTCCAGCCAGCGCGGCGACTCCGGGATAAAAAACCGGATCGCCAACACAAACACCGCCGGCACCGCCAGCACCAGGAAGATGTCGCGCCAGCCGATCAGCGGCAGCAAAAAGTACGACAGCACCCCCGCCGCCACAAAACCCAACGGCCAGAAGCCATCCATCAACGCGATATAGCGCCCGCGCCCCTTGGCCGGAATCAGCTCCGAGAGCATCGACTGCGCGATCGGAAACTCCATGCCCATGCCAATGCCGAGCAGGATGCGAAACAACGTCAGCGTCTCCACCGTCTGCGCCGTGGAACATAAGTAGCTGGCGATCCCCCACAACACGATGCTCCACTGGAACACCGGCTTGCGCCCGAAGCGATCGGCGAGCATCCCGGACAACGACGCGCCCACCACCATGCCGAAAAAACTCGAACTGGCCAGCAAGCCAGCCTGGGCCGTGCTCAGGCCGAACTCGGCTTTGATCGAGCCGAGCAGGAAAGTCATCATCGCCAGATCCATGGAGTCGAAGAAAAACGCCAGGGCGATGATGATAAAAATGACTCGGTGGTAACCGCTGATGGGCAACCGTTCCAGCCGTTCTGCCGCGCTATAGCCGTGCGTACCCATGCCCCATCCCCTGTGTGAATAATCCCCTCTGGGAGTGTGGGCCATGGTTTTTCCGGGTTATTGCTGGGTGCGACCTGATCGCAACTCTGAACGACGTCATCCAGGTCAGAGCGCGTCGGGCACGGCCAACCGGGTGATTTCCGCCAACCCGGTGTCGCTGACGAGCAAGGCGCGGGACTCGTTGACCGCACGGATCCAGTTCGACTGCAAAAACAGTTGCAATAGCCCGGCTCCCAGCGCGCCGCCCAGGTGCGGTTGCTGCTGGCTCCAATCGAAACAGTCGCACACCAGCGGCAAGGCCAGCGCCTGGGTGAAAATGCCCAGGCCGGCCAGGTGCTGCGCGCCTTTGACCGTGACTTGGGTGCGGAGCTCGTGGCGCTCGATCCAGCCGGCCGCGATCATCCGCTGATACAGTTGCGCCGCCAGCTCGCCGCCGAGGTGCCCATGGCATAACCGCGCATGGCGCAGCGGGGCCGGCGCCGCCAGGGTCAGCGGTGAAGCCTGCGGAGAGCTGCGCGCCGCACTGGCCATGGTGGTGCTGGCCAAGGCATCGATGGCGGTGCTGACATCCGCCGCCGCCACACGAAACAACCGCTTGCCGCGACGCGCTTCGACACGCAGCAAACCGCCGCCGGTAAGCCGCGCCAGATGGGCATTCGCCGAGGCCGGCGACAACCCCGTGAGCGTCGCCAGTTCCTGGGAAGACTTGGCCGAGCCGTCCATCAAGGCCCAGAGCATGGCGGTGCGTTTTGGCTCGGCGAGCAAGCTGGCAATCTGACTGATGCAAGGTGCCTGTTCCATGTGTTCACTCCTTGTTAAATCATTTCTCTGCTGTGGTTGGCGCCAAAGTATAGGTGCGCAAGCAGCCAGTTCCCCGGCGTCTGACAGCGCGGATAGGGACAGGATCTGAGTGAAATTTCCGGCTTTAGTGGAGGCTATTACGCACTGGTGAATTGTTCCGACCACTGCGCGGTCAATGTCGCACAACGGGACACGAGCATTTCCCGCAGCAGGTTGATGGGCTTACTCAACTGCGCGCGATGCGCGCATAACAGGTTGAGCGGCGTCCGCTCGCCGCGCAGCTCAGGCAGAATCACGCGCAAGCGTCCGGCGCGGACGTCGCTGCTCACATCCAACCAGGACTTGTAGGCGATGCCCACCCCGGCGACAGCCCATCGCCGTACCACGTCAGCATCGTCACTGAAGCGGTCGCCGCCGACAGTCAGGCTGACTTCGCGTTTGCCGTCATGAAACGTCCAGAGGTCATGCACGCGAGTGCCGAGCATATACAGCAGGCAATTGTGCTGGGCCAGTTGCTCCAGATGCCGCGGTTCGCCGTGGCGCTCGAGATAACTGGGGGCCGCGCACAGCACGCGCACGTTATCCGGCGCGACGGGCAGCGCGACCAGGCTGGAATCCTCCGGTTCGCCATAGCGCAGGGCGATATCCACCGGCTGGCGGAACAGGTCGGCAATGCGGTCGCCCAGCAACAGGCGCACCGTCAGTTGCGTATAGTCACGCTGGAACTCGTCGAGCCAGGGCAACAGCTGGTTGCGACCAAAATCCGAGGGTGCCGACAGTTGCAGCACACCGCTGACATGGTCCTGGCCACTGGCCAATAACCGCCGCCCTTCGTCCAGCGAGCTCAGCGCGGCGCGCGCATATCCGAGAAAACCGTCCCCTTCAGCGGTGAGGCGCAGGCTGCGAGTGGAGCGCGCCAGCAAGCGCGTGCCCAGTTGCTGTTCGATACGCTTCAACGCCGCGCTGGCCACCGCCGGCGACAGGTCCATGACCCGCGCCGCGGCCGACAGACTGCCCAGGTCCGCTGCGCGCACGAACAACTGCAAATCATCAAAGCGCAGCATCCAATTCCACCCATTATCAAAATATTATTGAAACAGACTGCTGTTTTAGCCGCTTTTATCTGCATCGGAAATAGCCAATCATCTGCCCATCTCATACAGCCCGTGTCAGGAGTCGAATATGTCCGCTGCCTTTAACGTCATCGCCACGCTGATCGCCAAACCTGGCCAACAACACACCCTCGAGTCGCTGCTGCGCGGCCTGCTGGAACCGACCCGCCAGGAAGCCGGTTGCGAACAGTACGACCTGCACCAGGACCTGCAACATCCCGAGACGTTCTACATGCTCGAACGCTGGCGCGACGACGCGGCCCTGGCCGACCACGACCAGAGCGCACACATCCAGAGTTTCCGCGCCAAGGCCGCCGACGTACTCGCGCACTTCGAACTCAAGCGCCTGAAATTTCTTGCCTGATCACCGCCCTTTTTTGTAGGAGCGAGCTTGCTCGCGAAAATCGTAAACGATGACGCCGCGCTTTTGATTCAGCGCGGCCCCTGTGAGTTTTTCGCGAGCAAGCTCGCTCCTACAGTCAACTCCCTACTTCTGGAGCCCCCATGAAAGCCATTGCCTACTACACCTCACTGCCGATCACCGATCCGCAATCCCTGCAAGACATCGAGCTGCCGGAACCGGTCGCCGGCCCGCGCGACCTGCTGGTGGAAGTCAAAGCCATCTCGGTCAACCCGGTGGACACCAAGGTCCGCCAGAACGTCGCCCCGGAAAACGGCGCCGCCAAGGTGCTCGGCTGGGACGTGGCCGGTGTGGTCAAGGCCGTCGGCAGTGAAGTGACGCTGTTCAAGGCCGGTGACAAAGTGTTCTACGCCGGCTCCCTGGTACGCCCGGGCGGCAACAGTGAACTGCACACCGTGGACGAGCGCATCGTCGGCCACATGCCCAAGAGCCTGGGTTTTGCCGACGCGGCCGCCTTGCCGCTGACCGCCATCACCGCCTGGGAACTGTTGTTCGAACGCCTGCAAGTGCGCGAGGGTAAAAAGGACGAAGGCCAGAGCCTGCTGATCGTCGGCGCTGCCGGCGGCGTGGGGTCGATCCTGACCCAATTGGCCAGCCAGCTCACCGCACTGAAGGTCATCGGCACCGCGTCGCGCCCGGAAACCCAGGCCTGGGCCAAGGCCCTTGGCGCCGACCTGGTGATCGACCATAGCCAGCCGCTGAGCGAAGCCCTGAAACACGCCGGTGTGGCCCAGGTGACCCACGTCGCTAGCCTGACCCAGACCGACCACCATTTGGATCAACTGGTCGAAGCCCTGCAGCCCCAAGGCAAGCTGGCGCTGATCGACGATCCGAAGGCCCTGGACGTGAGCAAACTCAAGCGCAAGAGCCTGTCGCTGCATTGGGAGTTCATGTACACCCGCTCGATGTTCCAGACGCCGGACATGATCGAGCAACACAACCTGCTCAATCGCGTCGCCGAGCTGATCGATGCCGGCACCCTGAAAACTACCGTGGGCGAGCACTTCGGCGTGATCAACGCCGAGAACCTACGCCGCGCCCACGCGCTGCTCGAAAGCGGCAAGGCCAAGGGTAAGATCGTGCTGGAAGGGTTCTGAAAGAGGTCTGTCAGTGTCGTCCGTCATTCGTGTAAGTGATGGACGACACCACTAGTCAGGGAATTGACCTTTGTCATCATTGTGAACGTATTCGGGTTTATATTGGCGGCCTTTGCCACGATTCTTTTACGTGAGGAAGTCAGCAATGAAGATCCTGATAAAAGCGTTAGCAAAATCCCCGGGCAATAAATGGCAGGTCCGTCTCGACGGCGAAGCCATCACCTTCCGCAGTGAGGCCGAAGCCCGCGCCTTCGCCGAGACCCTGCAAGCGCGCATCCAGGCGCCCCACCGTTTCCCACTCGACCAGCAACGCTCCGCTGCCGCTGGCTGACGTCTTTCAGACCTGCGCCTGTAGGGCACGTGCCCGTTGCAGGCGCTGGGTCGACAGTGCAATCGTCACCGCCAAGACCCCGCACAAGCTGATGACCATCGCCATCGGCATCGCCGTGCCGTCGTGCAACACGCCCACCAACGAAGCCGCCCCCGCTGCCACGCCGAACTGAATGCAACCGAGCATCGCCGAGGCGCTACCGGCTCGCGCGCCCTGCCCGCTCATGGCGCAGGCCGAGGTGTTGGGCAAAATGCAGCCCAGGCTGGCGATGCAGATAAACAGCGGCAGCAGCAACGGCCACAACGCATCGGTGCGCAAGGCCGCGACGCCGAGCAGCGCCAACGCCGCCAGCATGTAGAGCCACACCGTGCGCGACAGCAAGAACGCCGGCCCGCGCTTGGCGAGCAAGCGCGCATTGACTTGGGCCATCAGGATAAAGCCGGCGGCGTTGGAGCCGAATACCCAGCCGAAATGCTCGGCGGGCACGCCATAGAGTTTGATGAATACGAACGGTGAACCGGCAATGTAGGCAAACATCCCGGCAATCGAAATGCCCCCGGTCAGGGCGTAACCGAGGTAGACCCGGTCCGACAACAGGTCGATATAGCGGCGCAGCGACCCGGACAACGGTTGCCGAGGCTGATGGGCCGGAAAGGTTTCCGGCAAACCGACCGCCACCGCGATCGCGGCCATCACGCTGAACACCGTCAGCGCCAGGAAGATCGACTGCCAGCCCCACACCCCGACCATCAGCCCGCCCGCCAATGGCGCAAGGATCGGCGCCAGGCCGGTCACCAGCATCAGTTGCGAATACACCTTGGCCGAAGTCACCACATCACACTTGTCGCTGACCACCGCGCGGGAAATCACCATGCCCGCGCAACCGCCGAGGGCCTGCACGAAGCGTGCGCCGATCAGCCATTCCAAAGACGGCGCGTAGGCGCAGGCGAAGGAGGCCAGCGTAAACAACGTGACCCCGCTGAGCAGCGGCACACGACGACCAAAGCGGTCCGCCAGCGGACCGTAGATCAATTGGCCGATGGCCAGGCCGCCGAAATACACCGCCAAGGTCAGCTGGATATGTTTTTCATCGGTGGCGAACGCCGTCGCCATCGCCGGGAAACCCGGCAGGTAAAAGTCGATCGCCAGCGGCGCGAAGGCGCTCAAGGCGCCCAAAATCAGGAGTATGCGCAGGTTCATCAGGCACCCAAGTATGTCGGCAGCCCGACAGTCTAGCCGCGCTTGGGTGCGTTGAACATTACGATAGCTCGCTAACTATTAAATCAGGCGACGCTGTAGCCTTCTTCACGGATCAAGCCGGCGATCACGTCGCGGCTCAACTGGCTTTGCACGCTGACTTGCTTGGCCGCCAGGTCGACTTTCACTTCGGCTGCCGGGTCCTGATTCTGCACCGCCTGGGTCACTGCCCGGACGCAATGGCCGCAGGTCATTCCTTCAACGTTGAATACTTGCATGACATGACTCCTTTAATGAGGGTGGACGCAGTGTCGACCTTGCCACGATGGCAAGGTCAAGCGGCAAAAATAGCCGCCGGGCTGGTATTCAGTGACGCAGTCGGCCAAGCTTCACCCATCTTTGATGTGAACCACGGAGCATTCGCCATGCGCTGGTCGTTTTTTGGCCTTGTCGGCCTGATGAGTTTGTCTGCCGCTGCGCCCATGGCCAGCGCCGCCGAAGACTACGCGGTGTTGATCATTTCCCGCGAACGCCTGGAAGTACCGACCAACTGCGAGATCGGCCTGTACATCCAGGACCAGTTGGCCGGGCGCCTGTTCCAGGAACAGTCCACCTCGTTCAACCTGCCGGCCGGCAATGTGTCGCTGCGCCTGAAGCTGCTACCGGGCCAATCGTCGGGTTGCCTGCCGGGCCTGTTGGCGCCACCCGCGCAGAACATCACGCTGAAGGCCGGTGACGTGCGCAAGTTGCGCATCGCCCAAGGCCCGGAAGGCATGTACCTCAAACCTGCGGCATTGGAATACTAAAGACGCTTGACCTTCCCCACAGGTCAAGGTTGATCCTAGGGGCAACTTCTTCAGGAGGACTGCCCCATGAATGGAACCACCACGTTTGACCTGCCCATCGGCGGCATGACCTGCGCCAGCTGCGCCGGGCGTGTCGAGCGCGCGCTGGGCAAGGTGCCGGGGGTGCAACGTGTCAGCGTGAACCTGGCCAACGAGCGCGCCCATATCGAGGTGCTCGGCCAGATGGACCCCGCCGTGCTGATCGCCGCCGTCGACAAGGCCGGCTACAGCGCGTCGCTGCCCCAAAGCGAAACCAAGACCGATGCCGATCAAGCCCAGCGCCTGCACCACGAGCGTTGGGCGCTGCTGCTGGCGATTGTGCTCGCGTTGCCGCTGGTGCTGCCGATGCTGGCACAGCCCTTCGGCCTGCACTGGATGCTGCCGGCCTGGGTCCAGTTCGCCCTGGCCACACCGGTGCAGTTCATCTTCGGTGCGCGCTTTTACATCGCCGCGTGGAAAGCCGTGCGCGCCGGCGCCGGCAATATGGACTTGCTGGTCGCGATCGGCACCAGCGCCGGTTACGGTCTGAGCCTGTATGAATGGCTCACCGCGCCCGCCGGCAGCATGCCGCACCTGTATTTCGAAGCCTCGGCGGTGGTGATCGCCCTGGTGCTGCTCGGCAAATACCTGGAAAGCCGCGCCAAACGCCAGACCGCCAGCGCCATCCGGGCCCTGGAAGCCTTGCGCCCGGAGCGCGCGATTCGGGTGGTTGACGGCCGCGAAGAAGACGTCGCGATCAACGCGCTCAAGCTCGGCGACCACGTGCTGGTCAAACCCGGCGAGCGCTTCCCGGTGGACGGGGAAGTGGTGGACGGCCAAAGCCATGCCGACGAAGCGCTGATCAGCGGCGAAAGCCTGCCAGTGCCGAAACAACCGGGCGACAAGGTCACCGGTGGCGCGATCAACGGCGAAGGGCGCTTGCTGGTCCGAACCGTGGCCCTCGGCGCGGAAAGCGTGCTGGCGCGCATCATCCGCCTGGTGGAAGACGCCCAGGCGGCCAAGGCACCGATCCAGAAACTGGTGGATAAAGTCAGCCAGGTGTTCGTGCCGACGGTGCTGGTGCTGGCGTTGCTCACGCTGCTCGGCTGGTGGCTGTACGGCGCTTCGCTGGAGACTGCGATCATCAATGCGGTCGCCGTGCTGGTGATCGCCTGCCCGTGCGCCCTCGGCCTGGCCACACCAACTGCGATCATGGCCGGCACCGGCGTGGCGGCGCGTCACGGCATCCTGATCAAGGATGCCGAAGCGCTGGAGCGCGCCCACGCCGTCAGCGCGGTGGTATTCGACAAAACCGGCACGCTCACTTCCGGCACGCCGAAGATCGCCCACTTGGCGGCAGTCGACGGCAACGAACCGCTGCTGCTGCAACAGGCCGGCGCCTTGCAACGCGGCAGCGAACACCCGCTGGCCAAGGCGGTGCTGGATGCCTGCCACGAACGAGGGCTGAACGTGGCCGATGTGAGCGCCAGCCAGTCCCTGACCGGGCGCGGCATTGCCGGCACCCTCGACGGTCGGCCGCTGGCCCTGGGCAACCGCCGTCTGCTGGAAGACAACGGGCTGGACGCGGGCGCACTGAACGCTTCGGCCAAGGCCTGGGAAGCCGAGGGCCGCACCTTGTCCTGGCTGATCGAGCAAGGCGCGCAACCGCGGGTACTCGGGCTGTTCGCATTCGGCGACACTCTCAAGCCCGGCGCGCTGGAAGCCGTGGCCCAACTCAAGGCGCGGCACATCAGCAGCCATTTGCTCACCGGCGATAATCGCGGCAGTGCGCGGGTAGTCGCCCAGGCGCTGGGCATCGACGACGTCCACGCCGAAGTGCTCCCGGCCGACAAAGCCGCCACCGTCGCCGAACTGAAAAAAACCGGCGTGGTGGCGATGGTCGGCGACGGCATCAACGACGCCCCGGCCCTGGCCGCCGCCGACATCGGCATCGCCATGGGCGGCGGCACCGACGTGGCCATGCACGCTGCCGGCATCACCCTGATGCGCGGCGATCCACGCCTGGTGCCGGCCGCGCTGGAGATCAGCCGCAAGACCTACGCGAAGATCCGCCAGAACCTGTTCTGGGCCTTTGTGTATAACTTGATCGGTATTCCCCTGGCGGCGTTCGGCCTGCTCAACCCGGTGTTGGCCGGCGCGGCGATGGCCTTGTCCAGCGTCAGCGTGGTGAGCAATGCGCTGTTGTTGAAAACCTGGAAACCCAAGGATCTGGAGGACCCACATCCATGAGCATGAACATCGGCCAGGCGGCGCGTTCAAGCGGTTTGAGCGCCAAGATGATTCGCTACTACGAATCCATCGGCCTGCTCAAAGCCGCCCATCGCACCGAGAGCGGCTATCGCGTGTACGGTGCCGACGATTTGCACACCCTGGCGTTCATCAAGCGCTCGCGGGACCTGGGGTTTTCATTGGAAGAAGTCGGCAAGCTGCTGACGTTGTGGCAGGACCGGCAACGGGCCAGCGCCGATGTGAAGGCCTTGGCGCGCCAGCATATCGAGGAGCTGAACCAAAAGATTCTGGAGCTGGGGCAGTTGCGCGATACGTTGCAGGACCTGGTGGAACACTGCCACGGCGATCATCGGCCGGACTGTCCGATTCTCAAGGAATTGGCGTCGGGTGGTTGCTGCGCCTGAAGGGGTAAGGGGTGTACACAAAACCAATGTGGGAGGGGGCTTGCCCCCGATAGCGGTGGACCAGTCAATATACGTATCGACTGACACGGCGCTATCGGGGGCAAGCCCCCTCCCACATTTTTAGATCTTCTATTGCCTGAAGATCACTTCTACACGTCGGGAGGTTGCTGCGCCTGAAGGGGGTAAGGGGTGTACACAAAACCAATGTGGGAGGGGGCTTGCCCCCGATAGCGGTGGATCAGTCAATATACGTATCGACTGACATGGCGCTATCGGGGGCAAGCCCCCTCCCACATTTAGATCTCCAATTACCTGAAGATCACTTCTACACTTTTTAGATCTCCAATTGTTTGAAGATCACTTCCACACTGTTTATATCGACAACAGCTTGGGGGTCACTGCATCCAAGGCGGTGGCGGTGGTTCGTCAGGCGTTTTGCTCGGTGGCGCATCATCCGCCGCGCGAGCCGCCTGGCGCCGCTCTTCGTCCAGTCGCGCCGCTTCGATCTCGCGGATCACGCCGCCCACGTCGGCCAGTTCTTCCGGTTCGTCGAACTCGCCGGTCAAGATGCTGGCCGGGTGCAAGGTGCCGGCTTCGTACAGCGCCCACATTTCCTTGGCGTACTTGGTCTTCTTCAGCTCCGGGGCAAAGCGCCCGAAGTAGGAAGCCATGTTGCCCACATCCCGCTCCAGCATGTTGAACGCGTGGTTGTTGCCCGCCGCATCCACCGCCTGGGGCAGGTCGATGATCACCGGGCCGGTCGGCGTGAGCAGTACGTTGAACTCCGACAGGTCACCATGCACCAGGCCGGTACACAGCATCAGCACGATCTGGGAGATCAGGAACGCGTGGTACTCGCGCGCCTGGTCCGGCTCCAGCGCCACGTCGTTCAGGCGCGGTGCCGCATCGCCGTACTCGTCGGCCACCAGCTCCATCAACAGCACGCCTTCAAGGAAGTCATACGGCTTGGGCACGCGAACGCCCGCGCCGGCCAGGCGGAACAACGCCGCGACTTCGGCGTTCTGCCAAGCATCTTCGGTTTCTTTCTTACCGAATTTGGAGCCCTTGGCCATGGCCCGGGCCTGCCGGCTGTTACGGACCTTTCGGCCTTCCTGGTATTCGGACGCTTGACGAAAACTTCGTTTGTTCGCCTCCTTGTAAACCTTGGCGCAACGCAATTCGTTGCCGCAGCGCACCACATAAACAGCTGCTTCTTTACCACTCATGAGTGGGCGCAGCACTTCGTCGACCAGACCGTCTTCGATCAGGGGTTCAATGCGTTTAGGAGTCTTCATCAGCTTTTATTGTGGGTCCTTTATTACCAAACACGCGTATGGCACTCGTTATACGGCAATCGGCTCGCCTCGGGGAGGGGCTACCGAGCTTTGACCACCGAAGAATGCATCCAATATGCCAGTTTTCCACGCAATTCAGCGTTCAATGATCGCTGTCACGCCCTGCCCTCCGGCGGCACAGATTGAAATCAGCCCGCGCCCCTTGCCCGCGACGTCCAACAGCTTGGCCAGGTTGGCGACGATACGCCCGCCCGTCGCGGCAAACGGATGGCCGGCGGCCAGGGAACTGCCCTTGACGTTGAGGCGGCTGCGGTCGATCGAACCCAGCGGCGCGTCCAGCCCCAGGTGCGTCTTGCAGTAGTCCGCATCTTCCCAGGCCTTGAGCGTGCACAACACTTGGGCAGCGAATGCTTCGTGGATCTCGTAGTAATCGAAGTCCTGCAGTGTCAGGCCATTCCTCGCCAGCAAACGCGGCACGGCGTACACCGGCGCCATCAACAGGCCTTCGGCGCCGTTGACGAAATCCACCGCCGCCGCTTCGCCATCGCGCAGGTAAGCCAGGATCGGCAAGCCGCGCTCCCTGGCCCAGGCTTCGCTGCCGAGCAACACCAGGGAGGCGCCGTCCGTCAGCGGCGTGGAGTTGCCAGCGGTGAGCGTGCCTTTGGCGCTGCGCTCGAAGGCGGGCTTGAGGCCGGCAAGTTTTTCCAGGGTCAGGTCGGGGCGCAGGTTGTGGTCGCGGGTCAGGCCCAGAAACGGGGTGAGCAAATCGTTGTGCCAGCCTTCGGCGTAGGCCGCAGCCATTTTCTGGTGGCTCTCCAGGGCGAGCTGGTCTTGCTCGGCGCGCGGAATCTGCCAGGTCTGCGCCATCAGCTCACAGTGCTGGCCCATGGATAAACCGGTGCGGGGTTCGCCATTGCGCGGCAGCTCCGGCTTGAGGTGATGGGGACGGAGTTGTAACAAAAGTTTTAGTTTGTCCGCCAAGGATTGGCTGCGGTTGGCCTGCAGCAGAATCTTGCGCAGCCCTTCGTTCACCCCGATCGGTGCGTCGGACGTGGTGTCCACCCCACCGGCAATCCCGCATTCGATCTGGCCCAGGGCAATCTTGTTGGCCACCAGCAACGCCGCCTCCAGCCCGGTGCCGCAGGCCTGCTGAATGTCATAGGCCGGGGTTTGCGGCGACAGGCGCGAACCCAGCACGCATTCGCGGGTCAGGTTGAAGTCGCGCGAGTGCTTGAGCACCGCGCCGGCGACCACCTCGCCCAGGCGCAGGCCGTGCAGGTTGTAGCGCTCGATCAGGCCTTCGAGGGTCGCCGTCAGCATCGCCTGGTTGCTCGCCGTGGCATACGGGCCATTGGAGCGGGCGAAAGGAATGCGATTACCGCCAATGATCGCTACACGGCGCAATTGAGTCATGGAAAGCTCCCTGTCGGTTGTGGGGTAAGTCGTTCAGACTAGCCTAGGCTCAATCGAACGACTGCCGCCGCGAGGTGGTCAACCCTTTGAACCCCAGCCTTTGGAGAGCGTTCCATGTCTGACCGTTATATCGACTTCGCCAACTCAAGCCTCGGCCATCGCCTGGTCGCCGCCATTGGCCTGCCGTCACCGGTACGCCTGGAGCGCTGGCAAGCCGGGCGTCTGCGCCCGGTCGACGGCGCGCTGCTGCTCGGCGGCGGGGCACTGGCGGCCAAGGTGCTGGCGTTTGCGCACAAACTCACCGAGGCCATTTATAGCTACGGCGCCGGGCCGCTGGAAGCCCCGGCCTGGATTCCCGGGCATGGCCCCAAGCTCAAGGCGCTGGTGTTCGACGCCAGCGACTTGCAACACACCGACCAGCTCAAGCAATTGCGCGAGTTCTTTCAGCCCCTGCTGAAAAACCTCGATCACAGCGCGCACCTGGTGATCCTCGGCCGCGCGCCGGAAAGTCTCAGCGACCCGTTCGCCGCCAGCGCCCAGCGCGCCCTCGAAGGGTTCAGCCGCTCCCTGGCCAAAGAACTGCGCAACGGCGACGTATTGCAATTGCTGTCGGTCGGCCAAGGTGCCGAGGACCAGTTGGAAGGGGCGCTGCGGTTTTTCCTGTCGCCCAAAAGTGCCTACATCTCGGGCCAGGTGATTCGCCTGGAAGCCTGCGCCACCCCCGTCGAAGACTGGACCCGCCCGCTTGCCGCGCGTAAGGCGCTGGTCACCGGCGCGGCGCGCGGCATTGGCGCCGCCATCGCCGAAACCCTCGCCCGCGACGGCGCCGAGGTGATTCTGCTGGACGTGCCCCAGGCCAAGGCTGACCTCGAAGCCCTGGCGGCGCGCCTGGGAGGGCGCAGCATCGTGCTGGACATCTGTGCCGAAGACGCCGCCCGCCAGTTGATCGAACAACTGCCGGACGGCCTCGACATCCTCGTCCATAACGCCGGCATCACCCGCGACAAAACCCTCGCCAACATGACCCCGGAATACTGGGACGCCGTGCTGGCGGTCAACCTCAATGCGCCGCAAGTGCTGACCAAGGCCCTGCTCGACAGCAGCACCCTGCACGACAACGCACGCGTGGTGCTGCTGGCCTCCATCAGCGGGATTGCCGGCAACCGCGGGCAAACCAACTATGCCGCGAGCAAGGCCGGGCTGATCGGCTTGGCCCAGGCCTGGGCGCCGCTGTTGAAAGCGCGAGGGATCAGCATCAACGCCGTGGCTCCCGGTTTTATCGAAACCCAGATGACCGCGCATATCCCCTTCGCCCTGCGTGAGGCCGGGCGCCGCATGAGCTCCCTGGGCCAGGGCGGCTTGCCGCAGGACGTCGCCGAAGCGGTCGCCTGGCTCGGTCAGCCGGGTTCCGGCGCGGTCAGCGGCCAGGCACTGCGGGTGTGTGGGCAAAGTGTACTGGGAGCGTAAGCATGGACTGGACCACCCTGGACCACCCGCCGCAGCTTATGCCGTTGTACTGGCGCGCGGCGCTCAAGCGCAGGATCACCGGCAGCCATTTGCCCGAGCACGGGTTTCGCTGCCGCGTGAGCGTCAACCCCGAGCAGGTGGCAGCGTATCGCCACGTGTGTGGCTTTGCCGACAGCCCGATGCTGCCGGCGACGTATCCGCAGGTGCTGGCGTTCGGCCTGCAGTTAAAACTGCTGACGGCGCCATCGTTTCCGTTCCCGTTGTTGGGGCTGGTCCACCTGCGCAATCGCATCCGTGTGTATCGGCCCTTGGGGGCGGTGAGTGAGCTGACCATCGCCGTCCACGCACACCATCTCAAACCCCACGCCAAAGGCGCAACGTTTGAGCTGGTGACCACCGCCGAAGATGCCCTCGGCCTGCTGTGGGAAGCGCAGAGCCGCATGCTCTGCCGTGGCGTGAAGCTCGACGGCGCAGCGGCGGACGACGCCTTGCCCACGCCCACCCAGGTCAGCGAACTGACCCGCTGGAAAGCCCCGGCCGATATCGGCCGTCGTTACGCCCGGGTGTCCGGCGACTACAACCCGATCCACTTGAGCGCCCTGACCGCCAGACTATTCGGTTTCCCCCAAGCCATCGCCCACGGCCTGTGGAACAAGGCGCGCACCCTCGCCGCCCTCGGCGAGCACCTGCCTGCGGCGAATATCGAAATAGAGGTCGAATTCAAGAAACCGGTGCGTCTGCCCAGCGAGGTCACCCTGCACGCCAGCGTCGCCGGTTCCAGTGGCCAGTTGTGGTTGAAAGGCGCGGGGGAGATTGAGCACATGGTCGGCCGGTGGCAGCCGATTGGCTGAAACCGGCCGCTCATCCCTCTCGGGGCAACAGCGTGTCAGCGCGGCGGGTAGCTGGAAAGGATTCGCGCGATCGTCTTGCGGATGGCGTTGCTGCGATCCTGCGGCTCGGGCGAGCTGGCCATGATCTGCTCGTCGCTGCCGCGCCAGACGAGTTTGCCGTCCTTGCCGTCGAGCAGATCGATCTGGATGGTCGCCACCTTGTAGGTGATGTTGCGCGTTTCGTTGTACATCGGCGCGCCCCAGTAGCCATTCCACGGCCCGCCCCAGGCGCCGCCGTAGTTGGTGCTGACTTGTTGCTGGCGGTCTTCGACGATCAGGTAGGCCTGCGCATTCAGGTCCGCCCGGGTGCCCGCCGCCGCAGGGCGCAGGCCGCGTTGGTCGAGTTGTTCACCGACGGCCTGGCGGATACGTTGTTCGGTGAGGTCGCTCTTGATCCGCGGATCATCGGGACGGTATTGCAGCGCCGGGTCTTTCCAGGCCCAGCTGCGGTAGGCGCCGAAGTCCCGGCTGGCATCGAAATCGTGGTTGACCTGGCTGGTCTGGCAACCGCCCAGCAGCACGACCAAAGCGAGCGTTGCGATACGTCCAAACATGATGGTTCTCCAACGAGCGACCCGGGCATTAAATGAGAATAGCTGTTAACTGGGAGGATACGCCGTCATTGCCTTTTGCACAGCCTTGCGCAACGCATCCGCTCGCTCACTGAGGCTGCCCTGACTGCCGGTTTCGGCGCTGGCGCTCCACACCGGCTGACCGCTGCGTGCATCGAACAGATTGACCCGCACCACCACGACCTGAACTTCATAGGTACGCACGATCGGCGCCGAGTTGTACATGCCGTAGCCATTGCCATAACGATTGTAGCCACCGTACCCATAGCCGTAGTCATCCTGGACCTGCTTGAGGCGCTTCTCCAGATGCACGTCGGCGCTCACCAGCAGGTCGGGCGCGCGGTTGTCGTGCAGGGGGCGCAAGCCTCGCTGGTCGAGGGCGCCGCTGACCGCTTCGGCAATCTGCGCCGAGTCCGCCCAGGCCGTGCCCGCTGGCAACTGGCCGTTGCGCCAGGCCCAAATGCGGTAGGCGCCGTAGTCACGCACCGGCGCGGGGTAGGCGCTGGCATCAAAGGTCCTGGCCGCCTGGGCCGGAGCCGGCGGCATCGGCGCCGAGGTGGCCACGTAGGGATTGGGGCTGGAGCAGGCGCCCAGCCCAAGGAACAACAGGATTAACCCGAAACGACGCATTTCGACCTCCACTGACTGGGCCGCTTAAACCGGACGGCAGATCCAGTGCAAATAACGCCCAAGTCCGGCAAAGCTTGGGTGACGACGATGGGCGAGCTCCATCTCCAGCACATCCTGCAACGCCACGCGGGCCTGGAATTCCACCGGCATATAATCGTGGAACACCCGCACGCCGCTCTGGCTTTCGACCTGCCAAAGCCCCTCGAGTTGCGCCGCCAGCTCTCGCGGGTCGAGCGGCTGCTGCGGGGTCAGGCTCTGTTTTTCGCCGGCCATGTCGTTCTTGCGCATTTTGCGGAAGTGGCCTTTGAGCAGGTTGCGGTAAATCAGCGCATCGCGATTGTAGAACGCCAGGGACAGCCAGCCGCCAGGCACCGTCAACTGGTGCAGCACGGGCAGGATAGCGTGGGGTTCGGCCAGCCATTCGAGGACCGCGTGGCACAGCACCACATCGTAGGGTTCGGTGAGTTGGCCGAGCAGGTCTTGCCAGGGCGCATGGATGAAGGTCGCGCTCTGCCCCGCCTCGGCGAAGCGTTGGCGCGCACCGCTCAGCATCGGCTCGGCGGGTTCGGCCAGGGTCACCTGATGCCCGCGCTCGGCCAGCCACAGCGACATGTGCCCCAGGCCCGCGCCGATATCCAGCACACGCAACGGCCGTTGCGGCAGGGCTTCGGTGAGGTCGGCCTGCAACACCGCCAGGCGAATCGCGCCCTTGGCGCCGCCGTAGATCTTCTCGGCAAAACGCGTGGCCAGTTGGTCGAAGTGACGATCACTCATGGATAAACCGCCGTTCGCTGTCGGCCAGCTTGGCGCGCACCACCTCGTTCATGTCCAGGCCCAACTCGCTGCACAGCAACAGCAGGTACAGCACGATATCGCCGACTTCCTGGCCGGCATGGGCGAGTGTGTCGGCGGGTAACTGGCGCGACTGGTCTTCGGTGAGCCATTGGAAGATTTCCACCAACTCGGCCATTTCCACGCTGGCGGCCATGGCCAGGTTTTTCGGGCTGTGGAATTGTTTCCAATCGTTGGTATCGCGGATGCGATGCAGGCGTTCGGTGAGGTGTTCGAGGTTCATGAGGGGCTCCTGAAGGGGTATAGCTTCGGGGGGATCAGGGATGAAGGCAAGTGAATCCGGGGGGATGGACTTTAGGGCGCTATCGCAGGCAAGCCTGCTCCCACATTTGAATGGATTCGCAAATCAGAATGTGGGGGCTGGTTTGGCGGTGATGGGGTCTAGTCGACGACGCTGAATTCGATTCGGGCGGTTTGGCCGGCCTCGTCGAGAACGCTGAGCTGGTAGCGGCCCAATTGCTCGAAACTGGCGTTGATGCTGTCCTGGTTGGCGCTGTCGCCCAACGGCGCACCGTTGAGGAACCACCAGCGCCGGCCGCTGCCGCCCAGCGCCGAGATCTTCAGGCGCAGCGCCTGTTGGCTGGCGGCGGGCAGGCGCAGTTGATCGCCTTCGCGCACGCCGACGATCGACAACGGCGAGGACGCCGCCAGGGCCGGCGGCGGACAATCGGGGTCCGCGGCCGGCAAGCGTGCGTCGCGGCGTTCGGCCCGCGGTAGCCAGGGTTCCAACGGCGCGGGCCACAGGGCAATGTTCTTCAACTGCGCGCCCGGGCAATGGGCGTCCACCCTCAAACCCTTGGGGTTGACCCAGACGCTTTCCATCAAGCCCACACCCAGCGGTTGATCCAGTGCCAGCAAGGTCGGCGGTGTGGTGTTGTCCAGCGTCCAGGCGAAACGCTGGCGCCGGCAATTCGGATCGCTGCGGCTCATGGGCTGGCCCAGCGGCCAGCAGATCGCCGCCACGCCGACGTTTGCCGGCACCGGTTTGACCGGCGCGCTGATGCCACGCTGGCTGTCGCGGTTGGTCAACACATCGTGTACCTGCAACATCAAGGGCGCGGCCGAGGCCAAGCCGAACTGCCCCGGCACTGGCGTGCCGTCGGGGCGGCCGATCCACACGCCGATCAAATAGCGCGGCCCCACGCCGATCGCCCAAGCATCGCGGAACCCGTAGCTGGTGCCGGTTTTCCAGGCCAGCACCGGGCGCTGCACCAGTTCAGCACGCGGGTCGCGGTCGGGCCGCGCCTGGCCGCTGAGGATACGCCGCACAATCCAGGCGGACCCTGGCGACAGTAAAGGCCGTTCTTTAAGCGTATCGTCCGGCTGTAATCGAATCGTGGCGCTCCTGCCGTCGCGGGCGAAAGCGCTGTAGCCGCTCACCAGATCTTCCAGCCGACTGCCCGCGCCGCCCAGGATCAGCGCCAGGTTCGGCTCGGCCAACGCCGGCAGCGCCAGCGGCACCCCGCCGATACGCATCTGCGCGGCGAAGCGCTTCGGCCCGTAGGCTTCCAGCAACTGCACCGCCGGCAGGTTGAGCGAACTGGACAACGCCGTGCTCGCCGGCACCGCGCCGGTAAAGCCCATGGAAAAGTTGCCCGGCCGGTAATCGCCATAGCGCCTGGGCACATCCTGCAACAGCGATTCGGAGTGAATCAGCCCGTCGTCCAGGGCCATGCCATACAGGAAGGGCTTGAGGGTCGAGCCCGGCGAACGCAGGGCGCTGATCATGTCCACATGGCCGAAGCGCTTGGCATCATTGATGTCCACCGAGCCGAGGTAGGCGCGCACGGCCATGCTGTCTTCCTCCACCACCAGGATCGCCGCCGAGGTGTATTCCGGCAAACGCGCGCGCCAGCCCAGCAGCAGGTCTTCGAGACGGCGTTGCAGGGTGGCATCCAGGGTGGTGCGGATCAGCGGCGGGCTGTCGGGGCGGTTCAGGCGACGGGCGAGCAAGGGCGCCAGGCTGGGCTCCAGGCGCGGCGCGAGCAGCAACGGTTCTTCCAGCGCTTCGGCCACTGCCGATGACGGCCATACCTGGAACTCGCCGAGGCGGCGCAGCACCTTGTCCCGCGCTTCCTGGGCGCGCTGGGGGTGGCGGTCGGGGCGCAGGCGGCTCGGCGCCTGGGGCAACACCGCGAGCAAGGCGGCTTCGGCGTGGGTCAGTTGCGCCGGCGACTTGCCCAGATACGCCCAACTGGCCGCCGCCACGCCTTGCAAGGTGCCGCCAAACGGTGCGCGGTTCAGGTACAGGTTGAGAATCTCGGCCTTGGACAAATGCCATTCCAACTGCGCAGTGCGCCACAGCTGGCGCAGCTTGCCGTGGAACGTGCGCGAATGGGGATCGAGCAAACGGGCGACCTGCATCGACAAGGTGCTGCCGCCCGACACCACCCGCGCACCGGTCAGGTTCTGCCACGTCGCCCGCGCCAGCGCCAACGGGTTTACGCCGGGGTGCTGGTAGAACCAACGGTCCTCGTAGGTGAGCAACGCATCGAGGTAATACGGCGACACCTCAGCGGTTTGCACCGGGTAACGCCACACGCCATTGGCATCGGCAAACCGCCACAACGGCGTGCCATCCTCGGCCAGCACCACCCGCGCCAGGTCGTCCCTGGGCAGCGGCAGGGGCCAGATGCGGTCGGCCAACCACAGCAGGGCAATCATCAGGAGCAGGCTCGCGAGGGTCCAGCGAGCAACTAAACGCAAACTCAAACGGGCAAACCTCTATGCTTGTAGGGAACTAGCCTGTCGCAATAACAACCAAAGGCACAGACACGCCCACCTTCTCATCAGGACACACACATGCAGGTAGAAAGCTTCTTCGAATGGTTGGGCCAGGCGCTCGGTTCCGTCATCCGTTTTATCGTCGACGGCCTCAGCGGCATCTTCGGTGCCTTGACCCACGCCGGTGGCAACTTTATCGATGGCCTGTCGCGTACCTTGGGCATGGACACTTCCATCATCAGCATCATTACCCTGATCCTCGGCCTGATGCTGCTGTACTCGGCGGTACGCGCCTTCATGCGCGCATCGATCATCATGGGCATCATCTGGCTGATGCTCGGCCTGTGGCTACTCAGCTGGGTAGTCCACTAACCCCAAAAAAACCCCACCAATCCCTGTAGGAGGGGGCTTGCCCCCGATAGCTGTATTTCAGTCAATGCATCAGGTGACTGACCCACCGCCATCGAGGGCAAGCCCCCTCCCACATTTAGCCCTCATTCCACATTTAGCCCCATTCCCAGATTTAGCCTCCACTGCACATTTAGCCCCCATTCCACATCGAGCTTTCAACGCCCCTTGATCACCAGATCCACCGGCGTCTCCCCCACCGCCTGCCAGTTCGGCCGATACATCGACTCCACCTGCGGCGGCGGCACCCGATACGTCCCCGGCGTCACCGCCCGCGCCAGATACAACAAGTGCGTGGTGCCATAGCCATCCAGGTTCATCGCCGCCACGTAGCGGTCATCACGAAACTCCTGATGCTTGAGCGAGGCGTTCTGCATCGACTCGCGCCATTCCTTCACCTGGCTGCTGGCGTTTTCCAGGCTTGCGGCGCTTTGCGCGAGGTTCTGGTTTTCCAGCTCCAGGCCTGCCGGCAGCAGGTCCACCACCAGGGCATCCGGTACACGCTGCTTGGCGCTGACCGCCAGATGCACCAGCACCAGGTCGCCGCTGTTGAGGCTACGCAGGTTCAGCGGCTGGCCGTTCATGCCCAGGTATTCGCGGCGGATGCTCAGGTTGTCGCCGCCAGCGGCCGGTGGCACTTGTGGATAACCCGAGATCGTCAACTGCTGGTACACCGGCGTCTCGCCCTGATTGCGCAGGCTCAGGTCGCTGGACAGCAGCGCGCCCGTCAACGCCAGCGTCGACTGTTGATTATTCAATTCGCGCACGCCGCCGCTGCCGGTGAGCGACACCTGCCAATTCGACTCGGGCTGGGCGAACCCGAGGCGCCCGGCCAGGAACAGCGAGTTGCGTTCCTGGGTCGACAGGTACGGGCTGGCCGCCAATTGATCCGACAAGGTGAACAAGCGCTCTTCACGCTTGCCCTTGGCCAGGTCGTTTTCTTCGAGCAACGCCAGGATCATCGCCTGGTCGCGCAGCGGGCTGCCGTAGTCGGCCAGCCATTCCTTGGCATTGCGCTGCGCCGCCAGCCCTGCGAGCAAGGCTTGATCGGCGCGCGGCTGGTCGCCCATCTTCTGCAAGGCGATGGCCAGTTGCACCAGTGGCAACCCGGAGCGCGCATCGCTGCGCCGCTCGAACAGACTGCGCAACGCGCCCAACGGCGCCTGCTGACTGCGCGCCAGTACCAGGCCGGCGTAGGCCTGCACAGCGAAGCGGGTGTGCTCGGCGTTGTCGCTGTAATCAACTTCGATCAGGTTGCGCTCCTGCACATAACGCAGCAGACGCTCACTGGCTTTCTTCAAGGCTTGCGGCGGCACGGCGAAGCCCTGGTCGCGGGCGCGCAGCAGGAAGTCGGTGACATAGGCGGTCAGCCAGTATTCCTCTTCGCCATCGGCGCCCCACAAGCCAAAGCTGCCGTTGTAGCGCTGCATGCCCAGCAGGCGTTCGATGCCCAGCTCGATCTTGCGTTTGCGCTCGGTGTCCGGCTCACCCTTGATGCCCAGGCGCTTGAGCAAGGCATCGTCGGCATACAGCGACGGGTACAGGCCGCTGGCGGTCTGCTCCAGGCAACCGTAGGGGTAAGCCTTGAGCGCACTGATTTGCGCGCCGAGGTTCAACGGCGGCCGGCTCGACAGGCTCAACAACGCCTCGCGCCCCGCGCTGTCGAATTGATCGAGCGCCCCCGCCGGCAAGCTCCACGGCTGCTCCTTGAGCACCGCACGATAGTGCTTGAGCAAGGCCGGATAGGCCGGGCGCACGCCCAAGGTCCATTCGCGGCTGAACGGCGGCAGGTTTTCACCGGGCAGGTCCAGGCCATTCACCGTGACCTTGAGCTTGCCCTGCCCCAGACCGCCCCAGGCTTTCACCGGGATGCGCAGCGTGGTGCGCTGGCCCTGTTTCAGTTCAAGCGATTGCGCGGCGTTGTCGACCAGTTCCAGTTGCCCTTCGGCGCTCAGTTGCACGTCGAGCTTTTGCGCCTTGCCCGACAGGTTGGACAGGTCCAGCGCCAAGCTGGTCTGGTCGCCGCCCGCGAGGAAGCGCGGCGCCGACAGTTCGGCAATCAGCGGTGCGGCGATCACGGTTTTGGCTTCAGCCATGCCGTAGCGGTCATCGCTCCAGGCCTGGGCCATCAGGCGCAACTCGCCGTTGAAGTCGGGGATATTGACGCTGACTTCACCCTCGCCCTGCGCGTTCAACGTCACCGGTGCGCTTTGCAGGGCGACGATGGTCACGCTGGTGTCCGGGCGTTTGCCGCCCTTGGCCAATGCGGCGTCACCGCCGAAGGCCAGGCTCGCCAGGCGGCCCTGGCCGGCTTCGATCAGTTGACCATAGATGTCGAACTGGTCCACGCCATACGACTTGCGGCCGAACAGGCTGGAGTACGGATCGGGCGTCGGGTATTCGGTGATATTGAGGATGCCCACGTCCACCGCCGCCACCAGCACATGCACCTGCTTGGGCACGCTGCCGTCGGCATTTTTCGCGGTAACTTTCACCGTCAGCGCTTGTTTGGGGCGCATTTTTTCCGGCGCGGTGAGGGTCAGCCCCAGTTTGCGCTGGGTGCGATCCAGCGGCAGGTGCAGCAGGCCCACCGCCCGTTTGGGGGTGATGTTGGCTTTGCGCTCGCCGGGGCGGATCACCAGGGCACTGACGTAGAGGTCATGGCGCGCCCATTTCGGGTCGAGTTTCACGGCGAAGCTTTTGCCCTCGGCCGGCACGTCGATCGCCTGCCACCACAGCGGCCCCTCGGCGGACTCGACCAGCAGGTAGCCTTTACCGGCCGCCGGCGGCGTCACCGTGACGTTGGCGGTATCGCCGTCGCCATAGGCGGGTTTGTCCAGCGCCAGCTTGACCTGATCGGGGCGCACGGCGCCGCCTTCGGTGTTGTCCTGGGCCTGGTAGCCGGCCCAGAAGCGCAGGCTGCTGACCAGCCCGGTCTGCGGGTCTTCGACCTCGACGCGGTACGGGCCCCACTCCACCTGGAAGCTGACTTTGGCGGTGTCGCCGGCCTTGATGTCCAGGCTCTGTTCGTCGAGGTTGAGGAATTTCTCGTTGTAGTGGTAGCTCCAGCCGTCGCTGTCCGAGTAATTCCAGTAGTAGTCACGGCGCTCGCGCACCAGGCGGACCTTGAGGTTTTTCGCGGCGAGTTTCTGCCCGTCCTGGTTGGCCAGCAGCACTTCGAATTCCGCCGGGCCGTCGCCGTTGGTTTCCTTGCCGTCAAACAGCCCGCGCAGGCCCGGCAACTGCTCGGCCGGCCAGATCGGCTGCACCAGGCGCCGGGTGATCGGCCGCCCGCCCGACTCATGCAGGCTGGCTTGCACGATCAGTTGCAGCGGCGACTTGGCGTCGGCCCATTTGCTTTCCAGGGTCAGGGCTTCCTGGCCCTTGGCGTCGAGCACGCTTTCATCCAGTTCGAAATCCTGGCTCAGCTCTTCTTCGGTGACGGAGCCGAACTGGTAACCCGGCAGCGATTTCACCGCCTCGCGCAGCGGACGCACATACACCTGCCCGCTGACCCGGTTGCCCGACGCCGGCGCGCCGTAGAGGTAGCGGCCGTTGACCTGAATGACCGGGTTATCCGCCGGGCTCAATGCCGTGTCGCTGCCCTTGAGTTCGAGCGCCAGGCGCTCGGGCAGGAAGTCTTCGACGAGGAACTCGTACAACTGCGGCTTGCCGTCGCCCAGGTCGAACACCAGTTGCCAACGCCCGGTCGGCGCTTCGCCGGCCAATTGCAGTTGATATTGATAGAGGCCGGAGGCGTCGGCGTCCCAGACGAATTTGCGGCTGACCTGCTCATCCGGGCGGCGCACTTCGACGCTCACTGGCTGCGGCTTGACCGCGTTGCCGTCCTTGTCGCGCAGCAAGGCGTTAAGCAGCACGGTTTCGCCAGGGCGATACAGATCGCGTGGGCCGAACACAAAGAACTGCAGCGGGTGCGACGGTTGGCCGCCGATATCGAACTCCGCCAGATCGAGCGCGGCGCTGTCCAGGCGCAACAGGCTGGTTTGTTCGCCCTGCTTGGCCAGCAGCACCTGGGCCTTTTTCGGCAACGGCAATTCGGCGTGACCGCCCTGCTCGGTCTTGCCCTGCCCCACCACCCGGCCCTCGGCGTCGAGCACTTCGAGGTCGACGCCATCCAGCGCCTTGCCACCGTCCAGCGCCTGGGTAAACACATCCAGGCGATTGGCGTAGCGGTGAACCGACAGGCCGATATCACTCAAGGTGAACAGCGTGGCCGGTTGCGAATAGTTGTAGGTGCCCGACGCCCGCATCACCGCCAGGTATACGCCCGGCTGCTGCAGTTGCTTGAGGCCGGCGATCGGCAGCAACAGGGTTTCGCGGGTATTGCGCGCCGGGTTCAGGTCGAAGCGGCCGCCGTAGACCAGATCGGCCAGCGGCAGCAGTTCGCGCGATTCATAGCTTTGCAGGCTGGTATTGCGCCCCCACTGGGCGAGGAACGATGGCAGGGATTCGGGCTTGATCCGGAAGAATTCGACGTCGATCTTGTCGACATTCAGCGCAATCACCGGCAACCCCTCGGCCAGGCGCGTGGGCAACAGCGTGCCACGGCTGGCGAAACCGACGGTGGCTTGCAGGTCACGGGTTTCCAGGCGGGCGACGTACTCGGCGGGCAACAGGTTGTCATTCACCGCGCGCACGCCCGGGTCGACCGTCAGCACCAACTTGCGCTGCGGCTCCAGGTGGCGCAGGCGCAACTCCATCAGGTTATCCGACAGCTCCCAGGCGCCGTCGACCTTGCCCGACTTGCTGTCCACCAGATGCAGCTTGTCGGCGAACTTCTGCTCCGGATCCAACGGAATGGAAAAGCTCACCGACAAGGTGCTGGCGCCGTCCAACTGCACCTCGGACACGTCCACCACACTCAACTCACGCCCGGCGTAGCGCTGCTTCAGCGCCGCCACATCCACCGCCGCCTTGGCCGGCTTCGGCGCCACGCTGCTCGCGGCTGCCGGCGCGCTCGGCGCAGTCGGTTTATCGGAAGAATCGCAGGCGCTCAGCAGGGCCAGCGCGCAAGCCAGGAACAGTCCTTTGTTAAGCATGGGGCACTCGTCGTCAGAGGGAACCGAGGGATGAACTATATATCAGCGCCAGCCAAGCCGATGTGGCGCTGGTCACATTGACCGACGGAGGGCAGTTTGGTTCTTCGCGTCACGCGATCCAAGCCAAATCCCACAAACACAAAAGATCAAAATCACAAAAAATCAAAATGTGGAATGAGGGCCAAATGTGGAATGAGGCCAAATGTGGAATGAGGCCAAATGTGGAATGAGAGCTAAATGTGGAATGAGGCCAAATGTGGGAGGGGGCTTGCCCCCGATGGCGGTGAGTCAGTCAGCTTATTTGTAGCTGATCCACTGCCATCGGGGGCAAGCCCCCTCCCACATTTGACCCTCCTCATATTTGGCCCTCCTCACATTTGGCCCTCCCCACATTTGGCCCTCCTCACATTTGCCCCCCTCCCACATTTAACCCCCCATTCCACATTGGTTCTGCGGCGTGCTGGGGGGACAGTTACAATGCCGCTCCCCCAAGGAGCCTGCATGTCCACCTTACTGACCGACTGGCGCCACCGCCCCACCCACCGCCGCGTCTGGGCCCTGGCCGCGCCGATGATCCTGTCGAACATCTCGGTACCGCTGGTGGCCCTGGTCGACAGCATGGTCATCGGCCACCTGCCCCACGCCCACCAACTGGGCGCCGTGGCGGTCGGGGGCAGCCTGTATACCTTCCTGGCCTGGGCCATGGGGTTTCTGCGCATGGGCTCCACCGGTTTCGCCGCCCAGGCCGCCGGGCGCAACGATGGCGCGGCGCTGCGGCAAATCCTGCTGCAAGGTCTGTTGCTGGCGCTGGGCCTGGCGATGTTGCTCGGTACAGTGGGCATCCCGCTGAGCCACCTGGCCCTGGAATGGATGCAACCCTCCCCCGAACTCAATCAACTGACCCGCGAGTTCTTCCACACCCGCCTGTTCGGCCTGCCCGCCGCGTTGGCCAGCTATGCCTTGGTCGGCTGGTTCCTCGGCACGCAAAACGCCCGCGCGCCGCTGGCGATCCTGCTGACCACCAACCTGGTCAACATCGCCCTCAACCTGTGGTTCGTCCTCGGCCTGGATTGGGGCGTCGTCGGCTCCGCACGCGCCTCGGTGATCGCCGAATGGACCGGCGCCCTGCTCGGCCTGGCCCTGACGCAAAAAGCCCTGCGCGCCTACCCCGGGCATATCGCCTGGGCCGCCTTGCAACGCTGGCACAGCTGGCGCCCGCTGCTGGCGGTGAACCGCGATATTTTTATCCGCAGCCTGGCATTGCAGTCGGTGTTTTTCATGATCACGGTGCAAGGCGCACGCCTGGGCGACGCCACCGTGGCCGCCAACGCGCTGTTGCTCAACGGCCTACTGCTGACGGCCCACGCCCTGGACGGCCTGGCCCATGCGGTCGAAGCCCTGTGCGGCCATGCCATTGGCGCGCACGACCGTCAGGCGTTGCGCCGCTCATTAGTGGTCGCCTGCGGTTGGTCGCTGATCGCCAGCGTCGGTTTCGCCCTGCTCTTCACCTTCGCCGGCCACCTGTTCATCGCCATGCAGACCGACATTCCCAGCGTGCGCGAAACCGCCGACATCTACCTGCCATACCTGGCGGTGCTGCCGTTGATTGCGGTGTGGAGTTATCTGCTGGACGGGCTGTTCATCGGCGCCACGCGCGCGCGGGAAATGCGCAATGGTATGCTGCTGACGGTGCTGATCCTGCTGCCATTCGCCTGGCTGTTGCAGGGCTACGGCAACCACGGCCTGTGGATCAGCTTCCTGCTGTTCATGGCCCTGCGCAGTCTTACGCTTTGGACGATTGCCTGGCGTTTGAACCGACAGAATCAGTGGCTGGCATAAGCCCCCCTCACTGTCACTGTCACTGTAGGAGCGAGCTTGCTCGCGAAGATCGTCAACGATGACATGGGCTGTCTGGATGCCCGTGTTGCCTGAACGTTTTTCGCGAGCAAGCTCGCTCCTACAAGGATGGGTGCTTAGGAGGACAGGTAAGACGAACGCGTCAGACCCAAGCGCAACGCATCCAGAAACTGCGTGCGCTCGCTGGCACTGATCTTCGCGCTGGCGCACTTGTCACGGTAATGCGTCATCAACTCCTCCGGCGACAAGTGCACATAACGCAGCATGTCTTCAATGGTGTCGTGGGTCTCGATCCCGGCGCTGTACACCGAACCGTCTTCACGCTGATAGATGTTCACCGAGTCGGTGTCACCGAACAGGTTGTGCATGTCACCGAGGATTTCCTGGTAGGCGCCAACCAGGAAGATACCCAGCAGGTAGTCTTCGCCCTCTTTCAGCGCGTGTACCGGCAGGCTGGTCTCGATGCTCTGCTCGTCGACGTATTGCTTGATCTTGCCGTCGGAGTCGCAGGTCAAGTCCTGCAATACCGCGCGGCGCATCGGCTCTTCGTCGAGGCGGTGCAGCGGCAGGATCGGCAATACCTGGCCGATGGCCCAGGTGTCCGGCAGGCTCTGGAACACCGAGAAGTTGCAGATGTATTTATCCGCCAGCTTGTCGTTGAGTTCGTCGAGCACCTGGCGGTGCGAACGCTGGCGCGCTTTCAGCGAGTTATGCAGGCGGCGGCACACGGCGAAGTAGCACTGTTCAGCCAGGGCTTTTTCCGCCAGGGTCAGTTTGCCGTCGGCGTACTGGGTGGCCACGTCGCTCATGTAGTGAGTAGCGCGCCAGTAGGTTTCGGTGACCATCTCGATGTCGGTCGGACCGAGCAGGTCCACCAGCCATTGCACGGTTTCCGGCAGGTTTTCCTTGTTCTCGATCTGCGGCATTTCGTCGTTGTGTTTCTCGACGTCGGTGACTTGCACCACCAGCATGGCGTGGTGGGCGGTCAGGGAACGGCCGCTCTCGGAGAAGATGTTCGGGTGCGGCAGGCTCTGCGCGTCGCAGAACTCCTTGAGCATGCCCACGACGACACCGGCGTAGTCGTCCATGTCGTAGTTGATCGAGCTGGCGTTGCGCGAGTGAGTACCGTCGTAGTCCACGCCCAAGCCGCCGCCGACGTCGATGTGGTCCACCGGCAGGCCGAGGTTGCGCAGTTCGCCGTAGTAACGAATGGCTTCCTTGAACCCGTGCTGGTAGTCGGCCAGGTTGGCGATCTGCGAGCCCATGTGGAAGTGCAGCAGGCGGATGCCCTGGTCCAGGCTGGCGGCGCGGAAGCGCTCGACCACCGACAGCAGTTGCGCCGCCGACAGCCCGAACTTGGATTTCTCACCGCCGGTGTCGGCCCACTTGCTCGACGCCAGGGACGACAGGCGCACGCGCAGGCCGACCTGTGGCTTGACCTTGAGGTTGGCGGCTTCTTCGATCACCAGCTCAACTTCGGACTCTTTCTCGATCACGATGAACACGTTGTGACCCAGCTTCTGGCCCATCAGCGCCAGGCGGATGAATTCGCGGTCCTTGTAACCGTTGCAGACGATGGTCCCGCCTTTCGGCGCCAGGGCCAGCACGGCCAGCAGTTCCGGCTTGGAGCCGGCTTCCAGGCCGATGGACACGTCCTGGGTGGCGATGATGTTTTCGATCACCGCCTCCTGCTGGTTCACCTTGATCGGGTACAGCGCGGTGTATTTGCTCTGGTATTCCAGACGCTCGATGTTCGAATCGAACGCACCGGTCAACTGGCGCACGCGGTCTTGCAGGATGTCAGGAAAACGCACCAGCAGCGGCAAGGACAAGCCGCTTTTGCGCAACTCGTCGACTTGCTCGTACAGGTCGACAGGCGTGCTTTTCGGGCCGTTCGGACGGACTTCAACGCGACCGGCATCATTGATCGCGAAATACCCGGCCCCCCAATGACGAATCCCGTAAACACTGCGGCTGTCCGCAACTGTCCATTGGCTGCCATCGTCTTTGCGTGTGCGTCGTACGGACATTGAAGTCCCCTATAAATGAAGTCGAAGGCGCCGCCCCTCGTTGGAGGCTGGCGCAGTCTAAAGAATGAAAATGACGATTTGCCTGTGAGTAAGGTCAGACCCCACTCGCAGGACAGAGTTTAGACACTGGTTGGAAAGAGGCTGTCAGCCGCCGGACTTCTTGGCCTTGTACCCGAGCTTGATCAGCTCGGCCAACAGCAACTCGACGTGATCGCCCTGGATCTCGATGACCCCGTCTTTCAACGCGCCACCGGTGCCACAGCGCTTTTTCAGCGTGGTGGCGAGTTCCTTCAGCGCGTCTTCGGCCAGCGGTACGCCGGTGATGGTGGTCACCGTCTTGCCGCCACGGCCTTTGCTCTCGCGTCGCACGCGGGCAATGCCGTCGCCTTCGGGGATCAGGGTTTGTTTGCAGGTACAGGCGTCCACGGGCTGACGACAGTCCGGGCAGTGTCGACCTGCGTCGGTGGAAAATACCAGGCCACCGAGGGCGGCGAAGGATGCGGCTTTTTTGGCCACCGGCAATCCTCTTGTGAGGACAAAGACTGATCGGCAAACGCTCAGGCGGTTGCCGACCGCGAAGCCCCACTCAGGCAGGGGCAGCGCTACCGCCCCCCCCATGTCATTGCCCCCGATTCCTGTAGGAGCGAGCTCGCTCGCGAAGATCGCCAACGATGACGCGGACATTCAGGATGCCCACAGCGCGCTTGAGGTTTTCGCGAGCGAGCTCGCTCCTACAGGAATCAGGGGGTGGAACAAGGGTGGTTCGGGTGAAAAGTCGCGCAGTGTAACCACAAAAAGCTCACTTGCTAAGAGCCAAATCGCGCCAATTTATACAACTTTAGCGACGTGAGGCCAGATAGCGCCGCAAGCCCTCTTGCGCGTCAGGGCAGTAGGGCTTTTGTTGCGCTTCCTGCAGGACAATTTCAAGGGGTAAAAAGCGCGCTTCCATGACTTCTTCAGGCTGCAGGCACAGCGCACCGTCCCACACGGCGGAGTAGGATCTGCACCAAAGTCGGCTGTCGCCGTCCTCGAAGTAGAAATGGTCATGCTCGACCAACTCCACCCCGCCCACGCCGAGCTCTTCTTCAAGCTCGCGGGCGGCCGACTCGGCATAACTCTCGCCGTCCGCCACCATCCCGCCTGCCGCCGTGTCCCAGAAACCGGGGTACAGGGCTTTGCTCAGGGTGCGTCGGTGTACGCACAGTTCACCTGCCGAGTTGAACAGGAAGATAAAGGTGCAACGGCCGATCAGGCCGCGCTGGCGCAGGTCGGAGCGCACCAGGGCGCCGAGCGGGTTGTCGTGCTCGTCGACCCAGCAGATCAGTTCCGCATCGGAGGCTGCGCGGTGCGCGGCCTCCTTTTGAGTCACGTCCATCATCACCCTTGGTTAAGCAACTGACGCAAGTCGATCACCGCCGCGTTGGCCCGGGAAATGTAGTTGGCCATCACCAGCGAGTGGTTGGCCAATATGCCAAAGCCGCTGCCGTTGAGGATCATCGGGCTCCAGACCGGCTCTTGCGAAGCCTCCAGTTCACGAATGATCTGGCGCACGCTGACCGTCGCATTCTTCTTGGCCAGCACGTCGGCAAAGTCGACTTCGATGGCGCGCAACAGGTGGGACAAGGCCCAGGCCTGGCCGCGGGCTTCGTAGAACACGTTGTCGATCTGCATCCATGGGGTTTCCACCACTTCTTCATCGAGCTGCGGCACTTCACCCGGCGCCAGCGCTTCGGTTTTCAGTGAGGTGTTCAGCTTGACCCGGCCGACACTGGCCGACAGACGTTGCGACAACGAACCCAGGCGTGTGGCGACATCGCCCAGCCAGTTGTTGAGGTTGTCGGCGCGCGCGTAGAACAGGGCGCCGCGCTGGTTCGGGTCGGACAGGCGCACTTCATAGCGATTCAGGGAGTTGATGCCTTCCTGGTACTCCGACTCGCTGGAAGGCAGCACCCAGCTCTTGTTGTCGAAGTTGAAACGCGGCTCGGCCTTGGCCAGGTCGGCGTCTTCCGCCGACTGCGACTGAGAACGGGCGAAATCCTTACGCAAGGCGCGGGTCAGGTCACGCACCTGCACCAGTACGCCGTATTCCCAGCTTGGCATGTTGTCCATCCACAGGCCCGGCGGGAAACGGTCGTTGGAAATATAGCCCCCGGGCTTGTTGAGCAAGGTGCCGGCCACGGTCTTGAGGGTTTCCACAGTGGTGTAACCCAACACCATCTGCTTGCCTTCCTTTTCAGCGGCAAGCTGGGCGTTCTGCTGGACCGGGAACAGCGCCGGCTCTTCGCTCCAGTACCAACCCAAAGCACCGGTGACCAACAGATACAAGCCGAGTACGCTAAGCACCGCTCGGCTCATCAGCACGCTACGCAAATAGCTGCGGTTGGCCGACTTGGGTTCAGGGGCGGGGCCTTTGGCACTGCCTGCACGGTTTTTCCAGTCCAGCATGGCGATATCCTTTCAATCACTTGAGTTCATGCACTTCAATCGACGGCGTGCGTTCAAACACTCCGACAGCAACCCTACCCCATCGTGCCCGTCAATGCGGGGCTTTTCGCCCTACAACTATGATCCAACGGACGCCCAGGGGGCATTCGACTATAAAGGATGCGCGCGTTTTCCGCTGCACGACCAATTAGTCACTAAATGAATGCCAGGGACTCGCAGTTAATTGACGTATGACACTCATGTAACCGAAAAGAGGTGCTAGCATAGAGCCACCAGTCGACCTCAGCACGCACCTTCACTAGTAGTCAGGATATGACCGAGCCAGAAGACCCCAGCCGTGAGCGTCTCAAGCAGCACTTTGCCCAGCGGGTAATTCATCAGGCACGTCAAATTCTTGAGATCTGGCAGCGCCTGCAACGCAGCGAATGGTCCGACGCCGACTTCTCCGAACTCAGCGAAGCCAACCTGCGCCTGCTGCGCTTCGCCGAACGCTTCGAACAGCCCGAACACGGCCAACTGGCGCAGCACATCGGCGAGTCGCTCAAAGCGGTGGACGCCAATCGCGGCCGCCTGAGCAGTCAACTGATCACCGAAATCAACCGCTTGATGCAACGCCTGTCCCGCACCGGCCTGCGCCAGGGCGATCAGCTTGAGCAAACCTTCCTGCCGCCGATGCGCAAGCCGATCTACGTGATGCTGGCCGATCATGATCGCGCCGAGCGTCTGGCCAAGCAGCTGGAGTTCTTTGGCCTGAGCGCCCAGTCCCTGGACAACGTGGCGGCGTATCGCGTGGCGATGGCCGAGCGCCTGCCGTCGGCGATTGTGATGGACGTGGATTTCTGCGGCCCGGGCCTCGGCCTCCAACTGGCCGCCGAGGCCCAGCAAGGCCTGGAGCAAAAGCTGCCGTTGCTGTTTTTCAGCCTGCATGAAACCGACACCCCGACCCGCCTCGCCGCCGTGCGCGCCGGCGGCGAGGAGTTCCTGACCGGCACGCTGGAAGCCTCGAGCCTGCTGGAAAAGATCGAAGTGCTGACCTGCGTCGCCCAATACGACCCCTATAAAGTGCTGATCATCGACGACTCACGGGCCCAGGCGCTGCACACCGAGCGCCTGCTCAACAGCGCCGGCATCATCACCCGCACGCTGATCGAGCCGATCCAGGCCATGGCCGAGCTGGCGGATTTCCAGCCCGACCTGATCATCCTCGACATGTACATGCCCGCCTGCACCGGCACCGAACTGGCCAAGGTGATTCGTCATAACGACCGGTACGTCAGCGTGCCGATCATCTACCTGTCGGCCGAAGACGACCTGGATAAACAGCTGGACGCCATGAGCGAAGGCGGCGACGACTTCCTCACCAAGCCGATCAAGCCGCGCCACCTGATCACCACCGTGCGCAACCGCGCGGCCCGTGCGCGCAACCTCAAGGCGCGGATGGTGCGCGACAGCCTGACCGGCCTGTACAACCACACCCATATCCTGCAATTGCTCGAAGACTGCACCTTCCGCGCTCGTCGCGAGAACAAGCCGTTGAGCTTTGCCATGCTCGACATCGACCACTTCAAGCGCGTCAACGACAGCCACGGCCACCCCATGGGCGACCGCGTGATCAAGAGCCTGGCGCTGTTCCTCAAACAGCGCTTGCGCAAGACCGACTACATCGGCCGCTACGGCGGTGAAGAGTTTGCGATTGTGATGCCCGATACCGACTTGGAATCGGCCTGCAAGGTGCTGGATGAAATCCGTGGGCGCTTTGCCGAAATTCACTACCCGGCCCAGCCGCATGACTTGTGGTGTACCTTCAGCGCCGGGCTGGTGGAGCTGTGCGACGATTCCGACAGCCTGATGATGGCCGCCCAAGCCGACGAGGCGCTGTACCGCGCCAAGGATGCCGGACGCAATCGGGTTCAAGCCGCGCACACATCAAGTCAAAGTGCCATCTTTTCACCAGAATCCAGCGATTCCGTCATAACTTTGTAATAGAAACGCAATAACTTCAGGCACTTAACTTTTGCTGTCGGTTGAAACCACGCATGCGCCTGAAGCTGCTGACCAATCTCAATACCCTCCTTCTGGTGGCCGTGTGCCTGGCACTCGGGGCGACGCTCTGGTGGTCGCAACGCGCGCTGGAACGGCCTTATTTGCTGATGGAACGCTACCTGGGGTTGTCGCAGACCTTCCAGAACCAGGCCGCACGCAACATCGACGACTACCTGGCCAGCGGCGACGCCCTGCGCTTGAGCAGCGCCAGCCAGAGCCTGGAAAGCCTGCTGCAGCACCTGGACGAATTGCCCGCCGACCTCGCACAAAGCCTGCGCCCCAGCCTGAAGGAGCTGGACACCTTCAGCAAAACCGACCTGCTCGCCGCCGGCAAACTGGCCGGCGACCCGCAAGCGCTGCTGTTGCAGGCCGAGCGAGAACTGGGCGCGAACCTCGAGCAACTGAGCCAGTACGCCATCGGCGTCGATTCGCCCGCCGCGGCGCGCTACCTGCCGCCGCTGCTGGCGGCGTCCCAACACCTGGGCAAGCTGTCCCTGGCCCGCGACAAGCTGGTGAGCAGCGGGCGCGCCGAACTGGCGGATGATGTGGAGCGCGAAGTCAGCAATATCCGCGGCCAGGCCGACCTGCTGGAGCAACTGCCCTTACTTGGAGTCAAGGCCAACGCCGGTTCGAACACCGATGACTTTTCGGCGCTGATGGGCCTGGAAAACAGCGAAAAAACCGAAACACAAGACACCGGCGTCGACCTCAAGCGCGAACTCAACAGCCTGCTGACCCGCTACCCGGCCGAACTCAAGCGTACCCGCGAGCAGATCCAGCGGCGCGCCGACCTCGCCGCCGGCACCCACCTGAAAATCGCCGGTGTGCAACAGGCCATCGCCGGCCTGGAGCCCGTCGTGCGGGCGCAACACGCAAAGATCCAGGGCGAAGTGCGCCTGATGCAAGGGGTGATGATCGGCCTGATCCTGCTGATCGCCCTGCTGATCGATACCCTGCAACGGCGCCTGGCACGGGTGCTGACCAACCTGGCACCGGCCCTGTCGACCTGGGCCGAAGGCGACTTCAGCCAACCGATTGCCTTGGGCAAGACCAACCGCGAACTGCGCGACATCGAAGCCTCCCTCAACCGCTTGCGCGCCTATCTGGTGGACCTGGTGGGCACCATTCGCGGCAATGCCGAGGAAGTCGCCGGCAGCAGCCGTGCCCTGGCCGAGCTGAGCAGCGGCCTGCATGATGGCGCCGAACGGCAGGCCGGGGACACCGCGCAGATCCGCGATTCGTTGGGCGAATTGGAAGCGACCATTCAACAAGTCGCCGGGGACGCCAGCCAGGCCGCCGGCGCCAGCCGCAGCGCGGGCCAGGCGGTGAAGCACGGCCAGCGGGTGATCGGCCTGAGCCTGACCGGGCTGCATGCGCTGGTGGGCGAAGTGCAGCAAAACGCGCAGATGATCGAGAAACTCGCCGAAGAGTCCGCAACCATCGGCGGCGTGTTGACGGTGATTCGCTCGATCGCCGACCAGACCAACCTGCTGGCGCTCAATGCCGCCATTGAAGCCGCCCGCGCCGGAGACGCCGGGCGGGGGTTTGCCGTGGTCGCCGACGAAGTGCGCTCCCTGGCCCAGCGCACCGCTGGCGCCACCGCCGAAATCCAGGGCCTCATCGCCGGCCTGCAAACCGCCGCCCGCCAGTCGGTGGAAGGCATGCGCGCGCAGGTCGAACACGCCGAAGCCACCGCCCAGCAAGCACAAGCGGCCGACGGCGCGCTGGATGAAATCGTCGGGGCGATCCAGACCATTTCCGACACCTCCGTGCGTATCGCCGATGTGACCGCGCAGCAGAGCGGTGCGGTGAGTGAGATTCGCGATAACAGCGAACGGATTCATCAGCTGGGTGAGGACAACCTGCTGCGCATCGGCCAGGGCCGCAGCCAGGGTGAGCACCTGCTGGTGCTGGGCGGCCAACTCAACACCGCCGTCCAAGCCTTCCGCGTCTGACCCGACCTAGCGCCATACGAAGAACCAATGTGGGAGGGGGCTTGCCCCCGATAGCGGTGGATCAGTTGCAGATATTGAGACTGGCACACCGCTATCGGGGGCAAGCCCCCTCCCACATTTGATCGCCACAGGTTTCAAGACGGTATTACCAATGACCGGATCCTGGGCCGCAGTCACAAATTTCGCGCAATCCTCGCTAATCGTGCTGCCTACTGCATAGAACTGGACAGTCATAAACGCTTTGCGGCATAGTCGCCGGGTTCTGCCGTACCCACATCAATAACAAGGAACAGCCGATGGCGACCTTACTGGTTCTTCACGGACCCAACCTGAACCTGCTCGGCACCCGCGAACCGGGCGTCTACGGGGCAGTGACCCTGGAACAGATCAACCTCGATCTGGAGCGACGGGCCCGTGAAGCCGGCCACCATTTGCTGTACCTGCAAAGCAATGCCGAGTACGAATTGATTGATCGCATCCATGCCGCGCGCGGCGAAGGCGTGGACTTTATTCTGATCAATCCCGCCGCTTTTACGCACACAAGTGTTGCATTACGTGACGCGCTGCTGGCGGTGAGCATCCCATTCATCGAAGTGCATTTGTCGAACGTGTACAAACGCGAACCTTTCCGCCATCACTCCTACTTCTCCGACGTAGCGGTAGGTGTGATCTGCGGCCTTGGCGCCAGCGGTTATCGACTGGCCCTGGAGGCCGCCCTGGAACAACTTGAACAACCGGCCAAGCGCCCCTGACCGACCCTTGGGAGTTGACGATTCATGGATATCCGTAAAGTTAAGAAACTGATCGAACTGCTGGAAGAATCCGGCATCGACGAGCTGGAAATCAAGGAAGGCGAAGAGTCTGTACGCATCAGCCGTCACAGCAAGACCCCGGCCCAGCAATTCTACGCGCCGCAGATGCAAGCACCGGCACCTGCCGCTGCCGCTCCGGTCGCCGCTGCGCCTGTCGCCGCCGCCGAGCCTGCTGCGCCCAAGCTGAACGGCTTCGTGGCCAAGTCGCCAATGGTCGGTACGTTCTACCGCACCCCGGCACCGGGTTCGCCAGCCTTCGTTGAAGTCGGCAAAACCGTGAAAGAAGGCGACACCATCTGCATCGTGGAAGCGATGAAAATGATGAACCACATCACGGCCGAAAAAGCCGGTGTCATCGAATCCATTCTGGTAGAAAACGGTCAGCCGGTTGAGTACGACCAGCCGCTGTTCACCATCGTTTGAACCGCGGAGCGCCTTCGATGTTGAAACCTGCGAAGAAACTGCAAAAAGTCCTGATCGCCAACCGCGGCGAGATCGCGCTGCGTATCCTGCGCGCCTGTAAGGAAGAGGGCATCAAGACCGTCGCTGTTTACTCGACGGCCGATACCGAACTGATGCACGTGAAACTGGCGGACGAAAGCATCTGCATCGGCCCGCCACTGGCTGCGAACTCGTACCTGAAAGTCTCGAACATCATCGCCGCTGCGGAAGTGACCGGCGCTGATGGCATCCACCCGGGCTACGGCTTCCTCGCGGAAAACGCCGATTTCGCCGAACAGGTGGAAAAATCCGGGTTTGCCTTCATCGGCCCGAAAGCCGAGACCATTCGCCTGATGGGTGACAAGGTTTCGGCCAAGGACGCCATGATCGCGGCCGGCGTGCCGACCGTTCCAGGCTCCGACGGCCCGCTGCCCGAGGACGAGACCACTGCGCTGCGCATCGGTCGCGAAGTCGGTTACCCGGTGATCATCAAGGCCGCAGGCGGCGGCGGTGGTCGCGGCATGCGCGTGGTACACAAGGAAGAAGACCTGATCGAAGCGGCCAAGCAGACGCGCTCCGAAGCGGCTGCCTGGTTCGGCAACCCGATGGTCTACCTGGAGAAGTACCTGACCAACCCACGTCACGTGGAAGTGCAGGTGCTGTCCGACGGCCAGGGCCACGCCATCCACCTGGGCGACCGCGATTGCTCGCTGCAACGTCGTCACCAGAAGGTATTGGAAGAAGCACCGGCACCGGGCCTCGACGAGAAAGCCCGTGCGGAAGTCCTGGCGCGTTGCGTCAAGGCGTGCATCGACATCAACTACCGTGGCGCCGGCACCTTCGAGTTCCTCTACGAGAACGGCCGTTTCTACTTCATCGAGATGAACACTCGCGTGCAGGTAGAACACCCGGTTTCGGAGATGGTCACCGGTATCGATATCGTCAAGGAGATGCTGAGCATCGCCGCCGGTAACGAGCTGTCCTTCACCCAGGACGACGTGAAGATCCACGGCCACTCCCTGGAGTGCCGGATCAACGCCGAAGACCCGAAAACCTTTATCCCGAGTCCAGGCCTGGTCAAGCATTTCCATGCGCCAGGCGGCAACGGCGTTCGCGTCGATTCGCACCTGTACAGCGGCTACAAGGTTCCGTCCAACTACGACTCGTTGATCGGCAAGCTGATCACCTGGGGCGCCACCCGCGACGAGGCCATGGCCCGCATGCGTAACGCCCTGGACGAAATCGTGGTCGACGGCATCAAGACCAACATCCCGCTGCATCGGGATCTGGTCCGCGATGAAGGCTTCTGCGAAGGTGGTGTGAACATTCACTACCTGGAACACAAACTGGCCAACCAGTAAGTGCTCCACCCAACAAAGCCGCCTTCGGGCGGCTTTGTTGTTTGTGGCCCCTCCATTTTGAAGATGTACACAGTCCAAATGTGGGAGGGGGCTTGCCCCCGATAGCGGTGGGTCAGTCACCTAATCTATGACTGAGCTGCCGCCATCGGGGGCAAGCCCCCTCCCACATTTGGTCGGCGTACTGTCAGTACAGTCGTCTTCTTCTCCACGCTCGCGTAAACTTGCGCGCTTTCGCAGCCCTCCCCGCTGCACACTCATTTTTTCAAAGGTGCCCGCCATGCCTTGGCTGCAAGTCCGTCTCGCCATCAGCCCAGAACAAGCCGAAACCTACGAAGACGCGTTCCTTGAAGTGGGCGCCGTCTCGGTGACCTTCATGGACGCCGAAGACCAGCCGATCTTCGAGCCGGAACTCAACACCACCCCGCTGTGGTCCCACACCCACTTGCTGGCCCTGTTCGAAGACGGCACCGATGCCGCCAGCGTCCTGGCCCATATGGAACTGCTCACCGGCGGCCCGCTGCCCGAGCACCACAGCGAAATCATCGAAGACCAGGACTGGGAACGCAGCTGGATGGACAACTTCCAGCCGATGCGTTTCGGCCAGCGCCTGTGGATCGTGCCGAGCTGGCACGCCGCCCCCGAGCCTGACGCGGTGAACCTGCTGCTGGACCCGGGCCTGGCGTTCGGCACCGGCACGCACCCGACCACCGCGCTGTGCCTGGAATGGCTGGACGGCCAGGACCTGAACGATTGCCACGTGTTGGACTTCGGCTGCGGCTCGGGGATTCTGGCGATTGCCGCCCTGTTGTTGGGCGCCAAGGAAGCCGTCGGCACCGATATCGACGTACAGGCCCTGGAAGCCTCCCGCGATAACGCCGGGCGCAACCACATTGCTGAAGGCAAATTCCCATTGTACCTGCCGGAGCAATTGCCCCAGGTGCAGGCCGATGTGCTGGTCGCCAATATCCTCGCCGGCCCGCTGGTGGCCCTGGCGCCGCAGCTGTCGAGCCTGGTCAAGCCGGGTGGCCGCCTGGCGCTGTCGGGCATCCTCGCCGAACAGGGTGAAGACGTGGCTGCAGCCTACGCCCAGGATTTCGAGCTCGACCCGATCGCCAATCGTGATGGCTGGGTACGCATCAGCGGGCGTCGGCGCTAGAATGAGCGCTTGCCTGAATCGGATGGCCGCATGACCGACAGTTTCGTCACCCAGTGTCCCCATTGCCAAACGCGCTTTCGCGTCAGCCACGCTCAGTTGAACGTGGCGCGCGGCGTGGTGCGCTGCGGCTCGTGCCTGCAAGTGTTCAACGCCGCGCGCCAGTTGCTGGAGCAGCGCGCCCACGCGCAAGCGCCGAAGCCTGAACAGCCGGCCGCAGCGGAGCACGCCGCCGAGGCGCCGCGGGCGATCAGCCAGAAACAGTGGACGGCGCAAGAGCTGGACCTGGACAACCTGGACCTGGACAAAGAACTGGCCAAGCTGGAACGCCGCGAGATTCAACACACCCAGCCGCTGGGCGCGGAACGCCGGCAAGGCAGCGCCGACCGACGCAAAAAGGAAGATGCCCTCAGCGCCAGCCGCGACACGATCAAGGCCGAGGAAGAAAAATGGGCCGCCAGCCTGTTCAGCGAACCGCCTGAAGAACGCGCCAAAGCGCCCGAAGACGAACCTGAACCGGCAAATGCCCCTGCGACTAAACAGCGCACCGAACCGTCGATGTCCCTCGCCACCGACGACATCGACGATGAACCGCCGCTGCGTTCCACACCTGCCGATGAAGACGACGAACTCGACCCACCCGTGAGCGCGGTCAGCGACGACGTGGACGCGCCGGAACCCGACGAGCGCCCCCAAGGCCGCAAGCGCTCGCGCAGCGCCGCCAGCGCCCACGACGAACTGCTGCAGGACCTCGAAGATGACCCGCTGCACTTGTACGCCGGCAAACGCCCGTCAAGCTGGGGCCGTCGCCTGCTCTGGCTGTTGCTGGTGCTGATCGCCGCCGCCGGCCTCGCCGGCCAGTACATTGCCTACCAGTTCGACGACCTGGCGCGCCAGGACGCCTATCGCCCGTGGTTCCAGCAACTGTGCCCGACATTGGGCTGCACGGTGCCGTCACGGGTCGATATCGCGCACATCAAGAGCAGCAACCTGGTGGTGCGCAGCCATCCTGAATTCGCCGGCGCGCTGGTGGTAGATGCAATCATCTATAACCGCGCGACGTTCTCCCAGCCGTTTCCGTTGCTGGAACTGCGCTTTGCCGACCTGAACGGCAACCTGATCGCCAGTCGGCGCTTCAAGCCCGCCGAATACCTGAGCGGTGAGCTGGCCGGGGTCAGTGAAATGCCGTCGCAGACGCCGATCCATATCTCCCTGGACATCCTCGACCCCGGCAACAAAGCGGTGAATTACAGCCTGAGCTTTCATTCGCCCGAGTGAATCGGCGCGGTCATCGAGGTTTGACGACGGATTATTGACTGGACCGCCGGCAACCAAACCGGTGGCGATAAAGAAATAACTGTTCAGATTTTATCCAATTCAGCCTTTATCCAGTCATCGAGAGCGGGTATCATGCCAACCCTTTTTCGAACTCTAATGATCCGGCCCCACAACAGGGAAGTCCTATGTCGGCGGTACGCATCGGCCCATACACATTGCACAATGGTTTGATTCTCGCGCCAATGGCGGGGGTCACCGACCAGCCCTTTCGTCAGCTGTGCAAGCGTTTGGGCGCGGGTCTAGTAGTCTCGGAAATGGTCACCAGCGACATGAGCTTGTGGAACACCCGCAAATCGCGGCTGCGCATGATCCACGAAGGTGATCCCGAGCCCCGCTCGGTACAGATCGCCGGTGGCGACGCACAGATGCTGGCGGAGGCGGCCCGGGCCAACGTGGAGCTGGGCGCGCAGATCATTGACATCAACATGGGCTGTCCGGCCAAGAAGGTCTGCAACAAGGCCGCCGGTTCCGCGCTGTTGAAGGATGAGCAGTTGGTCGCCGAGATCCTGCAGGCCGTTGTCGCCGCAGTGGATGTACCGGTCACCCTGAAGATTCGTACCGGCTGGGACCGGGACAACAAGAATGGCCTGACGGTGGCGAAGATCGCCGAACAGGCGGGTATTTCAGCGCTGGCGGTGCATGGCCGCACCCGCGCCGATCTTTACACCGGCGAAGCCGAGTACGACACCATTGCCGCGATCAAGCAGGCCGTGTCGATGCCGGTATTTGCCAATGGCGATATCGACTCAGCCGAGAAAGCCCGGCGCGTGCTGCATGCGACCGGTGCCGATGGCCTGTTGATTGGCCGGGCCGCCCAGGGGCGGCCATGGATTTTTCGTGAAGTCGAACACTTTCTGCGTACCGGCGAGCTGTTGCCGGCACCGGGGTTGATCGAGGTGGAACGTATTCTGCTAGAGCATCTGGCCGCCCTGCACGCCTTCTACGGAGACGTGATGGGAGTACGCATTGCTCGCAAGCATGTCGGCTGGTATCTCGCAACCCTGCCGGGCGCCAGGGAGTTTCGCGCCCACTTCAATCGTTTGGATGATACGGAAGCACAGTGCGCCAACGTTCGTGAGTTCTTCAGCGAACGTGACAAGAGCCTGGTGACAGGGGACGGAGAGGGGGTGGCCGCATGACGATGATGACCGAGACTTTAGTGAGTGGAACAACACCCGTGAGCGACAACGTCAATTTGAAACAGCACCTCAACACGCCGAGCGAAGAAGGCCAGACCCTTCGCGGGAGTGTCGAGAAGGCGCTGCACAATTATTTCGCCCACCTTGAGGGCGCTTCCGTCACGGACGTGTACAACCTCGTGCTCTCCGAAGTCGAGGCGCCCTTGCTCGAAAGCGTGATGAACTACGTCAAGGGCAACCAGACCAAAGCCAGTGAGCTGCTGGGCCTCAACCGTGGCACCTTGCGCAAAAAGCTCAAACAATACGATTTGCTGTAAGCATTCAATCCGACCAGAAAGGCGCCCGCGTAAAACCGGTCGCCTTTTTTGCTGACTCCTTTGCTTTTGATGGAAATTGAAATGACCGACCAGACTACCCGCCTGCCGATCCGCCGCGCCTTGATCAGTGTCTCCGACAAGACCGGGGTTCTCGAATTTGCCCGGGGGCTGGAAGCCCTGGGCGTGGAAATCCTCTCCACGGGCGGGACCTTCAAACTGCTGCGAGACAACGGCGTGGCCGCAGTAGAAGTCGCGGACTACACCGGTTTCGCAGAGATGATGGACGGTCGGGTCAAGACCCTGCACCCGAAAATCCATGGTGGCATCCTCGGCCGTCGCGGTATCGACGATGCCATCATGAACGAGCACGGCATTAAGCCGATCGATCTGGTGGCCGTCAACCTCTACCCGTTCGAAGCCACCATCAACAAGCCGGGCTGCGACCTGCCGACCGCCATCGAAAACATCGATATCGGCGGCCCGACCATGGTTCGCTCGGCCGCCAAGAACCACAAAGACGTGGCCATCGTGGTCAACGCCAGCGACTACGCCCAGGTGCTTGAAAACCTCAAAGCCGGTGGCCTGACCTACGCCCAGCGTTTCGACCTGATGCTCAAGGCATTCGAACACACCGCCGCCTACGACGGCATGATCGCCAACTACATGGGCACCGTGAACCAGGCCGCCGAGACCCTCAGCACAGAAGGTCGCAGCCAGTTCCCGCGGACCTTCAACAGCCAGTTCATCAAGGCCCAGGAAATGCGCTACGGCGAGAACCCGCACCAGAGCGCGGCGTTCTACGTGGAAGCCAAGCCGGCCGAAGTGGGCATCGCCACCGCGACCCAGCTGCAAGGCAAAGAACTGTCCTACAACAACGTGGCCGACACCGACGCCGCGCTGGAATGCGTGAAGAGCTTCGTCAAGCCGGCCTGCGTGATCGTCAAGCACGCCAACCCGTGCGGCGTGGCCGTGAGCCCGGACGCTGAAGGCGGCATCCGCCAGGCCTACGAACTGGCCTACGCCACCGACACCGAATCGGCCTTCGGCGGCATCATCGCCTTCAACCGCGAACTCGACGCCGCGACCGCCAAGGCCATCGTCGAGCGTCAGTTCGTCGAAGTGATCATCGCCCCGTCCGTCAGCGAGGAAGCCCGCGCCATCGTGGCCGCCAAAGCCAACGTGCGCCTGCTGGCCTGCGGCGAATGGTCGGCCGAACGTGCCCCTGCCTGGGACTACAAGCGCGTCAACGGCGGCCTGCTGGTGCAAAGCCGCGACATCGGCATGATCAGCAGCGCCGACCTGAAAGTGGTGACCAAGCGCGCACCGACCGAGCAGGAAATCAACGACCTGATCTTCGCCTGGAAAGTGGCCAAGTACGTCAAGTCCAACGCCATCGTCTACGCCAAGAACCGCCAGACCATCGGTGTCGGCGCCGGCCAGATGAGCCGTGTGAACTCGGCGCGCATCGCCGCGATCAAGGCTGAACACGCCGGTTTGCAGGTAGCGGGCTCGGTGATGGCGTCCGACGCGTTCTTCCCGTTCCGCGACGGTCTGGACAACGCCGCCAAGGCCGGCGTCACCGCAGTGATCCAGCCAGGCGGCTCGATGCGTGATGCCGAAGTGATTGCTGCGGCTGACGAAGCCGGCATCGCCATGGTCTTCACCGGCATGCGCCACTTCCGTCACTAAACAGCACCGCTTCCCGACTGTAGGAGCGAGCTTGCTCGCGAAAAACTCAAAAACGCCACGAGGTGTCAGGTTTCCCTCGTTATCGTTGACGACCTTCGCGAGCAAGCTCGCTCCTACAGGGAAGCACAGCGTTTCTCAGAGGTTTTTGAAATGAATGTTTTGATTATTGGCAGCGGTGGCCGTGAACACGCCCTGGCCTGGAAAGTTGCCCAGGACCCACGCGTCCAGAAAGTATTCGTAGCCCCCGGCAACGCCGGCACCGCCATTGAAGCCAAGTGCGAAAACGTCGCCATCGACGTGCTGGCCCTGGAACAACTGGCGGATTTCGCCGAGAAAAACGTTTCCCTGACCATCGTCGGTCCGGAAGTGCCGCTGGTTGCCGGTGTCGTCGACCTGTTCCGCAGCCGCGGCCTGGACTGCTTCGGCCCGACCGCCGGCGCGGCCCAGCTGGAAGGTTCCAAGGCATTCACCAAGGATTTCCTGGCGCGCCACAAGATCCCGACCGCCGACTACCAGAACTTCACCGAGATCGAGCCAGCCCTGGCTTACCTGCGTGAAAAAGGCGCGCCGATCGTGATCAAGGCCGACGGCCTGGCCGCGGGCAAAGGCGTGATCGTCGCCATGACCCTGCAGGAAGCCGAAGACGCCGTGCGCGACATGCTCGCCGGCAACGCCTTCGGTGAAGCCGGTTCGCGCGTGGTCATCGAAGAATTCCTCGACGGCGAAGAAGCCAGCTTCATCGTGATGGTCGACGGCAAGAACGTCCTGCCGATGGCCACCAGCCAGGACCACAAGCGCGTCGGCGACGGCGACAGCGGCCCGAACACCGGAGGCATGGGGGCTTACTCCCCGGCCCCGGTCGTGACCAGCGAAGTGCATCAGCGTGTGATGGACCTGGTGATCTGGCCGACCGTGCGCGGCATGGCCGATGAAGGCAACGTCTACACCGGTTTCCTCTACGCCGGTCTGATGATCGACAAGGCCGGTAACCCGAAGGTCATCGAGTTCAACTGCCGCTTCGGCGACCCGGAAACCCAACCGGTGATGCTGCGCCTGCAATCGAGCCTGGTGCTGCTGGTGGAAGCCGCGCTGGCCCAGGCCCTGGACAAGGTTGAAGCCCAGTGGGACCCACGCCCGAGCGTCGGCATTGTGCTGGCAGCTGGCGGTTACCCGGCCGACTACGCCAAGGGCGATGTGATTGAAGGCCTGGACGCGGCGGCGACGCTGGAAGGCAAAGTGTTCCATGCGGGCACTGCGCTGCAGGACGGCAAGGTGGTGACCGCAGGTGGCCGTGTGCTATGTGCCACCGCGATGGGCGCCAGTGTCGACGCTGCACAGCAACAGGCCTACAAACTGGCGGCGAAAATCAGCTGGAACGGCTGCTTCTACCGTAAAGATATCGGCTATCGCGCGATTGCCCGTGAACGTGGCGAGACTCATTAAGTCGCTATCCGTTCGGTTAGGTAAGGGCCTCTGGCCCTTGCCGTACTCGTATGACCCCGCGCATAGTTAACCCGTGCTTCAACCTACGAAGGGATTTCGCCGTGCGCTGGCTCAGGATCGCCATAGGTTTCACTGTCAGTCTGCTGACACTGCTCTGTTTGCTCCCGGCCCAGGCCGCTGCGCAAGGCAGTGGCTGGGCAGTATTGCTTGATGAACAGGCCGACCTGCAACTGAGCGATATCCGTTCGCCCCGCTACACCAATCAATTCAGCCCCATCGAACTGGACCGGATCACTGCCGCCGAGCCGGACGGTGCGTTGTGGGTACGCTTCAAGCTGCAACCCGGCCAGCACGAGCAAGTGCTGCGGGTGTTCGCCCCGGACGTCTCCCTCCTGAGTCTGTATGTGCTGGATGGCGACACCCTGGTGGAACAGCAAACCACCGGCACGCGCCAGCCCCAGGCCGAGCGCCCGCTGCCCAGCAGCGACTTCATGCTGCCGATGCCCCAGAGCCCGAAGCCCCTTGAGGTGTACCTGCGCCTGGTCTCGGAACACGAACTGCGCCCCTATATCACCCTGGAGCCGGCCGTACTCGCCGCCGCCGACCAAAGCCAGACGCTGATCTACGGCCTGCTGTTCGGCTGTCTGCTGATGCTGATCCTGCACAACCTCTCCCGCTTCGCCTACCACCGCTCACGCAGCAGCCTGTGGCTGGCGGCCTGCGAAGTGCTGCTGCTGCTCAGCCTGGCGTTGCTGCTCAACCTGCTGGGGCCATGGCTGCAGAACTGGCACGCGATCCAGACGCCGGGCGCCTACCTCGCCCTGCTGCTGACCGCACCGTGCGGGCTGATGTTTGCCTATCGCTTCTTCATGCCGCTGGGCCCGCACCCGCTGAACAAACTGTTGATGGCCGACATTCTGTTGATCGTGCTGTGCGGCCTGCTGCTGTTGTTCGTCAACACGTTGCCGCTGAACATCATCACTTACGTCCTGGTGGCCCTGGCCGGCCTGAGCATGTTGTTTGTCTCGGCCTATCACTGGCAAAAAGGCTACCGGCCGGCGCGGTTGTTCGTGGCGGGGATGGTGGTGTTCAACATCGGCACGCTGATCATCCTGCCGGCCTTGCTTGGCCTCACGCTGCTGGCGCCGCAAGGCTTGATCATTACCCTGCTCAGCTTTATCTGCCTCAGTGGCCTGCTGATGAGCCTGGCCCTCGGCGAACGCCAGCGCGCCATCGTCGAAGCACGCTTCAGCCTCAGCCGCGAGCTGGCGGCCAGCAACGCCGAAATCGCCGCCAAGGCCGAGTTCCTGGCGAAGATCAGCCACGAAATCCGTACCCCCATGAACGGCGTGCTGGGCATGACCGAACTGCTGCTGGGCACGCCGTTGTCGGTCAAACAGCGCGACTATGTGCAGACGATCCACAGCGCCGGTAACGAACTGCTCACACTGATCAACGAAATCCTCGATATCTCCAAGCTGGAATCCGGGCAGATCGAATTGGACGACGTGCAGTTCGACCTCAATGCGCTGATCGACGACTGCCTGAGCATCTTCCGCGCCAAGGCCGAGCAGCAGAACGTCGAGCTGATCAGCTTTATCCAGCCCCAGGTGCCGCGGGTGATCAGCGGCGACCCGACGCGCCTGCGCCAGGCGATGTTGAGCCTGCTGGAAAACGCCCTGCAGAAAACCGATGAAGGCGAAGTGTTGATCGTCGTCGCCCTCGACGAGCGCAGCCCCAAGCCGCGCCTGCGCATTGCTGTGCAGGACAGCGGCCTGCCAATGGAAGCCGCCGAACGCGATGCGTTGCTGCACAGCGAACTGCACAGCAAGAACTTCCTCTCGGCCACCCGTTTGAGCGGCCACCTGGGCCTGGTCATCGCGCGCCAGTTGATCCTGTTGATGAACGGCGAATTCGGCATCAAGAGCGGCGCACAACAAGGCAGCACCCTGTGGCTGACCCTGCCGCTGGACCCTGAACGCCTGGAACACCCGACCTCCGACCTCGACGGCCCGCTCAAGGGTGCGCGGGTACTGGTGGTGGACGACAACGACACCTGCCGCAAAGTGCTGGTGCAGCAATGCACCGCCTGGGGCCTGAATGTCAGCGCCGTGCCGTCGGGCAAGGAAGCCCTGGCGTTGTTGCGCACCAAGGCGCACCTGCGTGATTACTTCGACGTGGTGCTGCTGGACCAGAACATGCCCGGCATGACCGGCATGCAACTGGCAGCCAAGATCAAGGAAGACCCGAGCCTCAACCACGACATCCTGCTGATCATGCTCACCGGCATCAGTAACGCGCCGAGCAAGATCATTGCGCGCAATTGCGGGATCAAGCGCATCCTCGCCAAGCCGGTGGCCGGCTACACCCTCAAGACCACCCTGGCCGACGAACTGACCCAGCGCAGCAAAGGCGGCGGGCAGCCACGCGCGCCCCTCAACGCGCCGGCGGCCATCATCGTGCCCAGCGACTTCCGCATCCTGGTGGCCGAAGACAACAGCATCTCCACCAAAGTCATCCGCGGCATGCTCGGCAAGCTCAACCTCAACCCGGACACCGCGAGCAACGGCGAAGAAGCCCTGCAGGCGATGAAGGCCCAGCGCTATGATCTGGTGTTGATGGACTGTGAAATGCCGATCCTCGATGGCTTCTCCGCGACCCAACAGTTGCGAGCCTGGGAAGTCAGCCACCAGCGCATTCGCACGCCGGTGGTGGCGCTCACCGCACACATCCTCTCGGAACACAAAGAGCGCGCACGCCAGGCCGGGATGGACGGGCACATGGCCAAGCCGGTGGAATTGTCACAATTGCGCGAGCTGGTGGAGTACTGGGTGGCGCAGCGTCAGCCACGGCCGGAGCATGCGCCCTCTTAACGTCAAATGCGATCGAATGTGGGAGGGGGCTTGCCCCGGTACAGACCGGAGACATCCTTTACGTTTGAAACCGGAGACATCGTTTACATGTATTAATCATGGCCAGGAGGTA
>NZ_QBUF01000024.1:0-52715 GCF_003058185.1 Pseudomonas sp. GV105
GCGACCGCATTTCTCCCTGAAATACAAAACGCCCGATGCGGTGCACCGGGCGTTTTGAGACTGAAATAGGTGTAAACCTATTTCAGGACTAGACAAGGAAGAAAATCAATTACTTGATTTTGCCTTCTTTGTAGATCACGTGCTTGCGAACGCGCGGGTCGAACATTTTCTTTTCGAGCTTGTCCGGGGTAGTACGCTTGTTCTTGTCGGTAGTGTAGAAGTGACCAGTACCGGCGCTAGAGATCATTCGAATCAATTCACGCATGATAGAGCTCCTTAGATCTTGCCAGCGGCGCGGATTTCGGCCAGCACGACAGTGATGCCACGCTTGTCGATAATGCGCATGCCTTTGGCAGATACGCGCAGACGCACAAAACGTTTCTCTTCTTCAACCCAGAAGCGGTGATGCTGCAGGTTCGGCAGGAAACGACGACGGGTTTTGTTATTTGCGTGGGAAATGTTATTCCCAGTCACCGGACCCTTACCGGTAACTTGACAGACTCTCGACATGCCTCAGCCCTCTAAAACCACATGCCCAACCCGGCATGGGTTGGCCGCTTAATCTCTCAGTCATTTGGCGCCAGGCGCCGCGTTTCTTTAGGGTCTTACCGGCTACACCTACAAGCGAAGGAACCGGGCCCCTAGAAAAGAGCGCTGCTTTATACCAGAAAGACCCAAGTGCAACAACAGCCCGTGTGTTTTTACCGGCGTAAATCTCGGCGACAGATGGCCGAACCGTTGCCAGGAGGGGCCGCTGCAATAGCCGACCGCTCGTCGCACAGAATGATTTACAACGCCCGCAAGTACCAAAAAGTACAAGGCGAAACGCGCTGAGGCGCCATCAAAACAGCATTTGAGCCAAAAGCACAGGCAAAAATGGACTAGTCATTTATCAATCAGACCACTACGGTAGGACTTTTCCAGACTGCACTCGCAGATGGGCCTTCGATCTGCACAGGAAACCGAACATGCGCCTCGCTGCCCTACCGCTTTTGCTAGCCCCTCTGTTTATCGCGCCGCAGGCCTTGGCGGCCACCAATCTGAGCGTGTGTACCGAAGCCAGTCCCGAAGGGTTTGACGTAGTGCAGTACAACTCGCTGACCACCACCAACGCCTCGGCCGACGTGCTGATGAACAGCCTGGTGAACTATGACGCAGCCAGCGGCAAGCTGGTGCCAAGCCTGGCGGACAGTTGGGAAGTGTCGCCGGACGGCCTGACCTACACCTTCCAGTTGCACCCCAACGTAAAATTCCACCGCACCGACTATTTCACCCCGAGCCGCACCCTGACCGCCGAGGATGTCCGCTTCAGCTTCGAGCGCATGCTCGATCCGGCCAACCCATGGCACAAGATCGCCCAGAGCGGCTTCCCCCATGCCCAGTCGCTGCAATTGCCCGCACTGATCAAGAAGATCGACGCCCTTGACCCGCTGACCGTGCGCTTCACCCTCGATCACCCCGACTCGACCTTCCTCGCCGCGTTGAGCATGGGTTTTGCCTCGATCTACCCGGCCGAGTACGCCGACAAGCTGCTCAAGGCCGGCACCCCGGAGAAGCTCAACAGCCAGCCCATCGGCACCGGCCCGTTCATTTTCACGCGGTTCCAGAAAGATGCCGTGGTGCGCTACAAAGCCAACCCGGACTATTTCGCCGGCAAACCGGCTGTGGATAACTTGATCTTCGCCATCACCCCGGATGCGAACGTGCGCCTGCAGAAACTGCACCGCGACGAATGCCAGATCGCACTGTCGCCCAAACCCCTGGATGTGGGCGAAGCCGAGAAAGATCCCGCACTCAAAATAGAAAAAACCGCAGCATTCATGACTGCATTCGTCGCGATCAACAGCCAGCACCCGCCGCTGGACAAGCCCGAAGTGCGCCAGGCGATCAACCTGGCCTTCGACAAGGACAGCTACCTCAAAGCCGTGTTCGAAGGCACCGCCGAAGCCGCCAACGGCCCCTACCCGCCCAACACCTGGAGCTATGCCAAGGAGTTGCCGGGTTATCCACAGGACATCACCAAGGCCAAGCTGCTGCTGGAGCGCGCCGGGCTCAAGGACGGCTTCAAGACCACGATCTGGACACGCCCCACCGGCAGCCTGCTGAACCCCAACCCCAACCTCGGCGCGCAACTGCTGCAGGCGGACCTGGCCGAGATCGGCATCCAGGCCGAGATCCGCGTCATCGAATGGGGCGAGCTGATCCGCCGCGCCAAGGCCGGCGAACACGACCTGCTGTTCATGGGTTGGGCCGGCGACAACGGCGACCCGGATAACTTCCTGACTCCGCAGTTCTCCTGCGCGGCAGTGAAATCCGGCACCAACTTCGCCCGCTATTGCGACCCGGCCCTGGACAAGCTCATCAGCGCCGGCAAGACCACCAGCGAGCAAGGGGTGCGCAGCAAGCTGTATCAACAGGCCCAGGCGCAGATCCAACAGCAGGCCCTGTGGCTGCCGCTGGCGCACCCGATGGCGTTCGCCCTGACCCGCAAGAATGTCGAGGGGTACCAGGTGAGCCCGTTTGGGCGGCAGGACTTTTCGAAAGTCAGCGTCAAGCCCTGAGCTGCAAGCTGCAAGCCCCCTTGAGGCTTGCAGCTGCAACCTTGCAACTGCTGCCCCTCCTACATCCACCCGTATTCCGCCATCGACAATGGATCACCATCGCCCACGATGATGTGATCCAGCACCCGCACATCCACCACCTCCAAGGCTTTTTGCAGGATTTTGGTCAATTTCCGATCAGCCGCACTCGGCTCCACGCTCCCCGAGGGATGGTTGTGGCACAGGATCAACGCCGCCGCGTTATACGCCAGGGCGCGCTTGACCACTTGCCGCGGGTAAACCACGGTGGCGTCGATGGTGCCCTGGAACAACGCCTCGAACCCCAGCACCCGATGCTTTGAATCGAGAAACAGGCAGCCGAAAATCTCGTGAGGCTCATGGCGCAACAGCGCCTTGAGGTAGTCACGCACAGCGACCGGGCTTTCCAGCACCGAGTCACTGCGCAATTGTTCGGCCAAGTGGCGCCGGGACATTTCCAGTACCGCCTGCAGTTGGGCAAACTTCGCCGGCCCCAGCCCCAACTGCTGGCTGAACAGCACCTGGCTGGCCTCCAGCAGCGGGCGCAAGCCACCGAACTGCGCCAACAGATGCCGCGCCAGGTCCACCGCGCTCCGCCCGGCCACACCGGTGCGCAGGAAGATAGCCAACAGTTCGGCGTCGGACAGCGTTGCGGCCCCCCATTCCAAAAGCTTCTCCCGCGGCCGCTCGGCCACCGGCCAATCACGAATACTCATCCCGCCTCCCTGTGCATGTGCGCCGCTGTTGCCTGGCGGACGCTGTGTTATCGTAGGCCCTCTTTTTTGCATGCGATTTCACCTGGGGAGGGGGCATCGCAGGCGTCACTGAACTGGCTTCACTGAACTGGAAAGGCAAACCAATGCAGCGTCTGTATCGGAAACGCATCGTTCTCGGCGTCGGCGGCGGCATTGCCGCCTACAAGAGCGCAGAGCTGGTTCGCAGGCTTCTCGACCAGGGCGCCGAAGTGCGCGTGGTCATGACCCGCGGCGGCAGCGAGTTCATCACCCCGCTGACCATGCAGGCCTTGTCCGGCCACCCGGTTCACCTGGACCTGCTGGATCCGGCCGCCGAAGCCGCCATGGGCCATATCGAACTGGCCAAATGGGCCGACCTGGTGCTGATCGCCCCGGCCACCGCCGACCTGATCGCCCGCCTGGCGCAAGGCATCGCCGATGACTTGCTGACAACGCTGGTCCTGGCCACCGACGCCACTGTCGCCATCGCCCCGGCCATGAACCAGGCCATGTGGCGCGACCCGGCCACCCAAGCCAATACGCAGCTCCTGCAAAGCCGTGGCCTCAAGGTGTTCGGCCCGGCCTCCGGCAGCCAGGCCTGCGGCGACGTCGGCATGGGCCGCATGCTCGAAGCCACCGACCTGGCACTGTGCGCCGCCGAGTGCTTCCAGCACCTGGCCCTGACTGGCAAGCACGTGTTGATCACCGCCGGCCCGACCCAGGAAAACATCGACCCGGTGCGCTACATCACCAACCATAGCTCAGGAAAAATGGGCTTTGCCCTGGCTGAAGCGGCGGTCGAGGCAGGCGCGCGCGTGACCCTCATCACCGGCCCGGTGCATTTGCCAACGCCCGATCGTGTCACCCGGATCGACGTGGTCAGCGCCCGGGACATGTTGGCGGCCTGTGAGGCGGCCATTCCCTGCGACCTGTTTATCGCCTCGGCAGCGGTTGCGGATTACCGCCCGGAAGTCGTCGCCCCGCAAAAGCTCAAGAAAGACCCTACCAGCGGCGACGGCCTGCTCCTGCAAATGGTGCGTAACCCGGACATCCTGGCCACCATCGCCAGCCGCCCGGACCGTCCGTTCAGCGTCGGTTTCGCCGCCGAGACCGAGCACCTGCTGGACTACGCCGCACGTAAATTGAAAGACAAAAACCTCGACCTGATCGTTGCCAATGATGTCGCCAACCCAAGCATCGGCTTCAACAGTGAGGAAAACGCCTGCAGCGTGATCGATCGCGACCTGCACGCCACCCTTTTCGCCCAGACCAGCAAGGGCAAGATTGCCCGCCAACTGATCTCTTTTATCGCCCAACGGCTGAACCAGGTTTAATTTACATGCACGCTTTGCAAGCCAAGATCCTCGACCCCCGCATCGGCACCGACTTCCCCCTGCCGGCCTATGCCACACCGGGCTCCGCCGGCCTGGACCTGCGCGCCATGCTCAAGGAAGACACCGTCCTCGAGCCGGGCCAGACCCTGCTGATTCCGACCGGCCTGTCGATCTATGTCGGCGACCCGGGCCTGGCGGCGCTGATTCTGCCGCGCTCGGGCCTCGGCCATAAGCACGGCATCGTGCTGGGCAACCTGGTCGGCCTGATCGACTCGGACTACCAGGGCGAGCTGATGGTGTCGTGCTGGAACCGCGGCCAGACCGCCTTCAACATCGTCGTCGGCGAGCGCATCGCGCAGCTGGTGCTGGTGCCGGTGGTGCAGGCGCACTTCGAACTGGTACAGGAATTCGACGCAACCCAACGTGGCGCAGGCGGTTTTGGGCATTCCGGCAGTCACTGACCACACCAAACCGGGGCGGACGCTACCGTCTGACCCGGTTAGATGCCACCGCATGGCCTTTCAGGATGAAGAATGCGCGGACCTGACGAGCGACATTTTCCAAGTAAAATCAATGCATTACGCAAACATAAGCGCGGAGCGGATGCTCCGATGGCCTTTTTGCACCACGAACTCTGCACCGAAAACGCCGTCATACCCTTCAGTTTAAGCCTGCCGGTCAGCCACATTAAGGCCAGCCTTGTCTCTTTCAGATGGAGTTTCCCCCCGCGATGAGTACCGCCGCCCGAGTAGCCCCGACCTTCCCCGACAGCATCTTCCGCGCCTATGACATCCGTGGCGTTGTGCCCAAGACCCTGACCGCCGAAACTGCCTACTGGATTGGCCGCGCCATCGGCGCCCAAAGCCTGGCCCAGGACGAACCGAACGTTTCGGTCGGCCGTGACGGTCGCCTGTCCGGTCCCGAGCTGGTGGAGCAATTGATCCAGGGCCTGGCCGACAGCGGTTGCCATGTCAGCGACGTCGGCCTGGTGCCGACCCCGGCGCTGTACTACGCCGCCAACGTGCTGGCCGGCAAATCCGGGGTGATGCTCACCGGCAGCCACAACCCGTCGGACTACAACGGCTTCAAGATCGTCATCGCCGGCGACACCCTGGCCAACGAACAGATCCAGGCCCTGCACACACGCCTGAAAACCAACGACCTGACCAGCGGCAAAGGCAGCATCACCAAGGTCGACATTCTTCAGCGCTACTCCGACGAAATCACCGGCGACGTCAAACTCGCGCGCCGCCTGAAAGTGGTGGTGGACTGCGGCAACGGCGCGGCCGGCGTGATCGCCCCGCAACTGCTCGAAGCCCTGAACTGCGAAGTGGTGCCGTTGTTCTGCGACGTCGACGGCAACTTCCCCAACCACCATCCAGACCCGGGCAAGCCTGAAAACCTGGTGGACCTGATCGCCAAGGTCAAGGAAACCGGGGCCGACGTCGGCCTGGCCTTTGACGGCGACGGTGACCGCGTGGGCGTGGTGACCAACACCGGCGAAAACGTGTTCGCCGACCGCCTGCTGATGCTGTTCGCCCGTGATGTGGTGGCGCGCAACCCGAATGCCGAAATCATCTTCGACGTAAAATGCACCCGTCGCCTGACGCCGCTGATCAAGGAATATGGCGGTCGCCCGCTGATGTGGAAGACCGGTCACTCGTTGATCAAAAAGAAAATGAAGGAAACCGGCGCGCTGCTGGCCGGCGAAATGAGCGGCCACGTGTTCTTCAAGGAGCGTTGGTTCGGGTTTGACGACGGCATTTACAGCGCCGCTCGTCTGCTGGAGATCCTCAGCAAGGAAAAATCCACGGCGCAGGAGCTGTTTCAGACCTTCCCGAATGATATTTCTACGCCAGAGATCAATATCCATGTGACCGAAGAGAGCAAATTCAGCATCATTGACGCATTGCACGATGCGCAATGGGGCGAAGGCGCCAACCTGACCTCCATTGATGGTGTGCGAGTCGATTACGCCAAAGGCTGGGGCCTGGTTCGCGCGTCCAACACCACACCGGTGCTGGTGCTGCGTTTCGAGGCGGATACCGAGGCTGAGTTGCAGCGCATCAAGGACGTGTTCCACGTCCAGTTGAAACGTGTTGCCCCTGATCTCCAATTACCGTTCTGATTTTTTTGCACCGGAGCCCTGAATGACCCTCGAACGCGAAGCCGCTGCCAACACCGCCAAGGTCCTGTCCGAAGCGTTGCCCTACATTCGACGCTACGTCGGCAAGACGCTGGTGATCAAATACGGCGGCAATGCCATGGAAAGCGACGAGCTGAAAACCGGCTTTGCCCGCGATATCGTGTTGATGAAAGCCGTGGGGATCAACCCGGTGGTGGTCCACGGCGGCGGCCCGCAGATCGGCGACCTGCTCAAGCGCCTGTCGATCGAAAGCCACTTCATCGATGGCATGCGAGTCACTGACGCGCAGACCATGGACGTGGTGGAGATGGTCCTCGGCGGCCAGGTGAACAAAGACATCGTCAACCTGATCAACCGCCACGGCGGCAGCGCGATTGGCCTGACCGGCAAGGACGCGGAGCTGATCCGCGCGAAAAAACTGACCGTAACCCGTCAGACGCCGGAAATGACCCAGCCGGAAATCATCGACATCGGCCAGGTGGGCGAAGTGATCGGTATCAACACCGACTTGCTGAACCTGCTGGTCAAAGGTGATTTCATCCCGGTCATCGCGCCGATCGGCGTGGGCGCCAACGGCGAGTCCTACAACATCAACGCCGACCTGGTTGCCGGCAAAGTGGCTGAAGCGCTGAAGGCTGAAAAGCTGATGCTGCTGACCAACATCGCCGGCCTGATGGACAAGCAAGGCAAGGTGCTGACCGGCCTGACCACCCAACAAGTGGACGAGCTGATCGCCGACGGCACCATCTACGGCGGCATGCTGCCGAAGATCCGTTGTGCGCTGGAAGCGGTACAGGGCGGCGTCGGCAGCTCGCTGATCCTTGACGGCCGCGTGCCAAATGCGATTCTGCTGGAAATCTTCACCGACACCGGTGTGGGTACGCTGATCAGCAACCGCAAGCGTCCTTAAACACAAAAAGCCCCACTCCCTGTAGGAGCGAGCTTGCTCGCGAAAAACGTAAAGGCGCCGCGTTCATCCAGAATAAACGCGTCATCGTTGGCGTTCTTCGCGAGCAAGCTCGCTCCTACAGGGAGTGGGGCTTTTTGTTGTGCGGCGTTTACTGGACGCCGAACTGCTCGCGGTACGCCCGTACTGCCGGCAAGTGCTGCTTGAGCTGCGGATCATCTTCCAGGAACTGCAACACCTGGTTCAACGACACGATACTCACCACCGGGATGCCGAAATCGCGTTCCACTTCCTGGATCGCCGACAACTCACCATTGCCACGCTCCTGACGGTTCAAGGCGATCAGCACGCCTGCGGCCTTGGCACCCTCCTGGGAGGCGATGATCTGCATCACTTCACGGATGGCGGTGCCGGCGGTGATCACGTCGTCGATGATCAGCACGTTGCCGGTGAGCGGTGCGCCCACCAGGCTGCCGCCTTCGCCATGGGCCTTGGCTTCCTTGCGGTTGAAGCACCACGGCAGATCGCGCCCATGGTGTTCGGCCAACGCCACGGCCGTCGCGGCGGCCAGGGGGATGCCCTTGTAGGCCGGACCGAACAGAACGTCGAAGGAAATACCGCTTTCAACGATGGCAGCCGCGTAGAAACGCCCCAGCTGAGCCAGGGCCGAACCCGAGTTGAACAAGCCGGCATTGAAGAAATACGGGCTGGTGCGCCCGGACTTGAGGGTGAACTCACCGAAGCGCAAAACCCCGCGATCGATGGCAAAACGAATGAAATCGCGTTGATACGCCTGCATGAAAAAAGCCTCAGATACCACGGATTTAGCTAATTAGGTAGACGGCGTGTATCATACACGCACGCGATTTTTGGGGCCATTTATGCGGATCATCAGTGTGAACGTTAATGGTATTCAGGCTGCAGTCGAGCGTGGTTTGCTCAGTTGGCTGCAAGCCCAGAATGCCGACGTCATCTGCCTGCAGGACACCCGCGCCTCCGCCTTTGAACTGGACGATCCAGCCTTCCAACTGGATGGCTACTTCCTTTATGCCTGCGATGCCGAAGTGCCCACCCAAGGTGGCGTGGCTTTGTACTCGCGGTTGCAACCCAAGGCGGTCATCAGCGGCCTCGGCTTCGAGACAGCCGACCGCTACGGGCGCTACCTGCAAGCCGATTTCGACAAGGTCAGCATCGCGACCTTGCTGCTTCCTTCGGGGCAGAACGGCGATGAAGACTTGAACCAGAAGTTCAAGCTAATGGACGACTTCGCCCGTTATCTGGATAAACAGCGACGCAAACGTCGCGAGTACATTTATTGTGGCTCGCTGTACGTGGCGCAACAGAAGCTGGATATCAAGAACTGGCGCGACAGCCAGCAATCCCCGGGCTTCCTGGCGCCGGAACGGGCCTGGATGGACGAGATTGTCGGCAACATGGGCTATGTCGATGCCCTGCGCGAAGTCAGCCGCGAAGGCGACCAGTACAGCTGGTGGCCAGACAACGAACAGGCTGAGATGCTCAACCTGGGCTGGCGTTTCGACTACCAGCTGCTGACCCCGGGCCTGCGTCGCTTTGTGCGCAGCGCACGCCTGCCACGCCAGCCGCGCTTCTCGCAGCACGCGCCGCTGATCGTGGACTACGACTGGACACTGACCATCTGAGGTCTTTGCCCAGGCACAAAAAAAACCGACATCGCTGTCGGTTTTTTTGTGCGCGCCTGGTTACTTGATCAGCCGCCAGGTCCATGGGTAGCGGTAGGCCGTGCCGTTGTTGGCCTTGATCCCGCCAATGATCGTCAGCACCAGCGCCGCGACCACCAGGATCAACATCAACAGGAAGCCGATCACCACGAACCCCAGCACCATGCAGACCAGCCAGGCAATGGCCACGGTGATCTGAAAATTCAGGGCTTCCTTGCCCTGATCATCGATCAGCGGGTCCATGTCCTTCTTGATCTGCCACAGGATCAGCGGCCCCAACAGGCTGCCGAAAGGGAACACCAGGCCCAGAAACGCCGCGAAGTGACACAACATCGCCCATTGGCGGACTTCCTTGGACGGTGCCGGAACCGGCAATTGACTGTCACTCATGGCGTTTCTCCTTGAAGCCGGTTCAGTCGGCCAGCGCGGCGTTCTGCAGCTCGAAAATCTCGGTCATGCCTTTCTGCGCCAGCGCCAGCATGGCATTCAGCTCAGACGGCTGGAATGGCGCACCTTCGGCGGTGCCCTGCACTTCGATGAAACCACCGGTGCTGGTCATCACCACGTTCAGGTCGGTCTCGGCGGCCGAGTCTTCCAGGTAATCCAGGTCCAGCACTGGCTCGCCCTGGTACATACCCACCGACACAGCGGCGATCATCTGCTTGAGCGGGTCGCCGGCTTTCAGGCCGCCACGCTTCTTGATCACTTTCAACGCGTCGACCAGCGCAACCATGGCACCGGTGATGGAGGCAGTGCGCGTGCCGCCGTCGGCCTGGATCACGTCGCAGTCGACGTACAGGGTCACGTCGCCCAGCTTGGACATGTCCAGGGCAGCACGCAGCGAACGGCCGATCAGGCGCTGGATTTCCAGGGTGCGGCCGCCTTGCTTGCCACGGCTGGCTTCACGCTGGTTACGCTCGCCAGTGGCGCGCGGCAGCATGCCGTATTCGGCGGTCAACCAACCCTGGCCCTGGCCCTTGAGGAAACGCGGCACGCCGTTTTCGACGCTGACGGTGCAGATCACCTTGGTATCGCCAAACTCGACCAGTACAGATCCCTCGGCGTGTTTGGTGTAGTTGCGGGTGATGCGGATCGAGCGGAGCTGATCGGCAGCGCGACCACTTGGACGTTTCATAGGGGATACCTGTACGGAGGACGAAAAACTGCCGAGCATTATAGAGCCGCGAGCCGATTCGGGGCACGTCTAAAAAATTCGGTTACGAATCGTCGACTGGCGGTGCTTTGTCAGTGCCAGGGTTTGGGGCCAATCGTCCCACTGCGCTACACTCCTGCGCCTTCGCAGCCTGTCGGCTTCAATTTACCCATCAGCCCGCCATCGCGGGACTGCAACGCGAGGTACCTCCATGGTGCACAGCATGACCGCCTTCGCCCGCGTCGAAAAAGCCGGCGCGCAAGGCACCCTGAGCTGGGAACTGCGCTCGGTCAACAGCCGCTACCTGGAGCCGCACCTGCGCCTGCCGGAATCGTTCCGCGACCTCGAAGGCGCGGTACGTGAAGCGCTGCGCCAGGGCATTTCCCGCGGCAAGCTGGAATGCACCCTGCGCTTTACCGAGGAAACCACCGGCAAACCGCTGCAGGTCGACCGCGAGCGCGCCGCGCAACTGGTCGCCGCCGCCGAAACCATCGCCGGCCTGATCAAGCAGCCGGCCGCGCTGAACCCGCTGGAGGTGCTGGCCTGGCCCGGCGTGCTGGTGGCCGACGCCAGCGACCCGCAAGCCCTCAACGCCGAAGCCCTCGCCTTGTTCACCCAGGGTTTAAAGGAACTCAAGGCCGGCCGCGAGCGCGAAGGCGCCGAGCTGGCCCGCCTGATCAGCGAGCGCCTGAGCGCGATCGAAGCCGACGTGGTCACCTTGCGCGAGCTGGTGCCGCAGATGCTCGCGACCCAGCGCCAGAAGGTCCTCGACCGCTTCGCCGACATGAAGGCCGACCTCGATCCGGTACGCCTGGAGCAGGAAATGGTCCTGTTGGCGCAGAAGAGCGACGTCGCCGAAGAGCTCGATCGCCTGAGCACCCACATCCTTGAAGTACGCCGCGTGCTCAAGTCCGGCGGCGCCGCCGGTCGGCGCCTGGATTTCCTGATGCAGGAACTCAACCGCGAAGCCAATACACTGGGCTCCAAGGCGTTCGATCCGCGCAGCACCACGGCGGCGGTCAACCTCAAAGTGTTGATCGAGCAAATGCGCGAACAAGTACAGAATATTGAGTAAGGCAACTTCCATGACCCACAGCACCGGCACCCTTTACATCATTTCCGCCCCCTCGGGCGCGGGCAAGAGCAGCCTGGTCAAGGCCCTGACCGACGCTGACGAACAGATCCGCATCTCGGTGTCCCACACCACCCGCGCCATGCGCCCGGGCGAGGTGAACGGCGTTCACTATCACTTCGTCGAGCGCACCGAGTTCGTCAAGATGATCGAGCACGGCGCCTTCCTTGAGCGCGCCGAAGTGTTCGGCAACCTCTACGGCACCTCGCAAAGCCACCTGCAACAGACCCTGGACGAAGGCCACGACCTGATCCTGGAAATCGACTGGCAGGGCGCCGAGCAAGTGCGCCAGCTGATGCCCAAGGCGCGGTCGATCTTCATCCTGCCGCCGTCCCTGGAAGCCTTGCACCAGCGCCTGACCAACCGCGGCCAGGACAGCGACGCGATCATCGAAGGCCGCATGCGTGAAGCCGTCAGCGAAATGAGCCACTACGTCGACTACGATTACCTGATCATCAATGACGATTTTGCCCACGCCCTGGACGATTTGAAGGCGATTTTCCGCGCCAATCAGCTCCAGCAAAAACGCCAACAACAGCGTTTCGGCAAGTTATTGGCCGAACTGCTCGGTTGATCAGCTCTTCCCAAAACCGCTGCGAGGGCCTTACATTGGCACTTGCAGCGGTTTTGCGAGAGCCTGGGAAAAATCAGCGCTTCCCTAAACGCTGGTGATTTTTTAAACTGTTTAGTCCGCTCGCCCAACCGGGCAGCGCGCATCTTGCATTCGCTCCGAGGAATACCATGGCCCGCGTAACCGTTGAAGACTGCCTAGAACACGTGGATAACCGCTTTGAGCTGGTCATGCTCTCTACCAAGCGTGCCCGTCAACTGGCCACTGGCGGCAAAGAGCCCCTGGTCCAGTGGGAAAACGACAAGCCTACCGTTGTCGCTCTGCGCGAAATCGCTGAAGGCCTGATGAGCTACGAGTTCATCGCCAACGCCGAGATCGTTGAAGACGAACCGCTGTTTGCAGCGTTCGAGGACGAGTCCAACGAGGCCGTCTAAGCCTATGCCTGGTCGACGTAGCACGGCGCGGTGTCAACGCACGCGGCAGGAGTCCATCCTTTGCCGAGCATAGACGCCCTCGCCGATCGCTTATCGACCTACCTCGGCCCAGACCAGGTCAACCTGGTCCGCCGAGCGTATTTCTACGCCGAACAAGCCCACGACGGCCAACGCCGCCGCAGCGGCGAGGCGTATGTCACCCATCCTCTTGCGGTGGCCAATATTCTCGCCGACATGCACATGGACCATCAGAGCCTGATGGCCGCGATGCTGCATGACGTGATCGAAGACACCGGCATCGCCAAGGAAGCGCTCAGCGCGCAATTTGGCGAAACCGTGGCCGAACTGGTCGATGGGGTCAGCAAACTGACCCAGATGAACTTCGAGACCAAGGCCGAAGCCCAGGCGGAAAACTTCCAGAAGATGGCGATGGCCATGGCCCGGGATATCCGTGTGATCCTGGTCAAGCTGGCCGACCGGCTGCACAACATGCGGACACTGGAAGTGCTGTCCGGCGAAAAACGCCGGCGCATCGCCAAGGAAACCCTGGAAATCTACGCGCCCATCGCCAACCGGCTGGGCATGCACGCCATTCGTATCGAATTCGAAGACCTCGGCTTCAAGGCCATGCACCCGATGCGTTCGGCGCGCATCTACCAGGCAGTCAAGCGCGCCCGGGGCAACCGCAAGGAAATCGTCAACAAGATCGAAGAGTCGCTGAGCCATTGCCTGGCGATCGACGAGATCGAGGGCGAGGTCAGCGGGCGGCAGAAGCACATCTACGGCATCTACAAGAAGATGCGCGGCAAGCGCCGGGCCTTCAACGAGATCATGGACGTGTATGCGTTCCGGATCATCGTCGACAAGGTCGACACCTGCTACCGCGTATTGGGCGCTGTACATAATTTGTACAAACCCCTGCCGGGCCGCTTCAAGGACTACATCGCCATTCCCAAGGCCAACGGCTATCAGTCGCTGCATACCACGCTGTTCGGTATGCATGGGGTGCCGATCGAGATCCAGATCCGCACCCGGGAAATGGAAGAGATGGCCAACAACGGCATCGCCGCCCATTGGCTGTACAAATCCAGCGGCGACGAGCAGCCCAAAGGCACCCACGCCCGCGCGCGCCAGTGGGTCAAAGGCGTGCTGGAAATGCAGCAACGTGCGGGCAACTCCCTGGAATTCATCGAGAGCGTGAAGATCGACCTGTTCCCGGACGAGGTCTACGTGTTCACGCCCAAGGGCCGGATCATGGAGTTGCCCAAAGGCTCCACGGCCGTCGACTTTGCCTACGCCGTACACACCGATGTCGGCAACAGCTGCATCGCTTGCCGCATCAACCGGCGCCTGGCCCCGCTGTCGGAACCGCTGCAAAGCGGCTCCACCGTGGAAATCGTCAGCGCACCGGGCGCCCGGCCGAACCCGGCGTGGCTCAACTTCGTGGTCACCGGCAAGGCGCGCACCCATATTCGCCACGCCCTGAAACTGCAACGCCGCTCCGAGTCCATCAGCCTGGGCGAACGTTTGCTGAACAAGGTGCTCAACGGCTTCGACAGCGCCCTCGAGAAAATCCCCGGCGAGCGCGTGCAAGCGATGCTCAGCGAGTATCGCCAGGAAACCATCGAAGACCTGCTGGAAGACATCGGCCTGGGCAACCGCATGGCCTATGTGGTCGCCCGTCGCCTGCTCGGCGAAGGCGAGCAATTGCCAAGCCCGGAAGGTCCGCTGGCGATTCGCGGCACCGAGGGCCTGGTGCTCAGCTACGCCAAGTGCTGCACGCCGATCCCGGGCGACCCGATTGTCGGGCACCTGTCGGCGGGCAAAGGCATGGTGGTCCACCTGGACAACTGCCGCAATATCAGCGAAATCCGCCACAACCCGGAAAAATGCATCCAGCTCTCGTGGGCCAAGGATGTCACCGGCGAATTCAACGTCGAGCTGCGGGTCGAGCTGGAGCACCAGCGCGGCCTGATCGCCCTGCTGGCCAGCAGCGTCAACGCGGCCGACGGCAATATCGAGAAAATCAGCATGGACGAGCGCGATGGTCGCATCAGCGTGGTCCAACTGGTGGTCAGCGTACACGACCGCGTACACCTGGCCCGCGTGATCAAGAAACTGCGCGCCTTGACCGGTGTGATCCGCATCACCCGCATGCGTGCATAGCCCACCTCTTACAAGGAGTCATTCATGACCAAGACTGTTATCACCAGCGACAAAGCCCCAGCCGCCATCGGCACCTACTCCCAGGCGATCAAGGCGGGCAACACCGTCTACATGTCCGGCCAGATCCCACTGGACCCAAAGACCATGGAACTGGTTGAAGGCTTCGAAGCACAAACCGTACAGGTCTTCGAAAACCTCAAGTCGGTCGCCGAAGCTGCCGGTGGTTCGTTCAAGGACATCGTCAAGCTGAACATCTTCCTCACCGACCTGAGCCACTTCGCCAAGGTCAACGAGATCATGGGCAAGTACTTCGAACAGCCTTACCCAGCCCGCGCCGCTATCGGCGTTGCTGCCCTGCCAAAGGGCGCACAGGTTGAGATGGACGCGATTCTGGTCATCGAGTAAAACACCCGGCGCAGCCTCCATAGGCTGCGCCGACTTCGTTTTAAAAGGATTTCATGATGCGCAAAGCGCTTGTAGCCTCTTCGTTGCTCGCCCTGTTGCTCGGCGGCTGTGCCAGCAACCCCGCCGACCTGGATGTGAGCGGCACCTGGATCAACCAGGTTGCCATCGACGCGGCAGCCAAGGGCGGCCCTTTGCGTGAAGCACTGCAGAGCTTTGGCCCGAACCTCGAGTGGGACGTCAACACCAAGGCCCTGCAGGCCCGCTACTACAACGGTTTTGAAGTAGCGGAAGGCAAGTTGCTCGGTGAGAAGCCCGGTGCCTGGAGCGTCGACTTCTACGGCAGCGCCGCCACCGATCTCAAGCGCAAAGGTCGGCAACTGCTGCAAGTGGCCAACGACAACGAGCCCGAACAGCTGTTTGCCCGCGCCAAGGAACCTGCACCGGAAGGCGCGCCATTGGGCGCCAACTTCGAGCGCGCGCTGTACGCCGCTTATATGGGCGGCGACTGGAAAATCGCCAACGGCAATGGCGAAGGCGCCACCGTGCAGTTCCAGGCCAACGGCCAAGTGGCCGGCCTGCCGGGTGCCGATCGATATTCGTTATGCCTGGCGGGTGATTGCGCCTCCATGAGCGGCGGCTACGACAGCATGTGGTTGCAGCGCAACGGCGTGGGCAATGCGTGGATCTTTGCACGCAAGGGCAAGCAGCTGGAAATCTTCCAGGCGATCAATACCTCGCAGGCCGACGAAGTGCCCTCGTTTACACCGGGGCCACGCCAGTGGCTGCTTGAAAAACAATAACCGTCATCCCACAGACCTGAATGTGGGAGGGGCGCTGCGACGATTCGACTTGCTCCCGATCGCGGTGCATCAGCCACTACAACCGTGGCTGACAAAGCAAACCCCCTCCCACCTTTTCTAACCGCGGCTCAGCCCTTCAGGATGGCCGCGTAGCCTTCGCGATAACTCGGATACGTCGGCACCCAGCCCAACGCCTTGGCCCGGGCGTTGCTGCATTGCTTGCTCCCGGCGCGGCGCACACTGGCGTCATCGGACCATTGCGTCACACCCAGGTACTCACGCAACCAGGCCACCACCTCGGCCAACGGCGCCGGTGCGTCATCGACACCGATATAGATCCGATCCAGCGAACCGCCCTGCTCCACATGCCGCAACAAAAACGCCAGCAGGCCAGCCGCATCATCGACGTGGATCCGGTTGCCATATAAAGGCGGATCGATCGCCACGCGATAACCCTGGCGCACCTGCGTCAGCAGCCACTCGCGGCCCGGCCCGTAAATCCCGGTCAAGCGCACGATGCTCGCCGCAATGCCGCTGTTCAGCGCGATTTGCTCGGCTTCCAGCATCACCTGCCCGGAATAGCCCTTTGCCTGGGTCTCGGACGTTTCGTCGACCCATTCGCCCTGCTGCTGCCCATACACACTGCTGCTGGACACAAACAGCAGATGCTTGGGCTCCTGGCCGTAATCCTTCAACCACTCCAACACATGCTGCAACCCTTGCACGTAAGCGGCGCGATAACCGGCTTCGTCGTGATCCGTCGCCGCCGCGCAATACACCAGGTAATCCACCCCGCCGATCGGCCAGGTGTCAGGGCAATCCTTATTGAACAGGTCACCGGCAATGCCGATCACGCCATCGGGCAGGCGCGAAATATCACGCCGCAGGCCATGAACCTCCCATTCCGAGGCGAGTAATTGGCTGGCCAGCCGACTCCCCACATCGCCACAACCGGCAATCACAACAGAAGGCGCAGACATCACAAAACTCCGTACTGAAAGGTCTAGATTAGCCGCCGCAGGAGACCAGCGGCCAGAAAAAGGACAAATAAAGTTACTGTATTACTTCTGTTAACAAGAATTACTTGCAATAATAACGACCCATTTGTCCTCGACCTCGCAGGGTCTGGAAGGACGATCACTCATTTTTTTCTCTCAGGTCCGGCCAGCATGACACGTAATACACACCCCGCTTCGCCAACCAAACTTCACAGTCCATCCCGCGCCTGGCGTGCGATTGCGGCGCTGCTGTTCAGCGTACTGCTGGCACCGACCGCCGCATTCGCTGATGCCACCGCGCCGGCGGCTCCTGCTGCCGCTGAACAAAATGCCACCGCCGCCCCTGCGGTGCCGGCCGCCACAGACCCAGCCCAGGCTGCAGCGCCGGCCACCGCCGACGAGCCCGGCGTAGTGCTGGAAGAAAACAACACCCTTGGCATGGCCCACGACCTGTCGCCATGGGGCATGTACCAAAACGCTGACGTGGTGGTGAAAGCCGTGATGATCGGCCTGGCCATCGCCTCGATCATCACTTGGACCATCTGGATCGCCAAAGGCTTCGAACTGCTGGGCGCCAAGCGCCGCCTGCGCAGCGAGATCGTCCACCTGAAAAAGGCCACCACCCTCAAGGAAGCCAGCGAAACGGCGACCAAGAAGGGCACCCTGGCCAATACGCTGGTACACGACGCGCTGGAAGAAATGCGCCTGTCGGCCAATACCCGCGAAAAAGAAGGCATCAAGGAGCGCGTGGCGTTCCGTCTCGAGCGCCTGGTAGCAGCCTGCGGTCGTAACATGAGCAACGGCACCGGCGTGCTGGCGACCATCGGTTCCACCGCGCCGTTCGTCGGTCTGTTCGGCACCGTGTGGGGCATCATGAACAGCTTCATCGGCATCGCCAAAACCCAGACCACCAACCTTGCCGTCGTCGCTCCCGGCATCGCCGAAGCCTTGCTGGCAACCGCCCTGGGCCTGGTTGCCGCGATTCCCGCGGTGGTGATCTACAACGTCTTCGCCCGTTCGATTGCCGGCTACAAGGCCCAGGTATCGGACGCGTCGGCAGAAGTCCTGCTGCTGGTCAGCCGCGACCTCGATCACCTGCCTTCCGAGCGCAGCTCGCAACCGCACATGGTGAAAGTGGGGTAATCGGCCATGGGCCTGCATTTGAATCAAGGCGACGACGAACTCGTCGAGAACCACGAAATCAACGTCACGCCGTTTATCGACGTGATGCTGGTGCTGCTGATCATCTTCATGGTGGCGGCCCCCTTGGCCACCGTGGATATCAAGGTCGACCTGCCCGCCTCCAGCGCCAAACCCGCGCCGCGGCCGGAGAAACCGATTTTCCTCAGCGTCAAGGCGGACCAGCGTCTGTTCCTGGGCGAAGAAGAAGTCAAAGCCGAAACCCTGGGGCCGGCGCTCGACGCCAAGACCCAAGGCAAGAAAGACACGACTATCTTCTTCCAGGCCGACAAAGGCGTGGACTACGGCGACCTGATGAGCGTGATGGATGCCCTGCGGGCAGCCGGCTACCTCAAGGTCGGCCTGGTCGGACTTGAGACGGCAGCCAAAAAATGATCACGACGCGCCACAAACTGACGCGTTATGGCACCAGCCTCGCCGTCGTGCTGGGCGTGCATGCCATCGCGATTGCCATCGCGCTCCACTGGTCGGCGCCGCGCACGGTCCAGCTGCCACCGGCGGCCATGGTCATCGACCTGGCGCCGATGCCCGCACCGCCGCCGCCGGCACCGCCCAAGGTGGTCACGCCGCCGCAGCCGCCCGCCCCAGTGGAAGAGCTGCCGCTGCCGAAACTGGCCGAGGCGCCCAAGCCGACGATCCAGGTGCCCAAGCCGGTCAAGCCCAAGCCGAAACCCCAGCCGCCCAAGCCGGAGGAGAAAAAGCCCGAGCCGCCCAAGGAGAAACCTTCCGAGACGCCACCAAGCGACACGCCGCCGACCAATACACCGGCGGAAAAATCGGCCCAGCCCGCACCGGGCCCGTCGCCGCAACAGGTCGCCGCCAAAGCCTCCTGGGAAGGCGCCCTGCTGGCGCACTTGCAGAAGTACAAAAAGTACCCGCAAAGCGCGCAGAACAGTGGCAAGGAAGGCATGAATCGCTTGCGCTTCGTGGTCGATGCCGAAGGCAATGTGCTGTCCTACGAGTTGGTGGGCCGCTCCGGCAACGCCGACCTGGACCGCGCCACCCTGGACATGATCCGTCGCGCCCAGCCATTGCCCAAGCCACCGGCCGACATGGTGAAAAGCGGCAGCATCGAGATCGTCGCGCCGTTCGTTTACAACATCGAGAAGCGTCGCCGCTAAAGGCACGCGCAGGGCTATGTGAGAGGGGGCTTGCTCCCGATGACGGTACATCAGTCGACACGTTCTCGACTGACCCATCGCCATCGGGAGCAAGCCCCTTCCCACATCGGGTTTTATCGCTTCAGCAAAATCTCGCACATTCCCCGCTCAATCCTTATCAAAGTTCTGATAACGTGTGTCTATCGATTGCAGCCGGTATGCTTGGCTCGCAACCTCATGGACGCCCGCTATGACTCTTACAGAATTACGCTACATCGTGACCCTCGCCCAAGAACAACACTTCGGCCACGCGGCCGAGCGTTGCCACGTCAGCCAGCCGACGCTGTCGGTGGGCGTGAAAAAGCTTGAAGACGAACTCGGTGTGCTGATTTTCGAGCGCAGCAAAAGCGCCGTGCGCCTGACCCCGGTTGGTGAAGGCATCGTTGCCCAGGCCCAAAAGGTCCTGGAGCAAGCCCAAAGCATTCGCGAACTGGCCCAGGCCGGCAAAAACCAGCTGACCGCGCCGCTGAAAGTCGGCGCCATCTACACCGTCGGCCCGTACCTGTTCCCGCACCTGATTCCGCAACTGCACCGCGTCGCGCCGCAGATGCCGCTGTATATCGAAGAAAACTTCACCCACGTGCTGCGCGACAAACTGCGCAACGGCGAGTTGGACGCGATCATCATCGCCCTGCCGTTCAACGAGGCCGACGTGCTGACCCTGCCGCTCTACGACGAGCCGTTCTACGTGCTGATGCCGGCCTCGCACCCGTGGACGCAGAAAGACAGCATCGACGCCGGCCTGCTCAACGACAAGAGCCTGCTGCTGCTCGGTGAAGGCCATTGCTTCCGCGACCAGGTGCTGGAAGCCTGCCCGACCCTGACCAAGGGCCACGACGGCGCCAAACACACCACCGTGGAATCCAGCTCCCTGGAAACCATTCGCCACATGGTCGCCTCCGGCCTGGGCATTTCGATCCTGCCGCTGTCGGCGGTGGACAGCCATCACTACGCCCCGGGCGTGATCGCCGTGCGCCCGCTCACGCCGCCGGTGCCGTTCCGCACCGTGGCGATCGCCTGGCGCGCCAGCTTCCCGCGGCCCAAAGCCATTGAGATCCTGGCCGACTCGATCCGCCTGTGTTCGGTGGCCAAACCGCCTGCTGCGAGCTGAGCCACTGTATGACTGAGCTGTCGCAGGTGTCGGTGACGGCACTCAAGGGTGTCGGCGAAGCCATGGCTGAGAAGTTGGCCAAGGTCGGCCTGGAGAACCTTCAGGACGTGCTGTTCCACCTGCCTCTGCGCTATCAGGACCGCACCCGCGTGGTGCCCATCGGTCATTTGCGCCCTGGGCAGGACGCGGTGATCGAAGGCACCGTCAGCGGCGCCGACGTGGTGATGGGCAAGCGCCGCAGCCTGGTGGTGCGCCTGCAGGATGGCACCGGCGGCCTGAGCCTGCGCTTCTACCATTTCAGCAACGCGCAGAAGGAAGGCCTCAAGCGCGGCACCCGCGTGCGCTGTTACGGCGAAGCACGCCCCGGCGCCTCGGGCCTGGAGATCTACCATCCGGAATACCGCGCCATTACGGGCGACGAGCCGCCGCCGGTCGACACCACCCTGACGCCGATCTACCCGCTGACCGAAGGCCTCACCCAACAACGCCTGCGCCAACTGTGCCAGCAGACCCTGACGATGCTCGGCCCGAAAAGCCTGCCCGATTGGCTGCCCGTGGAGCTGGCCCGCGACTATCAACTGGCGCCGCTGGACGATGCGATCCGCTACCTGCATCACCCACCGGCCGACGCGGACGTGGACGAACTGGCCCTCGGTCATCACTGGGCGCAGCACCGCCTGGCCTTCGAAGAACTGCTGACCCACCAACTGTCCCAGCAACGCCTGCGCGAGAGCATGCGCTCCCTGCGCGCCCCGGCGATGCCCAAGGCCACGCGCCTGCCCGCGCAGTACCTGGCGAACCTCGGCTTTGCGCCGACCGGTGCCCAACAGCGCGTGGGCAATGAAATCGCCTACGACCTCAGCCAGCCCGAACCCATGCTGCGCCTGATCCAGGGCGACGTCGGCGCGGGCAAGACCGTGGTCGCCGCCCTCGCCGCCCTGCAGGCACTCGAAGCCGGTTACCAGGTGGCACTGATGGCACCCACCGAGATTCTCGCCGAGCAGCACTTCATCACCTTCAAGCGCTGGCTCGAACCGCTGGGCCTGGAAGTGGCGTGGCTGGCGGGCAAACTCAAAGGCAAAAACCGCACAACCGCGCTGGAGCAGATCGCCAGCGGCGCACCGATGGTGGTGGGCACCCATGCGCTGTTCCAGGACGAAGTGCAGTTCAAGAACCTTGCGCTGGTGATCATCGACGAACAGCATCGCTTCGGCGTGCAACAGCGCCTGGCCCTACGCCAGAAAGGCGCGGGCGGGCGCATGAGCCCGCACCAATTGATCATGACCGCCACGCCGATCCCACGCACCCTGGCCATGAGCGCCTACGCCGACCTCGACACCTCGATCCTCGACGAACTGCCGCCCGGCCGCACCCCGGTCAATACCGTGCTGGTCACCGACTCCCGGCGCGTGGAAGTCATCGAGCGCGTGCGCGGCGCCTGCGCCGAAGGCCGCCAGGCGTATTGGGTATGCACGCTGATTGAAGAGTCCGAAGAGCTGACCTGCCAGGCCGCCGAAACCACTTACGAAGACCTCACCAGCGCCTTGGGCGAACTCAAGGTCGGGCTGATCCACGGGCGCATGAAACCGGCGGAAAAAGCCGCGGTGATGGCGCAATTCAAGGCCGGCGACCTGCAACTGCTGGTGGCCACCACGGTGATCGAGGTCGGGGTGGACGTGCCCAACGCCAGCCTGATGATCATCGAAAACCCCGAGCGCCTGGGCCTGGCGCAACTGCACCAGCTACGTGGCCGCGTCGGCCGGGGCAGCGCGGCCAGCCACTGCGTGCTGCTGTATCATCCGCCGCTGTCGCAGATCGGCCGTCAACGCCTGGGCATCATGCGTGAGACCAACGACGGTTTTGTCATCGCCGAAAAAGACCTCGAACTGCGCGGCCCCGGCGAGATGCTCGGCACCCGCCAGACCGGCCTGCTGCAATTCAAGGTCGCCGACCTGATGCGCGACGCCGACCTGCTGCCGGCAGTGCGCGATGCGGCCCAGGCCCTGCTCGAGCGTTGGCCGGATCACGTCAGCCCGCTGCTGGATCGCTGGCTCAGGCATGGGCAGCAATACGGCCAAGTGTGACGCCTGTTTCACTTATCCGACCAACATTTGTATCAAGCTGGTTATACTCCAAAGACTGTACGAATTTGGATCAGGCCATGTCAGAAGTTGCCCACGCCGCCGCACCACTGACCGCCCCGCCGGTTATTCGGGCGCTGCTCGCGAAACTCTCCATCAGCTACACGGAAGTCGCCGAACATCCGGGCCTGAACCCTGCGCGAAAGATCCAGGCGGTGCTGCTGGAAGATGCGGTGGGCGCGCTCATGGTGCTGTTCCCGCAGAACCAGTTGCTCGACCTCAACCGCCTGACCGAACTCACCGGCCGCCGCCTGACATCGGTGTCGCCGGAACGTATCGAACGCATGCTCGGCAAGCACGACCTCAGCCTGCTGCCCGGCCTGCCGGCGCTGACCAGCTCACCTTGCCTGTATGAAGGCAGCCTGCTCGATGAGTCGAGCCTGCTGGTTCACTCGGGCGAAGCCGGTTTGCTGCTGGAGATCGCCAGCGTCGACTTCAAGACCATGCTGACCAAGGCCAGCGCCGCTCAATTCGGCGAGCCGCTGAGCAACATCCGGCCCAACCTCGACCGGCCCCATGATGACCGCGAGGAAATCACCCAGGCCATGCAGGCGTTCACGGCCCGGCGCATCCAGCAACGCCTGGAAGCGACCATCGAGATTCCGCCGCTGGCCGACACTGCGCAGAAAATCATCAAACTGCGCGTCGACCCCAACGCCACCATCGACGACATCACCGGCGTGGTCGAAACCGACCCGGCGCTGGCCGCCCAGGTGGTCAGTTGGGCCGCCTCGCCCTATTACGCCTCGCCGGGCAAGATCCGCTCGGTGGAAGACGCCATCGTGCGGGTGCTGGGCTTCGACCTGGTGATCAACCTGGCGCTGGGCCTGGCCCTGGGCAAAACCCTGAGCCTGCCCAAGGACCACCCGCACCAGGCCACGCCGTACTGGCACCAGTCGATCTACACCGCCGCCGTCATCGAAGGCCTGACCCGCGCCATGCCGCGCGCGCAACGCCCGGAAGCCGGCCTGACCTACCTGGCCGGTCTGCTGCACAACTTCGGTTACCTGCTGCTGGCCCACGTGTTTCCGCCGCACTTCTCGCTGATCTGCCGACACCTGGAGGTCAACCCGCACCTGTGCCACAGCTATGTGGAGCAGCATTTGCTGGGTATCAGCCGCGAACAGATCGGCGCCTGGCTGATGCGCTACTGGGACATGCCGGACGAACTGTCCACCGCCCTGCGCTTCCAGCACGACCCGTCCTACGACGGCCAATACGCCGAGTACCCCAACCTGGTGTGCCTGGCCGTGCGCCTGCTGCGCAGCCGGGGCATCGGCTCCGGGCCGCACGAAACCATTCCCGACGAGCTGCTTGAACGTTTGGGCTTGAGCCGTGACAAGGCTGAAGAAGTCGTGGCCAAGGTGCTGGATGCCGAGGTGCTGTTGCGCGAATTGGCCTCGCAGTTCAGCCAGGGCTGAATCGGTAGCTTGTTAGATCGCTATCGGGGGCAAGCCCCCTCCCACATTTTGATCTGCGAACACGGTCAAGTGTAGGAGGGGGCTTGCCCCCGATGAATCCACCTCGGTCTACTTCTTTTTCTTCGGCTTCAAATACTTGGTCAAGCCCTGGAACCAGATCACCAGCGCCGGGTTGCCCTTGATCTGGATCGACTTGTCCTGAATCCCCGTCATGAACGCCAGGTCTTTGTCACCCAACCTACGACGGCCAATACGCCGAGTACCCCAACCTGGTATGCCTGGCCGTGCGCCTGCTGCGCAGCCGGGGCATCGGCTCCGGGCCGCACGAAACCATCCCCGACGAGCTGCTTGAGCGCCTGGGCTTGAGCCGTGACAAGGCTGAAGAAGTCGTGGCCAAGGTGCTGGATGCCGAGGTGCTGTTGCGCGAATTGGCCTCGCAGTTCAGCCAGGGCTGAATCGGTAGCTTGTTAGATCGCTATCGGGGGCAAGCCCCCTCCCACATTTTGATCTGCGAACACAGTCAAGTGTGGGAGGGGGCTTGCCCCCGATGAATCCACCTCGGTCTACTGCTTTTTCTTCGGCTTCAAATACTTGGTCAAGCCCTGGAACCAGATCACCAGCGCCGGGTTGCCCTTGATCTGGATCGACTTGTCCTGAATCCCCGTCATGAACGCCAGTTGCTTGTTCTTCGCCTGCATCGTGGCGAAGCCATAGGCGGCGTCTTTAAAGGCAATGGCGAAGGCCGGCGCAGGGTGGACACCCGAGCGGCTGGTGATGCGCTGGTCTTTGACGATGAAGTGACGGGCAACCTTGCCGTCGAGGGTCTGCAACTGGAACGCCAGGTCTTTGTCACCCAACTGCTGCTGGAACGCAGGGTTGGTGCGGCTGGCTTTGCCCATCATCAGGCCCAGTACCCAGAGGAGAAGACGAAATTTCATGCACACGGCCTCGGTGTAATTATTGAGTGGCCGCAGCAGTGTAACGAATTGCCGAAAGAACGCCACCGATCTCGCGCTTTAGCCGGAGATCGGTTGGCGTTTACCGCTTATAGCAACAACTTGCTTATACGTTAGGGCACGGTACCGGCGCCCAGTCGGCCAGGTTCGGATCGCGGCAAGTGCCTTCGATCTGTGCTTTACCGGCGCTGGCGACCTTCTTGCTTTCATCTTGCTTGGTCTGGGCAGTCTGGAAGGTTCTTTCGGTGGCGACCGCTTCTTTCGGCACCACAGGCAGCGGCGGACGCTTGGTCACGACTTTGCTGGGCAACTTACCTTTCTTGGCCGGTACGACCGCCGGAGTGGCATCCGCTGTCGCCACGGTGACTACGTCGTTGCGCTGCACGCCCACCTGTTGCAGGTCTTTCTCGTAAGCCTGGGTGTAGTTGTTCAGGTCTTCGCTGGCCTTGCCGTTGACCGCGACGATCAGGTCATTGGATTCCTTCAGGCCGGAGACGATTTCCGCCAGGCGCTTGCGGCCTTCGGTGTCGTTGACGGTCTTGGCTTTACGGTCGGCCACCAGCTTGGTGAACGCGCTCTGGTAGCACTGCTGGGAGGCCTTGGCGTAGGCGGTGCTGCGGTCGATGTCGGAGGCGCTTTTATTGACGTCGGCTGCGTAGGAGCCAATACGCTGGTTGTCATCGGCGATCTGCTTCTGACGCTCGGTGTAGTAACCCGCCGCGCCGCCAGCCAGGGCGCCGCCCGCGGCACCGATTGCGGCGTTACGGCCGCGCTTCTCGGAGTCGCCGGTCAGGGCGCCGAGCAATGCACCGCCAGCAGCGCCGATGGCCGCGCCGGTGACGACCGACTTGGTCATGTCCGAATCGGTCGCGCGCAGGTGCTGCACCGGCTCGTAGCAGTTCGGGTAGTACTCGACCTTAGTGCTCGACGCGACCTTGGACGTCGGCGACGTGGCACAACCAGTCAACACGGTGCTGAAACCGGCTGCGATCAGCAGCAAGTGACGCTTGGAAACCGCCTTACGGGAAAAAAGCATAGGTGTGTTCTCTTTTAAGTTTGACTTGCCCAGCACGGCCCACCGCCGCCTGAGTCCCTTCCAAGCTCGCTCTATAGCCAGCGATCAAGACCGCTGACCACTGGCTGCGAGCAATTCCTTCAAGATCGTTGCCGGGTCGGCCCGCTGTTGCTTTCGGTAGTTGCCGACATGGCGAACGAACAGTGTCGCGCGCGTCACCAGGCTTTTGCCGAGCACTGGCTTGCGATCCAACTCTTCCTTGATCCGTTGAAACTGCGCCTGGATCACCGCATCGGTGTAACGCGTGCCGGTGGCCAGGTTGTCGATATAGATCGCCACTGCGCCGTCGAGGGCGCTGCGCCCGTTGGCAATGGCTGCGGCAAACAGCTGCGCGCTGGCCTCGTCCTTGGCGTCCACGGCCTGCTGGCGGCTCTTCTGCAGATTGGTCAGGCGGATGTTGTAGTTATTGATGGTCTCGGCCACCAACGCCGCCGACTGAATCAGGTTGCCCGCCGCTTCTTCGCGTTGCTGGGCGATCAGCGAGACGTTGCGCTTGAGCTCTTCGTTGACCAGCCCCAGCTCGGCTTGCAGGCGTGGGTCGACGCTGGCGGCGATGATGCTGTCCAGGCGCTTGGTCGGGTCCTGGGCGTCATCGATGGCATCGGTCAGCGAGGCCAGGCGGCCTTCTTTCTGCCACTGCGCGAACAGCTCCTTGTAGCGCGAACGCGGTGCCGACAGCGCGCCGATCGCCACGCGAAAACCGGTGGTCTCGTTGCTTTGCTCGGTGCCGTCGGCGGCGAACAACGGGTACTCGCGGCGCATGCCGGTGAACAGCGTGCCTTCGCCCTCCAGGTAATTGCCGCCCTTGACCACAAAGCCGCCATAGGCGCCCTGGCGACGCCCGGCGTGTACCAGCTGGAAGGATTCCTGGACCATTTCCGCCGCGTTGCCGATCACATCGAACAGGCCGATCGGGTTGGGCAATTTGGTGCCGATGGGCATCAGCCGCGCGGCCTGGCCGGTGCCGCCGGCGACTTGGTTGAACACCGCCCAATCGGCCAGCGGGCCGTCGCTTTCGCTGCCTTCGATGCGCCGCGGGAACAGGCGCCCTTCCAAGTCCTGGCGGCTCACGGCCTGGGCCCCGCGTGCGGCGAACTCCCATTCCACTTCGGTGGGCAGGCGCACAAAACCCAGGCCGCCGTCGTCCGCCGAAGCACCACGCCCGCTCACCGGCAGCAACTCGCGGTGGTATTTCATCAGCCAGGCGCTGTACACCGCCGAGAAGCGTTCGGCTTCAAAGCGCGACAGCTTGACCTTGGGCAAACGCCCGGCCATGCCGCTGGGCGCATCGCACGCGGGCGCCGGTTCGCCACTGGCCAGCGATTGCGCCTGGGACATCACCAGGGCGTATTGGCGCGCGGTCACTTCGTACTTGCCGATGAAGTAGAGCATCGGCTTGAGCGGGGTCTTGGCGTCGGTCTTCGGCATCAAGGGCGTGATGACGTTGTTCCAGTCTTTCGGCAGGTCCTTGAGGCTGAACTGGCCGTTGATGAAGTCGCGGCGATAGCCGGAAATGAACGACTGCTGATAGCCCGCTTCGCCTTCGGCAAAGGGGTAGCCGAGGCTGATCTCGCGGTCGTCCAACGTGCCTTGGGCCAGCACATAGACGTAACGGAACACCATGTTGCCTTCGCACGGCAGCGGCAGGCTGACGTCGTCCGGCAACGGCTTGGGGTTGTCGAGCTTATCGCTTGCCTCATCGGCCCACGCCAACGAGGCGAGGCTCAGCGCCAAGGCGGCGCCCAGTAACTTATACATCTCGGATTCCTTCAGAAGCCTGGATACGCGCCACGCGCCAACCGCCACACGCTGCCGCCACGGCGCTGACGCCGAGCACAGCCACCAGGGCCAGGCCGTAATGACGCGCCAGCAGGTGGCTGGCGTGTTCGCCCGGCACCTGCACGAATAATTGATTCAAGCCCGCCTCGGCCAGGCCATACAAACCCGCACTGAACACGGCGGCCAAGCCGGCGCTGTAGAGCGCCTGCAGCACCACAAACAGCAACAGCGCGGCGGTGGAAAAGCCCAACAGACGCAACACCGACAACTCCCTGCGCTTGCGCGCCACGGCGGCCAGCGCCCCGGCGAAGATCGCCGCGAACGCCCCCGCCAAGGCCAACCCGGCGATGATCCAGAACACGATCGACAGGTTGCGGCTCAACGACTGCACCTGGGCGATGCTCAATGCCTGGGTCGCCACCAACAGATTCTGCCCGGCGAAAAACACCCGCAGCGGCTCCACATCGGTGAGGTTGCGCGCATACAGGCGAAACGCCGGATACACCCGCTGCTCGCCCGCGCCGACCGCGTCGCCGTCCCAGCCCAGCGCTGGCACGGCACGGCCGTCGCGGTAGTCTTCCACCGCTTCCAGCAGGCTCAATTCAGCAAACAGGCCGTCGCGGGCGAAGGCTTCCAGCGGCAGTACCGCGAGCACCTGCAAACGCGTGCGCCGGGTTTCGACGCGCCCCGCGACCTGGCGCGCAAAGCCGGTTTCCAGCCAATCCCCGGGCCGCGCCGCGAGCTTCTCGGCGGCGGTGTGGCTCAGCACGATCTGCGCCAGGCCCTGGGGCACTGGCAAACCGTTGAGCAGTGGATCGCCCGGCGCGGTCGGCAGCATTTCCAGGGTCAATGTGCCCACCTGCGCGGTCGCCGCGATCTGCCGCGTGCGCGGGATGGCGAACGCCACGTCGCCGCGCTGGCCCAACTGCTCGACAAAGGCGCGGTTGAATCGACCACCGCCCAACGGAATAATTTCACGGGTGGCCGGGTCGTTCTCCAGGCGTTCGGTCAGACTGCTGACCAGCCCGAACTTCAGGCCGAACAACACCAGCAACGGCGCGACGACGGCGACCAGCGCCAGCACCGCGCAGGCCGACAGCCACGCATCGTTGCGGTAATCCTGCCAAGCCAGGGAAGCCACCAGGCCGAGGCGCATCAGCACACCTCCCCGAGGGTGGCGGTGATGCCGCCATCAGTGTCGCGACGGCAAGCGATACGGCGCACCTGCAAGCCGCTGGCGCGAGCCAGGGGTTCGTCATGGGTGGCGATCACGCAAGCGGCGCGGTGTTCGCGAGCGCGGGCCAACAGCGCCTGCATCACCCGTTCGGCGTTAAGCGGGTCGAGGGACGCGGTCGGCTCATCGGCCAAGACCAATTGCGGCGCATGGGCCAGGGCGCGGGCGCAGCTCACGCGCTGGCGTTGGCCGACCGACAGCGCCGCCGGCTTCTTGGCCAGTTGATCGCTGATTTCCAATTGCTCGGCCAGGCGCGCCACGCTGCCATCGTCCTTCAACCCCAGCAGTTGCCGGGATAAGGCGATATTGCTGCGCACATCGAGAAAGCCCAGCAAGCCGCCGGTTTGCAGGACATAACCGAGGTGCCGGCTGCGCAGCTCGGCCAGGGCGGTCTGCCGATCGGCGCGCCACAACCCGCCGATATCGGTCTGATTGAATTCGAAGCGGTCCACCTGATCCGGCGCGAGCACCAGGGCCAGCAGGTCGAGCAAGGTGCTTTTGCCGCACCCGCTCGGCCCGACAATCGCCACTTGCTCCCCCGCGCGCAGGTGCAACGCCGGAATCACCAGGCTATAGCGCTGGGCGCCGACGCCCCGGCTCTTGTGTACCGCGTTCAGGTTCAGCATTACGGCAGCGTCGACAACGGGACGCGGTACAACGCATCGCCCGGCTCGGCAGCGCCGAAACGGACCCAGTTGGCCAGGTCATTGTGGAAGGTTTCATAGAGGCGGATCTTCGAATCCAGCTCGTCGATAAAGTCTTCCTGCTCGGCCACGCTCAACGACAGCCACAGGTCCTGGGTCATGTTCAGCGACTTGCTGCGGTATGGCAGGCCTTCCAGGTATTCGCCGAGAATGCCGCCATCGGCCAGGTTGCCGCCCTTGCGCAGGGCCTGCGGGTCGCGGCTCATATAGGCCGAGGCGCTGGCGATTTCCTGGAAGAAGTCTTTGGGCGAGGTCTGGGTTTTGCGGGCGGCGTCGACGATCAGTTTCAGCGACTGCTGCAGGTCGTTGAGCTGCAATTTGGTCAACATCACGCACACCTGGAACGCCGGCAGCGCCGGGTTGGTCAGGTCGCGGTCGGCGGTCCAGGCGCTGACCAGTTGCGGCGCCTGGCTCGCGGCTTTGCGCCCGAGGAAGTCCATGTGCATGGCGTAGCCGATGGCGGCGGATTTATCCGCCAGGCTTGGCGCGGCGCTCAGCAAGGGCAGCGGCTGCGGCGTGTCATTGCGTACCTGATGCACCAGGTTGGCGAACACCGTGCCGATCTCATCGACGCGCTCGCCCAGCTTGCGTACATCGCCACCCGGCACCTTCGTATACAGGTCGCCGATCTGCGGGTTGGCGTCGGCGGTGAGGATGCGGTACTGGCTTTCGGCGCCGGCGTGGGTTTTCTTGCCGGCGTCGGTGCGCAGGTGCAGGGCGTAGATCTTGATCTGCTTGCCCAGCGCCGCCTGGCGCACTTCGGCTTCGTTCATCTGGGTGGCGGCAAACGGGTCGTTCTTGCGCAGCGCGCCAGCGTCGGTGACCAGCAGGATGATACGGCCGCCGTAGCCGGACCAGTCCATGCCTTCGACAGCCTGCATCACTCCGGCAAACGCGTCCTCGTTGAAAGAGTGACTGGACACGGTCGACGCCTTGACCCCGCGCGCCAGGTCGAGGAAGCGCTGCGGGTCGCGGCCCTGGTCGAGGGTGATCAGGGTCTTGGCCACGTATTCCAGGCCCGGGGTTTTCTTGATGCTGTTGCGAAAACCCACCAGGCCGAAGCTGACGCTGTCCAACTCGCCGCGTTCGGCGATACGGGTTTGCAGCTCGTGGACCACATCGCGGATCTGGTCGATATACGGCTGCATCGACACGGTGGTGTCGACCACCAGCACTACCGCCGTGCGGAAGGCATCGGCATTGGCGTTGATCAGCGCGGTCGCGGGCTTGGCGACCGCGCTGCTGCCAGGGTCGATGGACGCGACGTTGAGCAACTGCACCGGCTGGCCGTTGTCGTCGAAGCTCTCTTTGGAATCGAAGATCGGCAGCAGGTAGAACTGGTTCTGCGGCACCGCGCTGGCGGCCGGCTCCAGGGCCAGCACCTGGCCGTTGTCGTCGCGGTTGTTCTGCGCCTTGGCCAGCACGCCTTTGGCAGCGGCGGGGTCGGCCAGCAGCTTTTCCACTTCGCCGGATTGGCGCAGGAACATCACCGGTGCCCGGCCGGAGCGTTCGGTGAACTTGAGCACCAGGCTTTGCTTCCAGTCGCTGACCTGGGCGGCCGGCAACCAACCGTCGCTGCGCCCATCGGTGGCGGCGCCGACGCGCAGCCATGGGCTGCCGTCGACGTCCTTGCGCTGATACACATAGAGCACGGAAAACGCCGGCAGAGCTTTGCCTGGCGCGCTGCCGGCAGCGCTGGCGAGTTTCGCGCCGGGTTTGCTGAGCACGCGCTGGAACAGGGTTTTCTTGCCCGCCATCAGCAAGGGCCGTTGACCGCCGTCCACTTCGGCAACCGCCACCGGTGGCGTCACCTTGGGCACTGCCGCAGCCGGTGGCTTGGCAGGCTGATCACTGCCGCTCAACCACCAGTAACCCGCGCCACCTATGGCCAAGGCAACCGCCACCGCCACGGCGGCCAACGCCAACACCGGCCCACGGCGCTGCTCGGACACCGTGTGCCGCGGGGTTGGCGGCACCACCGGCTGGCGCGCCGGTTGCGGCTTGTCGGTCGGGATCTCGATGGATTGCGGAGTGATGCCGGCCAGATCGAAACTCAGCGGAATCGGCAACGGCCGCACCTGCGTGGCGTCCGGCGACTCGGTCGGCAGTTGATCCAGCGCCAGCAGCAACGCCGCCGCATCCGGGAAGCGCTCATTCGGGTCCTTGGCCAACAGTTTGCGCAGCACGTCCTGATAACGCCCGTGATGCAGCGGCAGTTCCGGCAGCGGCTCGGTCAGGTGGGCCAAGGCCGTGGAGAGCGCGTCGGTGCCGTTATAAGGCAGCTTGCCGACGAGGATTTCATAGAGCACCACGCCCAGCGCATACAGGTCTGCGCGGCCATCGATTTCCTGGCCACGCGCCTGTTCCGGGCTCATGTAGCTCGGCGTGCCCACGGCGAAACCGGCCTGGGTGAACTGGGTGCGGTCGTCCAGGGATTTGGCGATGCCAAAGTCCGACAGCACGGCGGTGCCGTCGGCGCGGAACAGAATGTTCGCTGGCTTGACGTCGCGGTGGACCAACCCCTGCGCATGGGCATAACCCAGCGCCGAAGCGATCTGGCGGATCAGCGTGAGGCCCTGCTCCGGAGTGAGGCCGGCGGCGATGCGCTCCTTGAGCGTGCCGTTGGGCAGGTACTCCATGGCCATGTAATACAGCTCGCCGACATTGCCGATGTCATGGATGGTCACCGTGTGCGGGTGCGACAGCCGCGCCAGGGTCTTGCCTTCGCGCAGGAAGCGCTCGCAGAAACTCGGGTCCGCCGCCAGCGCCGCCGCCATCACCTTGAGCGCGACCTTGCGCTCCAGCGAGCGCTGGGTCGCCAGGTACACGCTGGCCATGGCGCCTTCGCCGATCTCGCCTTCGATGTCGTAGCCCGGGATCACGATGTTCATGCCGATACCTTCACGACGATGGCGGTGATGTTGTCCGGTGCGCCGCGGTTCAGCCCCAGGTGGACCAGGCTGCGCACGATTTCATCCGGGGCGTCATGGCTGAGCACTTCACGGATCTCGTGGTCCTCGACGGTCTTGTTCAGGCCATCGCTGCACAGCAGGTAACTGTCGCCGGGGGCGATCAGCAGGTCGACCACCGCCAGTTCCAGTTGGGCTTCCACACCGATGGCGCGGGTGACGATGTTGGCGCGCGGATGCACGCGGGCATCGGCCTCGCTGAGCAGGCCGCTGTCTTGCAGGTCTTGCACGTAACTGTGGTCGCGCGAAATGCCGTCGAGCACGCCGTCGCGCAGGCGATACAGGCGACTGTCGCCGGCCCACAGGCACACGCCGCGCAAGCCGCGTGCGGCGAACACCACCACGGTGCTGCCCATCATGGTCACGCCACGGTTGGCGGTTTCTTCACGCACGGCCGCGTTGATGCGGATCAGGTCGTTGCGCAAGGCCGCCGAGTATTCCTCGAGGGAACGCCCCAGCGGCACACTGCGCAGGCTGTCGACGATCAGGCTGCTGACGTAATCCCCCGCGGCGTGCCCGCCCATGCCGTCGGCCACCACCCACAGGCGATTCTCGGGCAGGTCCAGGCACGCGTCTTCATTGACCTGGCGAACCATGCCCACATGGCTTTTGCTCGCGGATTTGTACGTCGACCCCATCTACATCACACCTTCTTGTCCGAGCAAAAACTGCGCAAAATCGCTGGTGGCGGGCAGGCCCTGACACCGCAATAAACCAGGGGAAATCGTCTGCGAACCACGCCCCCACCACAGGCTGGCGCCTTCGCAGGCCTGTTCGGCGAGTGCGGTCATGCGCGCATGGGGTTCCGTGGCGGCTACCCGCTGCAGCCCGGCGAAACGGCTGTCCACCGCGCGCGGTTCCGTCGCCGGCAAGCCCAGGCAGTCGAGGCCGGCGTTGAAATTTTCGAAGGTGGCACCGGCATCCAGGGTGCCGAGCAACAGCTCTTCGGCCTCTTCAAACCAGCGGTCCGGGCCGCCCACCAGGGACGCCGGATTGGTGTCGTGATCGAGCAACGCGACCACGGCCAGCGGAAAATACCGCCCGACCCGGTCGATGCTCGGCATCACCACGCCCGCCGCCGCGTTCGGCCCGCACACGCCGGGCGCCAGCACAAAGCGCCACAGCGGGCTGACCAGATACACGTTGAGCCAACCGGCGCCGAGGCTGTGTTGACTGGCGAGCAGGCCCGCCGCCAGCCAGCTGTCCCACGGGCCGATAAAACTCTGCGGCAAGGCGCGGCTGACAAAATCGCCGCGACTGGCCAACTTGCCGTAGAAGCCCAACGTCGTCATAACCGCTCCGGCAGGCTGAAGCCACTGAGCACGCGGCTCTTGAACGGGTTGAAGGCGCTGTTGGCACGCAATTCGTAGGCGATGCTCGCACCGTCGACCCGCAGGCGCAGGTTGAAGCGGTCCGGCGCATTGCCGGGCGTGAGGTCCGATTGTTCCAGCAGGCGGAACCAGGCCCACGGGCCGTCCAGGGTCACGCCGGAACGACCGCTGGCCGACGGCGGCATGATCGAAATACGCACCACGCCAATGCTGCCGGGGTTCGGCCATTGCATCGCCACCGGGCGGCTCGGGCCGTGGTCGTAGCTCAATTGCTGGCCGTCGAGGTCGAGCAGGAACTGGGTGATGCTGGCGTCCATCGCCACCGGCTTGAGCTCGAAACGCACGATCGGCTGAGTACCGCCTGAGCGAAAGAACGCATCGCGGATCGTCGCCGCGCGCTGGAAGGTTTGCAGCACACCCGGCGCAATCCCGAGTTTCTGCGCCGCGCCCGGCTGCCAGCGCCAGGTCTGTGCGGAGGTATCGACGTAGGGCTGCAGGTATTTGCGGAAGTAGTTATCCATCACCCCGCCCACGCCGAAGAACTGGCCGAAATCATCCAGGGTGGCGTCACGGGCGCTGCCCGGCGACATCGGATAACGCCCGGCCAGGGACTGGCGATACACGTTCACCACTTCGCTGACCCAGGCCGCGTTCAGCTGGTTGCGCACGCCGCCCATCATGCTGTTGGTGGTCGAGTTGACCACCGACTTGACCATGCCCTGCACCAGCGGCGGCTGGCGCTCGGCGTTCAGGCTGACCCGCGTGGCCGCCGCTGCCGCCTGGTTCTTGGCCTCACCGAGCAAGGCATCGCCGCTGGCGCCGACCATGGCGCTGACTTGCACGTACAGCGCGTTCATATCCGCCAGCAGGCCGTCGATGGCCGCCGGCTCGCCTTCGTTCTTGCTGACGATGCTGTTGAGCTCGGCGAAGTGCGCGGTCACCGGGTCGTCCGCAGCAGCCGGCGCATCCGCGTTCGGTTGCGCCTGGCCGAGCAGGTTGCCCAGGCGTTCCTTGAGCTTGTCCACGCCGCCTTCGACCGGCACGCCCTTGGCCGCCAACTGGCGTTCCTCTGCCTGCAAGTCGGTTTCCCTGGCCACCGCCACCAGCAGTTTTTTCAGCGGCGAGGTCGGCCCGGAAATCACCCGCAACACGTCCGCCGCCTGGGCCACGCTGGTGATCGGCACAAAGTCGATGTCGGCAAGCAACGCATCCCACTGACGCTGGTAGTCCTGGAAGTACAGACGGCGCACGTCGGCGGCCAGGCTGACCACGTTCTGCTGGTCGGCCTGCTCATGGCCGAGCACCCATTGCTCTTCGGCCAGGGTGCCGGTCTGGTTCAGGCTGCTCAGCAGGAACGCCTGGCGATAGCCCTTGGCGGTGAAGAAACCACTCAGCGGCTCGCCCAACGGCTTGCCGCTTTTGCGGCTGAACACCAATGCGGCGTCGCGACCGGCGGCTTCGTTGAGGCGGAAGTCTGGAATGCCGTCGGGCAGTTTCTGGCGTTTGACCCGGTCATACACGCGCTGGGCCACCGGCAGTTGTTGCAACTGCCGACGCAGGTCGTCGATCAAGCGCGCATCGAGGCGTGCGCTCGGCGGGTGACGTTCGAACAACGCCTGCAAGTGTTCGGCCAGCGCCTGGCGCTGATCGGCGGGCAGGTCGCGCGGCAGGTTGCGGTCCCAGTCGAGGGCGATCCAGGCCTTGATGAAGTCCGCGTCGTAATGCTCGGTGTCGGCGAGCATCAGGTAAGCCTTGAGGCCTTCGTAGAGGAAGTCGGAGTTACCGCCGCCGTGCAGTTGCTCCTCGATGCGCGTCACCAGGCGCGGCGCGAAGACGGCGATCAACAGCTTGCGATAGACGCTGGCGGATTCGGCTTCGAGCATATCGCCCTGATACAGGCCCAGGCCCTCGGACCAACTTGGCGAATCCCCGGCGAGGTGTTTCACCGCGTTGAGCAACGGCAACACGGCGAGCACTTCGCGCTGTGCCGGGCTGAGGTTCTGTACGGCCTGGCCCAGGGGCGCGACCTTCTGGTCGACCTGGGCGATATACGCCTGGTTGGCGCGATAACTGACCCACCACAGGCTGCTGACCACGATCACCAGCGCCACGGTGGCCGCGAGCACGCCGCGTGCGATCCATTTGCGCCGCCGCTCGACCTGCGGGTTGACGCCCACCAGCCCGCGCTCGGCAAAGGCGACCGCGCTGAACAGTTTCTCGATGAAATAACTGCGCCCGCTGCCGCTCTGGCGTGCCAGGTGCTGGCGGTCCAGGTTCATGCTCTGGGCCATGGTGCCGATCAAGCGATCGATCGGGCTGCCTTCCTGGGTGCCGCTGGTGAAATACACGCCGCGCAGCAAGACGCGCTCTTCAAAGGCGTTGGGTTTGAACACGCCTTCGAGGAAGCTTTGCAGGCAATCTTTCAATGCACCGAACTGCTGCGGGAAGCCGTAGATCAGGTCGCGCCGCGCCGGGTCGCGTTCCTGTTGCAGGCGTTCGACCAGGCGTTCGTTGAGGCGCTGTTCGAGGCCGGCGAATTCGCTTTGCAGGTGCGCCAGGGGGCTGTCGCTGTGCTTGCCGTCGTCCAGGGCAAAGGTCATGCCCCACACCTGGGCGCGTTCTTCCTTGCTCAGGTTGTCGAAGAACTCCATGAAGCCCGGCACCAGGTCGAGCTTGGTCAGCATCAGGTAGATCGGGAAACGCACGCCCAGCTGGGTGTACAGCTCCTGGATACGCAGGCGAATCGCCGCCGCGTGGGCAGCGCGTTCGGCTTCGCTGCCCAGCAGCAGGTCCGACAGGCTGATGGCGATAAAGGCGCCATCGATCGGGCGGCGCGAGCGCTGCTTTTTCAACAGGTCGAGGAAGCCCAGCCAGGCGGCTTTGTCCACCGGGGAGTTGCTGTCCTGGGTGGTGTAGCGGCCGGCGGTATCGAGCAATACGGCCTGGTCGGTAAACCACCAGTCGCAGTTGCGCGTGCCGCCGACGCCCCGCACCGCCCCGGCGCCCAATTGGGCAGCCAGCGGGAAATGCAGCCCGGAATTGACCAGCGCGGTGGTCTTGCCCGAACCCGGCGGGCCGATGATCACGTACCACGGCAGCTCGTAGAGGTTGCGCCGCTCATCCCCGCCGAGCTTGGCTTTTTTCAGCAGGGCCAGGGCTTCGTCCATGCGCTGGCGCAGGCTGGTGAGTTCTTCGGCGGTGGCGACGCTGTTGGGGTCGGCCGGGGTTTGCGCGGCCAGGCTGCGCATCACTTCGGCGGCCTGGCGACGGGCCTGGAGGATGCGGAACACACGGTAGGCGAGCCAGGCCGCAAACAGCAGGACGATCAGCGCCCAGCGCCGCCCTTCGGGCACCAGCACGTCGAGCAGGGGCCCGACAAACCAGATGATCAAGCTCAGGGCGATCAGGCCCAGCAACGGGATCACCCAGCGAATCATGAAACTGAAAAACGCCTTCACTCGACGCCCTCCGCGAGTACGGTGATTTCAACCCGACGATTGCGGGCACGGCCTTCGGTGGTGGCGTTGGTCGCCACCGGCTCGGTGTCGCTTCTGCCCTCGGCACTGAAGCGATCGCCCTGGCCGGTCTTGGCCGCGAGGATCTCCAGCACCGACTTGGCCCGCGCTTCGGACAAGGCCCAGTTGGACGGGAAGCGCAGCGTGGCAATCGGGCGGTTGTCGCTGTGCCCGGTGACGCGCACCTGGCCCTTGACCTTGCGGATCGCGTCGGCGATGCGCAGCATCAGCGGCTGGTAGTCGTCGACGATGCTGGAGCTGGCCGACGCAAAGAGCTCATCACCGCGGATCGTCACGACGGAACGGTCGACCTTGTCTTCCACCGCGACGCGCCCGGCCTTGATGTCTTCCACCAGAAAACCGGCCAGGCGCGGGCGCTCGATCACTTTCGGCTGCGCCACGGGGCGGTCGATGGCCTGCACCGGGATCTCGCCCAGGGCATGGATATTCTTGAACACCGGCTCGGCGTCTGCGGCCAGCTTCAGGCGCAGGCCGAACAGCAACGCCAGCAGCAGCGCCAGGCCGATGGCCACGGCGATCCACGGCGGCATGAACTGCGCCAGGCGATCGCGCGCCACGGTCACGCCGCGCCAGTGCGGCGACAGCTCGCGCTCGTGGTCGCCCCGGGCGCTGCGAATCGCCGCGGCGGTACGTTCACGCAGGGCTTCCAACTGGCTGCGACCATCGTTCATCACGCGGTAGCGGCCTTCGAAACCCAGGCACATGCACAGGTACAACAGTTCCAGCAGGTACAAGCGCTCGCGCGGGCTTTGCAGGCAATGGTCGAGTAGCTGGAAGACCTTTTCGCCGCCCCAGGCTTCGTTGTGAACGGTGATCAGCAGGCTCTGCTTGCCCCAATCGCTGGTGCTGCCCCACGGCGTGCTCAACACCGCCTCATCCAGTGCGGTACACAGGGCGTAACGCGCCAGCAGCACTTCGTTGCGCGCCACGCCAGCAGCTTCGGCGCGCTCTTCGAACTGGCGCAGATAGGCCAGCAACTGCGCACGCAAACTGGCCGGCGCCGGGTGGGCGATGGTGTTGCGCAGGCGTGTCAGCAAGGCCAGCAGCGGGCCGGCGGCGCTTTCCAGCGGGTTCAGGCCGTGGCTTTTGCCGGTCAGGATCGGCGCGGCCGGCATCGACAGCGGCGCCGGTTCGGCACGCACGGGTTCGGGCGCACGGCCACCCGGGCGCGGCATGAACTGGGTGCGGTCATCATCATTGGGGTGCATCGCGGATTATCCTCGGATCGCCCAGAAGGCCAGGTTCAAGCCCGGGAACTGCCCGGCGATATGGAAGGCGAAGCCGCCGGAATTGCTCAACTGCTGCCAGTGCTCGCTGCCCCGGTCCAGCTCGTAATAGGTCGAGCCTGCGTGGTACGGCAGTTGGCGCGGCGCCACCGGCAACGGCAGCAGGCCAATGCCGGGCAGTTGCAGGTTGACCAGGTCGCGAATGTGCTCCACCGAGCCGACTTTGCTCTGCTGGCCGAAGCGCGCGCGCAGGGTCTCGCCGGGCACATCGGCGCGTACCACGAGGATGAAACTGGCGCTGTCGATCAGGGTTTTGTCGGCGAGCATGGCCACGTGGATGCCGTAGGCTTTCTCGACGATCGGGATCGGCGTGGCCTTGCTGTCGATCAACATCGACAGCGCTTCACGCAGGGCCTGCATCACCGGGGCAAAACTCAAGGCCAGGTCGTCGTGCTGGTACTGCGGGTATTCCTGGGGGCGCCGGCCGCTGGTGGAGAAGGTAGCGAACTCACCGGCCAGGCTGACCAGTTCGCTGAACAACCGCTCCGGGTGCAGCGGGCTCAGTTGGCTGAGGTGCTGGATCAGCGGCTGGGCACGGTTGACCAGTTGCAACAGCATGAAGTCGGCAATCTCCGACGCGCCGCCCGCGCCCGAGGCGACCACACGCCCGGCCAGGGCTTCGCCGCGCTGGTGCAGCAGGCCGAGCAGTTCGCTGCGAAACGCGGTCAGCGGTTTGCTCGCGGCCACATCGAGGACTGGCGGGATGTAGCTGTCGTCGAGGACCAGCGCACGGTCGGCGCGTTTTTCCTTGATGCGTACCAGGCCGATCGCGGCGTAATCGCTGATGCCGTCCTGCGCGGTCAACAGGCGCAGCGCACGGGAGCCGACGGCCACCGGGGCGCGATTCTCGAACGGTGCGTTGTCGTCACGCACTTCGCGCACCTGGCTCACGTAGCGGGCGGCGCCAAGCGCTTCGCCGTCGTCGACGGTGTCGCGGGCCCCTGCGCGCTTGAGCGGCAAGGCCAGGTAGACGAGGCCGTCACGCAGGCTGTCGTCGATATTCAGCGGGCTGGGCGCCAAGTCATCCTGGGGGATATTGAACGGCGTGCCGTCGGGCAGCAGGCCGCGTGCCGACACAATCGCCAGCTTGCCCTGGGCCAGCAGGCCCTGATCGATCAGCAGCTCGGAAAACCCCCAGGCCCCGGCCGACAACGGGCGACTGCGGGCGTCGATCAGGTTTTCCAGGTAACGGTCATGCTGCTGGAAGTGCTGCGTTCCGATGAACATGCCTTCCGACCAGACCACGCGATTGTTCCAGGACATGGGGGCTCCGATTGCTTGTTATTGGGCTGGGCTGGATGGGGAAACCACGACGTCCGCACGCACGGCGCGCACATCGAGGCTGATCTGGTATTCGGTGTATTGGCGCGGCGGCACGTTGAGCACCGTGCGCCATTGCGCGCGGTCCAGCTCGCGGTAGCCCACCAACAGGCCGATCTGGCGGGTGGACGGGTCGAGGTCGCGCTGGATGCTCAACTGCTGGCCGGGCTGCACCATCACTTCGTCCTGGTCCAGCAGGTCGAGACCGAGGGTGGATTGCGCACGGTCAGCCAGGGCGAAGTAATCCGAACGGCCGAAGGTGGCGGCGTTTTTCAGTTCGAAAATCCGCACCCGCACCGGGGCGGCCTGGCCGTTGGCGCCGGGGTTGAGCCCGGCAATCGCGTGAAAGTGCAACTCGACGGCAGCGCTGTTCGCTTCAACCTCGGCGGCGCTGGCCTGGGGTTCGGCGACATCCTTGGTACACGCCGCCAGCATCAGCAGGCTGGCCACTGCGAGTAAAAACCTGGGAATCATCCTTCGTCCTCAATGACGTACTTAGCTTTCCGTTTTATCCATGCGTTGCGGCTCAGCGACGCTGGCGTGCGCTGTGCTCTTCGTAGGCTCGGCTGAATTCGCGGCCGAACAGGTCCTGGAAATCTTCCTGGGCCTCGCGGGAAATATTGCTGTAGAGCTCGGTGAACTGCTGCCAGTACTGGGCCTGGCGCGAGCCGCTGAACAGGCTCGACAGCCCGCCGGGCTTGCCCATGCGTTCTTCCAGCTGCGCCGGTTCGAAGCGGCTGAGCAGGTGTTTGATCGCCGCTTCCACACCGGCCATCACCGCCAATTGGTGAGCGCGCAGGTCGTCGAAACTGTCGCGCACTGCAATGTCCGGTGCCATAAACGCTTGGTTGCCATGACGCAGCAGCAGCTGTAGCGCTTCGTCGGCATTCGGGGCGAATTTCAACGGATTGTTTTCCGCGGGCTGGATCATCGTCTGCTGCATGCGGAATTCGCCCTTGAGGCTGGCGCGGGCACGCAACACGTCGATCAGGCCTTCGACCATCAGCCGGTAGCTGCGGCCGATGCTTTCCATCTGGGCTTCGGCCTGGGCCTTGTCCAGGCGCAATGGGTCCAGGCCGGCGCCGCGCAGGAAGGCGTGCAAAAGATCGGGTTGCTGGGCGGCGGCCACCGGGAGCACAGGCTCGACCACAGGTGGCGGCGCGATCACCGGCGCAGGCGGTGGCGGTGGCGGTGCGCTGACCACCGGCGCCGGTGTGTCGCCAAACAGGTCCCAATCCTCAGGGATGACCGAGCCCGACGCGGCAGGCGGCTCGACCACCGGCACCGGCACGGCCACCGGGGTCGGCGGGCGGAAGTCGTGTTGCTCGGACGGCACATGATCGGCCACGGTCGGCGGCGGCACGGCGGTCGGGCTGAGAAAATCGAAGAGGTCCGGCAAGGTGTCCATCGACGACGCGCCCTGGAACTGCGGCGCGATCACTGGCGTGGCTACCGGCTTGCTGGCGACGGCGCCCATCAGCGCTTCAAAACTGTTCGGGGAATCCCCGGCAAACGCCTGGCTATCCACGGCCTGTACGTTGAAATCGATGCGCGCCTGGATTTCGTAATCACCGATGCGGATCAGCTCGCCATCCTGCAACGGCTCGCTATTACCCCGGCGCAGACGGATGCCGGCGTTAACCAACTCCACACCGTTTGTACTGTTATCGGTTAAATAATAACGACCATCTTTGTATTGAATTACGCAATGTTTCGAGGACACCAGACGCTCAGGATCAGGCAATACCCAGTCATTATCCGAGCTGCGGCCGATAGCCATCGAGCCCTGGTTCAAGGACTTTTCGGCACACTGCCCAGGGGTAATCTTGTGATAACTAGTGATAGTCAAACACAGCGACATCTTGCCTCCTTGCTGATACTTCGCGCGCAATCGATTCCCGGCGAGCGCCTTTCCCGAGAGATCGCGCCAGGCGACGCAAACCACGGTCATAATCTGCTTTTTGCCAGCATGATCGCAGATCTTAACTGGCCTCAATGACAAAAACCCTATCGTGGAACACCACTCGACTCACCAGTCGCGCAGGTTGTTAAGTACCGCACATCTGTCACAGAGGGCGAATAGCTTACCTTGACAAGCCATAACTACTACACCAAAAATGCACAACTTCTTGAATACCAGTGATGGCACATTAGTGGCGCCACACGTATATGACCAAGAAAACATGCAAAGTTCATCACGCAACTAATGCATGAATTGCCCGTCATCTAACGGGCCGATAGGGAGATCGATTTCAGTGGATGTGCCGTTGCTGCTCGCCGCCGTTTCCGCGACTTCGCCATGTGGCGAAGACATGGAATATGACGCGCAATTTCTACAACTGGAGCGTGATGCCAAGGGGCAGCCCGAGCGCAGCATGGGCGACGCCATCCTGCCTGCCGAACCGCCGGACTGGCGCAGCATCCAGCAGCAAAGCCTCGACCTGTTGCAACGCAGCAAAGACCTGCGCATCACCCATTTCCTGCTGCAAAGCGCCCTCGCCCTCCAGGGTGTGGTCGGGTTGGCCGACGCGCTCACGCTGATCAACGCGCTGCTGCGCGAATACTGGGCCGACCTGCACCCGCGCCTGGATGCCGACGACGATAACGACCCCACCGTGCGTATCAACGCCCTGTCCGGCTTGACCGGCGACGCGACGATCCGCCTGCTGCGCGAAAGCATCCTCACGCGCTCGCGCACCTTCGGCGCCGTGAGCCTGCGCGCCGCGCTGAACGCCAGCGGCCTGATGAGTTTTCCCGATGAACAACTCGGCGCCCAGCAGCTCAATGCCGCGTTCCTCGACAGCGACCCCGAGCAACTGCAAGCCACCCGCGACGCCTTGAGCACCGCGCGTGCCGCCTGCGAAGCCATCGAACAACAGGTCAGCGACCAGGTCGGCTCGGCCCAGGGCGTCGACCTCAGCCTGTTGAAGCAACCGCTCAAGCAGGCGCTGCAGATCCTCAGCCAATTTGTACCGAACGGTGAGACCAGCAGCCGCGAACCCGAGGCCGTCAGTGACGACAATGCCCCCTCGGCCGACTTCGCCGCCGCCCCCACCGCACCGCGCCCCAGCGGCGACATCGCCAACCGCGATGACGTGCTGCGCAGCCTCGACAAGATCCTTGCGTACTACACCCGTCACGAGCCTTCGAGCCCGCTGCCGGTGCTGTTGAACCGCGCAAAGCATCTGGTGCATGCCGACTTCGCGGCCATCGTGCGCAATCTGATTCCCGACGGCATGTCCCAATTTGAAAACCTGCGTGGCCCGGACGGCGAGTAAGCCGCCCGACTGCGCAGTAACAACACCGTCGCTCAAGCGACCAGGAGCAGCAACGTGGCGAAGCAAAGTTCTCAGAAATTCATCGCGCGCAACCGCGCGCCTCGAGTGCAGATCGAGTACGACGTCGAGCTCTACGGCGCCGAGAAAAAGGTCCAGCTGCCCTTCGTGATGGGTGTGATGGCCGACCTCGCCGGCAAACCCGCCGAGCCCCTCGCGCCCGTGGCCGACCGCAAGTTCCTTGAAGTAGACGTCGACAACTTCGACTCGCGCCTCAAGGCCATGCAACCGCGCGTAGCGTTCCACGTACCCAACGAGCTGACCGGCGAAGGCAACCTGAGCCTGGACATCACTTTCGAAAGCATGGACGACTTCAGCCCGGCCGCCGTGGCCCGCAAGGTCGATGCGCTGAACAAGCTGCTCGAAGCCCGTACCCAGTTGGCCAACCTGCTGACCTACATGGACGGCAAGACCGGCGCTGAAGAAATCATCATGAAAGCGATCAAGGACCCGGCATTGCTGCAGGCCCTTGCGAGCGCGCCGAAGCCGGCAGGGGAGCAGTAATCATGACCGAGAATACCGTGCGCGAAAGCGCTCAGAACCTGGGCGCCACCGAAGAAACCAGCGAGTTCGCCTCGCTGTTGCTGCAAGAGTTCAAACCGAAGACCGAGCGTGCCCGCGAAGCCGTGGAAACCGCCGTGCGGACACTCGCCGAGCAGGCGCTGGCACAGACTGACCTGGTGTCCAACGACGCGATCAAGTCGATCGAATCGATCATCGCCGCCATCGACGCCAAGCTCACCGCCCAGGTCAACCAGATCATCCACCACCCGGATTTCCAGCAGCTGGAAAGCGCCTGGCGTGGCCTGCACTACCTGGTCAACAACACCGAGAGCGATGAGCAGCTGAAGATCCGCGTGCTCAACATCTCCAAGCCGGACCTGCACAAGACCCTGAAGAAATTCAAGGGCACCGCCTGGGACCAGAGCCCGATCTTCAAGAAGATGTACGAAGAAGAATACGGCCAGTTCGGCGGCGAACCTTACGGTTGCCTGGTCGGCGACTACTACTTCGACCAGTCGCCACCGGATGTCGAGCTGTTGGGCGAATTGTCCAAAGTCTGCGCCGCCATGCACGCCCCGTTCATCGCGGCCGCTTCGCCGACCGTGATGGGCATGGGCTCGTGGCAGGAACTGTCGAACCCGCGCGACCTGACCAAGATCTTCACCACCCCGGAATACGCCGGCTGGCGCTCGCTGCGTGAATCGGAAGACTCGCGCTACATCGGCCTGACCATGCCGCGCTTCCTCGCGCGCCTGCCGTATGGCGCCAAGACCGACCCGGTGGAAGCCTTCGCCTTCGAAGAAAACACCGACGGCGCCGACAGCTCCAAGTACACCTGGGCCAACGCCGCTTACGCGATGGCGGTGAACATCAACCGTTCGTTCAAACACTACGGCTGGTGCTCGCGCATCCGTGGCGTGGAGTCCGGCGGTGAAGTGGAAAACCTGCCGGCCCACACGTTCCCTACCGATGACGGTGGCGTGGACATGAAGTGCCCGACCGAAATTGCCATCAGCGACCGTCGTGAAGCGGAGCTGGCGAAGAACGGTTTCATGCCGCTGCTGCACAAGAAGAACACCGACTTCGCCGCGTTCATCGGCGCGCAGTCGCTGCAGAAGCCGGCCGAGTACGACGACCCGGACGCCACCGCCAACGCCAACCTGGCGGCGCGCCTGCCGTACCTGTTCGCCACCTGCCGTTTCGCGCACTACTTGAAGTGCATCGTGCGCGACAAGATCGGTTCCTTCAAAGAGAAGGACGAAATGCAGCGCTGGTTGCAGGACTGGATCCTCAACTACGTCGACGGCGACCCGGCGCACTCCACCGAAACCACCAAGGCCCAGCACCCACTGGCGGCAGCCGAAGTGATCGTGGAAGACGTCGAGGGCAACCCGGGTTACTACAACTCCAAGTTCTACCTGCGCCCGCACTACCAGCTCGAAGGGCTGACCGTGTCGCTGCGCCTGGTATCGAAACTGCCGTCGGCGAAAAGCGCGTAAAAAATCGGGACTGGCTCGCTCCCTGTAGGAGCGAGCTTGCTCGCGAAAAACTTGAAGGCGCTGCGTTCATCCAGGATGCCCGCGTCACCGTTGACGACCTTCGCGAGCAAGCTCGCTCCTACAGGGGTCGGCGGCGTTAACAAATACAGTGGCTGAGTCCACACAGGGAGAAAACATGGCTGTTGATATTTTCATCAAGATCGGCGACATCAAGGGCGAGTCCATGGACAAAGCCCACAAGGACGAAATCGACGTACTGAACTGGAGCTGGGGCATGTCCCAGTCCGGCAACATGCACGTAGGCGGTGGCGGCGGCGCGGGCAAGGTGAACATCCAGGACCTGTCGCTGACCAAGTACGTCGACAAAGCCTCGCCGAACCTGATGATGCACTGCGCCAGCGGCAAGCACATCGACAAGGTCAAGCTGACCGTGCGCAAGGCCGGTGGTGAAAGCCAGGTCGAGTACATGGTGATCAACCTGGAAGAAGTGCTGGTCACGTCCCTGAGCACTGGCGGTTCGGGCTCCGATGATCGCCTGACCGAAAACGTCACCCTGAACTTCGCCCAGGTGATGGTCGACTACCAACCGCAGAAAGCCGACGGCACCAAAGACGGCGGCGCAATCAAGTTTGGCTGGAACATCCGTTCCAACACCAAGCGCTGATAGCCCTGGCGGCCGTGGCCCAGCGCCACGGCCCCAGGCACTTTGTCCCTCTCGCAACCCGTCCGTGGAGCTGCTTTGGTGGTAACTGAAATCGCTTCCCGCGACCGTCTGCAACCGTCCCTGTTGGACCGGTTGACCGACGACGACCCAACCAACCCGAAGGAAAGCGCCGACAAGCGCGTGCTGTCCCTCACCCAATTGAAGGCCTCGGTGCTGCGTGACCTGGCGTGGCTGCTCAACACCACGTCGTTGCTCGATGCCGATGCCACCCTGCACACCCCGGCCGGCACCTCGGTGGTCAATTACGGCCTGCCGGCGCTGGCGGGCAACAGTGTTTCCAGCGTCGACATCAAGGCCCTGGAAGCCCTGATCTACCAGGCGATCGCCACCTTTGAGCCACGTATTCTGCGCCACACCCTGCGCGTCAAAGCCCGTGTCGGCCATGGCGAGATGAACCACAACGCCCTGAGCTTCGAGATCGAAGGCGACCTGTGGGCGCAGCCGGTGCCGTTGCGCCTGCTGCTACAAACCGACCTGGACCTGGAGTCGGGCCATGTACGCGTGGTCAACGCCGACCAGCGGAGACGCCCATGAACCCGCGCCTGCTGGAGCTGTACAACCAGGAACTGCACCACGTGCGCGAAAGCGCCGCCGAGTTCGCCAAGGAATACCCGAAGATCGCCAGTCGGCTGAGCCTGTCCGGCATGGACTGCGCCGACCCCTACGTCGAACGTCTGCTCGAAGGCTTTGCCTACCTCACGGCCCGCGTGCAGCTCAAGCTCGACGCCGAGTACCCGACCTTCACCCACAACCTGCTGGAGATCGCCTACCCGCACTACCTGGCGCCGACCCCGTCGATGACCGTGGTGCAACTGCAGACCGACCCGGATGAAGGCTCCCTGGCCAGCGGTTTCCCGTTGCCGCGCGACAGCGTATTGCGTGCCGCGTTGGGCCGCGAAACCCAGACCTGCTGCGAGTACCGCACCGCTCACCCGGTGACGCTGTGGCCGTTGCAGGTCAGCCACGCCGAGTACTTCGGCAACCCCGCCGCCGTGCTCGGGCGCCTGGCGGCCAGCGAACCGAAAGCCAAGGCCGGTTTGCGCCTGACCCTGCGCACCGGCGCCGAGTTGCCGTTCAACAGCCTCGCGCTGGACAACCTGCCGCTGTACCTCAGCGGTGCGGATGAGCAACCGTTCCGCCTCTACGAACAATTACTGGGCAATGCCTGCGCGGTGTTTGCGCGCAAGCCGGGGGGCGATTGGGTCGAGCGCCTGCCGCAGGACGCGCTGCGCTCGCGCGGTTTCGACGACGCCGACGCGGCCATGCCCGTGGTGGCGCGGGCGTTCCAGGGCTATCGGTTGCTGCAGGAATACTTCGCCCTGCCCCACCGCTTCCTGTTCGTCGAGTTCGCCGAGCTGAGCCGTGCGGTCAAGCGTTGCGACGGCCAGGAACTGGAACTGATCGTGCTGTTCGACCGCCACGAACCGAGCCTGGAAGGCAGCGTCGGTGCCGCGCAGTTCCTGCCGTTCTGCACCCCGGCGATCAACCTGTTCCCGAAACGCGTGGACCGTATCCACTTGTCCGAGCGGGTCAACGAACACCATGTGATCGCCGACCGCACGCGGCCGATGGATTTCGAGATTCACTCCCTCGACGGCATCACCGGCCACGGCACCGGGCCGGAGCAGCCGTTCCTGCCGTTCTATGCGGTGCGCGACCCCTCGCGTTATGGCCGCGACCAGGCGTACTACACCGTGCGCCGTGAGCCGCGGGTGCTGTCCAGCGACCAGCGGCGCAACGGCCCGCGCTCCACCTACGTGGGCAGCGAAACCTTCGTCAGCCTGGTGGACAGCCAGCAAGCGCCCTATCGCCACGACCTGCGCCAACTCGGCGTGAGCGCGCTGTGTACCAACCGCGATTTGCCGCTGTTCATGAGCGTGGGCAATGGCAAGACCGACTTCACCCTCGCCGACAGCGCCCCGGTGCTGGCCGTGCGCTGCGTCGCCGGGCCGAGCCGCCCGCGTGCCAGCCACGCCCATGACGCCAAGGCCTGGCGCCTGATCAGCCAGCTGTCGCTCAACTACTTGTCCCTGAGCGAACAGGGCCAGGGCGCAGGCGCCTTGCGCGAACTGCTGCGCCTGTATGGCGACAGCAACGACGCCGCCCTGCAATTGCAGATCGAAGGCCTGCGCGAAGTCAGCAGCAAAGCGGTGACCCGGCGCCTGCCGATGCCCGGCCCGATCGTGTTTGGGCGCGGCCTGGAAATCACCTTGGAATTCGATGAAAACGCGTTTCGCGGCACCGGCGTGTTCCTGCTCGGTGCGGTACTGGAACGCTTCCTGGCACGCTACGTGTCGATCAACAGTTTTACCGAGACGGTGATCCGTACCACCGAACGCGGCGAGATCATGCGATGGAAAGCCAAGCCCGGACGTCGTCCGACCCTGTGAGTACCCTGGATGCGATGCACCAGGAGCCCTGGGAATACGATTTCTTCCAGGCGCTGCGGCGTATCGAGTGCGAATCGCCGGACCTGCCGCGCCTGGGCCAGTCCCTACGCCTGGCGGACGACCCGCTGCGCCTCGGGCAACAGGCCGACTGCACCTTCGCCCCGGCCACCCTGGCCTCGGTCGACCCCGCTGGCGAGGGCAAGCCAGCGCGGCTGCAGCAGTACTTTTTCGGCCTCGGCGGCCCCAACGGCCCGCTGCCGCTGCACATCACCGAGTACGTGCGCGAACGCCAGCGCAACAATGCCGACAGCACCAGCAAACAGTTCCTGGATATCTTCCACCATCGCCTGTTGAGCCTGTTCTACCGGGCCTGGGCCGAGGCGCGGCCGACCGTCAGCCACGACCGCCCGGACGATGATTACTGGTCGGCGCGCCTCGCGGCCTTGAGCGGTCGGGGCATGCCGAGCCTGCTCAACCAGGGGCTGATCCCCGACACGGCAAAGCTGCATTACAGCGGCCACCTGTCGGCGCAGACCCGCTACCCGGATGGCTTGAAGGCGATCCTTGGCGAGTACTTCGGCCTGCCGGTAGAGATCGAAGAATACATCGGCCAATGGCTCGAACTGCCCGAGCGCAGTCGCGTCGGGGTCAGCGCCAACCGGCTCGGCGTGGACTTCTGCCTGGGCAGCCATGTGTGGGACCGCCAGCACAAATTCCGCATCCGCCTGGGCCCGCTCGCGCTGGACGACTACATGGGCATGCTGCCCGGCAGCCAGCCGTTCAACGAGCTGGTGGCCTGGGTGGCCGAGTACCTGGGCCATGAATTGGACTGGGACTTGAACCTGGTTCTGCAACAACCCGAAGTCCCGGCGCTGCAACTCAACGGCCGGTTCCGCCTGGGCTTCAACACCTGGCTCGGCCGCCCTGCGGTTGATGCCAACGACCTAATCCTGGCCCGGCATTACGCCGATCACGCCACCACCTCAAGGAATCCAGAGCATGGGTGAAATCAGTCGCGCCGCACTGTTCGGCAAACTCAACAGCGTGGCCTACAAAGCCATCGAAGCCGCCACGGTGTTCTGCAAGCTGCGGGGCAATCCGTATGTGGAACTGGCCCACTGGTTTCACCAGTTGCTGCAACTGCAGGACTCGGACCTGCACCGCATCATCCGTCAGTTCAACGTGGAACCGGCGCGCCTGGCCCGCGACCTGACTGAAGCCCTCGACCGCCTGCCGCGGGGCTCGACTTCGATCACCGACCTGTCCTCCCATGTGGAAGAAGCCGTAGAGCGCGGCTGGGTCTACGGCAGCCTGATGTTCGGCGAAAGCCAGGTGCGTACCGGTTATCTGCTGCTGGGCATTCTGAAGACGCCGAGCCTGCGCCATGCGCTGTTGGGTTTGTCGGCGGAGTTCGACAAGGTCAAGGCCGAAGCCCTGAGCGAACGCTTTGACGAGTACGTCGGCGACTCGCCGGAGAATGCGTTGACGGCCAGCGACGGTTTCAACGCCGGCGCCGTTCCGGGCGAAGCCAGCGGTGCGATGGCGCCGAGTGCGATGGGCAAGCAGGAAGCGCTCAAGCGTTTCACGGTCGACCTGACCGAACAGGCACGCAGCGGCAAGCTCGACCCGATCGTCGGCCGCGACGAAGAGATCCGCCAGTTGGTGGATATCCTCATGCGTCGACGCCAGAACAACCCGATCCTCACCGGTGAAGCCGGCGTGGGCAAGACTGCCGTGGTCGAAGGCTTCGCCCTGCGCATCGTCGCCGGCGACGTGCCGCCCGCGCTGAAAGACGTTGAACTGCGCAGCCTTGACGTCGGCCTGCTGCAAGCCGGCGCCAGCATGAAAGGCGAGTTCGAACAACGCCTGCGCCAGGTCATCGAAGACGTCCAGGCCTCGCCGAAGCCGATCATCCTGTTCATCGACGAAGCCCACACCCTGGTGGGTGCCGGTGGTGCCGCCGGCACCGGTGACGCAGCCAACCTGCTCAAACCGGCCCTGGCCCGCGGCACCTTGCGTACCGTGGCCGCGACCACCTGGGCCGAGTACAAGAAACACATCGAAAAAGACCCGGCCCTGACCCGCCGTTTCCAGGTAGTGCAGGTGGCCGAACCGTCGGAAGACAAGGCGCTGCTGATGATGCGCGGCGTGGCCTCGACCATGGAGAAACACCATCAGGTGCAGATCCTCGACGAAGCACTGGAAGCCTCGGTGAAGCTGTCCCACCGCTACATCCCGGCGCGCCAGTTGCCGGATAAATCCGTCAGCCTGCTGGACACCGCCTGCGCCCGCGTCGCCATCAGCCTGCATGCGGTGCCGGCCGAAGTCGACGACAGCCGTCGCCGCATCGAAGCCCTGGAAACCGAGCTGCAGATCATCGCCCGCGAGCATGCGATCGGCATCGCCATCGGGGCGCGCCAGAGCAACAGCGAAGCCTTGCTGAGTGCCGAGCGCGAGCGCCTGGCCAGCCTGGAAAGCCGCTGGGCCGAAGAGAAAACCCTGGTCGATGAGTTGCTCGCCACCCGCGCCACGTTGCGTGAAAAAGTCGGCGTGGTCGACAGCGGCAACGATGAGTTGCGTGCGCAATTGGTCGACCTGCAGCAGCGCCTCACCGCGCTGCAAGGCGAAACCCCGCTGATCCTGCCGACCGTGGATTACCAGGCGGTGGCCTCGGTGGTCGCCGACTGGACCGGCATCCCGGTCGGCCGCATGGCGCGCAACGAACTGGAAACCGTGCTCAACCTCGACCAGCACCTGAAGAAACGCATCATCGGCCAGGACCACGCCTTGCAGATGATCGCCAAGCGCATCCAGACCTCCCGCGCCGGCCTCGACAACCCGAGCAAGCCGATCGGCGTGTTCATGCTGGCCGGCACCTCCGGCGTGGGCAAGACCGAAACCGCCCTGGCCCTGGCCGAAGCCATGTACGGCGGCGAGCAGAACGTCATCACCATCAACATGAGCGAGTTCCAGGAAGCCCACACCGTGTCGACCCTCAAGGGCGCGCCACCGGGCTACATCGGCTACGGCGAAGGCGGCGTGCTGACCGAAGCGGTACGGCGCAAACCCTACAGCGTGGTGCTGCTGGACGAGGTGGAAAAAGCCCACCCGGACGTACACGAGATCTTCTTCCAGGTGTTCGACAAGGGCGTGATGGAAGACGGCGAAGGCCGGGTCATCGACTTCAAGAACACGCTGATCCTGCTGACCACCAACGCCGGCACCGAGTTGATTTCCCAGGTCTGCAAAGACCCGGCGAACATCCCCGCGCCGGAAGACATTGCCAAAGCCCTGCGCCAGCCGCTGCTGGAAATTTTCCCGCCCGCACTGCTCGGCCGACTGGTGACCATCCCGTATTACCCGCTGAGCGACGAGATGCTCAAGGCGATCACCCGCCTGCAACTCGAGCGCATCAAGAAGCGTGTGCAGAACACCCACAAAGTCGCCTTCGATTACGACGACGCGGTGGTCGATTTGATCGTCTCGCGCTGCACCGAGACCGAAAGCGGCGGGCGCATGATCGACACGATCCTCACCAACAGCCTGCTGCCGGACATGAGCCGTGAATTCCTCACGCGCATGCTCGAAGGCAAGGCGCTGGCGGGTGTGCGGATCAGTAGCCGGGATAATGAATTGCACTATCAGTTCAACGATTGACCTGAAGAAACATAATCAAAAATGTGGGAGGGGGCTTGCCCCCGATGGCGGTGAATCAGTCACCTGATACATCAACTGACACACTGCTATCGGGGGCAAGCCCCCTCCCACATTTTGATTGGGTTCCTTCAGCTATTAGGGTACTTCGATGCTATTCAACCAAACCTCACGCCTGGCCAAAATCACCAGCCCCCTCGGGCCGGACGTGCTGTTGCTCAATCAAATGGGCGGCGGCGAAGAGTTGGGTCGGCTGTTCGCCTATGAGCTGCAACTGACCTCCCTGGACGCCAACATCGACCTCAACCAGTTGCTCGGCAAGCCGAT
>NZ_QBUF01000025.1:0-39338 GCF_003058185.1 Pseudomonas sp. GV105
ACGGCAGCGACCAATGCTCCAGCCACACGGTGGATTCGATCCGCCCCAACGGATCTTGCGTCTCGCACAGGTTGCCGGACTCGTCGTAACCGAACTTCCACTGACCGCCCTGAGGATCGGTGGCACCGAGCAACTGGCGCTCGTCATTCCATTCGAATTGCCAGGTTTGGCCGAGGTTGTCGGTGTATTCGGTGATCTGGTACTGCGGATTCCATTGGCGGGTGCTGACCCGTTGCAAGCCATCGGTAATCCGCGTGATCCCAGCTTGTAGGTCATAGTCGAACTGGTAGTCGTCGCCCTCGTCGGTCCAGTGTCGGACTACGCGCCATTCGTAGTCGTCCACACAGGCCCATTGGTAATAGCAACGCAGCCCGGTAGGTCGTTGGTGCTCGACCATGCGCTGGCCGCTGTCGTAGGCAAAGCGGCGCTGTAGATGCCCGGCAGTATCGCGAACTTCGGCCAGGTCGCCATGAGCGTCATAGGCATAGCTGACTAGGGTTTCGCGGCTGTGGTCGGCGAACAGCCGTTCAATCTGCTCGAGCCGGCCGAGTTTGTAGCCGAGTTCGATTCGCACATCATTGAGGGAATCGCGTAACCGGCTCAGCCGACCTTGGGCGTCATAGTCGAGGAGGATGCGGTTGTCGTTGCGGTCCCCTAATTGGCTCAAGCGCAGGTGCGACGGGTTGCCGGGCGTTGGTTCGAACAGCCGATAGAGCCCGTCGACGCTTTCAATCAGCAACTGCCCGTCGGCATGGCGCCGCACGCTCAGGCCTTCGCCCGCGCTGAACACCGCGCCGCCCAAGGGGATCACGCCCATGTCGATCTGCCGGGCCTGCTCGTCGGTGTAGACCAGGCGCTCGCCGCCCTCAGGAAGCCCACCCATCTCGACGAAGACTTCGTAGATCACACTCCAACCGGCGCCGAACAGGCCATCGCGGCGTTCATCCCGGCTGCTGTAGTAGCGCTGCCACTCGATAGGCAACAGGCCTGGCAGGGCGAAGTCCAAGTCGTCTTCACCGTCGAGAACTTTCGCGCCCGTGGCGCTGTGTACCGGGTTGGGCGAACCCACGACCGCCGAGGTGATGGCATTGCTCACCTGACTGCTGCCCCACGACACCAGCCCGCCCACGACCATGCACGGCAACGTGCTGAAGAACTTCGCGCCACCGCCGCGCAACGTCAGCAGCGCCGTCACCGCCAGCCCGACACCGGGCGTCTTGCCGCTGCGAATCTCGCGAACCACCACGGGCGCTCCGCCGATGATCACATTCGGCGAAATCTGTACCGTCCCAACCTTGGCCTCGCAGGTGCTCCGATCACCACTGCGCACGGCGGGCTGGCCGTTGATAAATACGCGACTGGAACCCTCGGCCATGTATTGCTCTGGCATCGGCGCGTGTTTATGGCAGTCGACTTTATCGCCAGGACAAGGCGCAGCGCCCGCCACCGGAGAGGCCACCGTTGGGCGCCATAGCTGAGAGAAAAACCCTTCAGCGATATCCAGATAAGAAGGCTCACCACCTGGCGCTGCGATCACATCCGAGATTTTGCCAGCCGCCCGCGCAGCGGGTTTACCGTTGATGAATACGTTGGGCGAACCGCTGCTGATGAAGGCGTCGATGACGGGAGGAAACAGGGCATTGGCGAAATACTCACATAATCGTGAGAGGCGTTTGTCCGCGCCGGATTTGCTCATGCCGACGCCGACCACCGCACCGACGACGGCACCCAGTACCACGCAGCCAAGGCCGCCAGTCGCCACGGTCAAACCCGTCGCCGCAACCACCGCCGCTGTCGCCAAGGCCGTCACGGCCACATTGGCCGCAATCTCCAGGACGCCGCCTAACACGTCGGCCAGCATGGAGCTGTGCAGAAGCGCATCGCCCTCGCGGGCAGCCCAAGGCGTGTCAGTCATGCGCAACGATCCGTGTCCGAAAGGACCGGGATCAAATCACGCGGTGGTTGCCTTGCTCAGGTGAGACTTTCCGATGCGTTCGTAGGAATGCTCTTGGTGTTAATTGGCCAAACGCGCCACTTGTATGCCGAACACTTGCAAGCGGCGGGCGTGAACGCGTTGCTGTACTGCGGCCAAGGCCTGTCCCACGTCTGTTTGTGGGCACAGAGCGAGGTGGAGGAGGGCGACCGGCTCTACAACGGCCTATTGGCTTACCTGGGTAGCGAACTGCTGACACAGGTCTAAGTGCTCAAGGACATGCTCATTGCACAATTCGGGTTTATAGTGCCAGACGGCAAAATAAAAGACGTCCCCCCAGGGATGAACCCGACCCCCTACGGAGCGCGCAATGCAGACTTGGTACCCGCAGATCAAACCCTACGCCCGGCACGATCTGGCCGTCGATGACACCCACACCCTGTATGTCGATGAAAGTGGCTCCCCCGAAGGCTTGCCCGTCGTATTCATCCATGGTGGCCCTGGTTCCGGTTGCGACGCCAACAGCCGCTGCTATTTCGATCCGAACCTGTACCACATCGTTACCTTTGACCAGCGGGGCTGCGGGCGTTCCTCTCCCCGCGCCAGCCTGGAAAACAACACCACCTGGGACCTGGTCGCCGACCTCGAGCGCATTCGCGAGCACCTGGGCATCGACAAATGGGTGTTGTTCGGCGGCTCCTGGGGTTCGACCCTGGCGCTGGCCTACGCGCAAACCCATCCCGAGCGCGTGCATGGCCTGATCGTGCGTGGGATTTTCCTGGCCCGGCCCCAGGACATCCACTGGTTTTACCAGGAAGGCGCCAGCCGCCTGTTCCCGGATTACTGGCAGGATTACCTCGCACCGATCCCCCAGGACGAGCGCCACGACCTGCTCACCGCATACCACAAGCGCCTGACCGGCAACGACCAGATTGCCCAGATGCACGCCGCCAAGGCCTGGTCCACCTGGGAAGGGCGCATGTTGGGCCTGTGCCCGAACCCGCAGTTGATCGAGCGTTTCGCCGAGCCCCAGCGCGCGCTGTCGATTGCCCGCATCGAGTGCCACTACTTCACCAATAATTCCTTCCTGGAACCCGACCAACTGATTCGCGACATGCACAAGATCGCCCATCTGCCTGGCGTAATCATCCACGGCCGCTACGATATGATCTGTCCGCTGGATAACGCTTGGGAGCTGCATCAGGCCTGGCCGAACAGTGAACTGCAGGTGATCCGCGAGGCGGGCCATGCGGCGTCCGAGCCGGGCATCACCGATGCCTTGGTGCGCGCGACCGGCGAGATGGCGCGTCGTCTGCTGGACTTGCCGCCTGAAGAAGCATGAAGGGCCTGTTGCAACGGGTGCACGGCGCCCGGGTCGAGGTCGCGGGCGAAATCGTGGGGGCGGTCGACCAGGGTTTGCTGGTGCTGGTGGCCGTCGAACCGGGGGATACTGTCGAGAGCGCCGACAAACTGCTGCACAAACTGCTTAACTATCGGGTGTTCAGCGACGACGATGGCAAGATGAACTTGTCGCTCAAGGATATCGACGGCGGTTTGCTGCTGGTGTCGCAGTTCACCCTGGCGGCGGATACCAAAAGCGGGCTGCGGCCAAGTTTCTCTACCGCCGCGCCGCCGGCCCTGGGGGCGGCACTTTTTGCGCACTTGCTGTTACAAGCGCAACAATTGCATGGCAAGGTGGCGTCAGGGCGTTTTGGTGCGGATATGCAGGTTCATTTGGTCAATGATGGCCCTGTGACCTTCCTCTTACAGACATGAATGTATTAAAAACGACGTTAATGCCTAAAAACGCAGGGTTTCGCTACAAATACTTCGTTGTCCCTGATGCGTTGTCTCGCGGGCTACTAGATAATCGCGCGCTACGGGGATCAGCGTTGATTGGTCCATTTTTGACTTAGGTAGAGACTTGTCCGACAGCCTCAGGGGAATCATTTTGCCCCAGGGGAGTCGGAACAATGCTCGCCAACCTGGCATATAGATAGCTGGCCGTTGGTTTTTTGATCTGTTTTCGGCGAGGGTTGCTCGTGATTGTTAGTCCCTGTAATGCACCAAAATTGTCTGCCAAACGGTTACGAAACGCACTGGTGACGGGCTCCGCCCTGTTTTGCCTGTTCGGCGCGGGTCAACTGTGGGCATTCAGTCTGGATGATGTGTCGGCCAAGGCAAAAGAGCTGGCCGGGCAGAAATACGAAGCTCCGCGCAGCAATCTGCCGAACGAATTCCGCGAAATGAAGTTCGCTGACTACCAGAAGATTCGTTTCCGCAACGAAAAAGCCGAGTGGGCCGATCAGAACACCCCGTTCAAGCTGTCCTTCTATCACCAGGGTATGCATTTCGATACACCGGTGAAGATCAACGAAGTCACCGCCGACAGCGTCCAGGAAATCAAATACGACCCGACGCGCTTCGATTTCGGCGACGTCAAATTTGATCCCAAGGCCACTGAGCAGCTGGGTTATGCCGGTTTCCGCGTGCTGTTCCCGATCAACAAGGGCGACAAGCAAGACGAAATCCTGACCATGCTCGGCGCCAGCTATTTCCGCGTCGTGGGCAAGGACCAAGTGTATGGCCTGTCCGCCCGTGGCATGGCGATCGATACCGCGCTGCCGTCCGGCGAAGAATTCCCGCGTTTCACCGAGTTCTGGATCGAGCGTCCGAAGCCGGGTGACAAGCATCTGGTGATCTTCGCCCTGCTCGATTCGCCGCGCGCCACCGGCGCCTATCGCCTGATCCTGCGCCCTGGCACCGACACCGTGGTCGACGTCAAGTCCCAGATGTTCCTGCGCGACAAGGTCAGCAAGCTGGGCGTTGCCCCGTTGACCTCGATGTTCCTGTTCGGCGCGAACCAGCCGTCCAAGGTCCTCAACTACCGTCGCGAGCTGCATGATTCCAGCGGCCTGTCGATCCATGCCGGCAATGGCGAGTGGATCTGGCGCCCGCTGAACAACCCTAAACACTTGTCGGTCAGCAACTTCACCGTGGAAAACCCACGTGGTTTCGGCCTGCTGCAACGCGGTCGCAACTTCAGCCACTACGAAGACCTGGACGACAACTACGACAAGCGCCCAAGCGCCTGGATCGAGCCTGAAGGCGACTGGGGCAAGGGTTCCGTCGACCTGGTAGAGATCCCGACCGCCGACGAAACCAACGACAACATCGTTGCCTTCTGGAGCCCGGAAAAACTGCCGGAAGTCGGCCAGCCGCTGGATGTTGCCTACCGCCTGCACTGGACCCTGGACGACGCCGCGTTCCATTCGCCGGACAGCGCCTGGGTCAAGCAGACCCTGCGTTCCACCGGCGACGTGAAACAGTCCAACCTGATCCGTCAGCCGGATGGCAGCGTCGCGTACCTGGTGGACTTCGAAGGCCCGGCCCTGAAGAAACTGCTGCCGGACGCCCCGGTGCGCAGCCAGGTGAGCGTGGGTGACAACGCCGAGCTGGTGGAAAACAGCGTGCGTTACAACGAGCACACCAAAGGCTGGCGCCTGACCCTGCGCATGAAAATCAAGGACGCAAGCAAGCCGACCGAAATGCGTGCGGCCCTGGTCCAGGACATCGTGCAGCCTGAGCCCGAGAAGGTCTCGACCCAAGTGCTCAAGGCTGACAAGGTTTTGGCCAAGCAGCACGAGAAACAAGCCAAGAAAGACGCCAAAGACAAGGAAGCCAAGCAGCCAGAAGCTGCCCCAGCCACACCGGAGCCGATCAAGACCGAGCAAGTCCTGACCGAAACCTGGAGCTATCAGTTGCCTGCCGATGAGTAATTCTCAAGTCCAGCCAGAGACTCTGTCCGAGTACCTGGCGCATCTGCCGATGACCGCAGAGCAGCGCGCCGAACTGGCGGGCTGCACATCCTTCAGCGAACTGCACGAACGTTTGTCGTCCAAGGCGTTCGATGCGCCGGTCGACGCCGCCCAGGCGTCGGTTGGCCGCCGGTTGACCCTCAGCACGGCCGAAGAGCTGGAGGACGCCGAAATGCTGGCGCTCGACGCCAGCGGCCGGGTGTGCCTCAAGGCGACGCCGCCGATTCGTCGGACCAAGGTGGTACCGGAGCCGTGGCGCACCAATATCCTGGTGCGCGGCTGGCGCCGGCTGACCGGCCGCACCAACCCGCCGAAGCCGCCGAAAGACGAGCGCGTGCTGCCGGCGGCGCGCTGGCGCACGGTTGGTTCGATCCGTCGCTATATCCTGCTGGTGTTGATGCTCGGCCAGACCATCGTGGCCGGCTGGTACATGAAAGGCATCATGCCGTACCAGGGCTGGTCGCTGGTCGACTTCGACGAGATCCGCAACCAGACCTTGCTGCAGACCGCGACCCAAGTGCTGCCATACGCCCTGCAAACCAGCATCCTGATCATGTTCGGGATCTTGTTCTGCTGGGTGTCGGCCGGTTTCTGGACCGCGTTGATGGGCTTCCTTGAGCTGCTGACCGGCCACGATAAGTACCGGATCTCCGGTAAAAGTGCCGGTCACGAGCCGATTCCGAAGAATGCGCGCACCGCGCTGGTGATGCCGATCTGCAACGAAGACGTGCCCCGCGTATTCGCTGGCCTGCGCGCGACGTTCGAGTCGGTCGCGGCGACCGGTGACCTGGACCGCTTCGACTTCTTCGTGCTCAGCGACAGTAACGACGCCGACATCTGCATCGCCGAACAGCAAGCCTGGCTCGACGTGTGCCGCGAAGCCGGTGGCTTCGGCAAGATCTTCTATCGCCGCCGTCGCCGTCGCGTCAAACGCAAGAGCGGTAACCTCGACGACTTCTGCCGGCGCTGGGGCGGTGACTACAAGTACATGGTCGTTCTCGACGCCGACAGCGTGATGAGCGGCGAATGCCTGACCAGCCTGGTGCGCCTGATGGAAGCCACGCCGGATGCCGGGATTATCCAGACCGCGCCACGGGCGTCGGGCATGGACACCCTGTATGCGCGCATGCAGCAGTTCGCCACCCGCGTGTACGGCCCGCTGTTCACCGCCGGCCTGCACTTCTGGCAGCTGGGTGAGTCCCACTATTGGGGTCACAACGCAATCATCCGCATGAAGCCGTTTATCGAGCACTGCGCCCTCGCGCCGTTGCCGGGTAAAGGCGCATTCGCCGGTGCGATCCTCTCCCACGACTTCGTCGAAGCCGCGCTGATGCGCCGTGCCGGCTGGGGCGTGTGGATTGCCTACGACCTGCCGGGCAGCTACGAAGAACTGCCGCCGAACCTGCTGGACGAACTCAAGCGCGACCGGCGCTGGTGCCACGGCAACCTGATGAACTTCCGCCTGTTCCTGGTCAAGGGCATGCACCCGGTTCACCGTGCGGTGTTCCTCACCGGTGTGATGTCCTACCTGTCGGCCCCGTTGTGGTTCTTCTTCCTGGTGCTGTCGACGGCGTTGCTGGCGGTGAACACCTTGATGGAGCCGCAGTACTTCATGGCGCCGCGCCAGTTGTACCCGCTGTGGCCGCAATGGCATCCGGACAAGGCGGTGGCGCTGTTCTCCACCACCGTCGTGCTGCTGTTCCTGCCGAAGTTGCTGAGCGTCATCCTGATCTGGGCCAAGGGCGCGAAAGAGTTCGGTGGCAAGTTCAAGGTGACAATGTCGATGCTGCTGGAGATGCTGTTCTCCATGCTGCTGGCGCCGGTGCGGATGATCTTCCACACCCGCTTCGTCCTCGCCGCGTTCCTCGGCTGGGCCGCGACCTGGAATTCGCCGCAGCGTGACGACGACTCCACCCCCTGGGGTGAAGCGGTCAAGCGCCACGGTCCGCAAACCTTGCTCGGCTTCCTCTGGGCGCTGTTGGTGGTGTGGTTGAACCCGAGCTTCCTGTGGTGGCTGGTCCCGATCGTCGGTTCGTTGATGCTGTCGATCCCGGTGTCGGTGATTTCCAGCCGGGTCAAGCTGGGCCTCAAGTCCCGTGACGAGAGCCTGTTCCTGATCCCTGAGGAATACAATCCGCCGCAGGCGCTGCTGTCGACCGAGAAGTACACCCACGAAAACCGCTGGCACGCCCTCAATGATGGGTTCGTGCGTTCGGTGGTCGACCCGCAGCAGAACGCCCTGGCCTGCGCCCTGGCGACCTCGCGTCACCGCGAGGCGGAGCCGATCGAGTACCTGCGTGGCGAGCGCGTGCGCTATGCGTTGAAAGTCGGCCCGACCGGCCTCAACAACGCCGAACGCCTGGCCCTGCTCAGTGACCCGGTGGCCCTGGCCCGCCTGCACGAGCAGGTCTGGAGCGAAGGGCATGCCGAGTGGCTGGGCGCCTGGCGTCAGTCCTTCAAGTCCGATCCGCACGCGCCATTGCTGCCGTTGCAACCGTTGTCGTCCCAGGCTCAACCGGCCTGATTCAGACGCCCCCGAGGGTTCTCCTCGGGGGCGCTTGAAGCGCTGGTCCTACAGCGTTTCCCGTCTCTTCCTTTGTGCTCTAACTCCTTGTTATTTCGAAACAAAAGTCCCTGGTTCAAGGCGTATTGCCGTGCCTGTGTCTGAGTTAGCATCGCCCCCCGAAATTTGACTCGAGCACAGGGGGATTCATGATCAAAAGGTATTGTTCGGCATTGCTGATGGGCGCTGTCGCATTGATTCACGGTGCTCTGGTGCAGGCCGGCGCGCTGGACGACGCCGTTCGGCGTGGCGTGCTGAAAGTCGGCACCACGCCCACCTACGTGCCGTTCGAGATGACCGATAAACAGGGGCGTATCGTCGGTTTTGAAGTCGACTTGCTGCACGCGATGAGCCGCGCCCTGGGGGTCGAGCTTGAGCTGGTGGCGGTGCCGTACACCGAGTTGCTGTCGGGGCTGATGGCGAGGAAATTCGATCTGATCGGCAGCGGCATGACCGTCACGCAGGAGCGCAACCTCAAGCTGAATTTCAGCGACTCGTTTATCGTGGTCGGCCAAACGGTGTTGCTGCATCCGCGCCTGGCCGGCAAGGTCGCCAGCATTGAAGACCTGGACGAGGCCGGCTACCGCATCGCCACCACCGAAGGTACTACCGCGCAGGCGGCGGCGCAGCGGTTTCTGGGGGCAGCTCGGCTCAGCAGTTTCGCCACGCCGGAAGAAGGGGTGCGCCAGGTGGTGAGCGGTGTAGCCGATGCGTTTATTCATGATGCGCCTTACAACCTGATCGCCATGACCCGGCCGGAAAACCAGGCATTGCTGGCGCTGGAGCAACCCTTCACCTACGAGCCCCTGGCGTTCGGCCTGAAAAAAGGCGATTACGACAGCCTGAACTGGATCAACCATTTCCTCAACCAAGTGGCCCAGGACGGCACCTACGATCGGCTGTACGACAAGTGGTTCAAGGACACCGACTGGATGGCCGAGGTCGACTGAAAGTCATACCTACTTACACATCAATCAATTGCCCTCGCCCGACAATGAAGTGTCTACGTCTGCGCTTTGCCGCAGTGCTGTAGGGCTATTCCGACATACCTCGACAACTATTACCGGTGAAACCTTTGTACCGGGCAGCGAGTGGGTTAGGATCGCACCCCGAAATGGTGCAGCCCTTTTTGCGCGCCGACTTCATAAGAATCGTTCAGGGGACTTGATGATGAAAAAGTATCTTTCGATGCTGCTGCTCGGCGTCACCGCGCTGGTCGCGGCCAATGTGGCTCAGGCCGGGGCCATCGATGATGCGGTCAAGCGCGGCACGCTGAAGGTCGGCATGGACCCGACCTACATGCCATTCGAAATGACCGACAAGCGTGGTGAAATCATCGGCTTCGAAGTCGACATCCTCAAGGCCATGGCCAAGTCCATGGGCGTCAAGCTGGAGCTGGTGTCCACCGGCTACGACGGCATCATCCCGGCCTTCCTCACCGGCAAGTTCGACATGATCGGCAGCGGCATGACCCTGACCCAGGAACGCAACCTGCGCCTGAACTTCAGCGAACCGTTCATCGTGGTTGGCCAGACCCTGCTGATTCGCAAGGACCTGGAAGGCACCATCAAGTCCTACAAAGACCTGAACGACGAGAAATACCGCCTGACCTCCAAGCTCGGCACCACCGGCGAGATGGTCGCCAAGAAGCTGATCTCCAAGGCCAAGTACCACGGCTACGACAACGAACAGGAAGGCGTGCTGGACGTGGTCAACGGCAAGGCCGATGCCTTTGTGTATGACGCACCGTACAACGTCGTCGCCGAGAAGAAAGTCGGTAACGGCAAGCTGGTGTTCCTCGAAGAACCCTTCACCTTTGAACCGCTGGCCTTCGGTCTGAAGAAAGGCGATTACGACAGCATCAACTTCATCAACAACTTCCTGCACCAGATCAAGAACGACGGCACCTACGATCGCATCCATGACAAGTGGTTCAAGAGCTCCGAGTGGCTCAAGGACATGGAATAACGCCGGCTCCTATGGCTCCTGCTTTCTGTAGGAGCGAGCTTGCTCGCGAAGGCCGTCAACGATAACGCTGGCTTGCTGAATAAACGCGGTGTCTTTGAGTTTTTCGCGAGCAAGCTCGCTCCTACAAAATGCCTTGACTGAATGGCATTAGGGCAAGCCCGCCCGCCACAAAAGCGGGGGCTTACCCGACCCTTTTGGATGTTGAGTAATGAAACAGAAAAAAGCCCAATGGCCCTGGCACCTGCTGACCGTGGTCGTGCTCGTCGGCCTGGCGGGCGCCTTGTACTACGCCACGTCGCTGATGTCCTACGAATGGCGCTGGAACCGCGTACCGCAATATTTCGCCTATCAGGCCGAAACATCGCAGCGCGCGGCGGATATCTCCACCGTTGTCGAGCTGGTGCGCAAAGGCGATGTGGTCGAAGTCACCCTGCGCAACGACGCGGGCACGGAGCAAAAGCTCAGCGTGGCCGACAACAGCCTGAAAGTGGCGCGCGGCGATGACGTGGCGGAAGGCGATGTAGTGGGCGTGACCCGGCAGTGGGCGCTGGGCCCGTTGATGTGGGGCTTGTGGACCACCTTGTGGCTGTCCTTCGTGTCCGGCGTGCTGGGCTTGGCGATTGGCCTGGCGACGGGCCTGTGCCGGCTGTCCAGCAACCCGACCTTGCGCGATCTGTCGACGATCTACGTCGAACTGGTGCGCGGCACGCCGCTGTTGGTGCAGATATTCATCTTCTATTTCTTTATCGGCACGGTGCTCAACCTGTCCCGGGAGTTTGCCGGGATCGCCGCGCTGTCGCTGTTCACCGGGGCCTATGTGGCGGAAATCGTCCGCGCTGGTGTGCAGTCGATCACCCGTGGCCAGAACGAAGCCGCGCGCTCGTTGGGCTTGAGTGCCAGCCAGTCGATGCGCCATGTGGTGCTGCCGCAGGCGTTCAAGCGCGTGCTGCCGCCCCTGGCCGGGCAATTTATCAGCCTGGTGAAAGACACTTCGCTGGTGTCGGTGATCGCGATCACCGAGTTGCTCAAGAGCGGCCGCGAAGTCATCACCACTTCGTTTTCGCCGTTTGAAATCCTGTTCTGCGTGGCAGGCCTGTACCTGTTGATCAACCTGCCGCTGTCGAAAATGGCCAGCCGGCTTGAGCGGAGGCTCGCGCAAAGTGATTGAAGTCCGCGATCTGGTAAAAGTCTTCGACACCCGTTGCCATGTGGTGCGCGCGGTGGACCACGTCACCACCCAGGTCGCCAAGGGCGAAGTGCTGGTGGTGATCGGCCCGTCCGGCTCCGGCAAGTCGACCTTCCTGCGCTGCCTCAACGGCCTGGAAGAGTTCGATTCGGGGTCGGTGAGCATCGACGGCCTGCAACTGGCCGATCCGAAAACCGACGTGAACGCCTACCGCCGCGAAGTCGGCATGGTGTTCCAGCACTTCAACCTGTTCCCCCACATGACCGTGCTGGAGAACCTGTGCCTGGCGCAGAAAGTCGTGCGCAAGCGCGGCAAAAAAGAGCGTGAAGCCAAGGCCCTGGCGTTGCTGGAAAAGGTCGGCATCGCGCAAAAGGCCAACGAGTTTCCCTCGCGTCTGTCCGGTGGCCAGCAGCAGCGGGTGGCGATAGCCCGCGCGCTGGCGATGGAACCCAAGGTGATGCTGTTCGACGAGCCCACCTCGGCCCTCGACCCGGAGATGGTCGGCGAAGTGCTCGACGTCATGAAAACCCTGGCCCTGGAAGGCATGACCATGGTCTGCGTCACCCACGAAATGGGCTTCGCCCGTGAAGTGGCGGACCGGGTGCTGTTCTTCGATCACGGCAAGCTGCTCGAAGACGCGTCCCCGGCCGAGTTCTTCGATGCGCCGAAAGACCCGCGAGCCCAGGCCTTCCTGCGCCAGGTGCTGTGAGCCTCAGAGCCTGAACTTGCCGACCAGTGTCTGCAAATCCAGGCTCAACTGGCTCAACTGAGCGCTCGCCGCCGCCGTTTCTTCACTGGCGGCGGCGGTTTGCTCGGACACATCGCGCACCTTCAACACACTGCGATTGATCTCCTCGGCCACAGCGCTTTGTTCCTCGGCGGCGGCGGCAATCTGCGGGTTCATTTCCTGGATGACCGACACCGTGCGCGCAATGGCCGCCAGGGCGTCGCCGGCGTCGCGGGTCAGGCTGACGCTGTTGTCCGTGAGGCTGCGACTGCTGTCCATGATGTCCGCCACCTGCTGGGTGCCGGTATGCAGACGCAAGATCAGTCCTTCAATTTCCTCGGCCGATTCCTGCGTGCGTAGGGCCAGGCTGCGCACTTCATCGGCGACCACCGCGAAACCTTCCCCGGCACTGCCCGCGCGCGCCGCTTCGATGGCGGCGTTCAAGGCCAGCAGGTTGGTCTGCTGGGAGACTGACTTGATCACGTCGAGCACGCTGCCGATCTGTTGGCTCTCCTGCTGCAACGCCAGCATCGCCCGGCTGGACAGTTCCATTTCACTGGCCAGGTGGCCGATCTGCTCCACCGCCTGCGCAACCACTTTGTCGCCGAGGTGGGTCTGTTGGTCGGCTTCGCTCGCCGCGATCGACGCTTGCTCGGCATGTCGGGCGACCTCCTGGGCGGTGGCGAGCATTTCATTCATGGCCGTGGCCACCTGGTCGGTTTCGTCCTTTTGGTTGTTGACCCCGGCGCGGGTTTGCTCGGTGACGGTGGATAGCTGCGTAGCCGCGCTGGCGATTTGCCGGGCGCTGTCGCCGATGCCGCTGATCAGGCCGCGCAGGTTGCGGATCATCTGCGCCATGCTCTGCTGCAACTGGCCCAGTTCGTCGCGGCGCTCCACGGCGGGGTTTTCGCTTAAGTCGCCCGCGGCAATGCGGTTGGCGACGGCCAAGGCCTCGCGCAACGGCACGGCGATTTGCCGGGCGATCCACCAGGCCGCCAAGGCCCCCAGCAGCAGGGCGGCAAGGGTGACGCTGATCAGCAGGGTTCGGGTGTGCTGCGCTTCCCGGTCGCGTTTGAACACCTGGCCCTGGCTGACCAGATCGCTTTGCGCCAGCAACTGATTGAGTTGTTGTTCAAAGCGGTTTTGCACGGTCTCGGTGTCGAGTTGTGCCTGCTTGAGCGTGGTCAGCAGCGCACGGTATTGCGCGAGGTCGGTTTTGAGTAGGGTGGCGTCCACGGGCAGGCTGGTGACGGCGACTTGAGCGACGTCCAGGGCGTCGAGGGCCTTGCCCACCGCTTCGGCATAGGCCTGCAACGACTCGGCGGCCCAGGCGGGGCTGCGCGCGCGATCTTCGGCCTGTTCCATGGCCTGGCGCAGATCTTCGATGGCGTCGAGCGCCTGCTGGTCTTGCTGGTCAGGCAGTTCGCTGGCCAGTTGCGCGAGGGTGTCGCTGGCTTGCAGGGCGGCTTTTTGCAGCGGCGGCCGGGCGTTTTCCCGCTGTTCGATCAACGGCGGCAATTCCACCAGCACCGCTTTGAAGGCGGCCACCAGGCGTTCGGCTTCCTCGAGACGCTGCAGGTCGGTCGGGTCTTTCATGTGTTTTGACAGGTAGTCGAGGTGCTGGTCGATTTTTTCGATCTGCCGCGTCATTTTGCCCAGGCTGGCCGTGTCGGTGAGCGTTCGGTACACGATGCGGTCGGCGCGCATGGCCTCCGCGTCGGCGGCCAGTTGGCCCAGCACCGTCAGGTTGCTGGAGCGGAACAGTGCGGCATTCAAGGCCTGCCAGCCTGTCATGGCGATGATGAAACTGAGGACCAGCACCTGGCCAAAACCCAGGGCGAGTTTGAGTCGGACGCTGGCGTTGACCAGCAAGCGGGTCAGCCGAGGAAACATGATGAACCTCCAAATCTGAAAAAGCGCTGCGCAACAAGGCAAACGCTAAAACGATTTGGGGTGAGGGCGGGCTGATAAGCGTGTAGGAAATTTCACAAGTTGCTGAAGTGCGGCGACCCGGATGGGTCGCCGCCCAGCCCGGTCAGATGCGGAAACGTCCGACCAGGGTTTGCAGGTAGATGCCCAGGCGCGCCAGTTCGGCGCTGGAGGCGGCGGTCTCTTCACTGGCCGAGGACGTCTGTTCTGACACATCGCGCACGTTCAGCACGCTGCGGTTGATCTCTTCGGCCACGGCGCTTTGTTGCTCGGCGGCGGTGGCGATCTGCGAGTTCATCGCCTGGATCGTCGATACGGTACGGGTGATGTTCGCCAGGGCGCTGCCGGCGCGGCGCGTCAATTCGACGCTGCTGTCGGTCAGCCCACGGCTGTTGTCCATGATGGTCGCCACTTGCTGGGTGCCCGTTTGCAAGCCGACGATCAGCTCTTCGATCTCTTCCGTGGATTTTTGCGTGCGCTGGGCCAGGCTGCGCACTTCATCGGCCACCACCGCGAAGCCGCGCCCGGCTTCACCGGCACGCGCTGCTTCAATCGCGGCGTTCAGCGCGAGCAGGTTGGTTTGCTGGGCCACCGACTTGATCACGTCGAGCACGCTGCCGATCTTGTCGCTTTCGCGCTTGAGATGGCCCATGGCCTCGGTGGAGTTGCCGACTTCGGTGGCCAGGCGTTCGATCTGGGCGATGGCTTCACCGACCACCTTGTCGCCTTCGCGGGCCTGCTGGTCCGCTGCCACGGCGGCTTCGGACGCTTCCTCGGCGTTGCGCGCAACTTCCTGCACGGTCGCGGCCATTTCATTCATGGCCGTAGCGACTTGGTCGGTCTCGATTTTCTGATTGTTGACCCCAGCGCTGGTCTGCTCGGTGACCGACGACAATTGCTCGGCGGCGCTGGCGATCTGGGTGACGCCGTCGCTGATGCCGCCGATCAATTCGCGCAGGCCTACGGTCATGCTTTGCATGGCACGTTGCAGTTGGCCCAGTTCGTCCTGGCGCGTGGACGTCAGGTCGTGGCTCAGGTCGCCGGAGGCAACGCGCTCGGCCACCTTGAGGGTCTGATTCAGCGGGATGACGATCTGACGCGTGATCGCCCAGGCGGCCACCAGGCCAAAGATCAATGCCAGCACGGTGGCCAGCAGGAGCAGGTACTTGGCCTGGGCGGCATCGGTGTCGCGCACCGCGGTCTGGGAAATCGTCAGTTTATCGCTGCGGTTCAGCAGGATATCGCCTTGCTCGCTCATGGTTTTGAGTGCGACGGCGGTGGCCACCTGGGAGTCGCGGAACTGGCTGACGGCGGCGCGATAGGCTTGCAGCGAGACACTGGCCTGCTGCAGGTTGGCCTGGTATTGCTCCTGCAATGAGCCTTGCAGTTCAGTGATCTTCTTCAGCGCGTTGTCGATGGCGTCGAGCGCGGGTTGCTCAGCCTCGACCTTGCCGCTGTAGGTGTAACCGCGGACCTGGAAGCGCGCTTGCTGGATCAGCTTGCTCAGGTCGACCACGCTATTGAACTGGGTGACACTGTCGCCTTGCAGCAGGGACTTCTCGACTTCAGTCACCTTGAGCACCGCATTGTCGGCGGTATTGCCCAGCTTGCTGCGCGCATCCTCACGGTTGGCCCCGGCTTGCGCCATATCGCTGAATGCGCGTTTGTATTGGTCCACGGCGGCCAATTGTTCATCGACCAGCGCGATGTCGGCGGGTTGTTCGATCAGCGTGCGGGCGGTCTTCATGCCGCTGTCCAGGCGGTTCAGCAGCTCGCTGACGGCCGCCGTGCCTTGTTCGCCACGGCGCATTTCATAGTCCAGGCGAGCGATACGCAGGTCTTTGGTCAAGACACTCAGGCTGGAGATATACCCCAGTTTGTCGCCGCGGCTGGCCACATCGCCCAGGCCGGTCCAGCCGGTGAAGGTGATCAACAAGGTGAGGAGCAACACCAGGCCAAAGCCTACGCCCAGTTTGTGGTTGACGCTGACATTCCCCAGCTTTTCGGCTAACCAACGATGCATGCTGCGAACTCCCGTGGAACAAGGCTTGGACTTATTCGAAGGTTATCGGCAGCGCAGCAGGAATCTGTAGGGATGGGTGGCTAGAACAGCCGGGCGAGCAGGGCGGTGACGGCGGTTTCCACGCGCAGGATGCGCGCACCCAGTTGCACCGGTTGCAAGCCGGCCTTGCTCAGCAGGTCGACCTCGTAGGGTATCCAGCCGCCTTCCGGGCCGATGGCCAGGGTTACCGGCTCGTCCAGACCGCGCGGGCACGGCGGGTAATCGCCGGGATGGCCGATCAGGCCGAGGGTGCCTGCGGTCATGGCGGGCAGGCGGTCTTCGACGAAGGGCTTGAAGCGTTTTTCGATGACGATTTCCGGTAGCACTGTGTCGCGCGCCTGTTCCAAGCCGAGGATCAATTGCTCGCGAATCGCCTCGGGCTCCAGGAAGGGGGTTTGCCAGAAGCTCTTTTCCACGCGGTAGCTGTTGACCAGCACGACCTTCGGCACGCCCATGGCGGCGACGGTCTGCAGCACCCGGCGCAGCATTTTCGGGCGTGGCAGGGCCAGCAGCAGGGTCAGCGGCAGTTTGGCCGGCGGCGGCAGGTCGAAGGCCACTTGCAGCTCGGCTTCGTGGGCTTCCAGGCGCAGCACTTGGGCATTGCCCATCAGCCCGCCGATACGCCCGACCCGCAGGTTGTCGCCCGCCGTCGCGCGGTGGACGTCCTGCATATGCACCAGGCGCCGGTCACGCAGGACCACCCGGTCGGCCGCGATAAAGTCGGCCTCTTCAAGCAGCAACAGGTTCACGGCTGGGTCGCTGGCGGCTGGTCGTTGTCGTCGGCGGCTTGGTCGTCGGGGTGTTCGCCACGCTTGGTGATCAGGCTGCTGAACAGGATGCCGATCTCGAACAGCATCCACATCGGCACGGCCAGCAGGGTCTGGGAGAAAATGTCCGGCGGGGTCAGGATCATGCCGACCACGAAGCAGCCGATGACCACGTAGGGACGGATCTTCTTCAGGTACTGCACGTTGACCACGCCGATCCATACCAGCAACACCACGGCCACCGGAATTTCGAAGGCCACGCCGAAGGCGAAGAACAGCGTCATCACGAAGTCGAGGTAGCTGGTGATGTCGGTCATCATCTCCACGCCGGCCGGGGTGGCGGCGGCGAAGAACTTGAAGATCAGCGGGAACACCAGGAAGTAAGCGAACGCCATGCCGGTGTAGAACAGCAGGATGCTCGACACCAGCAACGGCACCGCGATGCGCTTCTCATGCTTGTACAGGCCGGGGGCGATGAAGCCCCAGATCTGGTGCAGGATCACCGGGATCGCCAGGAACAGCGAGACCATCATGGTCAGCTTCAATGGCGTCAGGAACGGCGACGACACGTCGGTGGCGATCATCGTCGCGCCGGCCGGCAGGTAATGGCGCAGTGGCGTGGAGACGAAGGTGTAGATCTGCTGGGTAAAGGCGAACAGCCCGGCAAAGATCACGAAGATCGCCGCCACGCAACGCAGCAGGCGGGTACGCAGCTCGGTGAGGTGCGAGACCAGTGGCATGTGCTGGTCGTTTTCCGGTTTATCAGCGCTCATGGGGCTCGCGGCGGCAATGTAGGGTCATGGGGAGCGGGCGGCGCGGTTGGCGTCGGCGCTGGCTCGGTTGGAGCGGTCGGGGTAGCGGGCGCTGCTTCAACAACGGGCGTGGGCGCAATGCTGTGTTCGGCCACCGGTGTCACCGGCTTGGCCTGCTCCTGCACCGGCGTCAGAATATTGCGCGCCTCCTGCTCCAACGACAGGATGTGTTCGTTGTGCAGTTGGCGGCGGATTTCGTCGGCGCCGATTTCCCGTTCAACTTCCTGTTTGATGGCGTTGAAACTGCGTTTCAGACGCCCGATCCACAAGCCGGCCGTGCGCGCGGCACCGGGCAGGCGTTCCGGCCCGAGTACCAGCAAGGCCACGAGGCCGACGAGCAGCAGTTCAGAGAAGCTGATACCAAACATTAGTCAGTGCTCACGAGTCTTTGCGGATCGGCTCTTCGACTTTTTCAGCCTGCACGTCGAAGGTGCGACGCTCGGTGATCGGCTGGGTCGCCTGCGGGTGGACCGGTTGGGCCGGCGGCACCGGGTTGGCGGCGGGTTCGGCGGGTTTTTCGTCGTCGTTCATGGCCTTGCGAAAGCCCTTGATCGACTCGCCCACGTCGGTGCCGAGGTTTTTCAGTTTCTTGGTGCCAAATACCAGAACGACCACCACCAAGATGACGATCCAATGTTTCCAGTCAAAAATGCCCATGCTGCAATTCCTCTGTAAAAGTTATTCAGGCGGACGGGCGCGAGGCCTTTTCGGCATGCCCGGACAAGCCGAAGCGACGGTCCAGTTCATCCAGCACGGCCTGCGGATGCTGCCCCAGTTGGGCGAGCATGACCAGGCTGTGGAACCATAGGTCGGCGGTTTCGTAGATCACATCGCTGCAGTCGCCGCTGATCTCGGCATCCTTGGCGGCGATGATGGTCTCGACGGATTCTTCGCCGAGTTTTTCCAGGATCTTGTTCAGGCCCTTGTGGTACAGGCTGGCGACGTAGGAGCTTTCGGCATCCGCGCCTTTGCGCTCTTCCAGCACCTGGGCCACACGGTTCAGGGTATCGCTCATGTTCAGTGTCCTGCCGAGTAAATGGCGTGCGGGTCTTTGAGTACCGGCTCCACAACCTTCCACTCGCCGTTCTCGAACACGCGATAGAAGCAGCTGTGGCGGCCGGTGTGGCAGGCGATGCCGCCGATCTGCTCGACCTTGAGGATCACCACGTCGGCGTCGCAGTCCAGGCGTATCTCGTGCAGGGTTTGCACGTGCCCGGACTCTTCGCCCTTGCGCCACAGTTTGCCACGTGAACGTGACCAGTAAATGGCGCGCTGCTCAGCGGCGGTGAGGCTCAGGGCCTCGCGGTTCATCCAGGCCATCATCAGCACGCGCCCGGTCTTGTAGTCCTGGGCAATGGCCGGCACCAGGCCGTCACTGTCCCACTTGATCTCATCCAGCCAGTCTTTCATCTTCGGCTCCGGCAATTTGCGACAGTGTATAACCGGATTGGCTACCGACGCACGATCAGATAAACACCCACGGCGACCATGATGCCGGCCGGCCAGTGGCCCAGTTGATTCAGCGGCCCGCCGATGGCCAGCATCACCCCGCCGACCAGATGCGCGGCGCCCAGCAGGCGCAGGAACCAGTCGTCCTTGCGCGTGTGCCACGGCGGCGTCGGGTCTTTGGCGTGGGGCTGGGACATGCGTTCCAGCAGGTCGCGGGTCATGTTGGCCAGGTGCGGCAGTTGCTCCACCTGGCTCTGCAGGTTGCCCAGCAGGGTTTTCGGGCTGACCCGCTCGCGCATCCAGCGTTCGAGGAACGGCTGGGCGGTGTTCCACAGGTCGAGGTCGGGGTACAGCTGGCGGCCCAGGCCTTCAATGTTCAGCAGGGTTTTCTGCAGCAGCACCAACTGCGGCTGCACTTCCATATTGAAGCGCCGCGCGGTCTGGAACAGGCGCATCAGCACCTGGCCGAAGGAAATGTCTTTCAGCGGTTTTTCGAAGATCGGCTCGCACACGGTGCGGATCGCCGCTTCGAATTCGTTGAGCTTGGTTTCCGCCGGCACCCAACCCGAATCGATGTGCAACTGCGCCACGCGGCGGTAATCGCGCTTGAAGAAGGCGAACAGGTTGCGCGCCAGGTAGTCCTGGTCTTCCGGGGTCAGGCTGCCGACGATGCCGCAGTCGATCGCAATGTACTGCGGGCTCCACGGGTTGAGGGTGCTGACGAAGATATTGCCGGGGTGCATGTCGGCATGGAAGAAACTGTCGCGGAACACCTGGGTGAAGAAGATCTCCACGCCGCGCTCGGCGAGCATCTTCATGTTGGTGCGCTGGTCGGCCAGGGTCGCGAGGTCGGTGACCTGCACGCCGTAGATGCGCTCCATCACCAACACTTTAGGGCGGCACCAGTCCCAATACACTTGCGGCACATACAGCAGCGGTGAGCCTTCAAAGTTGCGCTTGAGCTGGCTGGCGTTGGCCGCTTCGCGCAGCAGGTCGAGTTCGTCGTAGATGGTTTTTTCGTAGTCGGCGACCACGTCCACCGGGTGCAACAGGCGCGCGTCGGCGGAGAAGCGTTCGGCGGCGCGGGCGAGAATGAACAGCCACGCCAGGTCTTGGCCGATGATCGGTTTGAGGCCCGGGCGAATCACCTTCACCACCACTTCTTCGCCGGTCTTGAGCTGCGCCGCATGCACTTGCGCCACCGAGGCCGAGGCCAGGGGCTCGACGTCGAAACGGCTGAACACGTCGCTGATCTTCTGGCCCAACTGCTCTTCGATCAGCTTCATCGACTGCTGCGAATCGAACGGCGGCACGCGGTCCTGCAGCAGCATCAGTTCGTCGGCGATGTCTTCGGGCAGCAGGTCGCGACGGGTCGAGAGGATCTGCCCGAACTTGATAAAGATCGGCCCCAGATCCTGCAAGGCCAGGCGCAGGCGCGCGCCACGGCTCAGGTCCAGCGGCTTGCGCGGGAACCAGCGCCACGGCAGCACATAGCGCACGGCAAGCAGGAACCACGGCAACGGCAGGGCGAACAGCAGGTCATCGAGGCGGTAGCGGATTACGACGCGCTGGATACGGAACAAACGGCGGACGGCGAGCAGCTTCATGCGTTATCGCTTGGATCAAGGGAACGGCTCAGGCGCTCGAAGCGGGCCTCAAGGCGTTCCAGGTCGATTTTGGCCTTGTCGAGTTCACGAAAGCGCGCTTGCGCTTCCCGTTGTCCGACCAGGGTGCGCGATTCTTCGCTCAGGTATTCGGCGAGGTTCTGGTTGAGGCTGGCGAACCCCTGCTGGTACCAGCGCGTGCGACTGCGCAGGTGGCCGCTGATCAACTGGGTGGGCACGGGGCCGATCCAGCGCGACAGTTCGTATTCCCAGTCCAGTTCCAGGTCCTGCAGCACGGCGGCCAGGTCCATCAGCACCGCGCTGTCGCCTTCCAGCGCCACTTCGGGGCCGTGGAGGATGGCGGTCTTGTTGCGGCTCAGCGCCAGGTGCAACAGGCTCGAGGCCGGCGCACGCAGGGTGCAGTCGGCCTCGGCGGCCCAATGGGTCGCGAGCAACAGGCCTTCGTCGCTGGGCAGGATAAACAGCTGCAAGGCGGGGCTCGTGCAGTCGACGGCGATGATCTTGCCGTTCAAGTGCGCCAGCCGCGCCAGGGCGGTGCTGTCCAGGCGCAGCACGCGGTTGACGCCGTGTTCGACGCTGGCGAGCAGGCCTTGGAACAGCATCAGGGCTTGATGCCGCGGTGCAGGGCGACGATGCCCGAGGTCATGTTGTGGTAGGTCACGCGGTCGAAACCGGCGTCCACCATCATCGACTTCAGGGTTTCCTGGTCGGGGTGCATGCGGATCGATTCGGCCAGGTAGCGATAGCTCTCGGCGTCGTTGGTGATCAGCTTGCCCATCAACGGCATGAAGGCGAACGAGTAGGTGTCGTAGACCTTGGACATCAGCGCGTTGGTCGGCTTGGAGAACTCCAGCACCAACAGCCGGCCACCGGGCTTGAGCACGCGCAGCATCGAGCGGATCGCGTCTTCCTTGTGGGTCACGTTGCGCAGGCCGAAGGCGATGGTCACGCAGTCGAAATGGTTGTCGGGGAACGGCAGCTTTTCCGCATCGGCCTGGACGAATTCGATATTGCCGGCCACGCCTTTGTCGAGCAGGCGATCGCGGCCGACCTTGAGCATCGAGCCGTTGATATCCGCCAGCACCACCTGGCCGGTCGGGCCGACCAGCTTGGAGAACTTGGCCGCCAGGTCGCCCGTGCCGCCAGCGATGTCCAGCACGCGGTTGCCGGTACGCACGCCCGACAGTTCGATGGTGAAGCGCTTCCACAGGCGGTGCATGCCGCCGGACAGCACGTCGTTCATCAGGTCGTACTTGGCCGCAACGGAGTGGAACACTTCAGCGACTTTCTGCGCTTTCTGGCTTTCCGGGACGTTCTTGAAGCCGAAGTGAGTGGTGGGTTCGGCATCGCTGCCTTTGCGCTGATCAGTCATATCGCTGTCACCAAAAGAGAATGCGGGACATGATAATCCCCAAGGCCTGCTTTGTCTTGGCAAGGCTGAAGGTAAGATAGGTGCTCACCGAGACCTTTTGCCGCATGGCAGGTGTTCAAGTCGTTATAAAGAGGAGTCGTTGCAATGGCCCGTATCACTGTTGAACGTGCACACACCCTGGGTAAAGAAGGCGCACGGGCGAAGGCCGAGAAGCTGGCACAGAAACTCCAGGATCAATATGGCCTGGAGCCTTCGTGGTCTGGCGATACGTTGAACCTCAAGCGTTCGGGGGTTAAAGGCACGGTGCAGGTTGCCGCTGATCTGTTGCGTATCGATGTGGAACTGGGCCTGCTGATGTCGGCCATGAGTGGCACCATCAAGACTGAAATCGAGAAAGCCCTGGATAAAGCCTTGGCCTGATCCGACTGTTGTTAGGGTGCCGATTCTAATTTTTCTGCCTACTTTGTGCCCAAGCCCTCAACTTCTGCGGGCCGTTCCTCCACCCTTTTTGCGTGAGGTGCACCATGGCCAAAGTTACCCTGAAGAAAAAAATCGACGCCCCGAGCCACGCCCTGGACGAGGTTAAAACCTATGCCCGCAAGATCTGGCTGGCAGGCCTGGGTGCCTATGCCAGGGTCGGAAACGAGGGCGGCGCGTACTTCAAAGAGCTGGTAAAGACTGGGCAACATGTTGAAAGTAAAGGTAAAAAAGTTGCCGTTGAACAACTTGATGCTGCCAACAGTCAGATTGACCAAGTAAAGAGTAATCTCTCCAGCGTCAAAGGCCGGGTTGAAGTTCAACTGGATAAAGTTGAAAAAGCTTTTGACACTCGTGTTGCAAGTGCCTTGAATCGAATCGGCATTGCGTCTAAACATGACGTGGAGACACTCTCTGCTAAGCTCGAAGAGCTGACGGCATTGCTCGAACGTGTCGCGCGTAAACACTAAGGAGACATCGGGATGGCTGTTAAAAAGACTACTCAGAAAGAAGGCAGCTCGTGGGTCGGGAAAGTTGAAGAATATTCCCGCAAGATCTGGCTGGCTGGTTTAGGCGTTTACTCGAAGATCGACAGTGACGGCAGCAAACTCTTCGAGACGTTGGTTAAAGACGGCGAGAAGGCCGAGAAGTTGACCAAAAGCACCGTGGGTAAAAAAGTCGATGCGGCCAAGGCCAGCGCCGGTTCCGCCAAGTCGAGCATTTCCGAGACTTGGAACAAGTTGGAAGAAACTTTCGACAAGCGCCTTAACAGTGCGATTTCGCGACTGGGCGTACCCAGCCGTGCTGAAGTGAAAGCACTGCACAGCAAGGTCGAGACCCTGACCAAGCAAATCGAAAAACTCACCGGTGCCAAAGTCACCCCGGTGAAGGCTGCTGCGTCCAAGCCTGCCGCTAAAACCGCTGCCGCCAAACCGGCTGCGAAAACGGCCGCCAAGCCACTGGTCAAAGCCGCCGCCAAGCCGGCTGCCAAACCTGCGGCCAAAGCGCCAGCCAAAGCCGTGGCTAAACCTGCGGCCAAGCCAGCGGCGAAAGTTGCAGCGGCCAAACCTGCGGCCAAGCCAGCCGCTAAACCAGTGGCCGCTAAAGCCGCTGCCAAGCCTGCTGCCAAACCCGCCGCTAAAGCGGTCGCCGCCAAACCTGCTGCGGCCAAACCTGCCGCCGCGAAGAAGCCGGTAGCCGCGAAAAAGCCCGCAGCAGCGAAGCCGGCCGTGGCCGCCAAGCCTGCGCCTGCGGCACTCGCCGCTTCCAGCGCCAACTCGGCAGCCGCGCCGACCGCTGCGCCTGCACCGACTGCCGCATCGGTAACCCCGACGCCATCCAGTCAGTCCTGATCTTTTCGGGGCACCTGAAAAAGCGCCCGGCCTGTGAAGGTCGGGCGTTTTTATGATCGGTCAGTCCATTCGATTGCCGCACGGTTCTCGCGCAGTGCCTGTAAGGCACACGTTTAACCCGGATCGTCCATATAGCGCAGCGCCAGGCGCTCCGTGGTTTCCCGCGCCGCTGGCAACAGGTGCGGCGCGACCAGCATCATGATCTGGTAGACCACCACCTGCACCTCGCCTTCACGGTCGAGAATGCGTTGGTAGTCCAGGGAAAACAGCAGGGTCATGGTGATCTGCTCAACCAATTGGCCTAGCGCCTGGGTGCTGCTGACCAACTGCCCCGCCGCCTGCAGCCGTGCGAGTAATGACGCCAGGGTGCGCTTGAGCGCCGTGAGCAGGTGGCGAATGCCCCTTGCCAGTTTCGGCAGGCGCCCCGCCAGGTTCGACAGGTCCTGGAACAGGAACCGGTAATGGGCCATGCGCTCGACGATCAGGTGCAGGAACAGCCAGTAATCCTGGGCCTCCAGTTGCGCGCCTGGCGGTGGGTCGAGCAGGGGCGCCAGCTCACTCTGGAAACGCTCGAACAGCCCGAGCACCAGCGGTTCCTTGCCATGGAAGTGGTAGTAGAGATTGCCGGGGCTGATCCCCATTTCATTGGCCACCTCCATGGTCGACACGTTCGGTTCGCCCTTGTGGTTGAACAACAGCAGGGCACATTCAAGGATACGGTCGCGGGTTTTCATCCGGTCTTCTTAAATAGGATCGTTGAGCTCAGCGGACCCGCACGTAAGTGCCTGGCGCTGCTTCCATCGGTGGGTAATTCTGGTTGCCCAGGGCGGTGAGGGTTTCGCGTTGTACGCCCGAGCGCGCTTGAATCCACGCCAGCCACTCGGGCCACCAACTGCCTTCGACGTGGCTGGCGTCGTAGTACCAGGCGCGTGGGTCGCTGCTCAGCTTGAGGTTCTCGACGTAGTTGGCCTTGGGGTTGCCCGGCGGGTTGAGGATGCTCTGGATATGCCCGCTGTTGGACAGCACGAAGCGCCGCTCGCCGCCCAGCAACTGCGTGGAGCGGTACACCGCGTCCCATGGCGTGATGTGGTCGTTGATCCCGGCCACGCTGAAGCTGTCCACCGTGACCTTCTGCAAGTCGATGGGCGTGCCGCACACTTCCAGGCCACCGGGACGGCTCAGCGGGTTGTGTTTGAAGAAGTCCAGCAGGTCGCCATGCAGGGCGGCGGGCAGGCGCGTGTTGTCGTTGTTCCAGTACAGGATGTCGAAGGCCGGCGGTTCCTTGCCCAGCAGGTAGTTGTTGATCCAGTAGTTCCAGATCAGGTCGTTGGGGCGCATCCAGGCAAATACCTTGGCCATGTCGCGACCGTCCAGCACGCCCTGCTGGTAGGAACGGCGCTTGGCGGCTTCCAGGGTTTGCTCGTCGGCGAACAGGGTGGCGGGGCTGTCGATCTGGCTGTCGAGCAGGCTCACCAGATAGCTGGCGCTGGCGACGCGGCGCAACTGGCGCTTGGCTTGCAGGTGGCCTTGCAGCGCGGCGATGGTCAGGCCGCCGGCGCAGGCGCCCATCAGGTTGACCTCGCGGGCGCCGGTGATTGCGCGGCAGACGTTGAGTGCTTCCTCCAGCGCGGCCACGTAGGTGGACAGGCCCCATTCGCGGTGGCGCACATCCGGGTTGCGCCAGCTGACGATGAAGGTCTGCAGGCTGTTTTTCAGGGCGTACTGCACGAAGCTGTTGGCCGGGCTCAGGTCGAAGATGTAGTACTTGTTGATTTGCGGCGGCACGATCAACAGGGGCTTGGCGTACTGCTTTTCGCTCATGGGCTTGTACTGGATCAGCTCCAGCAGCTCATTGCGAAACACCACCGAGCCTGGCGTGGTGGCGACGGTCTTGCCCACTTCAAAGGCGTGCTTGCTGACCTGGCGCGGCAGGCCGTTGTTGTGCAGCATGTCTTCGAACAGGTTGCTCACGCCGCGCACCACGCTGTTACCGCCGGAGTTGAGCAGTTCCTTGATGGCCAGCGGGTTGAGCAAGGTGTTGGAGGGCGATACCGCATCGTTGATCAGGGTGAACGCGAAGTGCGCGCGGGCGCGGTCATCGGCGCTCAGGGTGCTGTCATCGATCCAGCTGCGGGTTTGCTTCTGCCAGCTCAGGTACGCCTGCAGGCTGCGCCGGTACAGCGGGTTGAGGGCCCAGGTCGGGTCGATGAAGCGGCTGTCGTGGGGGTTGGGTTCATGCACGGTTTCGCCCAGCAGCACGCGCCCCAGTTGACCGCCCAGGGCCAGGGCATGACGAGCGGTATGCACCGGGTTGCGCAAGCCGTGGGCGGCTACGCTGCGCAGGGTCGACAGCAAGTCCCGGCCGCGCAGGCCGGTGATCGCATTTTGCGCATTGATGAACACGGCAGGGGTGGGCGCCGGGTTCGTCACGGGTCGTTCTCGCATGAGCCAACACTCCTTCGTCAAGTCATCAACAGGCACGCCAATTCAGAACCATAGTCGGTTCTCGGCAAGTTGCGCGGCGGTGTGGTCCTTACACCGCCGGACGGGGATGAATCACCGCGCGCAGGCGCTCCTCCTCGAGAAATTTCATGATGATCGGCGCCACGGCTTCGGCGCGAGTGATCAGGAACAGGTGGCCATCATCGATGATGTGCAGCTGTGCGTTGGGAATGCGCCAGGCGAGCATCCGCATGTTGATCAGTGGGATCAGCGGGTCGTCGTCCCCGGCCAGCACCAGGGTCGGCTGACGGATCTTGTGCAGCCAGTGGATGCTGGTCCAGCCCAGCCCGGCGAACAGTTGCCAGTAGTAACCCAGCTTGCCGGCCGAGCGCACTTTGCTCGCATGTTCGGCGGCCAGGTTCGAATCGCGGCGGAACGAACCGCCATAAATCATCGGTGCAATACGCACCACGTGAGACGGCTGGATATAGCGCCGCGGGCTCGCCATCAGCCACAGCACTTTCGGCTTGCCCGGCACCATCACCGCACCGGCGGCGGTCGCGGCGAGAATCAGCTTCTTGCAGCGCTCCGGGTAGTCGTAGGCAAACTGCTGCGCCAACGCGCCGCCCCAGGACACGCCCACCGCATTCACCTGGCCGTAGTCCAGGTAATCGAGCATGCGCGCGGTGAGCTTGGCCAGGCCGGGAAAGCGATACGGCCGCTTGGGTGTCGACGAGCCGCCCACGCCCGGCACATCGAAGGCGATCACTTCCAGGTCCGGGTCCAGGGCCTGGACGAACGGAAACACCAGCTCGAGGTTGGCGCCGATGCCGTTGAAGATCAGCAGTGGCGTCAAGTGCGACTTGCCCGGGCGTACCGCCGTGCGGATGGTCTGGCCATCCAGGTCGATGGTGCGGAAAATGAACGGTTGCGGCATGCTCAAGCCCTGTGAAGTATTGCAGTCCGAGTGAGGTCAGTGTGGGAGGGGGCTTGCTCCCGATGACGTTCGGTCAGTCAATGGATCTGGCGACTGATACACCGCTATCGGGAGTAAGCTCCCTCCCACATTTGATCTCATTTCAATCCCAAAAAAGTGTGCTCTAGCGTTCATGCACATAGGTACCCGGTGCCGCTTCGGCTGCGGCGTAGGTTTTATTGCCTAATGTCGTCGGTGCCTTCTTCAACTTGCCCGCCCGCTCCGCCTGCCACGCCTGCCAATGCAACCACCACGAGTCGGTGTGCTTGGTCGCATTTTCCTGCCATTCCAGCGGCTTGCCCGCCAGGCCGTCGCTGGTCTGGTAGCGCGCCTTGGGGTTGCCCGGCGGGTTGAGGATGCTCTGGATATGCCCGCTGCTCGACAGCACAAACTCCACCTTGCCGCCAAACAGCTGCGCCGACTTGTAGCAGGACTGCCACGGCGTGATGTGGTCGTTGGTGCCGGCCAACGAGTAGATATCGGCCGTGACCTGCTTGAGGTCGATCGGCGTGCCGCACACTTCCAGGGCATTGGCGCGCACCAGCGGGTTGTTCTTGAACAGTTCGATCAGGTCGCCGTGGAATGCCGCCGGCAAGCGCGTGGTGTCGTTGTTCCAGAACAGGATGTCGAACACCGGCGGCTCGTTGCCCAGCAGGTAGTTGTTGACCCAGTAGTTCCAGATCAGGTCGTTGGGGCGCATCCAGGCAAACACCTTGGCCATGTCGCGACCTTCCAGCACGCCGGCCTGGTAGGAGTGGCGCTTGGCCGCTTCCAGCGTCTGCTCGTCGACGAACAGCGCCACCTGGGTGTCCAGGGTGGTGTCCAGCACGCTCACCAGCAGGGTCAGGGCGTTGACCTTCTTCTCCCCCAGCGCCGCGTAGTGGCCGAGCAGGGCGGTGCAGGTGATGCCGCCGGAGCAGGCGCCGAGCATGTTGATGTCTTGACTGCCGGTAATCGCGGTGACCACATCGACCGCTTCCTTGAGCGCCTCGATATAGGTCGACAGGCCCCACTCGCGCTGGGCCTTGGTCGGGTTGCGCCAGCTGACGATAAACGTCTGCTGGCCGTTGCGCAGGCAGAAGCGCGCCAGGCTCTTATCCGGGCTCAGGTCGAAGACATAGAATTTGTTGATCTGCGGCGGCACCACCAGCAGCGGGCGTTCGTGGACCTGTTCGGTGATCGGCTTGTACTGGATCAGCTCCAGCACGTCATTGCGAAACACCACCGAACCTTCGCTGGTGCCCAGGGACTTGCCGACCTCAAACGCGCCCATGTTGACCTGGCTCGGCATGCCGCCGTTGTGAACCATGTCCTTGGCCAGGTGGGACAGGCCGTCGAGCAGGCTTTTGCCGCCGGTTTCAAAGAAGCGCTTGACCGCCGCCGGGTTGGCCGCCGTGTTGGAGGGGGCCATGGCTTCGGTCATCAGGTTGATCACGAAGTGACCGCGGCTGATGTCCTGTTCCGACAGGTTGCTGTCACCGATCCAGTCGTGCAGTTCCTTGCGCCACGCCAGGTAGGTTTGCAGGTAACGCTTGTAGAGTGGGTTCTGGCTCCAGGCCGGGTCGTGAAAGCGACGGTCATCGCTTTCGGGCATCAGCGCGGATTTGCCGAACATCACATTTTTCAATTCGACGCCAAAGTGGGCGACATGCTTGACGCTGTGCAACGGTTGTCTGATGGCTTGGCTCAGCACCATCTTCGCTGAGGCCAATAAGTCCTTTTTACGTAACGCGATGATCGGGTTCAGCCCCAAGGTGTTTTCCGAGGCCTGGCGTTTCAAGTCATCGTTATTCTTGTTACTCATCTACGACGCTCCATTGTCCGAAAGACGAGTACCGGGTACCGCTGCGCACCACGTTTCGATACACAACACAAGCCAGGTACTGCGACTCGGGTGACCGTTGATACCGCATCGTCAAATGCAGGGAACTTGCCAGTTCCATTGGTTACCCGAGTTTAATTTTTTTCGCAAGCGGGCCAATCGTTGGCCACAGGAGTGGGCATTCAAGCAGATGGAATTAGAAAATGCCCTCTAAAGCGCAAGAAGCCTGGGCTAGAGCATCAGCCGCACGACTGACTGATCCGGGTCGCGGGTTTTTCCGGCCGCTTTGAGTTCGGCGAGGTAATCGGCCCACAGCGCGTCCTGACGCACGGCCAGTTGGTAGAGGTAGTCCCAGGTGAACAATCCGCTGTCGTGTCCGTCGTCGAAGATCAATTTCAGTGCGTACTGACCGGCCGGTTCGATCTTGTTCAAGCGCACGTTGAGCTTGCCGAATTGCAGGATCGGTTTGCCGTGGCCCTGGACTTCGGCGGAAGGCGAATGTACCCGTAGGAATTCGGCGGGCAACTGGTAGGCCTCGTCGGGCCCGTAGGTGAGGCCGAGGGTGTTGGAGGTTTTGTGCAGGTTTACAGCAGTAGGAAATTTCGACATTGATGAGATCCTGAATAAACCGGCTTCAAAATGTGGGAGGGGGCTTGCTCCCGATGGCGGTGTGTCAGTCAGCATACATCTGTCTGACCGACCGCTATCGGGGGCAAGCCCCCTCCACATTGAAGCAAAGCAGTGCTGTGTGAGGCTTACAGGATATAGCGAGACAGATCTTCGTTCTGCGCCAATTCGCCCAAGTGGCTGTTGACGTAGGCGGCGTCGATCTGGATCGCTTCGCCATTCTGCGCACCGGCCAGGTCGCCGGCGCTGAACGACACTTCCTCGAGCAGGCGCTCCAGCAAGGTGTGCAGGCGACGGGCGCCGATGTTCTCGGTCTTCTCGTTGACCTGCCAGGCGATTTCCGCCAGGCGCTTGATGCCGTCCGGCAGGAACTCGATGGCGAGGCCTTCGGTTTTCAGCAGCTCGCGGTATTGCTCGGTGAGCGAGGCATGCGGCTCGCTGAGGATGCGTTCGAAGTCGCCCGGGGTCAGCGCCTTGAGCTCCACGCGAATCGGCAGGCGGCCTTGCAGCTCCGGCACCAGGTCGCTTGGCTTGCTCAGGTGGAACGCACCGGAGGCGATAAACAGGATGTGGTCGGTCTTGACCATGCCCAGCTTGGTGTTGACGGTGCAGCCTTCGATCAGCGGCAGCAGGTCGCGCTGTACGCCCTCGCGGGACACGTCGACGCCACCGGAGTTACCGCGCTTGGCCACCTTGTCGATCTCATCGATAAACACGATTCCATGCTGCTCGACCGCTTCCAGGGCCTTGGCCTTGAGTTCTTCCTCGTTCACCAGGCGCCCGGCTTCTTCGTCGCGCACCAGTTTCAGCGCTTCCTTGACCTTGAGCTTGCGGCTTTTCTTCTTGCCCTTGCCCATGTTGGCGAACAGGTTCTGCAGCTGGCTGGTCATTTCTTCCATGCCGGGCGGCGCGGAGATGTCGACGCCGGACATTTCGGCGACTTCGATCTCGATTTCCTTGTCATCCAGCTGGCCTTCACGCAGGCGTTTGCGGAACAGCTGGCGAGTGTTGGAGTCCGAGGCTGGCGCGGCGTCTTCGTTGAAACCCATGCGCGCCGGTGGCAGCAGGGCGTCGAGGATACGTTCTTCGGCGGCGTCTTCGGCGCGGTGGCTGACCTTGGTCATTTCCTGTTCGCGCAGCAGCTTCAAGGCAGCGTCGGCCAGGTCACGAATGATCGACTCGACGTCGCGGCCCACGTAGCCGACTTCGGTGAACTTGGTCGCTTCGACCTTGATGAACGGGGCATTGGCCAACTTGGCCAGGCGCCGGGCGATTTCGGTTTTACCGACGCCGGTCGGGCCGATCATCAGGATGTTCTTGGGCGTTACTTCAACGCGCAGTTCTTCCGGCAGTTGCATCCGGCGCCAGCGGTTACGCAGCGCGATGGCAACGGCGCGCTTGGCATCGTCCTGGCCGATGATATGGCGATTGAGTTCATGGACGATTTCGCGGGGAGTCATGGACATAATGTTTGGCGGTCCTCAAGCGGGAATAAGCCTACGGCTTACTCGGCGAGGTCCTGCTCCTCAATGGTGAAGTTGTGGTTGGTGAACACGCAGATATCGCCAGCGATACCCAGGGCGGTTTCGACGATTTCGCGGGCCGACAGGTCGGTTTTCTTCAACAGTGCGCTGGCTGCCGCTTGGGCATAGCCACCGCCGGAGCCCATGGCGATCAGGCCGTGTTCAGGCTCAACCACATCGCCGTTACCGGTGATGATCAGCGACGCGTCTTTGTTGGCAACGGCCAGCATGGCTTCGAGGCGGCTGAGGGAGCGGTCGGTACGCCATTCTTTGGCGAGTTCGACGGCGGCGCGAACCAGGTGGCCCTGGTGTTTTTCCAGCTGGCCTTCGAAACGCTCGAACAGGGTGAAGGCGTCTGCGGTGGCGCCGGCAAAGCCTGCGAGCACCTGGCCGTGGTACAGGCGACGCACTTTCTTCGCGTTGCCTTTCATCACGGTATTGCCAAGGGAAACCTGGCCGTCGCCGCCCATGACGACTTTGCCGTGGCGACGTACTGAAACGATGGTGGTCAAGGGGAGAGTCTCCACGCAGCGGGGCGAAAATGCCCTGGTGGGAACTGATATGGGGGTAGCGGGGATGATTTCAACCTTGGGAGGTTGGTACGGACGAATGGTGTCTATTGGTCTGACACCCTTTCGAGAACCGCCTAAAACCAATGTGGGAGGGGGCTTGCCCCCGATCGCGGTGTACCAGTCGCCGAAAATATTGACTGATCTACCGCTATCGGGGGCAAGTCGAATCGTCGCACCGCCCCTCCCACATTTTGATTGGTGTTGGCTGTAGGTCAGCGGCTCTGGCGCTGTTGTAACAACAGGTTGCTAAAGCCCGCGCCGGCCAATTGTTTCTGCGCCACGGTCAGTTGCTCGCGGTTGCTGAACGGGCCCACCAACACTCGATACCACGTTGCCTCCTTCACCGTGCCGGACTCCACCGTGACCGCCTGGCCCAGCAGGATGATCTGTGCACGCACGCGATCGGCGTCCGCCTGTTTCGGGAACGAGCCCGCCTGCAGGAAGAACTTGGTCACCGGCGCGGCCTTGGTGGTCGCAACCGGCGGCGGTGGCGGCGGGGTGATCCCGGCCAGCGCGGCCTGGGCCCGTGCCGTGTCGATTTTGGCCGCTTCCGCCGGAGTGACCGGTGTGGTCGGTACTTGCGGCGTCGGCAGGGTTTTCTCCGGCACGGCGTCGGGCGGCACGATCACTTCCGATTCCGGCAGCAGGGTGTAGAAGTCGTACTTGGGCTTCACCGGCGCGGTCGGGCTTGGCGCGGTCTTGTTGGCCTCGGCCATTTTCGTGGCTTTTTGCTGCTCCTGTTTGACCCGTTTGACGTCATCGCCCTGGCCGGGGTCCAGCTTCATCAGGAATACGATAAACGCGCCGACCGTGAGGCCGATGGCCATCCACAACCAGCCCGGAATGGGCTTCTTCGCCGGTGCCTGGTAGCGGCTGGCGCCGCGCTTGGGTGCAGGTTTTTTCTTGGCAGCCAACTTACATACGCTCCAGAGTTTCCAGGCCCAACAGTTCCAGGCCTTGCTTGAGGGTCCGTCCAGCCAGTGCGGCGAGGCGCAGGCGACTCTGCTTGTGGGCTTCGTCGTCGGCGGTGAGGATCGGGCAGTTCTCGTAGAAGCTGGAGAACAGCCCGGCGACTTCGTACAGGTAGGTGCAGAGGATGTGCGGCGTGCCTTTCTCGCCGACGCTGTTCAGCACTTCGCCGAATTGCGCCAGCTTGGCGCCCAGTTCCTGTTCCTGGGGCGCTTGCAATACGATCTGCCCTTGCACTTCGCTGAAGTCCTTGCCCAGCTTGCGGAACACCCCGGCCACGCGGGTGTAGGCGTACAGCAGGTACGGCGCGGTGTTGCCTTCGAAGTTGAGCATCAGCTCGAAGTTGAAGCTGTAGTCGCTGGTGCGGTGCTTGGACAGGTCGGCGTATTTCACCGCGCCAATGCCCACCACGCGGGCAATGTTGCGCAGGTCGGCGTCCGCCAGCTCTGGGTTCTTTTCCTTCACCAGGTTGTAGGCACGTTCCTGGGCTTCGTTCAGCAGGTCGATCAGTTTCACGGTGCCGCCGTCGCGGGTCTTGAACGGGCGGCCGTCGGCGCCGTTCATGGTGCCGAAGCCCATGTGTTCCATGTGCATCGGGTGCGTGACGAAACCGGCGCGGCGCGCCACTTCGAACACCTGCTGGAAGTGCAGGGCCTGGCGCTGGTCGACGAAATACAACGCGCGATCCGCCTTGAGCACGCCGCTGCGGTAGCGCACGGCGGCCAGGTCGGTGGTGGCGTAGAGGTAGCCGCCATCGGCCTTGACGATGATCACCGGCAGCGGCTCGCCCTCGGCGGTCTTGAATTCTTCGAGGAACACGCACTGCGCGCCGTTGCTTTCCACCAGCAGGCCTTTGGCCTTGAGGTCATTGACCACGTTGATCAGGTCGTCGTTGTAGGCGCTTTCGCCCATGACGTCGGCCATGGTCAACTTGACGTTGAGCAGTTCGTAGATGTGCTGGCAGTGGGCCAGCGAGATATCGCGGAAACGCGACCACAGCTCCAGGCATTCCGTGTCGCCGGCTTGCAGCTTGACCACCAGGCCACGGGCGCGGTCGGCGAACGCTTCGGATTCGTCGAAACGCTTCTTCGCGGCGCGGTAGAAGTTTTCCAGGTCCGACAGCTCGTTGCTGGTGATCGGGTTTTCCTGCAGGTAGGCCATCAGCATGCCGAACTGGGTGCCCCAGTCACCGACGTGGTTCTGACGGATCACGGTGTCGCCGAGAAACTCCAGCACCCGCGCCACGCCGTCGCCGATGATGGTCGAGCGCAGGTGGCCGACGTGCATCTCTTTGGCCAGGTTGGGCGCCGACAGGTCGATGGCCACGCGCTCGGCAGGGCCGGCCTTGCGCACGCCGATTTTGGCATCGGCCAGCGCCGCGTCCAGGCGCGAAGCCAGGGCCTCGGTGTTCTGGAAGACATTGATAAAGCCCGGGCCGGCGATTTCGGCCTTGCTCACCTGCGGGTCGGCCGGCAGCGCGGCGATGATTTTCTCCGCCAGGTCGCGCGGCTTCATGCCGGCCGGCTTGGCCAGCATCATCGCGATGTTGCTGGCGAAGTCACCGTGGGTCTTGTCGCGGGTGTTTTCCACCTGGATCGCCGGCGTCAGGCCTTCAGGCAACACACCTTCGTTGACGAGTTGGGTGAGGGCTTGTTGGATCAGCTGGCGAATGGTGTCTTTCATGGTGTTCTCTTTCGACCGCAAGCGGTGGCGCGCGATGCGCAGGTGGAAAAACTGGGCATTATCCGTGGCGAGGGCGGGCTTGCCAACCGTTCCAGACCTGCGGGGCTTTTTAAGGGCATCCTGCCCACTTGTAGGAGCGAGCTTGCTCGCGAAAATCGTCAACGATAACGCGGATATTCGGGTTTACGTGGCGCTCTCGGGGTTTTCGCGAGCAAGCTCGCTCCTACAGGGCTAGTACAAATCGACCGGGTCCACATCCAACGACCATCGCACCTGGCGACCGCTGGGCATTTGCTCCAGCGCAAGTAACCAGCTACTTAACAGCCGGTGCAGCGGTGCGCGGGACGTTGCCTGCAAGAGTAGCTGAGCGCGGTAGCGTCCGGCGCGGCGTTCCATGGGCGCGGGCACCGGGCCGAGCAATTCGATGCCGCTCAGGCCCAACTCGCCGAGCAGGCGCTCGGCAGTGCTGCAGGCTTCATCGAGAAAACCTTCCGCCTGCCCTGGCTTGTGCGCCTCGGCGCGCAGCAGCGCGAGGTGGGCAAAGGGCGGCAGGCCGGCGGCGCGGCGTTCGCTCAAGGCCTGCTCGGCAAACGCGAAATAACCTTGTTCGGTCAGTTGGATCAGCAGCGGATGGTCGGCCAGGTGGGTCTGGATGATCACCTTGCCCGGCTCCTCGGCGCGCCCGGCACGGCCAGCGACCTGCACGATCAACTGCGCCATGCGCTCGCTGGCGCGGAAGTCGCCGGAGAACAAGCCGCCGTCGGCATCCAGGATCGACACCAGGGTCACCCGTGGGAAGTGATGCCCCTTGGCCAGCATCTGCGTGCCTACCAGGATGCACGGCTGACCCTTCTGGATGGTGGCGAACAGCTGGTTCATCGCGTCCTTGCGCGAGGTGCTGTCGCGATCGACCCGCAGCACCGGGTAGTCCGGGAACAGGATGCCCAGGCGTTCTTCGGCGCGTTCGGTGCCCGCGCCGACCGGTCGCAGGTCGACTTTGCCGCATTGCGGGCAATGGCGCGGTACTCGTTCCACATGGCCGCAGTGATGGCAGCGCAACTCGCCATGGCGCTGGTGTACGGTCATGCGCGCATCGCAGCGTTCGCATTCGGACATCCAGCCGCAGTCATGGCACAGCAAGGTCGGCGCGAAGCCGCGACGGTTGAGAAACACCAGGACTTGCTGGCCGGCGGCGAGGGTCTGGCCGATGGCTTGTTGCATCGGCCCGGAAATACCGCTGTCCAATGGTCGGCTTTTTACATCCAGGCGTAGGAAGCGCGGTTGCTTGGCGCCGCCTGCGCGCTCATTCAGGCGCAGCAGGCCATAGCGGCCGGTGTAGGCGTTATGCAGGCTTTCCAGGGACGGCGTGGCCGAACCCAGCACGATCGGAATGTCTTCCTGACGCGCCCGCACCAGGGCCAGGTCGCGGGCGTGGTAGCGCAGACCTTCCTGCTGTTTGTACGAACCGTCGTGTTCTTCGTCGATGATGATCAGCCCGGGGTTTTTCATCGGGGTGAACAGCGCCGAGCGGGTGCCGATAATAATGTCGGCCTCGCCGTCCCGCGCCGCCAGCCACGACTCCAGGCGCTCACGGTCGTTGACCGCCGAATGCACCAGGGCGATGCGTGCGTTGAAACGCTGCTCGAAGCGCGCCAGGGTCTGCGGGCCGAGGTTGATCTCGGGGATGAGTACCAGCGCCTGTTTGCCCGCTTGCAGGGTTTCGCGGATCAACTGCAGATAGACTTCGGTCTTGCCGCTGCCGGTCACGCCGGCCAGCAGGAACGCGTGAAAGCAGTCAAAACCTGCGCGAATGGCTTCATAGGCCGCACGTTGCTCGGGGTTCAGCGGCAATTCCGGTTGGGCCAGCCAGTGTTCATGGCGCGGGTCCGGCGCGTGCTTGCGGATCTCGACCTGCACCAGGCCTTTGGCGAGCAGCAGGTCGAGGCTGTCTTTGCTCAGCATCAGCTTGCTCAAGAGCTGGTGGGCCACGCCATGGGGATGCTGCGCCAGTGTCGCCAGGGCGTCACGCTGACGCGGGGCGCGGGCGATGCGCGGGTCGTCGAGGCGCGCGCCGGGCACCGTCGACCAGAAGCGTTCCTGGCGCGCTTCGGCCAGCTCGCCCTGGCGCAGCAGCACCGGCAGCGCCCAGCTCAAGGTGTCGCCCAGGCTGTGCTGGTAATACTGGGCGGTCCACAGGCACAGCTTGAACAACGCCGGCGGCAGCGGCGGCGTGGTGTCGAGGATGGCCACGGCCGGCTTGAGCTTTTCCGCCGGCACTTCACTGTGATCGGCCACCTCCACCAGGATGCCGATCATTTCCCTGCGCCCGAACGGCACCCGCACCCGCATGCCTGGCTGCAACTGCGCCCGCAGCACGCCGGCCGGGGCCCGGTAGTCGAACAGGCGGCGCAGGGGCGAGGGCAGGGCTAGGCGCAAAATGGCGTCGGGCACGCAGGGGTTCTCTATAAAGGAGGGTGATGACGAAGGGCGGGAGCCTAGCAGACGAGGGATGCGTTGGGTATGCCGCGGTTTTCGGATGAAAGGGGCTTTGGTGTGCTGAATCGATGCAGAGCGGCGCTTGCGCGTTTAAAAAGGTCTGGTAGAATCCGCGGCCTAATTACGTGCGGTATTCGACAATGGTGTCGAGTGGCGGCACGCTAGCCTGAGGAAGTCACCATGAAAGCCGGTATCCATCCAGCGTACGAAACCATCGAAGTCACCTGCAGCTGCGGCAACAAGTTCGAAACCCGTTCGAACCTGTGCAAGCCACTGGGCACTGACGTATGCAACGAGTGCCACCCGTTCTACACCGGTAAGCAGAAAACTCTGGACACTGGCGGCCGTGTACAGCGCTTCGCAGATCGCTTTGGTGCTTTCGGCAAGAAGCCTGCTACTCCAGCAGAGTAAGGCTCAAAGGCCCTATGGGCTTTTGCCAGCTGTTGAAAAAGGCGTCCCTTGCGGGCGCCTTTTTTGTGCCCGCGATTTGGCTGGCGGCAGCCCAGGCCCGCCTCGACCATCAGGCTTCGCTCGGCTAAGCAGGCACTCCAGCGCAGTTGCAGTGGTTGAAATCGACACTCGAGGAAAAATTGTAGACATTTTTCAAGTAGATTGTGAACAGTTGAGCCCTTGTATCCCGTGGCTCTTGGCCGAAAGTCGTAGTGTACGGCGCTTGACACCGGTGACTGCCCAGTCTTGTAGGGGCTTTACGACACGAGTATCCTCGGCGGTCCGTCGACCAACAGTAAAAGCGGAATGCCGATATGTCTGATTTGAAAACTGCCGCTCTCGAATATCATGCCCTTCCTCGTCCAGGAAAGCTGAGTGTAGAGCTCACCAAAGCCACTGCCACCGCTCGCGACCTGTCGCTGGCCTACAGCCCTGGCGTTGCCGAGCCCGTCCGTGAAATCGCCCGTGACCCTGAGTTGGCGTACAAATACACCGGCAAAGGCAACCTGGTTGCAGTGATTTCCGATGGCACCGCGATTCTTGGCCTGGGTAACCTCGGTCCATTGGCTTCCAAGCCAGTCATGGAAGGTAAAGGCGTGCTGTTCAAGCGCTTTGCCGGCATCGATGTGTTCGACATCGAAGTCGATTCCGAGAGCCCGCAGGCTTTCATCGACACCGTCAAGCGCATTTCCATCACCTTCGGTGGCATCAACCTGGAAGACATCAAGGCACCTGAGTGCTTCGAGATCGAAAAGGCTCTGATCGAACAGTGCGACATTCCGGTATTCCACGATGACCAGCACGGCACCGCGATCGTTACCGCGGCCGGCATGATCAACGCCCTGGAAATCGCTGGCAAAACCCTGGCTGACGCCAAGATCGTCTGCCTGGGCGCTGGCGCTGCGGCCATCTCGTGCATGAAGCTGATCGTCAGCATGGGCGCCAAGCTGGAAAACATCTACATGGTCGACAGCAAGGGCGTGATCCAGTCCGAGCGTACCGACCTGAACCAGTACAAGGCGATGTTTGCGCATCCGTCCTCCAAGCGCACCCTGGCTGAGGCCCTCGACGGTGCCGACGTATTCGTCGGCCTGTCCGGTCCGAACCTGCTGAGCGCTGAAGGCCTGAAGGCCATGGCAGCCAACCCGATCGTGTTCGCCTGCTCCAACCCGGACCCAGAGATCGCGCCGGAACTGGCACACGCCACCCGCGACGACGTGATCATGGCGACTGGCCGTTCGGATTACCCGAACCAGGTCAACAACGTGCTGGGCTTCCCGTTCATCTTCCGCGGTGCCCTGGACGTTCGCGCCAAGCGCATCAACGAAGAAATGAAAGTGGCGGCCGCCAACGCCCTGCGTGAACTGGCCAAGCTGCCGGTGCCTCAGGACGTGTGCGATGCCTACGGTGGCGCCAAGCTGGAATTCGGTCGTGAGTACATCATTCCGAAACCAATGGACAAGCGCCTGATCACCGTGATCTCCGACGCCGTGGCCAAAGCTGCGATCGAGACCGGTGTGGCCACCCTGCCGTATCCGAAAAACTACCCGCTGCAAAGCGTGGATGATGTGTTCAACGGCTAAGCCGTTGTAGCGCACCAACAAAAAGCCCCGGCTCTTGCGAGTCGGGGCTTTTTGCTGTCTGGTGTCCCGTCCTGAATAAGGTTTACGCCTTCTGACCTATCTTCAGGAGGATTCAATGGATACGGGCAAAAGGCGCAGCCAGCGCGACTACACGT
>NZ_QBUF01000026.1:0-29700 GCF_003058185.1 Pseudomonas sp. GV105
GCCCATTCCCGGTTCGGCTGGCTGCTGCGCGAGGGCTGGGAGCAGGGCAACGCCGAGCAGCAAATCCGCGGGATGAAGGTCAAGACGCCGAGCGCTGCGCAGAAAATCATGTACCTGTCCGGCGGCAATCAGCAGAAAGCCATTTTGGGCCGCTGGCTGTCGATGCCGATGAAGGTGCTGCTGCTGGACGAGCCGACGCGGGGCATCGACATCGGCGCCAAGTCGGAGATCTACCAGATCATCCATGACCTGGCGGCCAGCGGTATCGCGGTGATTGTGGTGTCCAGCGACTTGATGGAGGTGATGGGGGTTTCCGATCGCATTCTGGTGCTGTGTGAAGGCGCTTTGCGCGGCGAACAACGGCGCGAACACGCCACTGAATCCAACTTGCTGCAACTGGCCTTGCCGCGTGGCCTGGCGAACTGAGAGACGACTATGACGACCCAACACAACGCGTTGCCGACGGCACGCAAACCCTTGGACCTGCGCGCGCTGCTCGACAACTGGGCGATGCTGCTCGCGGCGCTGGCGATTTTCCTGCTGTGTGCCTTGCTGATCGACAACTTCCTCTCGCCGCTGAACATGCGCGGGCTGGGCCTGGCGATTTCTACCGTGGGCATCGCCGCCTGCACCATGCTGTTCTGCCTGGCGTCGGGGCACTTCGACTTGTCGGTGGGTTCGGTGATCGCCTGCGCCGGGGTGGTGGCCGCGATTGTGATGCGCGACACCGACAGCGTCATGCTGGGCATCGGCGCGGCGCTGCTGATGGGCCTGATTGTCGGGCTGATCAACGGCATCGTCATCGCCAAGCTGCGGGTCAATGCATTGATCACCACCTTGGCGACCATGCAGATCGTGCGCGGCCTGGCCTATATCTTTGCCGACGGCAAGGCGGTGGGGGTGTCCCAGGATCAGTTCTTCGTGTTCGGCAACGGCCAGTTATTGGGCGTGCCGGTGCCGATCCTGATCACCATCGTCTGCTTCCTGTTCTTCGGCTGGCTGCTCAACTACACCACCTACGGGCGCAACACCATGGCCATCGGCGGCAACCCGGAAGCCGCGCTGTTGGCCGGGGTCAACGTGGACCGCACGAAGATCCTGATCTTTGCCGTGCATGGCCTGATCGGTGCGTTGGCCGGGGTGATCCTCGCGTCACGCATGACCTCGGGCCAGCCGATGATCGGCCAGGGCTTCGAGCTGACGGTGATTTCCGCCTGCGTGCTGGGCGGGGTGTCGCTCAGCGGTGGCATCGGCATGATCCGCCATGTGATCGCCGGGGTGCTGATCCTGGCGATCATCGAGAACGCAATGAACCTGAAGAACATCGACACCTTCTACCAGTACGTGATCCGCGGCTCGATCCTGCTGCTGGCGGTGGTGATCGACCGCATGAAACAACGCTGAGCCCCTTCCTCGGCATTAGCGGAAGAACTCGCCGGGAGTGGCGTCGAATTGCTGGCGAAACGCGTTGATAAACGCCGACGTGGATTCATACCCGCACGCCAACGCCACATCCGTCACCCGCTCGCCTTGCTCCAGGGCGGGCAGGGCGCCGAGCAGGCGCAAGCGCTGGCGCCAGGCGCGGAAGGTCAGCCCGGTGTCACGCAAAAACAGGCGGCTGAGGGTCTTCTCGCTGACCCCCAGCTTGCGGCTCCAATCCTCCAGCGTGGTGGGTTGCTCCGGGTGCAGCTCCAAACTGCGATAGATCTGCCGCAAGCGCGGGTCGAGGGGCAACGGCAGCATCAAATCCACCTGGGGCGCCGCCGCCAGTTGGTCCAGCACCACCTGGGCCAGCCTGCCGTCCGGGCCCTCTTCGGCATATTCCACCGGCAGTTCGCTGAAGCGGCGGATCAACTCGCGCAACAAACTGCTCACCTCCAACACCTGGCAACGTTCGTCCGCCCAGGCGGTGACGCTGCAATCCAGGTACAGGCTGCGCATCTCCGTGTGCGGCGAGCTGTAGACCCGGTGCGGCATGCCCGCCGGAATCCACACCGCGCGCTGCGGCGGCGCGACGAAGCGGCCGACGCTGGTCTGGATCTCCAGCACCCCGGAAATCGCGTAGGACAACTGCACCCACGGATGGCTGTGCCGACGGGTCAAGGCGCGGTTGGGCAAGGATTCGGTGCGTCCGTACACCGGGCGTGGCAGGCTGGAAAGCCCGGGCACGCTGCGGCGGACGGTCTTGTCATGTCCTTTAGGCGGCATTTACTGGCTCATTGGCGTTAGTCGGTAATAAAGCGTTACGTTAGAGTCGCGATGACGTTCTTGGCAACCCCGGAAGATCCTGCTTATGACTCGCCCGCGTTTTCTGCCCGACAATTTCACCCTGACCCTGATTGCCACTGTGCTCCTTGCGTCCTTGCTGCCCGCCAGCGGCCAGACCGCCGTGGCTTTCGGCTGGGTGACCAACCTGGCCATCGCGCTGTTGTTTTTCCTGCACGGCGCCAAGCTGTCGCGCCAGGCCATCGTCGCCGGGGCCGGGCACTGGCGCCTGCACCTGCTGGTGTTCAGCCTGACTTTTGTGCTGTTCCCCTTGTTGGGCCTGGCGCTCAAACCGCTGTTGTCGCCGCTGATCGGCAAAGACCTGTACATGGGCATGCTCTATCTGTGCGCGTTGCCGGCCACGGTGCAGTCGGCGATTGCCTTTACGTCCCTGGCGCGCGGCAATATCCCGGCGGCGATCTGCAGCGCGGCGGCGTCGAGCCTGTTCGGGATCTTCCTCACGCCGTTGCTGGTGACGCTGTTGCTGAATGTCCACGGCGAGAGCGGTTCGACCGTCGACGCCATCCTGAAAATCAGCGTGCAACTGCTGTTGCCGTTCATCGCCGGGCAGATCGCCCGCCGCTGGATCGGCGAGTGGGTCGGCCGCAACAAGGCCTGGCTGAAGTTCGTCGACCAAGGCTCGATCCTGTTGGTGGTCTACGGCGCGTTCAGCGAAGCGGTCATCCAAGGCATCTGGCAGCAGATTCCGCTGTGGGAGCTGGGCGGCCTGGTGGTGGCCTGCTGCGTGTTGCTCGCCCTGGTATTGCTGGCGTCCACGCTGCTGGGCAAGGCTTTCGGCTTTAATCAGGAGGACCGCATCACCATCCTGTTCTGCGGTTCGAAGAAAAGCCTGGCGACCGGGGTGCCGATGGCCCAGGTGCTGTTCGCCGGGGCGACCATGGGTGTGTTGATCCTGCCGTTGATGCTGTTTCACCAGATCCAGCTGATGGTGTGTGCGGCGTTGGCGCAACGTTATGCGCAGCGCCCGGAAAGCATTCCGCAATTGATGGGGCAGGTGGACCCGTGATCGGTCTATCAGACATTTCTTAAAGCGACGAAAGGCCTAAAGCCTGCGTCAAAACGGACGACTCACTTCTTGTCAACCCAAGAAGGAGCGTCGACATGAACGTTATACGTTTGTCACTGGTTACAGGCTTCCTCGCTGTATGGACGGGGACGTGCATGGCGGCGCCGCAGGGTGGCGTCGTCCGATTCTACGGCAGTATCGTCGAGCCGGGCTGCACCACGGCGGCGGCGAGCGGCTCGATAATGGACTTGAAAGGCTGCCCGCAGGCCAGTCGCGGCAACCAGCTCGCGGTGCAGCCGGTCCGCAGCGTCAAGGCGGTGGGCGCGCCCAACGCCTATGTGCGGTTGATGGCCGACACCCCCAACGGACGTTATTACGACCAGCAGTATGTCCTGGTGGACGCCTTCGATAAGCCCATTCAGACGGGTAGCTACTTGATCACCCTGACCTCGCCCTGATCGATCCGCAGGCGATTTGCTCCGGATGAGCGTCAACAGCCGCCCGAGAAACCTATAGAATGCTCGGCGGCGGCGCTTGTCCTGGGTGGCCGTTTGATCATCGTCAGAGTGCCGCGCCCTTCAATGAGCCTTTCAACCGCAACGCCCCGTGCCAACTGGCAACCGGTCATCGCCCTCGCGCTGGCCGCCTTTGTGTTCAATACCACCGAATTTGTGCCCGTCGGCCTGCTCAGCGCCATCGGCGCCAGCTTCGACATGCCCATTGCCAGCGTCGGCCTGATGCTCACCATCTATGCCTGGATCGTGTCGCTGACCTCGCTGCCGGTGATGCTGCTGACGCGCAACATTGAACGGCGCAAGCTGCTGATCGTGTTGTTCGGCCTGTTCATCGCCAGTCATATCCTCTCCAGCGTCGCCACCAGCTTCGGCCTGCTGATGGTCAGCCGGATCGGCATCGCCTTGTCCCATGCGCTGTTCTGGTCGATTACCGCGTCCCTCGCGGTACGCCTGGCGCCGGCCGGCAAACAGGTGCAAGCCCTCGGCCTGTTGGCCACCGGCACGTCGCTGGCGATGGTGTTGGGCATTCCCCTGGGCCGCCTGCTGGGCGAAGCGATGGGCTGGCGCACCACGTTCCTGGTGATTGCGGCCTTCGCCGCCGGCCTGGTGTTCTGGCTGGCGCGCACCTTGCCGCTGTTGCCGAGCCAGAACTCAGGCTCCCTGCGCAGCCTGCCGCTGCTGTTCAAGCGCCCGGCGCTGGTGGCGCTGTACGTGCTCACCGCCATGGTGGTCACCGCGCAATTCACCGCCTACAGCTATATCGAACCGTTTGTCGAACGTGTCGCCGGCCTGAGCGGTAACGTCGTGACCCTGTTCCTGCTGGTGTTCGGCGGCGCGGGCATCATCGGCTCGCTGTTGTTCAGCCTGGTACACCGTTTCAACCCGCATCTGTTCGTGGTCGGTGCGGTGTTCCTGCTGGGCGCGTGTCTGGCGCTGCTGCTGCCGTTGAGCGGGGCCGAATCCTACCTCGTCGGCCTGAGCGTGTTCTGGGGCATGGCGATCATGGGCTTCGGCCTGGCCATGCAGTCCAAGGTCCTGGTGCTCGCCCCGGACGCCACCGACGTGGCCATGGCGATGTTCTCCGGCATCTACAACATTGGCATCGGCGGCGGCGCGTTGCTGGGCAGTTGGGTCGGCAGCCACTTCGGCTTCGCCTGGATCGGCGCGGCGGGCGGGTTGCTGGCCGCGCTGGCGTTGATCGGTTATTGCCTGGCGATCCGACGGTTCGGCCAGGGTGTCGCACGCGACTGAAATCAGACAAGTCTTACAGGGCACTTTGATGCCAGTTGCTACCGTCTCCCAGGACCTCCCACATCCTGTGGTGACGGCGATCGCCACGCCCTTCGATCAGGGCCGTGGTGTTTGAAAAGCAATGGAGTCGATTGTGCAAAAGCGTTTGACCGCAGAGTTTGCAGGTACCTTCTGGTTGACGTTCGGCGGGTGTGGCAGTGCCATCCTGGCGGCGGCATTCCCGACGCTGGGGATCGGGTTTCTGGGGGTGTCCCTGGCGTTCGGGCTCACCGTGCTGACCATGGCCTACGCGGTGGGCGGTGTCTCAGGCGGGCATTTCAACCCGGCGGTGACCATCGGCCTATGGGCCGGGCGCCGCGTTCCCGGTGCCGATGTGCTGCCTTACATCGCCGCCCAGGTCGCAGGAGCGATTGTCGCCTCTGCCGCCCTGTACGTGATTGCCAACGGGCAGTCGGGTTTTGAGCCGGGTGGTTTTGCCGCCAACGGCTATGGCCCGCTGAGCCCGGGCCAGTTCGACATGAAGGCGGCGTTGCTGGCCGAACTGATCGCTACGTTCTTCTTTGTCCTGATCATCATGCGCGTGACCGCACCGGGCGCGGTTGCCGGCTTTGCGCCGATTGCCATCGGCCTGGCGCTGACTTTGATTCACCTGATCCTGATCCCCGTGACCAACACCTCGGTCAACCCGGCGCGCAGCACCGGGCCGGCGTTGTTCGCCGGGGTCGAGTACCTCGCGCAACTCTGGGCGTTCTGGCTGGCGCCGATTGCCGGCGGGGTGTTGGGGGCGTTGGCGGCGCGCGGGTGGGAGGCGCGCAGCCCGGCTTGAATCGAAAAAGGGGGGAATCAAGCGCATTCCCCCTGCATCACGTCCGGGTCTGCACGTCCTGTGCATCCACCGCCTTGAAGAACGCATCCGCGATCTTCTGCTGCTCAGCCAACTGATCGATCGTCCCCGGTTACAGGTGCGGTTTCTCCCATTTCCCGGTCTGTACCCACTGCGCGTACACCCCGATAAATACTGTTCCGATCTGAGCTTAGGGCGCTTTTTGTGCGTTTCGAGGCATCGGGCATAACCATAGAATTATATGGTTCTTTCATAATTGTCGCTGATTAATATAATCAAATTGTAGTTTTGTCGCAGGTGCCCTGCATGACGCAAGGCGCGCAATCTACCTAGCGAACACAATCATGGGAGTTTTTGCATGGCCGCTTTCGATCCTTTAACCCGCCGCCGCCTCCTGGGCATGGCCGGTATTACCCTGGCCAGCCCCTTGCTGCTGTCGCTGCCCCGCCTGGGCTTCGCCGCCGACGAGCACGCCGCGCACCACACGCCCCAGGAGCCCGCCGGCACCGGTGAGTTCATCCGCCTGGATGCGCCTCGCGCGCTGAAACTGGCGGTCAACCTGAATGCCGTGTGCCTGGCCCCGGTGGTGATCGCCCACGGTCAAGGTTTCTTCAAACAGCACAACCTGGATGTGGAACTGGTCAATTTCGGCAATTCCACCGAGGTGCTGCTGGAAGCCATCGCCACCGGCAAGGCCGATGCCGGTGTGGGTATGGCGCTGCGTTGGCTCAAGGCCCTGGAGCAGGGCTTCGACGTCAAGCTGACCGCCGGCACTCATGGCGGCTGCCTGCGTTTGCTCAGTGCGGCAAACGGCGGCGTAAGCACACTCGAAGCCCTCAAGGGCAAGGCGATCGGCGTGACGGACATGGCCAGCCCGGACCGCAATTTCTTCTCGATCCTGCTCAAGAAGCACGGCATCGACCCGGTGCGCGACGTCGAATGGCGCCTGTACCCGGCCGACCTGCTCGGCACCGCCCTGGAGCGCGGCGAGGTGCAGGCGGTCAGCGGCAGCGACCCGTTCATGTATCGCCTGATCAAATCCGGCGTGGCGCGGGAACTGTCCACCAACCTGGTGGAGGCCTACGCCAACCTCAGCTGCTGCGTGGTCGGTGTCACCGGCAAGCTGGTGCGCGAAGACAAGCGGGTGGTCGCGGCGCTGACCCAGGCGATCCTCGAAGCTCATGACTATTCCGTGCAACACCCCGAGGTCGTCGCCAAGGGTTTCCAGGCCTATGCGTTGAACACCTCCACCGAAGAAGTCCAGGCGATCCTCCACGACCACACCCACGGCCACCATGCGGTCGGCACCGCGCTGACCGCGGAAATCACCACCTACGTCACCGACCTGAAAACCGTGGAAGTGATCAGCCAGGGCACCGACCCGCTGGCGTTCGCCAAGGAGATCACCGCCGATGTCTTCAGTTGACGCGACCACCCTCAACCCACCCGTGGCGTTCAAGGTCGGGTGGCCGGGCCTGGCGGTAATCGGCGCCTGGTTGGCCGTGGCGCTGCTGATCAGCTACTGGCCCAATGCGACGCGCGACTGGCCGATGACCCAAGGCTTGGCCCATCTCTGCGTGGGCGTGGCGGCGGTGTTCGGGGTGTCGAGTGTGGCCGGGCGCCGGTTCGCCAGGCTCGGCCTGCGCCTGCGCGGAGCCGCGTCATGGCTGATCGCTTTACCGCTGCTGTTGGGCATTTGGGAGCTGCTCACGGCGAAACTCGCGCTGCTGCCGGTACCGTTCTTCGCGCCGCCCCAGGCCCTGCTCGCGGTGTATGTCGAAGACTACGCGCGCCTGGCCGACAGCCTGCTGCATTCGGCGTTGCTGCTCGGTGCGGGCGTGGCGTTGGGCGCGGCGACCGGGTTTATCGCCGGCGTGGCCATCGGTTGGTCGACGCGTATCGGCTATTGGCTGCATCCGGTGCTGCGCATCCTCGGCCCGGTGCCGTCGACGGCGCTGTTGCCGTTGTGCTTTTTCCTGTTCCCCAGCAGTTGGAGCGCCAGCGTCTTCCTGATCGCCCTGGCCACTTGGTTTCCGGTCACGGTGCTGACCTGGTCCGGCGTGGCCAGTGTCGATAAAGCCTATTACGACGTGGCGCGCACCCTTGGTGCAAAACAGCCTTTCCTGATTTTCAAGGTGGCGATTCCCGCCGCCTTGCCCCATGTGTTCGTCGGCCTGTTCATGGGCCTCGGCGCCTCGTTTTCGACCCTGGTGGTGGCGGAAATGATGGGCGTGAAATCCGGCATCGGCTGGTACCTGCAATGGGCCCAGGGGTGGGCGGCCTACGCGAATATGTATGCGGCGTTGTTAATCATGGCGCTGGCCTGCTCGGGGTTGATCAGCGGCTTGTTCCGGCTGCGCGACCACTTGCTGGCCTGGCAGAAAGGAGCGATGAAATGGTAGCCCTGGCAACCGCAGTAGAAGCCGCGGCGGGATTGACGCTGCGCATCGAAAACCTGAGCCACGGGTTTGCCTTGGACGGTGAGCATCTGCCGGTGCTGCAGCGGGTTTCGCTGGACGTGGCAGCGGGGGAGTTCGTTGCCTTGCTCGGGCCTTCGGGGTGCGGCAAGTCCACCTTGCTGCGTCTGGTCGCTGGGCTGGAACCGGCGGATTCCGGGCGCTTGCTCGCCGATGGTGAGCCGATCAGCGGCCCGGACCCGAGCCGCGTGGTGGTGTTCCAGGACCCGACCTTATATCCGTGGCGCCGCGTGTGGGACAACGTCGCCCTCGGCCTCGAAGCCCAGGGCCTGCTCAAGACCCATGCCGCCAAAGTCGATGAAGCCTTGGAAAAAGTCGGCCTCAGCCAATTCGCCCGCGCCTTCCCTCGGCAACTGTCCGGCGGCATGGCGCAGCGGGTTGCGCTGGCCCGTGCGCTGGTGAACCAGCCGCGCCTGCTGATCCTCGACGAGCCCTTGGGCAAACTCGATTCCCTGACCCGCATCACCATGCAAAAGGAACTGATCGACCTGTGGCAACGCCAGGGCTACACGGCGTTGCTGGTGACCCACGATGTGGAAGAAGCCTTGCTCCTGGCCAACCGCGTGATCGTGTTCAGCGACCGCCCGGCGACCCTGCAGGCGCAATTGACCATCGAGCGGCCATACCCCCGGCACCGCGACGATCCTTATCTGGTGGACCTGCGCCGGCAGATACTTGGCTTGCTGGGGTTGGGGGAGAACTGGTAGGTATGACTTGATCAGTCTGAGCAGCCCCTGGCGACTCAATCTATAAAGCTGTCGATGACAAGGGCCGGTATCTGCATTGGGACGAGTTTCGTCGATATCCAGCGCCGGATCTCAAGAAAGAGGCCGCATGGGCAGCTATCAAGATGTCCCGGGCTTGCGCGAGTAAGACCCTGGAGCTTCGCAGCGAGTGCGGCAGTGCGTTTTTTTTGTGCATCACTGACTTTTGTGAGGCGGTTGTTCACGGCGTCGAGTCGTTGACGTCCAGCTTGGGCGGGGCAGTGGCGTCTTCTCCCCAATACCGCGATAACACTCGGTATCTGGTGGACTCCTATATCCAGCGCGCAGTTGGAAGGCGCCGCGACGACGCGTAAAATCGCCAAGGACATGTTGGCCAAGGCGCGCATGCCTCAAGACGATGATGAGCGGATGATCCTCAATCCTGTTCCTCGCCTCGCAACTGCACGCTCATTGCCTCGCAACTCTGCGCCCAGTCGCTCAGCCACTGCGGCAGGGGCGGCGATGTTTCGGCCAGCCCCAGCTCCCGCAGGAAATCCGCCGGGGGCAGGGTGCCCTTGGCTGAGCGGAACAGCCCGCGCATCACCACCACGCCGACCACCCGACCCTTGCTGACGAAACGGTGCTCCATCAGGCTCCACTTGTGGTCCCAGCCGAGTATGCGGGTGTGTACCTCGAACACTTCGAACACCTTGAGTTCGCGGCGGAACTTGCCCCAGGTATCGCCCACGATCGGCAGCGCCTTGTTGCGCAGGGCCACCCGAAAAGCGCCGGTGCGCAAGACAAAATCCATCCGGGCAACGTCCGCCAGGGTGAAGTAGCGGCCATTGGTGACATGCCGGTTGAGATCCAGGTCCAGCGGCCACACCCGCATGCGTACCACGGTGGTGGCCAGGCCATGGGCAGGCTTGCGCCAGGGGCGACGGCAGAGCATGTAGAGCAATCGAAACCAGAGATTCATAAAGACGCCACAGAGTTGAACAGTGGCAGCACTGTAAGGGCGCCAAATCGGCTAAGGTAGGTGCGCAAATGACTTATTTAATGCGAAAAGCGCAAAAAGGTCCGTGAATGCACATTACCTTGCTCCTGGCCGATCACTGCTCCGCCGCCAGCGCCACCCTGGCCCTGGAAATGCTCAGCGCCGCCAACCTGTTTGCCGACCATCCGCCCTTCGAGATCGTGGTCGCGTCCCTCGACGGCCAGGCCGTGAATGCCTGGGGCGGGCAGCGTCTGCAAGTGGCCTGTTCGACCGCGCAGATCGCACAGACCGATCTGGTGTTGATCCCCGGCTTTCTCTTCACCTTGAAAGAGGCTTTGCCGACGTTTGCCGCCTTCGGCCCCTGGCTGCGCGAACAGCACGGGCGCGGCGCCGTACTGGCGTCGATGTGTACCGCCGCCTTTCTGTTGGCGGAAACCGGTGTACTGCAAGGCTTGCGCGCCACCACCCACTGGGCGTTTGCCGAGCTTTTCCGGCGACGCTACGCAGACGTAAGCCTCGATGACGCGCAGATGCTCTGCGAAGAAAACCGCGTGATCACCTGTGGTGGCGCCAGTGCGGCGATGGACTTGATGCTCCACCTGATCCGCCGCTTCGGCTCGCCGGAACTGGCTCACACCTGTGGCAAATACCTGCTGATCGACACGGTGCGGACGGTGCAGTCGGTGTACGCGATGTGGTCGTTGCCCAAGAGCCACGGCGACGCGCAGATACTGCGCGTGCAGCATTGGCTGGAGCAGCACTGCGCCGAGGCGCTGGTGATTGACGAGGTGGCCCGGCACTTTGGTTTTGGGGTGCGCAATTTCAAGCGACGTTTCAAGGAAGCCACCGGCTATACGCCGATCGCTTATGTGCAGACCCTGCGCCTGGAGCGCGCCAAGCAGATGCTGGAGTCGACGCGCATGACCCTCGAAAGCATCACCTATGCGGTGGGCTACGAAGACAGCAACTCGTTCCGGCGCCTGTTCCAGCAGCGGGTGGGGATGCTGCCGGCAGCGTATCGCAAGCGATTTCAGGCCAGTACCCGATAAGCAGGCGAAAAAAAACCGGCTGATCAGGCCGGTTTGGGGTGCCGCGCACACAGCGCGGGGTCAAGCGTTGTTGCCCTGCAGGCGATCTGCACCGCCTTCAGCCAGGCCACGTTCCTGCAGACGATCTGCACCGCCTTCAGCCAGGCCACGTTCCTGCAGACGATCCGCACCGCCTTCAGCCAGGCCACGTTCCTGCAGACGATCAGCACCGCCTTCAGCCAGGCCACGTTCCTGTAGACGATCTGCACCGCCTTCAGCCAGACCACGTTCTTGCAAGCGATCCGCACCGCCTTCAGCGACGCGACGTTCCAGCAGGCGTTCAGCACCGCCTTCGGCGACACGGTTGCCTTGCAGACGCTCGGCACCGCCTTCGGCGACGCGGTTTTCGTTGAGGCGATCAGCGCCGCCTTCAGCGACGACTGGGTGGGCAAAAGCGTTTGCAGCAAGTACCGAGAAAGCGAGGCTAAGCAAGAGTTGGCGTTTCATGAGAGTGTGCTCCGAGTGTTTGATTAGGGTGTTGCCTGGTGTGGGTTTGATGTTACGCGTTGGCATTTTTAAGAGAACTTCATTGGGCTGATGGTGACTATCGACGCCAGCGATAGCCCGCGTCGGCGGGCTATCGTGCAGCCGTCATGGCATCTGCGGCAGTTCCAGAGGGCGCAGGTCAAATACCAGCACCTCGGCATCGTCACCGTGGCTCAGGCGGATCTGGCGCTCATCGCGCACGCGGGCCCCGTCGCCTTCCTGTAGGCGTTGGCCGTTGATCTCGACGCTGCCGCGGGCCACGTGGATGTACACGTGGCGGTCCGGCGCCAGGTCCAGGCTTGCGCTTTCGTCAGCGTTGAACAGCCCGGCATAGACCCGTGCATCCTGGCGCACGTGAAGGGAGCCTTCGGCGCCATCCGGCGAGATGATCAACTGCAAGCGTCCACGTTTCTGCGCTGCACTGAAGTGCTCCTGCTGATAGCGTGGTTCGGCGCCGGAGACATTCGGTACGATCCAGATCTGCAGGAAATGCACGCCACGGCTCTGGCTATGGTTGAACTCGCTGTGGGCCACGCCGCTGCCGGCGCTCATCAGTTGCACATCGCCGGGGCGGATCACCGAGCCGGTGCCCAGGGTGTCCTTGTGTTCCAGGGCGCCTTCGAGCACATAGGAGAAAATCTCCATGTCGCGGTGCGGGTGCTGGCCGAAGCCACGGCCTGCGGCGACGCGGTCATCGTTGATCACCAGCAGGTCGGAAAAACCCTGTTCGGCGGGGTTCCAGTAGTTGGCGAACGAGAAGGTGTGGAACGACTTCAACCAACCGTGATTGGCGGCGCCGCGGTCGGAGGCTTTGCGAAGGGTCAGCATGGTGGTGTCCTCAAGTCAGAGCGGGCTGCGAAATGCAGGGCGCTTGCGTTGAGAAGAAGGTTACTGGTTACTGGAATATTCATTAAGAAGCTGATATCTGAATAACTGTCGCATTGAGGTTGACAGTTGCGGGCGTGGCATAATACCCGCTGCCTTCCTTCCTGATGGACGTCTCCCTCTATGAACACCGTGGCCATGGCGCTGTTTCCGGACTTCCTCCTGCTCGACATGGCTGGGCCGCTTGAAGTGTTTTCGATTGCCAACCGCTACCTGCCAGCGGCGCAGCACTATCGGATCCTGATCGTCGGCACCGAGCCCGGCCCGCTGCGTGCGTCCAATGGCGTGGTCGTGCAGCCCGACCTGCTGCTGGCCCAGGCGCACGAGGCCTATGACCTGCTGCTGGTGCCCGGTGGTCCCGGTGCCTATAACGAATGCCACCCCGACCTGTTGCCCTGGCTCCAGGCCGCTGCTCCACGCGCGCGGCGCTTCGGCTCGATCTGCACCGGTGCCTTTGTGCTGGGGTATGCCGGGTTGCTCGACGGCCACCGCGTGACCACCCATTGGCATTACACCGAGCGGCTGATCAAGGCCTTCCCTCAGGCCGTTGTCGAAACCGACCGCATCTACCTGCAGGACGGCCGCCTGATCACGTCCGGCGGGGTGACGGCGGGCATCGACCTGGCGCTGTCGGTTGTCGCCCAGGACCACGGCAAGCAGGTCGCGGTGGACGTGGCCAAAGTGCTGCTGGTGGTGATGAAGCGCCAGGGCGGGCAGGCCCAGTTCAGCCCGATGACCGCCGCCGTGGCGCCCCAGGAAACCGCGATCACGCGGGTGCAGAGCCATGTGCTGGCGCATCTGGACCAGCCGTTCACCATCGAATCCATGGCGGCACTCGCCGGCATGAGTGCGCGGCACTTTGCGCGGTTGTTCGCCAAAGAGGTGCAGATGACGCCGATGGCCTTCCTGCAGGGCGCGCGCATCGACCGCGCCCGGCATCTGCTGGAAACCACCGACCTGCCGCTCAAGACCGTGGCCTTTCACGCAGGCTTTGGCAGCGTGCGGCATATGCGCTTTCTGTTCAGTGAAAAACTCGGCCTCAACCCCACCCAATACCGACAGCAGTTCAGTTAACGACAGGATGTCCGTCTCGCGCACCCGATTGTCCGTATCGCTCCCCGTGCCAGCATTGTCCTGTTACAACGAGCTGGCAAGATAACGGCAGGCCCATGGAAGAAGGATGCGCGGACGCCCAAGCTCGGGTGTTTCAGCGCTTTTACGCAGATGAACAACGACCATGCGATGCGCTTTGGCCCTTACACCTTTCATCGCCAGCAGCGCCTGGTCAGCAAGGCGGGCATGCCCGTGCCGTTGGGCGGGCGCGCGCTGGACATCCTGGCGGTGCTGCTCGAAACGCCCGGGCAATTTGTCAGCAAAGACACCCTGATCGCCCGCGTCTGGCCGTGCAGCGTGGTGGAAGAGAACAACCTGCGGGTGCATATCGCCGCCCTGCGCCGTGCATTGGACGGTCGTCGCTACATTCTCAATGAACCCCAACGCGGCTATTGCCTGGTTGCGCCGCTGCAGGAGGCCGCTGGGAACGCGGCACCGCGGCACAACCTGGCGACCCGGCTCAGCCCGCTGATCGGTCGCGACGAACTGGTGGGGACGCTGGTCCGACGCCTGTCGGGGCAACGCCTGATGACCCTCACCGGAGGCGCTGGCGTCGGCAAGAGCAGCCTGGCGCTGGCGTTGGCCGAGCGTGTGTTGCCGCGTTATCGCGACGGCGTGTGGTGGCTGGATCTGGCCGGTGTCGATACGCCCACGGCAATGCTGCGCCAGTTGGCCGAGACCCTCGGGCTCGACGCGGCTGACAGTGCCGCGGCGCTCTTCCGTCAATTGGCCTCGCGCCAGTTATTGCTGGTGCTCGATGGCGCCGACGTGTTGCTCGGCGCCTGCCGTCATCTGGTGCGCGCGCTGCAGGCCAGCGCGCCTGGGGTGACGCTGTTGCTGAGCAGCCGCGAAGCCTTGCGGGTGCCCGGCGAGTGGGTGCAGCGCGTGCCTCGCCTGGCGCTGCCGATGCCATCCGCCTGGGGCAGCGTCGAGCAGGCGATGGCCTACTCGGCGGTGCAGGTGTTCGTCGCGCGCGTGCGCGCCAGTCAGCAAGGGTTTGCCCTGCGGCCCCAGGACTTGCCGGCGCTGCGCGATATCTGCCGCCGGCTCGACGGTATTCCGTTGGCCCTCGAACTGGCGGCGGCCCAGGTCGATGCTCTCGGCGTGCAGGGCTTGCAGGTGCAATTGCGCAGCGGCCTGCAAGTGCTGGCGCGCGGTCGGCGCACGGCGCTGGAACGCCACCGATCCCTGGCGGCGGCCCTGGACTGGTCATACGAGCGCCTGAGCCTGCCGGAGCGTTGGCTGTTCCTGCAACTGGGCCTGTTCAAGATGGCGGTGAGCTTGCCCGTCCTGGGGCAGTTGATCGCCGGCACTGAGCTGGCTCACGCCGACCTGCCATACCTGCTGCGGCGACTGGTCGACATCTCGCTGCTGAGCGTGGAGCCCGGCCTCGGTCCCGAGCGTTACCGCTTGCTCAACAGCGTGCGCAGCTACGCCCTGGCGCAACTGCGCGACCCGCTGCAAGTGGCGCGCCTGCAGCAAGGGTATGGGCATTATCTGGGGGCGTTTTCAGGCCGGCCGTTTGTCCTGCAACTCGTCGAGCAGGCGGCGCACGCCGATTAGGTCCTGGGTGGCGAACCCTTCGCTGAATCGCCCGTAGACCGAGTCCAGCAACTCGCGAGCCGCTTGCCGGCGGTCTTGGCGCTGCCACAGCCGCGCCAGCGCGGTCGCACTGCGTAACTCCCAGGCCAGGGCGCCTTGCTGGTGCGCCAGGCCGAGTGCCTCGAGCAACAGCGCTTCTGCCGGGATGTCGTCACTGTGCTCGGCGCGCACCCGCAGGATCTCTGCTGTACACCAGCCGGCCGCGCCGCTTTTGGCGCGTTCGAACATCGCCGCGTCCAGCGCGCCCGCATTGAAGGTCACCAGGGTATCCGCGATCAGGCCGAGCCCGGGCATGGCTTGCGTCGGCGCTGCGCCCGCGTAGTGTCGGGCCCAGGTATGAAACAGCTGCACCGAGTGCTTTTGCGCTTGTTGCAACAACAGTTCCTGCAGCGAATGGGCCGCGGCCGCGTCGCCGTTGTAGCGGGCGATGACCACCCCGGCCAGGGCCAGGGTGTAGCAGATCGAGGTGCCGTGGTTGATCTGCAGCGCCAGTTCCAGGGCCTGGTTCGCGGTGCGCCAGGCACGCTCCGGGAACCCCCGCAGCCACAGGATGCGAGCGAGGATCGTCAGCGAGGCCACGCCCTGGTCGTACTGCACGCCGAAGCCATGGGTGAACCGGTTCAGATGGCCGCTGTGGGCCATGCGCTGGATCACCTGTTCGGCATTTTGCAGGGCCAATGCCTGGTGACCGGCAAAGTGCTGGGCCAGTACCCGCAGGCGCTGGGCGCTGAGGTCGAGCAAGGGGTCGGCTTGGGGGCCGAGTTGATCGAAGTGCAGGCTTTGCGCAAGTGCCTGGCGATAATTGCCGCAGCACAGGTTGACCGCCATATGGCCCGACACCGCACGCAACTGGCCGCTCAAGTCGTTGTTCGCTTCGGCCAGGCGCCGCGCGTAGGCAAAGGCGTCAATGGTCTGCGGCGTACCGCCCTGGGTGTGATACGAAAAACTGCCCAGCGCCAGTTGCAACGCCATGTGCAAGTGCGGGTTCGGCGCGGGCGATTGCGCCAGCCGTGCGAGCGCCTTGCCCACGTACAGCCCGTGTTCCCCCAGCAATGACAGCTCCTGCCACAACGGCATCGCGCTGACCGTCAGGCGAATACCCAACAGGTGCGTGCCCTGGTCGCCCAGGCCCCAATCCAGTGCGGCGCGGATGTCTTCGCGCAGGGGCGCGTAGCGGTCGATCCAGGGCTGCGTCGCGGTCAGTTCCCAATCGTCCCGGGCCTGTTCCATCAAGGCCAGGCAGCGTGCGGCGTGGCGCTCGCGGGTGGTGTCGAGTTCAGCGGCCACGCTGAGCTTTTCCAGGGCGTAGGTGCGGGTGATGTCCAGCAGGCGGTAGACCATCTCGTCATCGCCGGGCTCGACATTGAGCAAGGACTTGGCCACCAGTTGGGTGATCGAACCCAGCACCTCGGCCGGCGCGATCTGTTCCCCGGCGATCACCGCCGCCGCGCTGGCCAGGCTGAAGCCGCCGCGAAACACCGCCAGGCGGCGCAGGCAGATCTGTTCGCAGGGCGCGAGCAGGTCGAAACTCCAGTCCAGCGTGGCGCGCAGCGTCTGTTGGCGGGGCAGGGCACTGCGGCGGCCACGGGTTAGCAGGCGAAAGTTGTCTTCCATCTGCACCAGCAGGCCTTGCAGGCCGAAACGTTCGATCTGCGCCGCCACCAGTTCAATGGCCAGCGGGATACCGTCGAGGCGCTGGCAGATATCAATCGCCAATGGCAGTTCGGCTTCGCTGAGCGCGAAGCTGTCCTGATGGGACATGGCGCGCTCGATCAACAGTTGCAGGGCCGGATAGCCCAGCGCCTGGGCACGGTTGCCGGTGGCGGGCGGGCAGGCCAGCGGCTCCAGGCGCTGCACGTATTCACCCTCGGCGCGCAGTGCTTCACGGCTGGTGGCGAGGATGTGAACGTTGGGGGCGTGGCGCAGCAGGGTCTCGCTGATCAGGGCGATGTCATCGAGCAGGTGTTCGCAGTTGTCGATTACCAACAGCAACTGGCGCGTGTGGAGACTGCGCGCGAGGGTCAACAGCGGCGCGTGTTCGTCGGGGGTGAGGTCGAGCAGGGCGGCGAGGTTGGGCAGGATCATCGACGGCGCGCTGAGGGGGGCGAGGTCGAGCAGGCGAATGCCGTCGCGGTAATGCCCGATCAACAACTCGGCGACACGCAGCGCGACCGTGGTCTTACCGATGCCTCCCGCGCCGGTCAGGGTGATAAAGCGTTGTTGCGGCAATTGCTGCACCAGCGCATCGATCAGCGCCTGGCGGCCGATCATCCGCGTGCTGCGCAGCGGCAGGTTGTGGGCCTGGCTTTGCGCACTGCCGTCGGTTGGAAGGGTCATCGGTTCGATGCTCAGTGGCGCAACAAAACTGTAACCGCGCTGGGCCACGGTGACGATATAGCGCTGCCCGGCCTGGCCATCGCCCAGGGCCTTGCGCAACGCCGCCATATGCACGCGCAGGTTGCCGTCTTCGACCACGCTTTTGGGCCAGACCCGCGCGATCAGTTCCTGCTTGCTCACCACATTGCCGGCCTGTTCCAGCAGGATCAGCAGGATGTCCACTGCCCGCCGTCCCAGGCGCAACGGCCGGCCAGCCTCCAGCACCAGGCGTTGGCGCGGGTGTATCCGATACGGGCCGAAGTGTACGGCCTGTTCGCTGAGGTCGTTCATGCCAGCGCGTGCTCTGAAAAAAGGGTTCGCCCAGCATATTCCACGCTTGCGCTGACCACTAGGCGGCAATCGCCTGCTTGCGACGCAATTGGTGATTACGCCAGGTCATCGGGTTGACGCCTTCGCTGCGCGTGAACATATGGCAGAAGTGCGCCTGGTCGCAGAAGCCACATTCCAGGCTGATTTGCGTCAGGCTCAAGGACGTACCGGTGATCAACTCCTTGGCGCGCTGGATGCGCTGTTGGCGAATCCATTCCTGCGGCGACAGCCCGGTGGTGCATTTGAAGGCGCGGGAGAAGTGGCTGCGCGACAGTGCGCAGGCCTGGGCCAGGTCGGCAATCGCCAGGCTTTCGCCGAGGTTGGCGAGGATCAGTTGCTTGGCGATACGCTCGCGCCGGGGGCAGAGGCCGCCGGTCGCGCAGAAGCTTGGAGCACCGTGCTCAAGTCGGGCCATGACGAAATATCCGCAGTCGATGGGAGCGTTCCCGGTGAATGGATGCAGTGTAGACGGCCTCATTCTTGGTGCCGTGCCGTCCGACTGACGAGTTAATCGTTGTTAATTTCGCCAGTTGTTGGCGTGGAAAAGACAGCACAGGTGTGCAATCGCGCTCGCCGCGCCGCGTGCTTAGCTGGTGCTCTGTCAACTGTTTGGGGACCACCATGAACCGCAACGACCTGCGCCGCGTCGACATGAACCTGCTGGTGATTTTCGAAGCGCTGATGTTCGAGAAGAACCTGACCCGGGTCGCCGAAAAACTGTTTATGGGCCAACCAGCGGTGAGCGCGGCCTTGGGCCGTTTACGCGATTTGTTCGACGACCCGTTGCTGCTGCGCAATGGGCGCGGCATGGAGCCCACACCACGCGCAATGGCGATACTCAAGGAGCTGCAACCGGCCATGGACACCATCTCGAGCGCGGTCAGCCGCGCCAAGGATTTCGACCCTTCCACCAGCTGTGCGGTGTTCCGCATCGGCCTGTCCGATGACGCCGAATTCGGCCTGTTCCCGCCGTTGCTCAGCCAACTGCGCGACGAGGCACCGGGGATCGTGGTGGTGGTGCGCCGCGCCAATTACCTGTTGATGTCGTCGCTGCTGGCCAGTGGCGAGATCACCGTGGGAGTCAGCTACACCACGGATCTGCCGGCCAATGCCAAGCGCAAGAAACTGCGCGACATTCCGTGCAAGGTGCTGCGCGGCGATGGCGGCACCGCACCGCTGAGCCTGGACGAATACTGTGAACGGCCGCATGCCATGGTGTCGTTTTCGGGGGACTTGAGCGGCAATATCGACCTCGACCTGGCGCGCATCGGCCGGGCGCGCCGGGTGGTGCTGGCGGTGCCGCAATTCAGTGGCTTGCGGGCGTTACTGGCGGGCACGCAGATCATCGCGACCGTGCCGGACTACGCAGCGTGCGCCTTGACCGAAGGCACCACGTTGCGCGCGCAGGACCCACCGTTTGCAATCGACGCCGCGGAGCTGTCGATGGTGTGGAGCGGGGTGCATGACAACGACCCGGCGGAGCGCTGGTTGAGGAGCCGGATCAGCGCGCACATGTCCAGCTTCCCCGCGTAGGCGGCCCGGCAAGTCACCGCGCCAAACAGCACAAACATCCAATTCCGAATCGCCCGTCGCCGCCAAACTCGTCTCATCGCTCAGCTCTCCAGGGGGAAGAACACACCATGGACCCAACACCTGAAACCGGTTCCGACGAAGTCGTCACCCTGATCGTCAAACACCGGATCAAATCCGGCAGCGAGGCCAACTACGAAGCGTGGCTACGCCGCATAGTACGCATCGCCGGCGAACGCCCGGGCCACCTCGGCGTCGACGTCGTGCGCGGTAAACACGACGGCCTGTCGCTGTTCACCTGCGTGTTGCGCTACCGCTCCACCGACGACCTGCAACGCTGGCTCGACTCCCCCGAGCGCAAAACCCTGATCGAAGAAGCCGCGCCGATGCTGGCCGACGGCGACCACACCGAAATCGGTGCGGTCAACGAGTTCTGGTTCACCCCCCAAACCGACAGCGTCGCCAAACCGCCGCGCTGGAAACAGGCCGTGGTCACCCTGTGCGTGATCCTGCCGCTGACCCTGCTGGTACCGATCGTGTGGGGCCCGATATTGGGCCTGCACCCGTTCCTGTCCAACTACGTGGTCGCCACCTTCCTGATCACCCTGACCATCGTGTTGCTGGTGGTGTACCTGCTGATGCCGGCGGCTACCCGCCTGTTCGCTCCCTGGCTTGAAGCCTCTGTAAAGGAAACCCTATGAACGCCGATCTGATTTTGTTCAATGGCCAGTTCCACACCGTGGACCGTGAAAACCCACGCGCCACTGCCGTCGCCATTCGCCAGGGGCGCTTCGTGGCCGTGGGCACCGATGGCGAGGCCATGGCCCTGCGCGGCAGCGGCACCCAGGTCATCGACCTCAAGGGCCGCACGGTGATCCCCGGCCTCAACGACTCGCACCTGCACCTGATCCGTGGCGGCTTGAACTACAACCTCGAACTGCGCTGGGAAGGCGTGCCGTCCCTGGCCGACGCCCTGCGCATGCTCAAGGACCAGGCCGATCGCACCCCGACGCCGCAATGGGTGCGCGTGGTCGGCGGCTGGAACGAATTCCAGTTCGCCGAAAAGCGCATGCCGACCCTGGACGAGCTCAACCAAGCGGCGCCGGACACGCCGGTGTTCGTGCTGCACCTGTATGACCGCGCCTTGCTCAACCGCGCCGCCCTGCGCGTGGCTGGCTACACCAAGGACACCCCGAACCCGCCGGGCGGCGAGATCGTGCGTGACAGCAACGGCAACCCCACCGGCATGCTGGTGGCGCGGCCCAACGCGATGATCCTGTATGCGACCCTGGCCAAGGGCCCGAAACTGCCGTTGGAATACCAGGTCAACTCGACCCGCCAGTTCATGCGCGAACTCAATCGCCTCGGCCTGACCAGTGCGATCGACGCCGGCGGCGGCTTCCAGAACTACCCCGACGATTACGCGGTGATCGAGCAACTGGCCAAGGATGAACAGCTGACGGTACGTATCGCCTACAACCTGTTCACGCAGAAGCCCAAGGAAGAACTCAGCGACTTCAAGCACTGGACCGGCAGCGTCACCCTGCACCAGGGCGACGACTACCTGCGGCACAACGGCGCCGGCGAGATGCTGGTGTTCTCCGCCGCCGACTTCGAAGACTTCCTCGAGCCGCGCCCCGACCTGCCGCTGAGCATGGAGCAGGAACTGGAGCCGGTGGTGCGCCACCTGGTCGAGCAGCGCTGGCCGTTCCGCCTGCACGCCACCTATAACGAATCGATCTCGCGCATGCTCGACGTGTTCGAGAAGGTCAACCGCGACATCCCGTTCAATGGCCTGCCGTGGTTCTTCGACCACGCCGAAACCATCACCCCGCACAACATCGAGCGTGTGCGCGCCCTCGGCGGCGGGATTGCGATCCAGGACCGCATGGCGTTCCAGGGTGAGTACTTTGTCGAGCGCTACGGCGCCAAGGCCGCCGAAGCCACGCCGCCGATCAAACGCATGCTCGCCGAAGGCGTACCGGTCGGCGCGGGCACCGACGCCACGCGGGTGTCGAGCTACAACCCGTGGACCTCGCTGTACTGGATGGTCAGCGGCCGCACTGTGGGCGGCCTGGAGCTGCACGCCGAAGGCCTGCCGCGCCTGACCGCGCTGGAGCTGTTCACCCATGGCAGCGCCTGGTTCTCGTCCGAGCAGGGCAAGAAGGGCCAGATCAAGGTCGGCCAGTTGGCGGACGTCGCCGCGCTCTCGGCGGATTTTTTCAGCGTCGATGAAGAGGCCATCAAGTGGATCGAGTCGGTGCTGACCGTGGTCGGCGGCAAGGTGGTGTATGGCGCCGGCGACTTCGAAGATTTCGCACCGCCGCGCGTGCCGGTGCTGCCGGACTGGTCGCCGGTGGTCAAGGTGCCGGGGCACTGGCGTCCCGCTTCGCCGCTGCAGGCGCAGGCTCACCACTGCAGTGGCCCGTGTGGCGTGCATGCTCATGGCCATGAGAAAGCGCGTCTTTCCAACGTGCCGGTCAGCGACTTCCAGGGCTTCTGGGGTGCGTTTGGCTGCTCGTGCTTTGCGTTCTGATACCTAAACCCACAAAGGAGTTAACCCATGACTTACAAGCGCTTGAACAAAGATGACGCCGTGGTGCTGATGGTGGATCACCAGACCGGCCTGATCTCCCTGGTGCAGGATTTCTCCCCCAACGAATTCAAGAACAACGTGCTGGCCCTGGCCGACGTGGCGAAGTTCTTCAACCTGCCGACCATCCTCACCACCAGCTTTGAAAGCGGCCCCAACGGCCCGCTGGTGCCCGAGCTCAAAGCACTGTTCCCGGACGCGCCGTACATCCCGCGCCCTGGCCAGATCAACGCCTGGGACAACGAAGACTTCGTCAAGGCGGTGAAGGCCACCGGCCGCAAGCAGATCATCATTGCCGGTGTGGTGACGGATGTATGCGTAGCGTTCCCGACCCTGTGCGCTCTCTCCGAAGGCTTTGAGGTGTTCGTGGTCACCGACGCTTCCGGTACCTTCAACGAAACCGTGCAACAGGCTGCCTGGGCTCGTATGACCGCGGCCGGCGCGCAACTGGTGAACTGGTTCTCCGTGGCCTGCGAGCTGCAGGTTGACTGGCGCAACGACATGGAAGGCCTGGCCAACCTGCTGTCGCCGCGCATTCCCAACTACCGCAACCTGATGAACAGCTACTCGGCGTTCACCACCAAGTAACCCGACCTCGGGAATCTCGGTAATCCCCTGTGGGAGGGGGCAAGCCCCCTCCCACTTTTGATTGTGTTGGCACATTAGGTTTGTGGTGCAGCACCTGACAGGCTATAAATCAGCAAAATGTCCACCGAGACGCGACAATGAATCCCTTCGAAGACATGCGCCTGTTTTGCCAGGTCATGGAATCCGGCAGTTTCACCGCCGCCGCCGAGCAATTGGGGCTGTCCAAGCAATTCGTCAGCCGCCGCCTGATCCAACTCGAAGACCGCCTCGGCGTGCGCCTGCTCAACCGCTCGACCCGCCGCCTGGATGTCACACCCCTGGGGCAGAGTTACTACGAATCGGCCTTGCGCCTGCTCAGCGAAGTCGAGCAAGTGGAGCAGGGCATTGCCGGGCAGAACAGCGAACCGCGCGGCACCATTCGCCTGAGTGCGCCGTTGTCGTTTGCCATGGCCCATCTGGGTTGCCTGTTGCCGCTGTTTTTGCAGCGCTATCCGCAGGTGTCGGTGGAAGTCGATCTGAGCGACCGCCCAGTGGACTTGATCGGCGAAGGCTACGATCTGGTGTTGCGCATCGGCATCCTCGAAGACTCCACCCTGATCGCCCGGCGTATCGCCAGCGTGCAGCGTGTGTACTGCGCCAGCCCCGAGTACCTTGCGTTGCGTGGCACACCGCAGAAACCCGACGACCTGACCGACCACGATTGCCTGCCCTACGGCCACGGCCGCCAGGTGCAATGGCGGTTCCAGAGCAAAGGCAAGCCGCAGTCGCTGAACGTCAGCGGGCGCATGCGCGTCAATAATGGCGAGTTGCTGCGCGACGCCGCCATCGCCGGGTTGGGCGTCACCTACCTGCCGACCTTTATCGTCGCCGATGCCTTGGCGGACGGGCGCCTGGTGACGCTGTTGCAAGACTTCGCCCCCGAGGCCCTGACGCTGTCGGCGGTGTACCCGCAGCACCGGCAGAGTTCGAGGCCGGTGCAGGCGCTGGTGGAGTTCCTGCGCGAGCGCCTGGCTAACGGCTGTTGAACAGCTGACGGATCAGGTTGGCCAGGAACGTAGCGGCAATCGCATCTTGGCCAGTGGTGGAAATCGCCGCGTATGCGGTGACCGCCGTACCCGCGGATAGGTGTACAGCGGGTGCCCGTCCGGCAACGGTTCCAGCGCCGTCGCGTGGAGAGAGGCCAGCCGCTCACGGATCACGGCGTTGAAGTCTTCATCCCGCTGGCTGGCAATAATCAGCGGGCTCATGTGCGTTCCTTCTGCCGTTGGGCGAAGGCCGCCTTGCCGACGCCTTGCAGCACGGCATCGTTCTGCGGGGTGTGGACGCGGCTGCACAACACGTCGCGGTAGTGGCGCTGCAGCGGGCTGTGGCGGGACAGGCCGGGGTTGCCCGAGGCTTCGATCGCCAGCTCCACGGCGCGGATCGCGTTGCCGGTCACCAGGTACTTCAACTGCGCCGCATTGCCGGCCGGGGTATGCCCTTCGGCGGCGGCGTCGAGCAGGCTGCGGTTGGCAAACAGCAGGGTGTCGATATGCCCGACGGTTTCCTGGAAACGCGGCAATGTCGCCAGCGCGGCGCCGAGGTTGGACGGCTGGCGCGTTTGCAGCCAGTTCACCAGCCAATTGCGCGCGGCCTGGGCCACGGCGTCATACACCGACGACAGCAGCACTGACATCCACAGCAACCCCTCGGCATCCAGCTCCGGCTGCGGTGCGCTCCAGGGGCTGACGCTGACGGCGTGGTTGAGCGGCACCAGCACGTTGTCGAACACCACGTCATGGCTACAGGTAGCGCGCATGCCCAGGTGGTCCCAGCTGTCGATGATGCTTATGCCGGGGCTGTTTTTGGGGACCAGCCAGGCGCCTACCAGCGGGTCGGCATCGTCACTGCGCGCCCACACGCTGAACCAGCTCAGGCCGTGGCTGCCGGTGGAGTAGAGCTTGCGCCCGCTGATGCGCCAGCCTTCAGGGCTGCGCACTGCGGTGGTCGCCGGCAGGCCGCCGCGGGCGGGGGTGCCGAGGTCCGGCTCGACGCGCAGCGCGTTGATCAACGCACCGTGGCGTACCGCGTCTTCGGCGACTTTTACACGCAGGTGCGCGGGCCAGGTTTTGCTGTCTTGCAGGCGCGTGTGTTGCAGGTACTGCATCACCAGGATCAGCGCGGTAGAGGGTTCGCCCTTGGCAATCGCGCTGATGGCTTTGCGTGCCTGGGCCAGGCTGGCGCCGCCACCACCGAGGGCCTTGGGCACGGTGAGGGCGAGCAGGCCGTGTTCATGCAGCCGTTTGAAGTTGGCGTGGGGGAAGGCGCCGCTCTCGTCGAAAAGCTGAGCGCTGCCGGCCAGTTCGGCGCTGAGACGGTCGAGCAGGGCGTCGAAGTCGGCGACTTCCACGGCGCGCAAGGACGGTGGCGAGGATGACGTCATGATGCGTGGACTCGGTCAGAAATCGGGGCGCGGGCTGGCTCCCCGATGTGGAGGGATTCGCTCATGCCAATGCCTCCTGCTGTGCTTCGACCTCGGCGGCGACGCTGTAGCGGTTGGCCGGTACGTCCAGGCCGAGGTTGTCGCGCAGGGTCTGGCCGCTGTATTCGCTGCGGAACAGGCCGCGCTGTTGCAGCAATGGCACCACCCGTTCGGTGAAGTATTGCAAGCCATCGGGCAGCACCGAATTGACGATGAAACCATCGCTGGCGCCGGTCTCGAACCAGGTCTGGATCGTATCGGCGACGTGCTCCGGGGTGCCGACAAAATCACGCTTGGGCCGCGAGAAATGCAAGGCCACTTCGCGCAGGGTCAGGCCTTTGTCCCGGGCCAGTTGTTTGATGTGGTCGGAGCCGCCTTTCTGGCTGTTGGAACCCAGTTCGCCCAACTCGGGGAACGGTTCGTCCAGCGGGTACTGGCTGAAGTCATGGTCGTTGAACGGGCGACCGAGGGCGACAATCGCATCTTCCACGGTCACCAGGTCCACTGCCTGCTGATAGCGGCGTTCCACTTCGGCGGCGTCGCGGCCGACAATCGGGCGGATACCCGGCAGGATCGACAGGCTGTCGGCGTCGCGGCCGAAGCCTGTGGCGCGGCGTTTGAGGTCTTGGGTGTAGGCCAGGCCGTCTTCGATGCTGTCGACATGCACAAAGATCGCATCAGCATGCTCGGCGGCGAAGTTGCGCCCGTCCTCCGAGGTGCCCGCCTGGAAAATCGCCGGCTGGCCCTGGCGCGAACGGGCGATGTTGAGCGGGCCTTTCACCGAGAAAAACTCGCCCTGGTGATTCAGCGTGTGCAGTTTGTGCGGGGTGAAGAACTCACCGCTTTGCTTGTTGTAGGCAAAGGCGTCGTCTTCCCAGGAGTCCCACAACCCCTTGACCACATTCAGGTGTTCCCTGGCGATGCGATAGCGCACCGCATGCGGCGGGTGCTCGGCCTTGCCGAAGTTTTCGGCGGTGCCGCTCAGCCACGAGGTGACCACGTTCCAGCCGGCGCGGCCGCCGCTGATGTGGTCCAGCGAGGCGAACTGGCGTGCGACCTGGTAGGGCTCGGTGTAGCTGACGGTGACGGTGGCGACCAGGCCGATATGCGTGGTCAACGCGGCCAGGGCCGAGAGGATGGTCAGCGGTTCGAACCGGTTGAGGTAATGCGGGCTGGATTTGGCATGGATGTGCAGGCTGTCGGCGATGAACACGAAGTCGAACTTGGCGGTTTCGGCCAGTTCAGTCTGCTGCTTGTAGAACGCAAAATTCGTACTGGCATTCGGTTGCGCCTGTGGGTGGCGCCATTCGCCCCAGCCGTGGCCGACACCGTGGACCATGGCGCCGAGTTTCAATTGACGTGGCTTGCTCATGTTCTGCTCCTGTTAACGCGATGCTTGGTTTTGGGGGGCACGCTTGGCGTTAAAGCTCTTGTCGAAACCCTGCGACACGTCGATGTGCCGGGGCAGCAGGCCTTCTTGTTGGTAGGTGTCGGCGGTCGCTTGCAGGCCGCTGATCACGGCGTCGTCAATCAGTACCGGGGTCAGGTGGGTCTCTTTGGCCACGGCCACATGCACGGCCAGCGGCAGCCCGGTGATTTTGCTCTGGGCGGCGGCGTACTCGTTGGGGTGCGTATTGGCCCAGGCGTAGGCGCGGTCGATGCGTGCGACAAAGTCGTCGAGCTGCGCGCGTTTTTCGCTGATGGCCTGGCTGGTTGCCGCGAGGTACAGGTGGTTGCTCAACAGCGTGTTGCCGCTGGCCACGATCCGCACCTGGCTTTGTGAGGTGACCACGGTGGTGTAGGGGGCCCAGGTCGACCAGGCATCGGCGCTGCCATTGTCCAGCACCAGGCGCGATTCGCTGGGCAGCAGGAAAATGAACTGCACGTCCTGGGTGGTCAGGCCGGCGCTGGCCAGGGCCTTGATCGCCAGGTAATGCCCGATGGAGCCACGGCCTGTCACGATGCGCTTGCCTTTGAGGTCCGCCACGGTCTTGATGGGCGAGTCCTTCGGCACCAGCAGGGCGGTGGTGCTACGCCCGTCGGCGTGGATGATGCTGACCACCTTGAGCGCTGCACCGGCACCGAGGGCGAACACATACGGTGCATCGCCCAGCGCACCGATATCCACGGCGCCAGCATTCAAGGCTTCACCCAGCGGCGAGGCGGACGGAAATTCCGCCCACTGGATTTCATAGGGCACATTCTTGGCTTCGCCGGAGACTTCCAGCAGCGCCTTGATCGTCGATTTCTGATTGGCCACCCGCAGCGGTTGCAGGTCGGCGGCATGGGCGCCGGTGCTCAGGCCGAAGGCCAGTGCGGTGCCCAGGAGCAGGCGTTTGAACGGGGAGGCAAAGACCATGGGATACAGGCTCCAGGCAGATCAAGAAAGGGTTCGGCTACCTCCGCCTGGAGAAGGGGTCGGTGAGGGGTTAACGTTATTCCCATAAAAACCTGCTGTGAAGTTCTTTTTGGTTATATGGTAATTATTAAAATAACTGATTATCTTATTTGTGATTATTCCCTATATGCATTTAGTCAGGGTGCTGATTCGGAGCATTCCTACGAGCGCATCGGAAAGTCTCACCTGAGCAAGGCAACCACCGCGTGATTTGATCCCGGTCCTTTCGGACACGGATCGTTGCGCATGACTGACACGCCTTGGGCTGCCCGCGAGGGCGATGCGCTTCTGCACAGTTCAATGCTGGCCGACGTGTTAGGCGGCGTCCTGGAGATTGCGGCCAGCGTGGCCGTGACGGCCTTGGCGACAGCGGCGGTGGTTGCGGCGGCGGGTTTGACCGTGGCGACTGGCGGCCTCGGCTGCGTTGTACTCGGCGCCGTGGTGGGTGCGGTGGTCGGCGTCGGCATGAGCAAAACCGGCGCGGATAAAGGCCTCTCACGATTATGTGAGTCTTTCGCCAATGCCCTGTTTCCTCCCGTCATCGACGCCTTCATCAGCAGTGGCTCGCCCAACGTATTCATCAACGGCAAACCCGCGGCGCGGGCGGCGGGCAAGATCTCGGATGTAATCGCAGCGCCAGAGGGTGAGCCTACTTATCTGGATATTGCGGAAGGCTTTTTCTCTCAGCTATGGCGCCCGACAGTCGCTACGCCAGCCTTGGGCGCCGTGCCTTGTCCTGGCGATAAAGTCGACTGCGATAAACATCCGCCGATGCCAGAGCAGTACATGGCCGAGGGTTCCAGTCGCGTATTTATCAACGGCCAGCCCGCCGTGCGCAGTGGGGATCGCAGCACGTGCGAGGCCAAGGTTGGGACGGTACAGGTTTCGCCGAATGTGATCATCGGCGGCGCCCCGGTCGTCGTCCGCGAAATCCGCAGCGGCAAGACGCCGGGGGTTGGCTTGGCGGTGACGGCGCTGCTGACCTTGCGCGGCGGTGGCGCGAAGTTTTTCAGCAAGCTGCCGTGCATGGTGGTGGGCGGGCTGGTGTCGTGGGGCAGCAGCCAGGTGAGCAATGCCATTACCTCCGCGGTCGCAGGTTCGCCCAACCCGGTACACAGCGCCACGGGGGCGAAAATTCTCGACGGTGAAGACGACTTGGACTTCACCCTGCCTGGCCTGTTGCCGATCGAGTGGCAGCGCTACTACAGCAGTCGGGACGAACGCCGCGATGGCCTGTTCGGCGCCGGTTGGAGTGTGATCTACGAGGTTTTCGTCGAAATGCAGGGGCTTGCTGAGGGCGGCGAGCGCCTGATCTACACCGACGAGCAGGCCCGGCAGATCGATATGGGCGTGATCCCCTTGGGCGGCGCGGTGTTCAGCGCGGGCGAAGGCCTGAGCGTGCGGCGCCATGCCCACGGGCAGGTGCTGATCGAGAGCGTCGATGGGCTCTACAGGTTGTTTGAGCCGACGCCAGGCAACCCGTCGCACCTGCGCCTGAGCCAGTTGGGGGACCGCAATGACAACCGCATCCTCCTCGACTATGACGCCCAAGGTCGCTTGAGCCAGTTACGCGATTCCTTCAATGATGTACGACTCGAACTGGGCTACAGCCTGCAATGGCCCGGCCGGGTCGGGCAGATTGACCGCCTGTTCCCCGATCACAGCCGCGAAGTGTTAGTCAGCTACCACTACGATGCCGCTGGCGACCTGGCCGAAGTTCGCGACGCTGCCGGGCATGTGCAGCGCCGCTTTGCCTACGACAGCGGCCGGCGCATGGTCGAGCACCAACGGCCCGCCGGACTGCGTTGCTATTACCAATGGGCCTGTGTGGAAGACGCCGAATGGCGCGTGGTCCGACACTGGACCGACGAAGGCGATGACTACCAGTTCGACTATGACCTACACGCCGGAACCACGCGGATTACCGATGGCTTGCAACGGGTCAGCACCCGTCGGTGGAATGCCCAGTACCAGATCACCGAGTACACCGACAACCTCGGCCAAACCTGGCAATTCGACTGGAATGACGAGCGCCAGTTGCTCGGCGCCACCGACCCTCAGGGCGGTCAGTGGACGTTCGGTTACGACGAGTCCGGCAACCTGTGCGAGACGCAAGATCCGCTGGGGCGTATCGAATCCACCGTGTGGCTGGAGCATTGGTCGCTGCCGT
>NZ_QBUF01000027.1:0-24252 GCF_003058185.1 Pseudomonas sp. GV105
GCGGCGTGCAGGCTGAAACGGGCGTCCTGGCCAAGCAGGGTTTCGGCGGCGAGGTCACGTTCGGTGCTGGTGAATTCCACGCGATAGGTGAAGGGCTGGCTCAGGTGTTCGTGGCCTTCAAAGGCCAACACGTCGAGACGGGCTTCGATGTTGCGCACACTCAGGGTGTGCCGGCTGTGGTCGAAGAAAGCCTGCAATCCGCTCAGCACGTTCACACCTCCAGGGCGACGGCCTGCGCCGTGTCTTGAACATCGCTGAAATGCAGACTGATCCCTTCATCCTCGCTATAGCCCAAGCTCACGCCGTGGGTGCGCAGTTGCGCCGCTCGACGCGCCAACAGGTGTTGACTGAGGACCGGCAGGATCTGCTCGTTAAGCAAGCTGTCGATGTTGCGTGCACCTGAATCCGGTAGCAGGCAGGCAGCAACCAAGGCGTCGTTCAGGGTGTCGTCAATCCGGCAATCCAGGCCGTAATGACGCTGCAGGCGCTTGGCGACCTGGGCCAGCTTGATCGCAACAATGCATTTGAGTGCGTCGGCTCGCAGCGGGCGATAGATCAGGGTTTGAAAGCGCGCCAGCAACGCTGGCTGAAAGTGTTCGCGCAGGATCGGACGCAGTCGTTCATGCAGCACGCTGTCCGGTATCTCCGGGTGTTCCTGCACGCTGGTGTGCAGTAGATCGCTGCCGAGGTTGGAGGTCATCAGAATGACCGTGTTACGGAAGTCGATCTCGCGCCCTTCGCCATCGCGCATAAACCCACGATCGAAGACTTGGTAGAACAGGTTAAGCACATCGCGATGCGCCTTTTCCACCTCGTCGAGCAACACAACGCTGTAGGGCCGCTGGCGCACGGCTTCGGTCAATACACCGCCCCGGCCGTAGCCGACGTATCCGGGTGGCGAGCCTTTGAGTTGACTGACTGTGTGGGCTTCCTGGTACTCGGAAAAGTTGAGGGTGATCAGTGATTTTTCGCCGCCGAACAGGCTGTCGGCCAAGGCCAGCGCCGTTTCGGTTTTGCCTACGCCGCTGGTGCCGACCAGCAGGAACACGCCCAACGGCGCCTTCTCATCGGTGAGCCCGGTTTTGGCCGCACGCAGGCGCTGAGCCAAGGCACTCAAGGCCGGAGCCTGGCCGATCACGCGCGCTTGCAATTGCTGTTCGAGCAGCAGCAGATTGGCCTGCTCGTCCTTGAGTAAGCTGCCCAGCGGCACGCCGGTCCAGTCGGCGATGACTTGCGCCACGCTACGTGCGTCGACATCCAAAGACAGCAGTGGCTGGCTGCCTTGAATGTCACTCAACTGCCGTTGCAACTGTGCACAGGTATCCCGCTGCGGTGGCTGCGCCTGGCGCGCAGCAATCAGTTGTTGGGCCAGATCGAGTTCTTGGCGGTATTGCTGTTCCAGATCGGCGTGCTGACGTTGCAGATCGGCGTGTTGCGCGGCAATCGTCGCCAGACGCTCATCCACGCTGTGGCCGCCAAGCCGTTGATCCTGCTCCAGCGCTTGGCCCTCCAGTTCCAGGGCCACTTGCAGGACACTCAGACGGCGCAACGCCTGCGGTTCGCAGTCCAGGCTCATGCACACGCGGGCGCTGGCGGTGTCCAGCAGGTCGACGGCTTTGTCCGGCAACTGGCGCCCCGTCAGGTAGCGCCTCGACAGGCTGACCGCCGCCTGCACTGCCGCATCCTGGATGTGCACACCGTGATGGCTGGCGTAGCGCGCCTTGAGCCCGCGTAACATCAGGCAAGCGTTCGCGTCGTCCGGTTCCTCGACCTTGACCATTTGAAAGCGTCTTTCCAAAGCGGCATCACGCTCGAAATACTGCTTGTATTCACTCCAGGTGGTCGCGGCGATGGTGCGCAACTCGCCACGGGCCAGAGCGGGCTTGAGCAGGTTGGCCGCATCGGCGCCGCCGGCCTGGTTGCCGGCCCCGACCAGGGTATGGGCCTCATCGATAAACAACAGCACCGGTTGTTCGCACTGCTGTACGGCGTCGATCACGTTTTTCAGGCGTTGTTCGAACTCGCCCTTGACGCCAGCGCCGGCTTGCAACAATCCCAGGTCAAGGGTACGCACACTGACTGTTTTGAGACTGTCCGGCACCTTGCCTTGGGCAATGCTCAACGCCAGGCCTTCGACCAGCGCCGTTTTGCCGACACCAGGCTCGCCCACCAGGATCGGATTGTTTTTGCGCCGACGGCTGAGGATGTCAATGACCTGACGGATTTCATCATCGCGGCCGAACACCGGGTCGATCTTCCCTTGCGCGGCCTTGGCGGTCAGGTCCTGGGTGAACCTGTCCAGCAGCGCCGCTAACGCATCGTCTTTCGACACGCTGGGCGGGAGTATGGCGAGTTCACTTGAAGGCACCGCGATCACTGACGTCTGCACCGCGCGGCGCTCTTCGGAGGTTTGGTCCAGCAGCACCTGCAGCCGCTGCAACTGCGCCTCACTGAGACTGAGCAAAGGCCATACGGCTTCGCACGCCAGCAGGTTGGGCGTCTCCATCAACGCGCTCAGCAGATGTACGGAACGCAGGCTGTCGTTGTGCTCGTCCAATGAGGCACGCAACCAGGCATTTTTGATCAGTTGCTGCAATGGCGCCGACAGCTGCGGCTTGCTCTGCACGCTACGCGGCAGACGATCGATGTGCTCCAGCAAGCCATACCACAACGTCTCCATATTCCACTCATAGCGACGTGCGATCACGGTCAGGTCGCCTTCACCTTGCCCCAGCAACTTGAGTAGCCAGTGTTCGACGGTGATCTGCGCGTGGGCACGGCTTTGGCACAGCGTGGCCGCTGCACTCAACGCCTGGGCGCAGTAAGGGTTGAGACGACGAAGCAAGCGCGTGGAATTCTGGGCCATACGGCTACATCCTTGTTCGGTGATGGTGGTACGCGATCGTTAACGCCAGTCGCGGGCCGGAAACTCGATGTGTTTGGCTGAACGCCCGCGAACGGACGCTCAACCCAGCACACCGGGAGCCAGCAGGCAAAGACCCACCTGCTGCTCCGGGCGTATCAAGCGCTTTGGCGTTCATTCCACGAATCGGAGTGGATGATGTTGCCGTCCTTGTAGGTCCAGGTGACCTTCTCGTAACGCAACTCCACCTGCTCGAGGTGGTTGTGCTTCTCTTTGCTGGGGTCTTTGACGTCGTGCATTTTCGGCGCGACTTTCACGACCTTGACCTCTTCGAGTTTGGTGATGAAGTACTCGACCTCCTGCCCCGCATCATCGATGCGGTACCACTTGAACTCGGCACTCTTGAGGGTTTGCCCGGTGGTGACCGCCTTGTAGAGATAGGGGCTGGAGGCATCGATTTCCTTGGAAAACAGAAACGGGGTATGAACCCGCGTACCGGTCAATTTCCCGGTGTTGTTGTCGGTGGGGATGTACAGACTGTGATCCTGGGCAACCACCTCGATGCTGCCCTCGCGTTGTTGCACGTTCACCGAACCCTTGATAGTTGCGCCGCCGTCGTCTTGCAGCCAGAGGTAAACGGGAATTGCCATGTGAAGCTCCTTTTTCTCGTAGATTTAAATGTCGCGGAATGCGACCGGGGGTTGCCTGTCCGGGCTTGCAACGGGAAGCGCGCAGGCCCCCGCCTCAGGTACCAGACGGATATCAACGCGGCGGTTGGCTGCACGCCCCGCCTCGGTGTCGTTACCGGCAATCGGCTGGCTGGCGCCGAAACCCTGCACGGCAAAGCAGCTGTCGGGAATGCCGCCCATGCGTTGCATCCAGTCATGCACGGCAGCGGCGCGGGCGCGGGACAGTCGAAGGTTGTTCTCGGGGTCGCCAGTGGCATCGGTATGCCCCGAGATCACGATCAGCCAGCCGGGCTGGGCCTTGATATCGACCAGCGCATTGATCAGGATCTTGGCTGAATCCGCCTTAAGCTGGGCACTGCCGCTGGCGAACAGCGACAGGCTGTCCAACCGCACCGGGCTGGCAGCCCGCGCAGGCGATGCGGCCGGTGGCGGCTCAACGTGAGCAGCCAGTACCGCCAGCAGCGCAGCGCGCAGGCGTTCGCCGCGATACAGGCCCAGGCCGAATGCCGGGGGCGCACCGTGCCGGTAGTACGCGTCCAGACGCTGGGCGTCCTGGCGCAGCACGCCCACGGCACTTTCACGCCAAAGAAACTCGCGCTGATTACGCTGGGTCGGTTGCGGGATCGCCGAATAACGTCGCAGGTCATCACTGACTTGGCGCAGCAACAGGGCGTTCTGCCACGCCGAACTGGCAAGTGCGACAACACCGGCGACAGCGAACAACCACAGCGCAACAACGCTCGCGCGTTGCACCGGGGAACGCAGCGGGCCGAGCGGCAGCAGGTTGAGCAAAGGGTCCGGGAACGGCAACACAGCATCGGCCACAACCGCCCTGTGATCCGCCAGCGCCACTTTGCTGCGTAACCATTGCTGCCACAGGTTCCCCTTCACGGCATGCGCCAATGCCGGCCCCCACGTAACTGCGCAGATCGCCACCAGGCCAGAAGCGCTACGCATGACAAGGTGCGGCAGTACCGCTTCGTGAAGCCAGGCCACAGCGCTGTTCAGTTGAATGCTGGCGTGCATCCGAGCGGCCTGCCTGAGCGAGTCAGCGGGTTGCTGTTGCCAGTCATCCAGGCTGACGCAAGCACCCGCATCACACACACGGACCTCGGCCTGCCCGCTGCCCCAACAGAACCAGGGTGCCTCGTCCTGCAGGGTTTGCAGGTAGCTCACCAGCAACAGCGGCAGCGCAACCCCGCGTTTGCGGGCCAAGGCCAGTTGATGACTGAAGGCGCGCATCTGACCGGCGAGTACCGCCCCATCACTGTGCGCGCCGGGGCTGACGCTGAACATCACGCCCAGTTGCCCGGCCCAGCCCGGCCGCAAGGCCAGAAGGTGATCGGTGATAGCCGGCAGTTGCTCCAGGCTCGGTACGCGCACGTAGCACCCTCGCTCGGTCACCCGCAGGGCCAACTGCCCGACGGCAACCCCGCCGAACAGCCCATCCAGGCCATCACCGCAGACCAGCACCACCGGCTGACGAAACCCCGCAGCGGGCAGCACCATGCCCTCGGCCAACCTCACCGACCCACGCTGCCGCTCGGCGCGCAGGCGCAGCGATACCCAGGCCCATGTCACACAGCACACCGCGATCAGCACGCCGAGCACACGCGCCCACATCGCCAGCGGAATGATGAGCAGCAACGCGAGGACGAGGACACCGGCCCACAGGTAAAGGATGCGATGCAGATTGAAGGTCATCCGCACTTACCCCTGATCAGGCAAGAGCGAGGCAATCGCATCGCTCAGCAGATGATCCAATCCCCACCACGTCGCAACCAGCAACAGGGCCACTGTCAGCAGATGAATCAAGGGCGAGCGCAGCCAGCCAAAACCCGCGCTGAGTTCGCCACCGACCACCTGCGTCGGCATGTGTTGGCTGACCTTGAACGGCGCCACCTGTGCGTTGAGAGCAGCCAATAGTTGCTCGCGTCCGGGGTCGCTCAAATCACGATAGCGCCCGCGAAAACCCAACATCAATACGCGCTGAAATACCGTCAACACATGCCGGTCCGGCGCGGGTTCGCTCAACACGTCACGCATGGCCTCGTACAGAAACTCACCGGCCTGATGACGATTGAAGAACTTGGCCTGCAACGGTTCGCTGGCCCAGGCGGCGCGGGCATCTGCGTCGGCGCAGGTCAGCACCGTTTCGTCGAGTAGCGCGCATTGAGCATGACTGATGTGGTCGATGTTGCGCTGACTCAGGCCCGCCCGTTCAAGGTGCTGCCGAGCTTGCTCAACCTGTTCGATACAAAGCTGGCCCAACTCCCGACCAGGTTGCACCGAGGCGCCCTGGCGCAACTCGACCACCAATAGGTAGGTGTCCTGTAACAGCGCGTCGATATCCACCGCTGCTGCGGCTTGCTCGTTGGAAGGCGTCGGTTTCATGAGCGCAGCACCGCAAACAGTTCCAGCTTGACGTCGACCAAGCTGCTGGGAACGTAGAAAGCACAGACCCCTTCGTCCAGCACCGCCTGCCCCTTGGAATGCCCGAGATCCAGCGCGAAGTACTGATTTTCCAGGCGCAATGGAATCGCCGCCGGCACATGGCTGAGGGACTGCAACGGCACCCCGTCGAGCGCCGCGTTGATCAGATAATCGACCTCATCCGGCGTACCGATCTTGCACAGGCGCGGGAACTGGTCCTGCACCTGCGCCGCCGGTAGCCGACTGCGCACCGACAGATAGAAATCGGCCCCCTCACGCTCGCGCAAACGCGGGTCATTCAGCGTGACTTGCCAACGATTGGCCCCCTGCACCTCCAGGCTCAAAGCAATGACCCGCGACGGCAGACTGGCCTCCAACAACAGCGACAGGGTGTGCATCAGCGGCGGGAACACTGCCTCCAACGAGGTGTGCCGGTAGGCGGGGATTTTGTCCACGTCGTGTTCCAGCGAAAACGTGAGCAGGCCACCGGCGAGCTTGATCAGTTGCTGGTAGACCTGCTCGGGGTGGCGCGCGGGAAACTCCCGAAGATCGGCCAATACCGGCTGGTAGGTATTCAACGCATTGAGCAGCCAGAACAGCGACACGTCGGCGACGGCAAAGTCGGCCATGCGCTGATTGCTTTCCCGCCGCATGCCCATGAGCCGTTGCCGCTTGGCGGACAATTGCGTCAACAGGTTGTCCAGCTGGTTCAGCAACCCCGGGTGCGCGGCGAAGCTCAGCAACGGCGGCACATAGCCCGGGTCGAGGCTCCAGGCGCCCTGCCCGTCGCGCACCAGGCGCGCGAGCGGACACGTCATGTAGTCCGCATTATCGTCGCGCTGCAGGCGCAGGCTCAGTGCATGTTCCAGCACGCCTATCGACTGCACCTCATCAGCATACATATCCTGTACGTCGCGCCAAGACTGGCGATAGCGTGTGGGCCGATCGGCCCTGCCACCGTCGAACAGGCAGTTGTCGCCATTCGCCTGTTCCAGGGGCAAGGCCAAGTGCAATAACGCGTCCTGATCTTCGTCGGCCAGCAACTGCGCCAGCTCCAAGGCCGGAGGCAGGCGGTCGACCTGCTCGGTGTCGATCCAGGTGCCATCGGGCATGCGGACCCGCAACTGAGTCGCCTTGAGCTTACCCAGCCGTAATGCATCCAGGTCGAACCCTACCGCCTGGACACCCCAGGGGTGCGCCAGGGCCAGGTGCGCGAGTTGTTCGTTGGTCCAAGCCTCCCAGCGCGCCTGTTGCTGGAATTGTTGCGGCGACAGCAACGCCCCGGCGGCCCACAGAGGGCGATCGATATTCATGGCATCGTTTCCCTACGACTGAATCAGGCTTTGGCCTTGGGCATCTGCGAAACCAGTGACAAGTTCACGTCCATACCCTCGACCTGGAAGTGCGGCACGGCATACAACTTGACGCGGAAGAAACCGGGGTTGTCCTCGATGTCTTCCACCGTGACCTTCGCCTCCCGCAGCGGGTGTGAGGCCTGCAAGTCATCGCCCGGATCAGTCATCTCGGTGACCAGCCCGCCGATCCACTTGTTCAACTCCAGCTCCAGCAAACGCCGGTCCTTGGTGGTGCCAATGTTTTCGCGCTGGATTAGCTTCAGATAGTGAGCAATGCGTGACAGCAGAAAAATGTAAGGCAGACGTGCGTTGATTCGACTGTTCGCGGTGGCGTCGGCCGTGTCGTACAGCGCCGGCTTTTGCGCGGAGTTGGCCGAGAAGAAACACGCATAGTCGCGGTTCTTGTAGTACGAGAGCGGAATGAAACCGAGGTTGGCGAACTCGAACTCACGGGTTTCCGGAATCATCACTTCGGAAGGAATCTTGACCTGATTGCCAGTGCCCAAGTCATACAAATGGATAGGCAGTTCAGTGACCGCACCACCCGACTGCGGCCCACGTATCTGCACGCACCAACCGTTGCTGATGAAGCTTTTGACCATGTTCGCGGCAAAGGCAAACGATGCGTTGGTCCACAGGTACTTGTGGTGATCCGGCCCTTTGACATTCTCGACGTAATTGAAGCTGCGCACGGGGACGGTGTCGGGCCCGTAGGGCAAGCGCCCCAGGACCCGCGGCATGGTCAGGCCGATGTAACGCGCGTCGTCACTGTCACGGAATGACTTCCACTTGATGTATTCGGCACGATCAAAATAGTTGCCGATGTCCTTGATTGCGGCCACCTCCTCCATGGTTTCCTTGCCGAAGAACGCTGGGCCTACAGCCCCCACAAACGGCATGTGGGCGGCGGCGGCGACTTTGGAAATATTGCGCAGCAGCGCGATGTCCTGAGGCCTGCGATCGAATTCGTAGTTTGAGATAGCCGCCGCAATCGGCTCGCCCCCCGGTGTGTCGTACTCCTGCGTGTAGGTATGCAGGTACAAGCCGCTCTGGGCAATTTCAGGCGCGTCCTCGAAGTCTTGCACCAGGTGGTCCTTGCTGACATCCAATAGTTCTATGCGAACGTTCTGACGGAAATCCGTCTGATCAATCAGCGATTTCACACCGCGCCAGGTTGACTCGACGCGCTGGAAGTCCGGATGGTGCATGACCGCATCGAGTTGACGGCCAATCTGCCGGTCCAACGAAGCAATATGCTCATCCAACAGGACTTTATCCAAACGCTCGATTTTTTGCGGCGATTGCTTAAGCAACTTTAAAAACACACTGACCGCTGCCGTCACCCGCTCATCGGCGGACACCTCGGACAGCGCATCCGAGTTCTGGAAGATATCAATACCGGCCAATTCAGCAACAGGACTTAAATTGATCTTGTTAAACAGCGCAGCATAAACACCCGCAGACTCTTCAGACAACACTGTGGCGCCGCGCGCTTGCACGTTGGAATGCTCTAAGGACATGATTTAACTTCCCTTTTAAATTACCGCTATGAATTAACGTTCTTCTTCAGGCGCCAAGGCAGCCAACTCAGCGCGCAGTTCGTCACTGAGCGCGTCATCCTTGAGGATGCGCTCCAACTCATGGCGGAAGGTCACGTTGTCCAGCAGATTCGATTTGAGATCACGCAACAGGTTGCGCATCGCCAATAACGCACGCAGTTGTGGAATCTGCCGTGCGACCTGCTCAGGCTCGAAGTCCTTCATGCACCGGAAACTCAGTTCGACAGCGGTGTCGGACGCATCGTCGTCCAAGGTGTTGTCGACAGCCAGCTTCAGACCCGGCGAGAACTCGCCCAGGACGCTGTCAAAGTTGTTCTTATTGATATCAACCTTGCCGCGCTCGGAGAGCGGACGCTGTTCTTTACCGTTACTGTAGTCACCCAGCACCATCAGTTTCAAAGGTAACTCAACCTTTTTCTGCGCACCGCCGGTATGCAGGTCGAGCTTGATATTAACCCTGGCCTTGGGCACTTCATTTTGAAAGCTGCTTAGCGTCATCGTTTCATTCCGTGAGTTATCCAACAGCATTGATCTGCGGTCAGATGGAAATTAAAACCGGAATCCAATCAACTTAAATTCCCTTTCCGGAAACCAAAGCGCTACATGGCACATGGCGTCCGCTTGCTCACTAGAATGAAGTATCACTGCCGGAACTTACCAGCCCCCGGATCACGGACGGGAACTTTCCATTGCGCATCAGGGATATTTCCCACAAAGCACAAAGATTATCTTTCTTGCAAAGATTATTGAAGATTTAAACCACAGACAGGGATCCAGCTGTCGGATATTTCTTAACTGCGCCGGCGCCCAATAAAAGATCAGTAGAAATATACAAACCCATATAAATTTCTTTCAATATCCTCCATTGTTTATAGTACTAAAACCTATAAAAAACACCCACGTGCCGACCAGAAGATAAACCATCTCCGTCTCAGCTTTACATCATAAACATTGAACTCCAGCAAAAAACGCCTACACCTCGCGCGCCTTGACCTTCAAATGCCGCGCATACCATGGCCGCTTCGGCACCCGTTTGAACAAACCCTGCAGCGCTTCGTCTTGCGCAGCAAACGTAATTCGCAGGGCGAGCTTCATGATCTCTGGGTCCATCTCCATCGAACGCCCCCTCTGCAAGCCTGGCGTGGTGCTGCAGCCATGGGTATCCGGGCCCAGCCACGGGTCGCCGACTTCAACCCAACGCCCCGGCGCGAACCATGCCACGCCGTTGACCTCCAGGCGGCTGACCTGGTCGGGATGGAAGCGCTCATGGGCGCGGAACCAGTCTTCGATGCGGTCGTCGATCCAGCCATGGAAGTGCCAGAACACCGGGTTGACGTGGGAGGAAAACGGATCGCCAAGAAAGTCGTTTTCGGGTGCATACCAACGCGCGGCAAAGTCTGCCGGGTCGCGGGCGAAGGGCACGGGGGCGCCGTTGGAGGGGTCGCGGGGCACCGAGGCCCAGCGCATGTGCAGCCAGTCATGCAGGCCCAGTTCCATTTCGGAGCCGAGCTGGCCCAGGGTCAATTTGGCCAGGTATCGCGGGTCGCGGTATTGGGATTCCCAGACCTGGAAGTTGCTGTGGTAGGTCTCGGCGGCTTTGATATCGCTGACCCATTGGGTGTAGTCGCCGTCGTCCGGCGCCAGCCAAGTGGGTGGCAGGGCAAAGCCGTCATGGTTGTCGAAGTAGCGCAGGAAGCCCAGGCGATCACGTTCCAGGGCCGGTTGCGGTTCGGGGAAGGCGGACCACGACGGCAAGTCTTGCATCGCACGTGCGGTGCCGAGCATATGCCGATGCATGAAGAAGAAGTCGATGCCCGAGCCGTTGCGATCCTTGAGCTTGCCCCGCGCGTCGCGCTCCTTGCCCCGTGGGCCGGGCTGCCAGCCGATGCCACGCAAGGCGTCGCGTTTTTCCTCGGAGAGCTTGTGCCATTGGTCGCGCGTGGCGTGCCACAGTTGGTGGAACAGGCGGTGCTCGGGGGAAATCAGCCAGGCCAGCAGCGAAGGGTTGAGACCGATGCGTTGGCGGGCTTCGGGAAACGGCTGTTTGTGGGCAACAAAGCGATTCTCCGGCGCGGTCAGCGCCAGGGGCCGGTCGAGGTCGAGGATCTGCCCGCTGAGTGTGCCGCTGCCGGCGTTGCCAAAGACGCCCCAGACTTCATCGACGGTCATGCTGAATTCATAGGCCGGCGCGCCGTCGGCTGCATCACGGTCGATCAGCCGCCAATAGAGCTCGGTGCCCTCGCCCATGAGCAAGTCACCCAACACGCGATAACGGGGTTCGACATCGCCGCGCAGGTGCTCGGCCGTGTCGAGATAACCACGCAGGCCTCGCCCACGCGGCGCGACATCGAGCAGCAACGCCAGGCCCTGCGCGGGCAAACCCTTGAGGCCGGCATCGCGGCCTTCAAGCCGCAGGTTCCACACCCCGCGCAACGTGTTCGCCAGGTGCTGGCCGGCGGTATCGGCAAGATCCACCGTGGCTTCGCCGGGGGTGATGGGGAATTCTTCACGCGTCCACTCGCGATGGGCATATAAGGCCGCCGGCAAGGCGGCACCAGTCAGCGCCAGGCCTGCGATGAACCCACGTCGAGAGATCGTCATTGTCTACCTTAGGAAACGGCGTTATCAGAGCTAGAACGTTTACTCGCGCGGGAAATTTACCGCGCCGTCGCCGAGGCCTAAATTTCCGCGCTCATCGCTCGTTCTTCCCAGATAGCAAAGGCCTCAACTGACTGAGACGGCAATGACAAAACCACGTTCGAAAAAGGCGCTGTTTATCGGCCTGCCACTGGCATTGGTCATCGGCGCCGGGGCCGGTTTCCTGGCCTGGGATCACTGGTTCCGAGGCAATGCCGGCTACCCGCTGGCGGTGATCAAGCAGGCCAATGACCTGCAGGAGCGCCTGTTGTCGTTCGACAGCCATATCACCGTGCCGCTGGATTTCGGCACCGCCGGCAATGAGGCCGACCACGACGGCGGCGGCCAGTTCGACCTGGCCAAGGCGCGTCGCGGGCGATTGTCCGGGGCGGCGCTGACGGTTTTCGGCTGGCCGGAAATCTGGAACGGCGCCAATGCTCCCCACAGGCCCAGCGACGGCTTTGTCGAGGAAGCCCGCCACGAGCAGGAAGTGCGCTACAAAATCATCTCCGGCATGGTGCGCGACTTCCCCAACGAAGTGGGCATCGCCTACACCCCGGATGACTTCCGGCGCCTGCATGGCGAAGGCAAATTCGCGATCTTTATCAGCATGCTCAACGCCTACCCGCTGGGCAGCGACCTGAACCAGCTGGACCTGTGGACAGCACGCGGCATGCGTATGTTCGGCTTCAGCTATATCGGCAATAACGCCTGGTCCGACTCGTCGCGGCCACTGCCATTTTTCAATGACTCCACCGACGCTCTCGACGGCCTCTCGGACATCGGCCAGCAAGCGGTACACCGCCTCAATGACCTGGGGGTGATCATCGATGTGTCGCAAATGTCGACCAAGGCCCTGGAACAGGTTGCGCAGTTGAGCCGCACGCCACTGGTGGCCTCCCACTCGGCGCCACGCGCGGCGGTGGATATCCCGCGCAACCTCAGCGACAAGGAACTGCAACTGATCAAGCGCAGCGGCGGCGTGGTACAGATCGTGGCCTTCTCCGCCTACCTTCGCCCGCTGAGCCAGCCGACCCAGGACAAGCTCAACAGCCTGCGCGCCCGCTTCGACCTGCCACCCCTGCCCAACCTGGCCGTGGCCCTGATGCCGGGCGACGCAATCATCGCCGCCTGGCCCGAGCACACGTTCGGCGAGTACGCCAGCGCGCTGTACGCCATCCTCGATGACGAACCCAAGGCCACCCTCAAGGACCTGGGCGATGCCATCGACTACACCGTGCGCAAGATCGGCATCGACCATGTCGGCCTGGCGTCGGACTTCAACGACGGCGGCGGTATCGACGGCTGGAACAACGTCGGCGAAATCCGCAACGTCACCGCCGAGCTGATCCAGCGCGGCTACTCCGAAGCCGATATCGCCAAGCTGTGGGGCGGCAACTTTCTGCGGGTGTGGGACCAGGTACAAAAAGCCGCCAAGCCCTTGGCCAACCGCTCATCACCCTCGACGTAAGCCCGTGAGCACAACATGACCGTGCTGAGCCAGCGGTGGCGACGCACGCCCTTTGCCCTTTGAACGAGAGGCCCACATGACGCCATCCGCCCCCCTGACCGCTTTGGCCCTCACCGCCCTGTGCGCAGCGCTGCTGCCCAACCTGGCCGAGGCCGCCACGCCGCAACCCGGCAAAGTATTCAAGGACTGCAAGGACTGCCCGGAAATGGTGGTGCTGCCCGCCGGCACTTTCACCATGGGCACGCCCGACGATGAGGTCGGCCGCGAGCCGGACGAAGGCCCGATGCATGCCGTGACCTTCGCCAAGCCGTTCGCCATGAGCCGCTTCCAGATCACCGCTGGCGAGTGGGACAGCTATATCCGCCAGACCGGGGTCAAGATCGCCGACGGCGACACCCGCCCCGGCCGCGAATGCATCGCCAGCAAGCCGCGCTACCCCCAGAGCCCGCGTCAGCCGGCAGTGTGCATGGACATGGACGACATCAAACACTACGTGGCCTGGCTGTCGAAAAAGACCGGGCAGCCGTACCACATGGTCAGCGAAGCCCAGCGCGAATACGCCGCGCGCGCCGGCTCCAGCGGGCCCTTCCCGTTTCCGTTCGACGAGGGCAAGGGTTACAGCATTGCCGAACATGCCAACACTTACGGTCCGGCGGATGGCTACAGTTTTTCCTCGCCGGCCGGCAGCTACCCGCCGAACGCATTTGGCATGTACGACATGCACGGCAACGTCTACGAGCGCGTGGCCGACTGCGAACACCCCAACTACATCGGCGCACCGACCGACGGCAGCGCCTGGGTGGAACCGAACTGCGAGAGCTACCAGATCCGTGGCAATGACTGGGGCGAAGCGCCAGTGTTCTCGCGCTCGGGCAATCGCAACAACATCTACCCGCAGACACGCGGGGACTGGATCGGCTTTCGGGTAGTGCGCGACCTGTAACAACAAATCCCCTCACTGCACCTACTGCACCTACTGCACCCACTGCACCTACTGCACCCACTGCACCCACTGCACCCACTGCATCCGCTGCATCCGCTGCACCCGCTGCACCCACTGTAGGAGCGAGCTTGCTCGCGAAGCCCCCGAGTACGCCGCGTTTATCCAGGATAAACGCGTTATCGTTGGCGATTTTCGCGGGCAAGCCCGCTCCTACAGGGGGCGTGCGTCAGCTTTGCCGAGCCAACCGTTCCAAACCTTCATGCAACGCCGGAAACAGGCTGTTATTGAAGTTGTTCCAGCGCAATTCGAGGATAGTGTCGTCCGGGGAAATCTCGGTCTTGAGCACGTCGTGGAACACTTCTCCGGAGTCGATGCCGTTGTCCACGTAGTGGAACGACGCACCGGTCAGGTACAGCGGCTCGCACGGCTGCGTCTCCTTGGTCGTCCAATCCACCACCGCCTGGCCACGGGCACCGTACAAGGCGTTCCAGGTGGCGTAGGCGCCCCGGCGCTCGTAGGGCGATTCGATACGGGTAATGCCCGGGTGAATGTTCATGATCCGCCGCGCAAATGGCGCACCCGGGCGCACCAGCTCATCGAGGATCACCAGCAGGCCGTCCAGCACCACGATATCGGCCTTCAGCTCCACCAGCGTGTCGTGCAGGCGGCGTTCGAAGTCCTGCTTGCCGGCGATGTGTTGCGCGCTGCCACGCGGCAGGCGGCGGTAGGTGGACGGCACGCTCAGCAGCAAATCGTTGACCAGACGCCCCTGCACCCGCAGGTCCGCCGGGTACAGCCACTGGCGGCCCGGCGCATAGGCAAAGCCATAGTCGGCGACCAATTGCCGGTCACGCGGGTTTTGCTCGTCGTCGTCATACACCACGCCCACCAGGTTATAGGCCTCGCCCAGCGACGTATCGTTGAGCGAGCCCACCAGAAACTCCAGCACCGACTTCATGTAGCGCTCGTGGTCCTTATAGGCCACTGGCTGCCCGGCCTTGTCGGCGGCGGCATTTCTCAGGGACCACACATACACCAGGTTCTTTTTCGTCATTGGTTCGCTCTCACTGGATAGATCCGGCACGCGACCCTACGCGTGCGCCTACCCAACAAGAACGAACCAGGCAGCGGGCAATTTATCCGCCACCGCCACCGCCGGGCACGCCGCGCTAAATACTCGCGCCGACGCTTCGTTTGTCATGGGTAAGGGTCTGTGTGCCCAGCCCCCTCCATTCACTTTCCGGGAAGTACCTATGACCGACCCCAAGCGCGGCGCCTTCAGCGGTTTGCTCGCATTGCTCAGGCCCTTTCGCGCCATCGTGAGCGTCTCCGTCGCCCTGGGCATGGCCGGTGGCCTGGCCATCACGCTGCTGCTGGCGACTATCAATAATGCGCTGCACTCCTCCGCCGGGATGACCCAAGGGGTGATTCTGACGTTTGCTGCGCTGTGTGTGCTGGCGCTGGTCAGTTCGATCATTTCCGATATCGGCACCAATTACGTCGGCCAACGGATCATTGCCGCCCTGCGCAAGGACCTCGGCGAAAAGGTGCTGTCGGCGCCGATCGGGCAGATCGAGGGCTATCGCTCCCACCGGCTGATCCCGGTACTGACCCACGACGTCGACACCATCAGCGATTTCTCCTTCGCGTTCACACCGCTGGCCATTGCGGCCACAGTGACCCTGGGTTGCCTGGGCTACCTGGCCTACCTGTCGGTACCGATGTTCCTGATGATGGTGGTCGCCATCGTGATCGGCAGTGCCGTGCAGTTCATCGCCGGCGGCAAAGGCATCCAGGGCTTCGACCTGGCGCGCAGCCACGAGGATGAGCTGCAGCGTTACTACAACGCCATTGCCTCCGGCGCCAAGGAACTGCGCATGCACCGGCCCCGGCGCTTTCGCATGAACACCCAGCGCATTCAGGAAACCGCGGACCGCATCGCCGACATCCAGGTGCGTTCCGTGAACATCTACATCCTTGCCAAGACCTTTGGCTCGATGTTGTTCTTCGTGGTGATCGGCCTGGCCCTGGCGATGCAGGCCTATAACCCCAACCCCGACCCTAGCGTGATCACCGGTTTCGTCCTGGTGCTGCTGTACATGAAAGGCCCGCTGGAACACCTGCTCGGCTACCTGCCGGTGGTGGGCAAGGCGAAGATTGCATTTGGTCGTATCAGTGAGCTGTCACAGCGCTTCTCCTCGCCGGAACCGCACCTGCTGATGGATGACAGCGAAGCCCCGCAACCGGTGGTCAACAGCCTGGAATTACGCGGTGTGCGCTACAGCCCGCCAGCAGTGGCAGGCAGCGAACCGTTCCACCTGGGGCCGATCGACCTGAACATCGCCCAGGGCGATATCGTGTTCATCGTCGGCGAAAACGGCAGCGGCAAGACCACCCTGATCAAGCTGCTGCTGGGGCTGTACCCGCCGCAGGCCGGGGAAATCCTGCTCAATGGCAACGCCGTGAGCGACCCCGAGCGCGACGACTATCGCCAGCTGTTCACCACGGTGTTTGCCGATTACTACCTGTTCGATGACCTGGTCCAGGGCAGCGCCGCCCAGTCACTCGACAGCGCGACAAAATACCTGGAACGCCTGGAGATCGCCCACAAGGTCAGCGTCAAGGATGGCGTGTTCAGCACCACCGATCTGTCCACCGGCCAACGCAAGCGCCTGGCGCTGGTCAACGCCTGGCTGGAAGAACGCCCGGTGCTGGTGTTCGACGAGTGGGCCGCCGACCAGGACCCGGCCTTCCGCCGGATCTTCTATACCGAGTTGCTGCCGGACCTCAAGCGCCTGGGCAAGACCATCATCGTGATCAGTCACGACGACCGCTATTTCGATATCGCCGACCAATTGGTGCGCCTGCGCGCCGGCCAGGTCGTGCACGAACTGACGCCGGCGTGAATTTTCTTTTCCGGTTTCCCGGGATAGGAACGTCTCACTAGTGGTAATGATAACCAGACTCAATAAACACCTATAATTGCCCACTTAAAACATAGAAGAGAAAACACCCATGCCAGCACGACTCGGTCTCAGCCCACTGAGCAAAGCGCTATCCATGCGTCGGGCCCTGAACGTCAACCTCCTGCCGAACGCCCTGGCCCTGGCCATATCACTGCCGGTGGCCGGCTATGTGCAGGCACAAGAGATCGAGTTGGACATTCCCGCGCAGCCGCTGGGGAGCGCGCTGCAGGCCTTCGGTCATCAGGCCAACATGCAGGTGCTCTACAGCCCGACCGACGTGCAAGGCAAGAACAGCACCGCCGTCAAAGGCAAACTGGACCCGCAACAGGCGATCAATACCCTGCTGTCAGGAACGTCGACCACCCACAGCCTCAACGGCAATTCGCTGACCGTCACCGCCGCCGGTACCTCCGCCGGGCTGGAACTGAGCCCGACCCAGGTGACCGCCAACCAACTGGGCAACGTGACCGAAAACACCGGTTCCTATACCCCAGGCTACATCGCCACCTCGACCCGCCTGGTGCTGACGCCCAAGGAGACGCCGCAGTCGGTGACCGTCATCACCCGCCAGCACATGGACGACTTCGGCCTGAACAACGTTGACGACGTGATGCGCCACACGCCGGGCATCACCGTCTCGGCCTTCGATACCGAGCGCAGCAACTACTACGCCCGTGGTTTCTCCATCAACAACTTCCAGTACGACGGCATTCCGTCCACTGCGCGCAACGTGGCCTATTCGGCGGGTAACACCCTGAGCGACATGGCGATCTATGACCGGGTCGAAGTACTCAAGGGCGCCACCGGCCTGCTCACTGGCGCAGGCTCCCTGGGTGCGACCATCAACCTTGTGCGCAAAAAGCCCACCGCAGAGTTCCAGGGCCACGCCAGCGTGGGCGCCGGCTCCTGGGACAACTACCGCAGCGAGCTGGATGTGAGCGGCCCGCTGACCGAAACCGGGAATGTCCGGGGTCGGGCGGTGGCGGCTTACCAGGACAAGCATTCCTTCATGGACCGCTATGAGCGCCAAAGCCCGGTCTACTACGGCATCATGGAATTCGACCTGTCCCCGGACACCATGCTGACCGTGGGTGGCGACTACCAGGACAGCCTGCCAAAAGGCTCGTCCTGGTCCGGCAGCTTCCCGCTGATCGACGCCCAGGGTAATCGCAACAACGTGAAGCGCTCGTTCAACAACGCCGCCGACTGGAGCAGTTGGGAGCAGTACACCCGCACCCTATTCGCCATAGTCGAGCACGACCTCGGCGATGGCTGGGTTACCAAGCTGCAACTGGACCACAAGATCAACGGCTACCACGCGAAGATGGGCTCGATCCAGGGCAGCACTCCCAACCTGGACGGCACTTCGCAGCTGACATCGGGCAAGTACACCGGCGAAACCGTCAGCGACTCCGCCGACCTATATGTGAGCGGCCCGTTCAGTCTGGGTGGCCGCGAGCATGAGTTGGTCCTCGGCGGCTCCATCAGTTCTTCCGAGTGGAACGGCAATGGCTACTGGAACCTCGCCCCCAACCTGGTGAACTTCTACAACTGGCACGGCAACGCGACCGAACCGGATTGGGGCACACCGCAGTCGAAGATCGACGACACCGTGCGCCAGACCGGCGCGTACATGACCACCCGCCTGAACCTCGCCGACGACCTCAAGCTGCTGCTCGGCGGCCGCGTGGTCGACTACACCGTCACCGGCAACAACCCGACCTACAAGGAAACCGGACGGTTCGTGCCGTATGCCGGTGTGGTCTACGACCTGAACGACACGTACTCGGTCTACGCCAGCTACACCGATATCTTCATGCCGCAGGAAAGCTACAACCGCGACCGCAACAACAAGCTGGTCGAGCCGGATGAAGGCCAGAACTGGGAACTGGGCGTCAAGGCAGACTTCCTGGACGGTCGTGTAAACGCCAGCGCCGCCTACTTCGAGATCCACGAAACCAACCGTTCCGTGTCCGACGACGAATACAACAACCGCACGCCGACACCGTCGAACTACGCGTTCAAGGGCACCAAGGCCGTGACCAAGGGTTACGAAGTCGAAATGTCGGGCGAACTGGCACCGGGCTGGCAGCTCCAGGGTGGCTATACCCACAAGGTTGTGCGCGACGACAACGACATCAAGATCTCGACCTTCGAGCCGGAAGATCAGGTCAGCGTCTACACCTCGTACAAGTTCAAGGGCAACCTCGACAAGCTGACCGTCGGCGGCGGCGCTCGCTGGCAGAGTGTTGGCTGGCAGGACATCTACAACAGCCCGAAAGGCGGCTACGAGGAGTTTTCCCAGGAATCCTACTGGCTGGTGGACCTGATGACCCGCTACCAGTTCACCAAGAACGTGTCGGCAACGTTGAACGTCAACAACATCTTCGATAAGACCTACTACACCAACATCGGCTTCTATAACTCTGCCGCCTACGGCGAGCCACGCAACTTCATGCTCAGCACCCGCTGGGACTTCTAAGGCCTGCTCGTAGCCGCCCTGGCGGCTACCGAGGGTTCCAACCCTAACGCCCCGTGCATTCATTTGCCCGGGGCGTTTTTGCAGAGGCCGGTCGTTGAACCCCACCCCACGAAAAAGCCCCCGGTCACCATCAGTGGCCGGGGGCTTGTTCGTTCAGGCCCGGTGTTACGCCATCGCGTCGGCGAAGCTGCGCACGAACGCGGCGTTGTCGATCAACCGATCATGACTGGTCTCGATCAGCACCGAACGTTCAATCCGGGACTGGCCGGCGACCTCCAGCATGCTCGCCTCAATCAACCGATGATGCACACCCGTGCGGCTCAAGGTCGCCCACCAGCAACTGATCGGCGCCTTGATCGCCTTGAAATCGGCATCATGCAGGCGCTGGCCCAGCATGCGGTCGACCTCCCACGAGATTTGCGCCTCATGGCCACTGAGCAACTCTTCCTTGAGTTCATGGAAGCGCTCACCCAGCACATCCCCGGCCCACTGGTTGAACCCGGCCCATTGCTCATCGTCGCCATCAACCGTGGCCTGCTGGCCCGACCACTTGGCATGGATCTGCGCCGTGAACTCAGGGAACATCGCGCCCAACAATTCCACGCGCCGGTCATTGGCGGATATTTCGCGCTCATCGACCATCACCGCCGTGTCCCAGAAGGGCTTGACCCACTGGGGTGGCGATGCGTCGATCCAGCCCACGCACTCCACTTCCCGCCCAGCCTGCTCCAGGCCATGGGCAACTTCCATCGCCAGGTTGCCGCCCAGGGACCAGCCCGCCAGACGGAAGGCCCCCTCCGGCTGCGCCGTCAACAATTGCGCGGTGTAGTCCTCGACCATCTCGTGCCAGGCCGGCACTTCACTGCCCTCCTCGGCCAACGCCCGGCAGATCACGCCCATTACCGGCCGCTGCTCGCGCAACGCCAGGGCAATGGCCTTGTAGCAATGCACCGAACCATAGCTGGGGTGAAACAGGTACAACGGTGTGCCACGGGTCTGGCTGTTCAACCTGACGATCAACGAGTTGCCGGCCTGACCATTGACACAGGCCACCTGCCCCGCAACCGTCGGGTTGAGCATCAGCTGACTCACCGAAAGCTCGACGCCGGTAGCCTTGCGGATACGCTCCTTGAGCATCAACACCAGCAACGAGTGCCCGCCCAGCTCGAAGAAGTTGTCCTCCACCCCCACCTGTTCAAGGCCCAGGACCTCGCGCCAGGCGAGCACAACGGTGTGCTCCAGCGGGTTGCTCGGCGCAACGAAGTGCCGCTGATGCACGCTGGCGTCCGGTGCCGGCAGGGCCTTGCGGTCTAACTTGCCGTTGGGGCTCAAGGGCATGCGGTCCAGCACGACCCATTGCGCAGGCACCATGTAGTCGGGCAAATGCGCCAGCAAGTGATGACTCAGGGCATCACGCCAGGCGGCGGCCGGGTCGTGCAACACCAGGTAGCCCACCAGATGCTTGCCATCCTGCACTTGCACCGACGCTTCACGCACCTGCGGATGCTCCAGCAGGCGCGCCTCGATTTCGCCCAGCTCGATCCGCAAACCACGCAACTTGACCTGATGATCCAGGCGCCCCAGGTATTCAATCACGCCATCCATGCGCTGACGGACCCGGTCCCCGGTACGATACAACCGCGCGCCAGGCTGGAACGGGCACGGCACAAAGCGCTCGGCGGTCAGGCCGGAACGGCGATGGTAACTGCGCGCCAGCCCGACCCCGCCCAGGTACAACTCACCGGCAACACCCGCGGCAACCGGCTGCAACTGCGCATCCAGCACATGGGTGCGCAGGTTGGCGATCGGCTGGCCAATCGGCACGCTGTCGCGGTTTTCATCGACACACGTCCAATGGGTCACATCGATGGCCGCCTCGGTCGGGCCGTACAGGTTGAACAGCCCGGCCTTGGGCAGTTTGGCGAACACCTGTTGCTGGGCGTCCACCGGCAGGGCTTCGCCGCTGCAAATGATGCGTTGCAGGCCCTGGCAACTGCCGGCCTGCGAGTCCTGGAGGAACGCCTGCAACATCGAGGGCACGAAGTGCAAAGTGGTGACCTGGTGTCGATTGATCAACGTCACCAGGCGCGACGGCTCCCGATGATCACCCGGAGCCGCCATGACCAACCGTGCGCCGCTCATCAACGGCCAGAAGAACTCCCAGACCGACACGTCAAAACTGAACGGCGTCTTTTGCAGCACCGTATCACTGGCATCCAGTGCATACGCTTGCTGCATCCACAGCAATCGGTTGGTCAATGCACAGTGGCGGTTACCGGCGCCCTTCGGCTGCCCGGTGGAACCGGAGGTGTAGATGACATAAGCGAGGTTTTCGGCCTCGACGGCGACCTCGGGATTGAAGGTGGCAAACCCTGCCAGCCAGCTGTCACCCTGCTCCACCACCAGGCACTGTACGCAGTCACCGATGGGCAACGACGCTACCAGATGCGCCTGCGTCAACAGCAGTTGCACCCCACTGTCCCGCAGCATGTAGGCCAGGCGCTCGCGCGGGTATTCCGGGTCCAGCGGCACATAGGCGCCGCCAGCCTTGAGCACGGCCAGAAGCGCCACCACCATCTCCACCGAGCGCTCCATCGCCACGCCCACCAGCAGGTCTGGCCCGACACCGGCCTGTATCAGGCGGTGCGCCAGGCGGTTGGCACGAGCATTCAGTTGGGCGTAAGTGAGCACTTCGCAATCAAACAGCAATGCCTGGGCATCCGGCGTGCGTTCGGCTTGCGCTTCGATCAACTGCTGCACGCTCTGCTGCAACGGGTAATCCTGCGCCGTGTCGTTCCACTGCTCGACCATCACCTGCTGCTCCAGACGCTCCAGCATCGGCAACTGGGTAACCCGCTGATTCGGATCGCCGAGCATGCCCTGCAACAGGTTCTGCCAATGGCGGGCCATGCGCTTGGGTGTCGCGGCGTCGAACAGATCGGTGGCGTAGGTCAGGGTCGCCCACAGCCCTTCGGCGGTCTCCTGGGTGTCCAGGCTCAAGTCGAACTGCGCGGTCTGCGTGCCCCACTCCAACCCTTCAACCCTCAGGTCGGCAAGCTGCTGGCCGCTGTTGGCCAGGCGCGCTTCGCTCTGGTGATTGAACATCACCTGGAACAACGGGTTATGGCTCAGGCTGCGCTCGGGTTGCAGCGCCTCGACCAATTGCTCGAAGGGCAGGTCCTGATGGCTCTGGGCATCCAGGGCCCGCCGCTTGGCCTGCTGCAACAATTGGGTGACGGTCAGTTGAGCATCGATATCGGCCTTGAGCACCTGGGTATTGACGAAGAACCCCACCAGCCGCTCGGTTTCGACCCGGCTGCGGTTGGCGATCGGCACACCGACGCGAATATCCTGCTGGCCGCTGTAACGGTGCAACAGGGTCTGGAACGACGCCAGCAGTACCATGAACAACGTGACCCCCTCACGCTGCGCCAGGGCCTTGAGCCCCGTCACCAGCGCCGGGTCCAGGACGACATCCAGGCTCGCCCCGCGATAGCTCTGCACCGAAGGTCGCGGCCGCTCGGCGGGCAGTTCCAGCACCGGCTGTTCACCGCCCAGCAGCGTTTGCCAGTAAGCCAATTGACGCTCGCGCTCGCCGCCCGCCATCCAGTCGCGCTGCCACTGCGCATAGTCGGCGTATTGAATCGGCAGCGCCGGCAGTTGCAGGTCCTGGCCTTGGCTGTAGGCCGCGTACAGTTGCACCAGCTCGTCGACCATCACCTGCATCGACCAGCCATCGGAGACGATGTGATGCTGCACCAGCACCAGCACGTGTTCGTCGTCAGCCAGGCGCAGCAGGGTCACCCGCAGCAGCGGGCCTTGTTGCAGGTCAAACGGTCGCGCGATCTCGGCTTGCACCAGGCACTGCACATCAGCTTCGTCGGCGTCGGCATGCAGGATCTCTACGGCACCCGCATCACGGATCATTTGCAGGGCGCGGCCTGCGTCCTGGTACACCTGGGTGCGCAGGCTTTCATGGCGCGCCACCAGCGTTTCGAAACTGCGTTGCAGCGCGGCCTGGTCCAGCCAGCCACGCAGGCGCAGGGTGCTGGGGATGTGGTACGCGGCGCTCTGGGGGTCCAGTTGCCAGAGGAACCACTGGCGCTCCTGGGCATAAGACAATGCCAACGGCTGCTGGCGGCTGACGGGCAGAATCGCCGGCGCACTGTCCGTCTCGGCTGCCGAACGCTGCAGCGTCTCGACAAAACCCTGCAACCGCGGGTGTTCAAACAGGGTTCTGAGGGGAACTTCCCGGCCCAGTAACTGGCGCAGACGGGAGATGACCTGCATCGCCAGCAACGAGTGCCCCCCAGATTCAAAGAAGTGGTCGGCCAGGCCAACCCGTTCCAGGCCCAGGATTTCACCCCAGATCGCCGCCACGTCCTGCTCCAACTCGCTCTGTGGCGCCACATACACCTGCTGCATCTGGCTCACATCAGGACGCGGCAGGCCCTTGCGATCGAGCTTGCCATTGGGGGTGAGCGGCATGCGCTCCAGGAACATCAGGTGCGAGGGCACCATGTAGTCCGGCAGGCGGGTTTTCAGGGCGCGGCGCAGGTTTTCACGGCAGGTGGACTGGGTCAACGCATCGTCCATCAGCACCGGATCCAGTGGCACCACATAGGCCACCAACTGCTTACCGTTCGGGCCTTCCTGGGCCACCACCACGGTTTCGCCGACGCTGTCCTGCTCGCGCAGCCGCGCTTCGATCTCGCCCAGTTCGATACGGAAACCGCGGATCTTCACCTGGTGGTCGACGCGGCCGAGGTAATCCACCACGCCATCCGGGCGGCCACGGGTCAGGTCGCCGCTGCGGTACACGCGGCTGCCGGGTTTGCCGAACGGGTCGGGGAC
>NZ_QBUF01000028.1:0-8496 GCF_003058185.1 Pseudomonas sp. GV105
TCGGCAAGCAACTGGCCAAGGGCGTCGTAAGCGAAACCAAGAGCCTGGGTATTGCCCTGCAAGTCGGTGAAGGTGACGGCGGTTAGCTGGTCCACTGCATCGTAGCTGTAGTCGGTGCGGCCATCGTCGGTGGTCTTGGCAATCAACCGGCCAACCGCATCGCGCTCCAGCCGATGAATGATGGGGGTCGGTGGCTCCTCGGGAACTATCGCCAAGCCATTGCCATAAGGCGCCGCAACGGCGGTCACTGCCGTGATGTTATCCAGCCGGTCGTAGGTGTAGCGCTTGGCGCTGCCGTCGAGGTCTTGTTGTTGGGTCAGCCGATCCCCTGCATCCCACGCGAACCGATAGCTTTCGCCGTTCTCGTTGACCAGCGCTTGCAGCCGCCCATAGCTGTCATAGCCGAATTGCACCTGTCGTCCATGGGCGTCGGTGCGCTGGCGTACCTGGCCGCGACGGTTGTGCTGGTAGAGCGTGGTGTGCCCGGCGGGGTCGGTATAGCCCACCAACTGACCGCTGACATCGCGCTGATAGCGCTCAATGCGTCCGTCCGGCAGTTGGCTGCTGAGCAAGCGCCCGTTGGCGTCATAGCTGAATTGAGTGCGTTCGCCGAGGGCGTCGGTGATGACCTGCAAATAGCCTCGCTCGTCATAGCTGAAGCGCGTGGGGTAACCCGAGCAGTCAATGTGCTCGACCAGTTGCCCGAACGGATTCCACCGCAGCTTCTTGCGTTTACCCGTGGCGTCGACGATTTCCACGACCTGTCCATGGGCGTCGTAGCGATAGCGAGTGATATGACCCAGCGGATCGGTTTCGGCGATGCAGTTGCCGCGCGGGTCGTAGCGATACTGCCAGCTGTGGCCGGCGGCGTCGGTTTCCACCAGCGGTAAGGCCCAATGTTCCAGCCACAGCGTCGAATCGCTGCGGCCCAGCGGGTCGGAATCGCCGATCAGGTTGCCGGCCTCGTCGTAACTGTATGCGTAGCGCCCACCCTGTGGATCGGTGGCACTGAGCAATTGGCGTTCGTCGTTCCACTCGAACAACCAGGTCTGGCCGAGGTTGTCGCTGTATTGAATGATCTGATGCTGGGTATTCCAGTGGCGGCTGCTGACGCGTTGCAAGCCGTCCGTAATGCGGGTGAGGCCGGCTTTCAAGTCATAGTCGAACTGGTAGGCGTCACCCTCGTCGGTCCAGTGCCGGACCACGCGCCATTCCAGGTCTTCGACCAGCGCCCATTCATAGAAGCAACGCAACCCGGTGGGCAACTGATGCTCCACCATCCGGCGCCCGGCGTCGTAGGCGAAGCGCCGCTGCACCTGGCCGGTGGTATCGCGTACCTCAGCCAGATTTCCCGCCGTGTCGTAGGTATAGCTGACGAGCACTTCGCGGCGTTGATCGGGATAGATGCGTTCGATATGAGTGACGCGTTCACGCTCGCGCACCAGTTCGACTTGCACCAGATCGAAAGTATCGCGCAGGCGCACCAGGCGCCCGGCGGCGTCATAGTCGACGTGGATACGGTTGTCGTTGCGGTCACCGAGCTGAGTCAGGCGGAGCAAGCCAGCATTGGTCGGGGTCGGTTCGAACAGCCGGTACAGGCCGTCATCACTTTCGATCAGCAATTGCCCGTTGAGGTGGCGCCGCACGGAGAGTCCTTCACCGGCGCTGAACACCGCGCCGCCCAGGGCAATCGAGCCCATGTCGATCGGTCGGCCCTGCTCATCGGTGTAGACCAGCGTATCGCCGCCGTCGGGATGAGGGCGGATCTCGACGCACACCTCATAGGCGACACTCCAGCCCGCGCCGAACAGACTGCCGGGGCGTTCGTCGCGGCTGTTGTAGATGCGTTGCCAGTCGATTGGCAGGATGCCGGGCAGCACGAAATCCAGCTCCTCGACATCGCCCAGCACTTTCGCGCCGGTCGCCGCATGCACCGGGTTGGACGAGCCCATGGCCGCGTTGGCCATCGCGCCCATTGCACTGCTGACCGCCATCGAAGTCGCGCCGCCGATCAGCATGCACGGCAGCTTGCTGAAGAACTTGCCCTTGCCGCCCTTGAGCATCAACAACGCCGTGACTGCGAGCCCGACGCCGGGTGTCTTGCCGCTGCGGATTTCCCGCACCACCACTGAGCCGCCGCCAATCGTCACGTTGGGTGAAATCAGCCCGGAAGACACCACGCTGGCGTCGCACGTACTGCGGTCGCCGCTGCGCACCGCTGGTTGGCCATTGATCGTGACCTTGGACGAACCTTCGGCGAGAAACTGCGGCGGCATCGGTGGATGCTTCATGCACGCGACCAGGTCCAGCGGCTTTGGCACGGCGCCTGGCGCCGGAGTGGCAACCGTGGGGCGCCACATCTGCGAGAAGAAACTCTCGGCCATGTCCAGATAACTGGCCTCGGGTTCCGGCTCGGGTGCTTCCAGTTCGGTGCCTGCCGGCGCCACATGAGAGCTGATCGCCCCGGCGGCCCGGGCGGCAGGGATGTTGTTGGTCAGGGTATCGGTTGAGCCGGTGAGAATATTCGCCTGTACCGTGGGCGGGAAAAGGGCATTGCTGAAGCTATCGCATAAGTTTGTCAGGCCTTTGTCTGCACCGGTCTTGCTCATGGCAAGGCCAACAATCGTGCCCACTACCGCGCCCAACAGGAAGCACCCCAACCCGCCGGTCACGACGGTAATCCCTGTGGCAGCGACAACGGCAGCAGTCGCCACGGCAGTGATCGCGATATTGGCAGCCACCTCCAGCACACCGCCGAGGATGTCGGCCATCATCGAGGTGTGGGCCAGCGCATCGCCCATGCGAGCGGCCCAGAGTGCGTCAGACATACGCGGTGCCCAGGGCCGTGGCGATTTTCTTGAGACCTTCCATAGTCAATCAGTTGCTCCCTCGTCTGGTTACGGCATGCTCATCAAGGCTGTTCGCAGGCGTTTGATCAGCCGCGGATCTTCAAGGCAGTCGACAGGCCGCACATTGTCGAGAGCGGGAACTTTGCGTTCGATCCACCACAGCCCTTCCTTGAGCCCTCGCTTGCCTCGCAGCACAACGGCCACGTCGAGGTCGCCGGCCAATGCTTGCGCCAGGGTGCGCGCGTCTTCGTCCAGATAGTCTTCTTTGTACAGCGCTACCATGCTTTGCCAGTCGGCATCGCCGGGGTATTCATCTTCAAGTGGCATGATCAGAATCCTGCAAATGATATTAAGTTGCTGCCGGTCGGGTTTCGCGCGGATGGGGCAAGAATCCCATCATAGCCATTGGCTTTTGCCCAGCTGCCGATCTGGTGAGTTTCGGTGTATTTGTTACCCGTAATGCTTTTGAGTGATACGCCTAACTGTTTGCGCACGTCGGCGCGCGTTAAGTCCAGCACGTTGTTTAGCTGCACCTTTTTGCTGACCAGTACCCGTGTGGACAGGTCGACATCCCAGTGGGTGACTTCGCCCAATGCGGTCTTTCGCGAGTTGGCGCCATACACGCCACCCAGTCCCCTGGCCGTGTACCGGTGTCGGGACTCCACATTCCACTTGTGTGCCTGCCAGGTCGTACCGATGCGTCCGGGCTCCTCGAATCGATACACCGTGCGATTGACCTTACGCCCCTTGGGTGGGCTTGAGCACTTCATCAGGCCCAGCGGGTCGATCCAGCTCAGGGGGTTGGGTGCGTACTGGTAGAGGTTAAGGCCGCCGGCCAGGCCGATAGGGTCGGGCGTCGTGAAGCGTCCGATCTGCGGATCGTAAAAGCGCAGCGTGTTGTAGTGCAGCCCGGTTTCTCGATCCAGGTACTGGCCCTGAAAGCGCAGGTTCTGTTCTTCGATGTAATAGGGCTCGCGGGTTTCCTCGACGGTATTGCCCCAGACTTCATAACGCGCCTTCCATACCGTATGGCCGTCGCTTTCCGTGAGCTGCTCGGGCAGGCCATTGGGGTCGTTGTGATAGTAGCGAACCTTTTGCAGAGCCCCGAGGCCATCGACGCGTGCGACGGGTTCGTAGCCCTCGTCGGCATAGATATAGAGGCTGGTCCGCTGGTTGCAGCGCTCCTGCAACAACTGCATCGCGTCCCAGGTGAATAGCGTCTGGCTCTGCTGGACACCGTTACGGTCAAACAATGTTTTGGCGATCCGTCGGCCCAGCGGGTCGTAGGTCATTTTGACCGTGGAGCCGTCGTTGTTGTTCACCTGCACCAGCCGCTGCTCGGCGTCATAGCTGAAGCGTTGGGTGCCGCGCTGGGTGCTGTATTTTTCGACCATGCGGCCGAAACCGTCGTAGCGGTAACGCTTGTCCTGATAGGTCAATAACCGGTTGTGGGCCACATGCCCGAGGCCATCTTGCAAATTGGCGGCCGGGTCGTAGGCGAAGGCTTCACGTTGACCCAGAAGGTTGTCCTGGCTGGCGAGAATGCGACCGGTGGCATCGTAGTGCAGCAGTTGGCGGTGTGTCGTGCCCGGGTGGCTGACAAAGCGCTCGACCAACTGGTCGCTGTCGTCATAGCCAAAGCGTGTTTGTGTTGCTGGCACCAGCAGCGACTGGTCCTGTTGCCGACGCTGACGGGCGCGGAGTCGTCCGCTGCGGTCGTACTCGCTGCGGGTGCTGATACGGCCCTGGGTGCGCAGGACTTCCCGGTGAAACCGATCACGCTCGAAATCACTGATGACCCTGCCATCAAGATTGATCTGGTGCAGATGCCCGCTGCCGTAGCGCAGGCGGTTGAGCCAACGGCCGTCAGGAAGCTGGGTCTGAACCAGATTGCCCAGCTCGTCGTAACGGTGTTCCAAACTGCCGGCGGCACTGTGTTCGAGAACCAGTTGGCCGAGGACGTCATAACCGAATCCCAGACTCTGTTGGCCGTCACGCCCGGTGAACGTGATGGATGTGACTTGATCCAGCTCGTCATAGCAATATTCGGTGCGCCCATCCAGGGTGTTCTTGGCGACCAGCCGACCTGCGGCGTCCCGTTCCAGGTCGTGAATGATGGCTGTCTCGGTGCCGTGTACTGCGATCGTCTCTACCTGCGTGACGTTGTCCAGTGGGTCGTAGGCGTAGCGCTTGAGACTGCCGTCCAGGCGGTGTTCCTGGGTCAACCGGTCGCCGGCGTCCCAGTCGAACCGGTAGCGTTCACCGTTCTCGTTGGTCAGGCTTTGCAGGCGGCCGTAAGCATCATGGTTCAACGTCACGCGGCGGCCATGGGCGTCAATGCGCTGATGTAACTGGCCACTCAGGGCATGCTGGAAGTAGGTAGTGTTGCCAGCGGGGTCGCGATAGCCGATGACCTGACCACAGGCGTCGTGCTCATAGTGTTCGCTGCGGCCGTCGGGCAATTGCTTGCGGGTGAGTCGGCCTTGATCGTCATAGCTGAACACCGTGCGCTCGCCCAGTGCATCGGTGCTGGTCAGCAGCAGGCCGCGCTCGCAGTAGCTCAAGCGAGTGGTCATTCCCGAACAGTCGGTGTGCTCGCTTAACTGGCCGAGCGGCGTCCAGCGCAGGGTTTTGCTCTTGCCACTGGCATCGGTGATTTGCATGACTTGCCCGTGGGCATCATGACGATAGGCCGTGACGTTCCCAGCAGCGTCGGTTTCGCTGACGCAATTGCCGCGCGAGTCGTAACGGTATTGCCAGGTATTGCCTGCGGCGTCGGTTTCTGCCAGCGGTAGTGCCCAATGTTCCAGCCACAAGGTCGATTCGCTGCGTCCCAAGGGGTCGAGCGTCTCGCTCAGGTTACCGGCTTCGTCGTAGCTGAATTGGTAGTGCCCGCCGTTGGGATCGGTGGCGCCCAGCAGTTGGCTTTCATCATTCCATTGGAAGGCCCAGGTACGTCCGAGCACATCGATAGACTCGATGATCTGATGCTGTTGATCCCATCGGCGGATGCTGATTCGCTCCAGCCCGTCGGTGATGCGGGTGATGCCAGCGTCCAGTTCGTAGTGGTAATCGTAGGTGTCCCCGGCGTCTGTCCAGTGCCGGACCACACGCCACTCACGGTCTTCCACCAGGGCCCACTGGTAGAAACAGCGCAAGCCGGTGGGCAATTGATGCTCGACCATACGCTGCCCGGCATCGTAGACAAATCGACGTTTAACCTGGCCGTCGGATTGACGTACACAAGCCAGATCGCCACGGCTGTCGTAGCTGTAATGCATCAGCACTTCGCGGCGCTGGTCGGGGTAAAGCCGCTCGATCTGGCTGACGCGGCGCTGCCAGGTTGCGTCGTATGCCAGTTCAACCTTGACCAGGTCAAAGGTGTCCCGAAGCCGCAGCAGGCGACCGTCGTTGTCATAATCCAGGTAGATACGGTTGTCGTTGCGATCACCTAATTGACTAAGGCGCAGCAAGGTAGCGTTCTGTGGCGCCGGGTCGAACAACCGATACAGACCGTCGGCACTTTCGATCAGCAACTGACCGCCCAGGTGGCGCCTGACGCTGAGCCCCTCGCCAGCACTGAACACGGCGCCGCCCAAGGGGATCGATCCCATGTCGATGCGTCGGCCTTGCTCGTCGACGTACACCAGGTGTTCGCCGCCTTCCGGGTGGCGCAGCAAGTGGACGCTGACCTCATAGGACAGGCTCCAGCCGGCACCGAACAAGCCATCCTGGCGCTCGTCCCGGCTGTTGTAGAAACGTTGCCAGTCGATGGGCATGATGCCAGGCAGGGCAAAATCCAATTCCTCGGAACCGCCGAGTACCTTGGCTCCGGTACTGGCGTGAACAGGGTTAGGCGAGCCCATGGTCGCATTGGCCAGGGCGCCCATGGCCTGGCTGACCACAAACGAATTGACGCCTGCGAGCAGCATACAAGGCAGGTTGCTGAGGAACTTGCCTTTGCCCCCTTTGAGCATCATCAAGGCGGTAACGGCGAGGCCTACACCCGGTGTTTTGCCGCTGCGTATCTCGCGCACCACCACTGAGCCACCGCCGATGGTCACGTTCGGCGAGATCAGCCCCGACGACACCACCGTCGCGTCGCAAGTGCTACGGTCGCCGCTGCGCACGGCGGGCTGACCGTTGATCGTGACTTTTTCCGAGCCCTCGGCGAGAAACTGCGGCGGCATCGGAGGATGCTTCATGCACGTCACCAGGTCCAACGGTTTGGGGACTGCGCCGGGGGCCGGGGTGGCGACGGTAGGGCGCCACATTTGTGAAAAGAACCCCTTGGCCATATCCAGGTAGCTGGGCTCTTCGCTGTGTTCCGGCTTCGACGGTGGTTCTTCGGCTTCGGTGCCGGAGGGGGCGACATGGGATGGCACCGTGCCGGCTGCCCGTGCAGCGGGGGTTGAGTTGATCAGGGTGTCAGTGGAGCCGCTGACAATCGTCGCCATGACGGCGGGAGGGAACAGCGCGTTGCCGATGCCTTCGCACATCGTGCTCAAGCCTTTGTCGGCACCGGTTTTGCTCATGGCGATGCCGACAACCACGCCGACGACGGCACCCAACACGCACGCGCCCAGCCCCCCCGTCGCAACGGTGATACCGGTCGCCGCCACCACCGCAGCCGTGGCCAACGCCGTTATCGCCACGTTAGCCGCGACCTCGAGCACACCGCCAAGGATGTCGGCCATCACTGAGGTATGGGACAAGCCATCCCCCAACCGTGCGGCCCAGAGCAGTGCGTCAGACATTGAGGCGCGTCGTCACTGTGGCATGTCGAAGGACAGCGAGTTTTTGATCAAAGCCCAATGCGCCGCCTCGGCATCCCCCAGCGTGTCTGCCTTGACGTAACTCAAGGCGAGCATCTTGCGCGTCCCTGGCAACACCAACGCCAGTTGATACTGGAACACCTTGTCATTGCCCTTGTTGAACTGGCTGCGCAGCTCGATACCTTCCACCTCTTGGGCGGCGCCCAAGCGCACGGTGACGCTCGGTTGGCAGCGCAAGTCCTGCACCTGTTTTTCCAGGCGCTTGAGTTGGTCGTCGAAATTGCTGTGCAGGGTTTCGCCTTCGGCGAGCAGGCTGCGGCTGACGATCAGGGAAGTGCCCAGTTCGGGGAACTTGAGGATATTGATCGACGCGTCCTGCAGCTCGCCGGCCGGCAGTTGGAACTGGAATTCGTTGATTCGGTACGTCATGGAAGACAGGTCTCGTCAGGAGCTTTTAGGCGCGGGGAACGCGGCTTTGATGTTGGCGTCGATGCTGGCTTTTATGCCTTGGCCATCGGGCGTCGCGCCGGGGCCGCCGCCATTGTTCAGGTGCAGCACGCCGCCGGTGTTGAACTCGGCATCGCCGCTGGCGTAGAAGCTGATTTGCACGCCGGTGAGGTTGATCTGCCCGCTGGCGTTCAACTCCAGGATGCTTTCGCCGCAGACCAGGCGTAGGTTTTCGCCCACTTCGATGACGTAGCTCTGGCTGATGCTGTCGGTCTTCCTCTGGCCCACCGAGAGGATGTCTTCCTGCTTGACGATGCGCAGGCGGTTGTTGCCAATCGTCACCGTCTCGTTGTGCCCAATACTCTTGTTGCGGTCATGCCCCACCGAATGGCTCTCATCCACCTCGACGACGATGTCCTGATTGC
>NZ_QBUF01000029.1:0-6152 GCF_003058185.1 Pseudomonas sp. GV105
ACCGGTGGGAACACGGCCATGGTCACGTTGTGACGGTGCATTTGCGCGTAGGTGTATTCCGGCAGCCACAGGCTGTCATCGCGGATCAGCACGCTGGCGCCGTTGATCAGCGGGTGCATCCAGCCTTCGTGGGAGCCGTCGAAGGCGAAAGACATGAAGTGCAATTCGCAATCGGCCGGGCCGGTTTCGTAGCGTTCGCCGGTGGCGAGGATATGCGCCACCAGCGGGCCATGGGCCACCGCCACGCCCTTGGGCATGCCGGTGGAGCCGGAGGTGTAGATCACGTAGGCGAGGTTGTCGCCGTCCAGAGCCACTGACGGTGCGCTGTCACGTTCATCGGACCAGGCCTGCGCCTGATCCACTGCAAGCACAGCCAAACCGTCCGGGATCGGCAAACGCTGCTGTACCGCCGAATGGGTCAGCAGCAGCTTGGCGCGGCTGTCCTGCATCATGTACAGCAGGCGATCACGCGGGTATTCGACGTCCAGCGGCACGTAAACGCCGCCAGCTTTCAGCACCGCGAGGAACGCCACCATGATCTCCGCACTGCGCGGCATGGCAATCGCCACGCGCACTTCCGGGCCGACGCCACGGGCGATCAACGCGTGGGCCAACTGGTTGGCCTGGCGGTCCAGCTCGCCGTAGGTCAGGGTTTGTGCGTCGAACTTGATCGCGATCGCCTGCGGGTTTTCCCGCGCACGCTCGGCGACCAACTCGTGTACCAGGCGCTGGGCCGGGAAGCCGGCGTCGGATTGATTCCACAACTGCAGGATGTGCCGCTGTTCATCCCCGTCCAGCAGGTTCAACTGGCCGAGGGTCTGCTGCGGATCGGCGACCATCGCCTGCAACAGGTTCTGCCAATGCCGCGCCATACGCTGCACGGTCGAGGCTTCGAACAGGTCCTGGGCATACCCCAATGTGGCCCAGATACCTTCGGTGGACTCTTGAATATCCAGGTCCAGATCGAAATGCGCGGTCCGGCTTTCCCACTCCAGCCCTTCTACCCGCAGCGTCGGCAATTGGTGCTGGACCTGGGCCTGGCCGACGTCGGTCTGGTGGTTGAACATCACTTGGAACAACGGGTTGTGGCTCAGGCTGCGCTCGGGCTGCAAGGCCTCCACCAATTGTTCGAACGGCAAGTCCTGGTGGGCCTGCGCCTCCAGCGCCCGTTGCCGGGTCTGCTGCACCACTTGCGCGACGCTCATCTGCCCGTGAATGTCGGCCTTGAGCACCTGTGTGTTGACGAAGAAGCCGATCAGGCGCTCGGTTTCACTGCGGTTGCGGTTGGCGATCGGCACGCCGACGCGGATGTCTTCCTGGCCGCTGTAGCGGTGCAGCAAGGTCTGGAACGAAGCCAGCAACAGCATGAACAGGGTCACGCCCTGTTGCTGGGCCAGGGCCTTGAGGTCGTGGGCGAGCGCGGGCGCCAGTTCGATCGGCAGGCGTGCGCCACGGTGGCTTTGCACCGCCGGGCGCGGGTGGTCGAACGGCAGCTCCAGCACGCTCTGCTCACCGCCGAGCCGGTCGCGCCAGTAGCTCAGTTGGCGATCCTTCTCGCCCGCCTCCATCCAACGGCGCTGCCACACGGCGTAATCGGCGTACTGGAGCGGCAGCGCCGGCAATACCAGGGTCTGACCCTGGCTGTAAGCCGCGTAGTGCTGCACCAGTTCCTCGACCATCAGTTGCATCGACCAGCCATCGGAGACGATGTGATGCTGCACCAGCACCAGCACATGCTCATCGGCGGCCAGGCGCAGCAGGCAGACACGCAGCAACGGCCCTTGTTGCAGGTCGAAGGGCTGGGCGATCTCGGCTTCTACGCGGGCCTTCAGCGCGGCTTCATCGACATCGGCGCACGCGATGGGCAACGACACCTGCGGTTCAATCACTTGAACCGTGCGCTCGCGCTCCTGGCGCAGGGAGGTGCGCAGGCTTTCATGACGGGCCAGCAAGGCGTCGAAACTGCGCTGCAACGCCGCGCGGTCAAGCTGGCCTTTCAGGCGCAGCGCGCTGGGGATGTGGTACGCCGCACTGTGCGGCTCCAACTGCCAGAGAAACCACTGGCGCTCCTGGGCATACGACAGCGGCAACGGCTGGTCGCGCCCGGCCGGCAGCAGGGCCGGGGCTTTCGGGGCGGCGGGATCGGCGGTCGTCAAGGCAGCGACAAAGCCTGCCAGGCGCGGCTGCTCGAACAGCGTCTTGAGCGGGACTTCCAGGTCCAGGGCCTGGCGAATGCGCGAGACCACTTGCATGGCCAGCAGGGAATGCCCGCCCAGTTCAAAGAAATGATGGGCCAGGCCGACACGCTCGACGCCAAGGATATCGGCCCAGATCGCCGCGATCTGTTGCTGCAGCGGCGTGACCGGTGCCAACCATGCCTGCTGTGCCGAGCCGCCGATGGGTGTCGGCAGGGCCTGGCGGTCGAGCTTGCCGTTGGGGTTCAAGGGCATGCGCTCGAGGAAGATCAGGTGCGCCGGCACCATGTAATCGGGCAGTTGCTCGCGCAGGGTGGCCTTGAGCTGTTCGGCGGCGCTCACCTGCTCCGGCTCGGACAATGGCTGCGTCGCCACCAGATAGGCCACCAACTGATTGTCGGCGGCCAGCACGAAGGCCTCACGGACGGCATCCTGGGCCAGCAGCAGCGCCTCGATTTCACCCAGCTCGATACGGAACCCACGGATCTTCACCTGGTGATCGACGCGGCCGACGTATTCGATCACCCCGTCGGCGCGATAACGCGCCACGTCGCCGGTGCGATAAAGACGCTCGCCCAGGCCGCCGAACGGGTCGGCGACAAAGCGCTCGGCGGTCAGGCCCGGGCGTTGCAGGTAAGCACGCGCCAAGCCGCTGGCACTGGCGATGTAGAGTTCGCCCACGGCGCCGACCGGCAACAGGTTGAGGTCGCCGTCCAGCACATACAACGCCCGCCCCGGCAACGCGCGGCCAATCGGGCTGGCGCTGCCGCCGATCACCCCTTCGTCGGCGCTGCAATCGAGCACGCTGGACACCACCGTGGCCTCGGTGGGCCCGTAGGTGTTGAGCAGCCGCACGTGCCCCAGCCCGGCCCGGCGCCACATCGCCGGGCCGTCCAGGGGCATGGCTTCGCCGCCGATATGCACCTGGCGCAAGGCCCCGTAAGACCGTGGGCCCGCCGCCAGGCAATCGTGCAGGAACAGTTTCCAGTAAGCCGTCGGCAAGTCGGCCAGGGTGATGCCCTGATCGATGATCTGCCGGTACAGGTCGGCGCCGTCCCACAACTGCGGGCCGCGCAACACCACGGTGGCGCCCAGGGTCAGCGCCGGGTACAGCTGCTCGACGAAGCCGTCGAAGTTCAAGGTGGCGAACTGCAGCACCCGATCCTGCGCGACCAGGCGCGAATAGTCGGCCGCGATGTCGGCGAACTCACTCAGCGCCGCGTGGCTGATGGCAACGCCCTTGGGTTTGCCGGTGGAGCCCGAGGTGTAGATCACGTAGGCCAGGCTCTGCGGCTCGACGTCGAGCGCCGGAGCGTGTTCGGCATACGGCGCCAACGTCGCGTGGGCCAGGTCGATATCCAGGCAGGTCAACGACCCGGCCAGCGGCAGGCGCTCACGCAGGTGAGACTGAGTCAACACCAGGCGCACGCCACTGTCCTCGAGCATATGCACCAGGCGCTCGCGCGGATACTCAGGGTCAAGCGGCACGTAGGCACCGCCCGCCTTGAGCACCGCCAACAGGCTGACCACCATGGCAAAGGAACGCTCGACGGCGATACCGACCAGGCCGTCCGGGCCGATCCCCTGGTCGATCAGGTAGTGCGCCAGACGATTGGCCTGGCGGTTCAGTTCGCCATAGCTGAGCGTCTGGTCATCCAGCGCCAGCGCCTGGCGTTCAGGATGCTGGCGGGCCTGGGCCTCGAACCGGTGGTGTACGGCTTGTGCGACGGCGACGCTGGCCGGCGCGTTCCAATCCTGGAGCATCGTCTGCTGCTGCGCACGGTCGAGCATCGGCAGCGCGCTAAGACGGCTGCGCGGCGCACTCACCAGCGCCTGGAGCAGGTTTTGCCAATGTTGCGCAAAGCGCTCGATGGTCGCCGCCTCGAACAGGTCGGTGGCGTAGGTCAGCGCGGCCCACAGGCCTTCAGCGGATTCATGGGTGTCCAGGCTCAGGTCGAAATGGGTGGTCTGGTTGTCCCAGTCCAGTTCCGTCACGCGCAGGCCGGGTAGGTGCTGGCCGTCACCGCTGGCCTGGGTGTCGGTCTGGTGGTTGAACATCACCTGGAACAACGGGTTGTGGCTCAGGCTGCGTTCGGGCTGCAACGCCACCACCAACTGTTCGAACGGCAGGTCCTGGTGCGCCTGGGCTTCCAGGGAACGATGCTTGGTCTGCTGCAACAGTTCGGCAAACGTCATCTGCCCGTCGAGGTCGGCCTTGAGCACCTGGGTGTTGACGAAAAAGCCAATCAGCCGCTCGGTTTCGACGCGGTTGCGGTTGGCATTCGGTACGCCGATGCGAATATCCGCTTGGCCGCAGTAGCGAAACAGCAGGGTCTGGAACGACGCCAGCAGGAGCATGAACGGCGTCACGCCTTCTTGCTGCGCCAGGCGCTTGAGGCCCGTCACCAGGTCCGCCGGCAGCTGCACCTGCAGGCTCGCGCCGCGATGGCTTTGCTGCGCGGGGCGCGGGTGATCGAGGGGCAATTCCAGCACGGGTTGCTCACCGCCCAGCAGGTCCCGCCAGTACGCCAGCTGGCGGGCCCTCTCCCCGGCCTCCATCCAGTTGCGTTGCCACAGCGCGTAGTCGGCGTACTGGATCGGCAGGCCCGGCAGGCTAAGGTCCTGGCCCTGACTGTAGGCGGCATACAACTGCACCAGTTCCTGGACCATCACTTGCATCGACCAGCCATCGGAAACGATGTGGTGCTGCACCATCACCAGCACATGCTCATCTTCCGCCAGTTGCAACAGGGTCACGCGCAACAGCGGCCCTTGTTGCAGATCGAACGGGCGGGCGACCTCGGCTTCGACCCGCGCCATCAGCTGCGCCTCGTGAACAACCTCCTGCCGGATCTCGACACGCGCCTCGGGCTCGATGGTTTGCAACAGCTGCTCACCGTCCTGGATCAGCCGGGTGCGCAGGCTTTCGTGGCGCGCCAGCAGGCTGTCGAAGCTGCGCTGCAACGCCGCCAGGTCCAGGCGCCCCTGCAAGCGCAATGCGCCGGGGATGTGGTAGGTGGCGCTGTCCGGGTCCAACTGCCACAGGAACCACTGGCGCTCCTGGGCATAGGACAGCGGCAGGCGTTGGCCATCCTCGCGGATCGAAGCAATCGGCAGTTGGGCGAAGCTCATGCCACGGCTTTGCAGGCGCTGGTAAAACTGCTGGCGCTGTTCCAGCGGCAGGCGAAGAAAGCGCGAAACCAGATCGATATTAGGGTTGGAACGCATGGGTCAAATCGCCTCTAGTTCGCTCAAAAAGTCACGAAGGTCGTCAAAATCTTCCGCGCTGCCGGCGCGGAAGATGGCAGCGGCCTGCACGTAGGCGCGCAGGGTTTCGGTCTGGAACACTTCCACCAGCGGCACTTCCAGGCCCAATTCGGCCTGGACCCGCGAGGTGATCTGGATCGCCAGCAACGAGTGGCCGCCGACCTCGAAGAAGTTGTCGTTCAGGCCCACGTGCGGCAGGCGCAGCACCTCGGCCCAGATCGCGGCGATCTGCTGTTCCAGCTCGGTTTCGGGGGCGACGTAGGCCTGTTGCATCAGGCTCGCGTCCGGCTCGGGCAGGCCCTTGCGGTCGAGTTTGCCGTTGGGGGTCAGCGGCATTTGCGCCAGGAACATGAAGTGCGCGGGCACCATGTAATCCGGCAGGCGGGTTTTCAGGGCGCGGCGCAGGGTGTCGCGCCACTCGGCGTGGTTGGCCAGGCTGGCATCTGCCGGCACCACGTAGGCCACCAGTTGCTTGCCGGTCGGGCCTTCCTGAGCCACCACCACGGTTTCGCCGACGTTGTCCTGCTCACGCAGCCGCGCTTCGATCTCGCCCAGTTCGATACGGAAACCGCGGATCTTCACCTGGTGGTCGACACGGCCGAGGTAATCCACCACGCCATCCGGGCGGCCACGGGTCAGGTCGCCGCTGCGGTACACGCGGCTGCCGGGTTTGCCGAACGGGTCGGGGAC
>NZ_QBUF01000030.1:0-5930 GCF_003058185.1 Pseudomonas sp. GV105
CATGGTTGAACCCGAAGCGCCTTCGATAATGTGCGTAATGCCATGCAGGTTGCAGCGAACTTGATCATCCACGCAGGCCACTGGTTTGCCGAAGGATTTGTAGTGCCCCGACAAAACCTCACCGCCAAACGGGTGCAGTGGGTCGCCCATGCGTACCAGGGGCATCATGACACCAGCTCCTTAACCTGTTCGACCAACCCGCCAGTGCGTTTCAGATAGTCCAACATGTTCTGCCTGCGCAGGGCCTCTTCACCCTCGATAATGGCTTGCGTTTGCTGCGCCACCACCTCACCGATCGCAAAGGTCGGTTGCAGGATTTTCTCCGCCCCGGGCAGGAAAGGCTCCACTTTGCCACTGACGACATCGATCACCTGGTAGCCCACTGATGCACCAGCCAGCGTGCCTGCCAGACCTTTCCAGCCATGACGACGGATGCTGTACACCCCGCCCAGTACCAATGCGATGCCCACCACACGCCCGGCCACCACCACCGGGGTCATACGCTTGTTGGTCTCGTCGCCGAAATACACCATGCGGTAACGAAAATAATCCCCCCACAACTCCCGTGAACTCGTAGCGTCGTGCATAAACCAGGCACGCGAGTCATGCATCTGGTCGTCAAATAGCCCGACCAGCGCAGCTTTCTGCGGCGAATCGCTGACGCGAAACTTATTGCTGTTGTTCCCGAGCTCAACAAACAGCTCCTTGGCGCGCATTTCACCCTCGGCCTTGATCCGCTCATACTCCTGCTGCTCGTCGTCGTCATTGAGCAGGTACACCGTGTCCCTAAGCGCCACATCGACGACCCAGCCTGCCACGCTGGTCTGATCGCGCCGCCAACCTTGGTAGTCGTGTTCGAACTCCACAGCGGCCTCGTGGATCTGCTGCTGATCCCTTACCGGTTCGTAAGCCGGCGGGCTGGCCGTTCCCAACAGAAGCTGTGCTTCGTTCTCCTGACCCCGGGCCGCCTTGCGCTTTTCTTTGGCGATGGCTATCTCAGCCTCACGTTTGGCTTTTTGCGCCGCTTCCAGCGATGCATTGGTCTGTGTGGCTTGGCCGTAAAAAGGTTGATTGACGTAACTGCCACGGGCCAGACGCTCGATGCGCCAGCCAGTGAGCCAGGCCAATTGCGCGGCCATGGCGTCTTCGAGGGAGTGGCCCAGGCGTAGGGATGGGCCGTTAGACGGGGTTGGTGGGGTGGTTTCTTCGGTTAGGCCCAGGGTGTTGCGCCAGGCGTTGAAGCGGTCGATGAGTACCTCATCAAGAACGAACTCGTAGTCGCTCTCTGTCGACATGGTGCGCTCTGGTTTAATCTGCCGCAGCTTATCCGGCACCACCGTCTTAGGCACCGTCAACGGTGCACCAGCCGCAAAAGCCTCCGCATACAGGTCATGCAGCACAATCTGCGACAGCAACTCGCCCGAACCGCCTCGCGCCTTGCCTTGATCCCCCGGTGGGTAACCGCCGCCCACATCCGAGTGCACTCCGGGGTAGACCACCTCTCGGGCATAAGGGGGATAAAGGCCATCTGCATAACGGATCGAGTCCAACGGGAAGCACAAGCGCTGCTCATGGGCCGCGACAAAATGCCGGCAGACCTTGATCCACTCGGGGAATATCTTGACATCGGGTAACTGCTGCGTGCCATCGGCCCAGTCCATATGCCCGTCGGCAAAGGGCGCGGCATGGGCGCTGCCCACCGAAGCCACGGTGTCGAGCAAGCCAAGAAACTCGATGGTCAACGGCAGTCCCAATAATGCCTGCTCTGGGTGTTCGGCCTCTTGCGGGGTATCGAATAGCTCACTCAACCAGGTAACGAAGGTACGAGCCTCGGCCGCCCCACGGGAAAAACCATAGACGAACAGCTTGATCGCCAGCACCTTGGGCTGCACGGTCGCGACCCTGGTCCGCAAGGGCTCCAGCAGCGAGGCCATGGCCTGGCGCCGGCTGCTTTTACCCAGCGCAGTCAGCGGCCAGGTGGTGGCCATGGCTTTGAGCTTGGCCTGCATGGTCGTCAAGGACAGTTCGTCTTTGGTTAGGGCAAAGGACAAAGCATTGGCGATTTGAAGTAACCCCCAGTTGATCCGATCCTCACCCCGATTGGCGAAGGCCAACCCGCGCATGCTGAAGTCCAACTCGCCAATTTCAGGAAAGGGGGTGCCCACACCGGGGATGTAATAACGAAAGTAGCCGCTTTCCGGCTGCTCCAGAGTGGCGTGGTAGAGCCGAGCGATATTGGTCGGATGGGGCGGCGTGGCCTTATGAGTGTCGTAGGGTTCGTTGTTGTTAGTACCGTCAAAGAACAAGCTGATATGCAGACTGCGTGCGCAAGTGGAAGCACCACGCAAACCGCGCCGCGCATTCAACTCCTGGCGATACCGCTCCGTCTCGGCCATTTGCAAGTCGTAATTATCGCTTACCTTCTGCGGATCACTGGGTAGACGCCCCGCCTTTGGAAATAAGGCCGGCACATAAACCGATTCGGTGCTCTTCACTTCGGACATATAGCTGGCTCCTTCATTTCCAATGGTTCTTTAATCGGATATCCAGGTTGGCCATAAGCCATACAGGCAGTTGTGACTTTGATCTGATTGCACGGCAAGAAATGAACTTTTAATGAACACAGCTTTTCTATCTCATAAGCTGGGAGATCTACTATGGCACTGTGTTGTTTGTAGTTGGTTTTATGTTTGGCCATAAAAGTTCGAAATGCATCCGAGCCTAAAGGCGGAGATTTTGCATAGGGGTTCGGGTCAGTTTCCCACTCCACTTCAAGCTTCAAGCCTGGCTGCCATTGCCTTGGCAACATCGCACAACACATCCCACCGCCATCGCCAAAAGGACTGACATTCCCGCCGCCATAACCATTCACGGAAAAATGATTAATAGCTGCTGAGGTGTGATTGACGGCATTTAAGTTACCCGCTAAAAATTTAGACTCCCCCACCGAGCACCCAGCCAGTAACAAAAGCAAACAACCGCCCAACCATCGGCACATAGCACTGCCTTCTAAATAGTTCATCCCATGCTCCTTATTCACACTTAATCTCTGTAAGAAAAATACCTGCACCAAACCTCTTTCATTCAGAACCCCCTGCGATTCACTGGATAAACATCCTTTCTTGGAAAAAAGTCAGACACATAAACCGATTCGGCGCCCTTCACTTCGGACATATGGCTGGCTCCTTCATTTCCAATGCTTCTTTAATCGGATATCCAGGTTGGCCATAAGCCATACAGGCAGTTGTGACTTTGATCTGATTGCACGGCAAGAAATGAACTTTTAATGAACACAGCTTTTCTGTCTCATAAGCTGGGAGATCTACTATGGCACTGTGTTGTTGGTAGTTCGCTTTATGCTTGGCATAAGCTTCTTCATCAGGACCGTACCCGGATGTTTTTCGCTTAAGCCTCGCATAAGGATTAGGATCAGTTTCCCACTCCACTTCAAGCTTCAAGCCTGGCTGCCATTGCCTTGGCAACATCGCACAGCACATCCCACCACCATAACCATGGGGAGATATATTGGCGCCACCATAGCCATTCACCGAAAAGTGATTAATGGCCGCTGATGTGTGGTTCACTCCATTCAAGTTACCCGCTAAAAACTTGGACTCCCCTACCGAGCACCCGGCGAGTAAAACAAGCAAACAACCGCCCACCCATCGGCACATAGCACTGCCTTCTAAATAGTTCATCCCATGCTCCTTATTCACACTTAATCTCTGTAAGAAAAATACCTGCGCCAAACCTCTTTCATTCAAAACCTCCTGCGACTCACTGGATAAACATCCTTTCTTGGAAAAGTCAGACACATAAAACGATTCGGCGCTCTTCACTTCGGACATATGGCTGGCTCCTTCATTTCCAATGGTTCCTTGATGGGGCTATTGGGTGATGGATAGCGCCAACAAGACGTGGAGACCTTGACTTGATTGCAGGGTAAAAAATGCACTTCCAACGCACACAATCTATCCTCATAAGGAGGAAGCTCTACTATGGCACTGTGTTGTTGGTAGTTGGTTTTATGTTTGGCCATAAAAATTCGAAATGCATCCGAACCTAAAGGCGGAGACTTTGCATAGGGGTTCGGGTCAGTTTCCCACTCCACTTCAAGCTTCAAGCCTGGCTGCCATTGCCTTGGCAGCATCGCACAGCACATCCCACCACCATAACCATGCGGAGATATATTGGCGCCGCCATAGCCATTCACCGAAAAGTAATTAATGGCCGCCGACGTGTGGTTCACTCCATTCAAATTACCCGCTAAAAACTTGGACTCCCCCACCGAGCATCCGGCGAGTAAAACAAGAAAACAACCGCCCACCCATTGGTACATAGTGCTGCTTTTTAAATAGCTCATCCTCTACTCCTTATTCGCACCAAAGTCCGGCACGCCCCCCCCTGTATTGCTCAACAGACAACTAAGACTTATCAGCTAGGCAATATCCGCCCTACTCCAATGCAACTCTGCGTATAATTTCAAGTCACCAAAATAGTTTTCTTGACTGGCTTGCAGCACTACGCGATAACAACATGCAAAACACTGCTCATGGGAAAGTTCCGAAAACCTCGCCCTGGCAACTTCGAACAGATTCTGTGCGTCACTGATGCTGCCCAACCGGTCAAATTGAGCGTCAGCCAAGTTGATGGGAGGAAAGGTTTCAGCCAGGGGCTGATTCGACCGATAGGTACCAGGCTGCCAGACAGGCTGCTGGTCCCGGTTCAGCCAACTCCAGAACAGGGTCACGCGCAGAAATTGCTCTTTCTGTTCTGGGCTCAATACGCTGGCCAACAGTTCGGGCATTACGCGGGGGTCATAGAAGCGCAGCAATCCCGACTGGCCTCCCCACTCAAGCTGCGAGAGCCCCTGAAGGGACTTAGCCAAAACATCAAACGGCATAGGTGAAATCAACAGCATGAGGCGTGGCAGATGCCCGACTTGCTCAATCAGTTCTTCCAGCCAGGCTTTGTGCCGCCAGTCGTCGAGGTTGATTCGCATCAAAATGGGCGCCTGCGTCAACAGTGCCTCTTCTGGTGTTGCACTGAATAAAGAAAACCAGCGCATGCCCGGTTCCATAAGGCGAAGGGCCGGCAATAGGGATACATCCCAGGCGGCTTGATCAACCACGACATCGACATGCCCCACGTTCGCGGAACCGCACAGGCTTTCTATTTGCTCGATCCAGCGTGTGTAGTGTTCTTGCATTTTTCTACCCTCAGTCGGTGGCGCGCATGACCGCGCCCGCTGCTTGCGTTTGAGCAATTTTCAGGCACTCTTCGCACACCGACTGCGGCAACTCACGCAAAGGAAAGCGCTGGCTGGTCGTGGTTTCCCAGACGTGTTGGCCTTTAAGGTTGAGCTTGCCCGGGGTGTGGATATCGATAGCGCCGCCGGGTGTGATGCGGATATACCCGCCACCACACGCCAAGGTGATGCCGTTTTTAGCCGTCAGTTGCAGATGCCCCTGTACGGTCTGCAGGGTGATGTCTTGCTGGGCAATCAGATTCAACACGTCGTTGTGGGATTCGATTTCCAGCGGCCCCTTGCCGGACACCAGGCGCATGCCTTCCTGCTGGGCAAGCAGGGAAATGGCCTGATTCGCATGGACGGACAGCCGTTGAGCGGCAGCCAGGTTGATCTCATCGTTGCTTTGCACATACATCGCCTCGCCGCTTTTGAGCAGCAGGCTCTCAGGGGTTACCGCGCCAATGCCCTTGGGCGCACTGAGTAGGATGGCCGAGGCGTTCAGGTCTTTGGCGTTGTCCTGGAACTGTTGCAGACCATCAATGGCGGGTTTGCGACTGCGATGAGACTGGGCGATTGCCTGCCAATCAGCGATTTGTTGTGTGGCTCCCGCGACCAGATCGGTGGCTGGCGCCATGGTGAGCACATCACCAGAAGCCTTGGCCTGTATATCCGCACTGAT
>NZ_QBUF01000031.1:1831-5183 GCF_003058185.1 Pseudomonas sp. GV105
TCGTTCTTTAAAAATTTGGGTATGTGATAGAAAGATAGACTGAACGTTACTTTCACTGGTAACGGATCAGGCTAAGGTAAAATTTGTGAGTTCTCTTAATTGAGAAATTCGAATTTTCGGCGAATGTCGTCTTCACAGTATAACCAGATTGCTTGGGGTTATATGGTCAAGTGAAGAAGCGCATACGGTGGATGCCTTGGCAGTCAGAGGCGATGAAAGACGTGGTAGCCTGCGAAAAGCTTCGGGGAGTCGGCAAACAGACTTTGATCCGGAGATGTCTGAATGGGGGAACCCAGCCATCATAAGATGGTTACCTTACACTGAATACATAGGTGTAAGGGGCGAACCAGGGGAACTGAAACATCTAAGTACCCTGAGGAAAAGAAATCAACCGAGATTCCCTTAGTAGTGGCGAGCGAACGGGGACTAGCCCTTAAGTGGCTTTGAGATTAGCGGAACGCTCTGGAAAGTGCGGCCATAGTGGGTGATAGCCCTGTACGCGAAAATCTCTTAGTCATGAAATCGAGTAGGACGGAGCACGAGAAACTTTGTCTGAATATGGGGGGACCATCCTCCAAGGCTAAATACTACTGACTGACCGATAGTGAACTAGTACCGTGAGGGAAAGGCGAAAAGAACCCCGGAGAGGGGAGTGAAATAGATCCTGAAACCGTATGCGTACAAGCAGTGGGAGCCTACTTGTTAGGTGACTGCGTACCTTTTGTATAATGGGTCAGCGACTTATTTTCAGTGGCGAGCTTAACCGAATAGGGGAGGCGTAGCGAAAGCGAGTCTTAATAGGGCGTCTAGTCGCTGGGAATAGACCCGAAACCGGGCGATCTATCCATGGGCAGGTTGAAGGTTGGGTAACACTAACTGGAGGACCGAACCGACTACCGTTGAAAAGTTAGCGGATGACCTGTGGATCGGAGTGAAAGGCTAATCAAGCTCGGAGATAGCTGGTTCTCCTCGAAAGCTATTTAGGTAGCGCCTCATGTATCACTGTAGGGGGTAGAGCACTGTTTCGGCTAGGGGGTCATCCCGACTTACCAAACCGATGCAAACTCCGAATACCTACAAGTGCCGAGCATGGGAGACACACGGCGGGTGCTAACGTCCGTCGTGAAAAGGGAAACAACCCAGACCGTCAGCTAAGGTCCCAAAGTTATGGTTAAGTGGGAAACGATGTGGGAAGGCTTAGACAGCTAGGAGGTTGGCTTAGAAGCAGCCACCCTTTAAAGAAAGCGTAATAGCTCACTAGTCGAGTCGGCCTGCGCGGAAGATGTAACGGGGCTCAAACCATACACCGAAGCTACGGGTATCACGTAAGTGATGCGGTAGAGGAGCGTTCTGTAAGCCTGTGAAGGTGAGTTGAGAAGCTTGCTGGAGGTATCAGAAGTGCGAATGCTGACATGAGTAACGATAATGGGTGTGAAAAACACCCACGCCGAAAGACCAAGGTTTCCTGCGCAACGTTAATCGACGCAGGGTTAGTCGGTCCCTAAGGCGAGGCTGAAAAGCGTAGTCGATGGAAAACAGGTTAATATTCCTGTACTTCTGGTTATTGCGATGGAGGGACGGAGAAGGCTAGGCCAGCTTGGCGTTGGTTGTCCAAGTTTAAGGTGGTAGGCTGGAATCTTAGGTAAATCCGGGATTCTAAGGCCGAGAGCTGATGACGAGTCATCTTTTAGATGACGAAGTGGTTGATGCCATGCTTCCAAGAAAAGCTTCTAAGCTTCAGGTAACCAGGAACCGTACCCCAAACCGACACAGGTGGTTGGGTAGAGAATACCAAGGCGCTTGAGAGAACTCGGGTGAAGGAACTAGGCAAAATGGCACCGTAACTTCGGGAGAAGGTGCGCCGGTGAGGGTGAAGGACTTGCTCCGTAAGCTCATGCCGGTCGAAGATACCAGGCCGCTGCGACTGTTTATTAAAAACACAGCACTCTGCAAACACGAAAGTGGACGTATAGGGTGTGACGCCTGCCCGGTGCCGGAAGGTTAATTGATGGGGTTAGCTAACGCGAAGCTCTTGATCGAAGCCCCGGTAAACGGCGGCCGTAACTATAACGGTCCTAAGGTAGCGAAATTCCTTGTCGGGTAAGTTCCGACCTGCACGAATGGCGTAACGATGGCGGCGCTGTCTCCACCCGAGACTCAGTGAAATTGAAATCGCTGTGAAGATGCAGTGTATCCGCGGCTAGACGGAAAGACCCCGTGAACCTTTACTATAGCTTTGCACTGGACTTTGAATTTGCTTGTGTAGGATAGGTGGGAGGCTTTGAAGCGTGGACGCCAGTTCGCGTGGAGCCAACCTTGAAATACCACCCTGGCAACTTTGAGGTTCTAACTCAGGTCCGTTATCCGGATCGAGGACAGTGTATGGTGGGTAGTTTGACTGGGGCGGTCTCCTCCTAAAGAGTAACGGAGGAGTACGAAGGTGCGCTCAGACCGGTCGGAAATCGGTCGTAGAGTATAAAGGCAAAAGCGCGCTTGACTGCGAGACAGACACGTCGAGCAGGTACGAAAGTAGGTCTTAGTGATCCGGTGGTTCTGTATGGAAGGGCCATCGCTCAACGGATAAAAGGTACTCCGGGGATAACAGGCTGATACCGCCCAAGAGTTCATATCGACGGCGGTGTTTGGCACCTCGATGTCGGCTCATCACATCCTGGGGCTGAAGCCGGTCCCAAGGGTATGGCTGTTCGCCATTTAAAGTGGTACGCGAGCTGGGTTTAGAACGTCGTGAGACAGTTCGGTCCCTATCTGCCGTGGACGTTTGAGATTTGAGAGGGGCTGCTCCTAGTACGAGAGGACCGGAGTGGACGAACCTCTGGTGTTCCGGTTGTCACGCCAGTGGCATTGCCGGGTAGCTATGTTCGGAATAGATAACCGCTGAAAGCATCTAAGCGGGAAACTAGCCTCAAGATGAGATCTCACTGGGACCTTGAGTCCCCTGAAGGGCCGTCGAAGACTACGACGTTGATAGGTTGGGTGTGTAAGCGCTGTGAGGCGTTGAGCTAACCAATACTAATTGCCCGTGAGGCTTGACCATATAACACCCAAGCAATTTGCGAACTCGAAAGAGACCAGATTGCGGTGTGTGAAGACGAAACGAACCGAAAGTTCGACTCTTACAAAACACCGAAAGCTATCACATACCCAATTTGCTGAAGCGAGGCCAACAGGCCACGACTCAGTACCCGAATTTCTTGACGACCATAGAGCATTGGAACCACCTGATCCCATCCCGAACTCAGCAGTGAAACGATGCATCGCCGATGGTAGTGTGGGGTTTCCCCATGTGAGAGTAGGTCATCGTCAAGATTAAATTCCAGAACCCCTGTTTGCT
>NZ_QBUF01000032.1:0-4304 GCF_003058185.1 Pseudomonas sp. GV105
CATGGTTGAACCCGAAGCGCCTTCGATAATGTGCGTAATGCCATGCAGGTTGCAGCGAACTTGATCATCCACGCAGGCCACTGGTTTGCCGAAGGCTTTGTAATGCCCCGACAAAACCTCACCGCCAAACGGGTGCAGTGGGTCGCCCATGCGTACGAGAGGCAGCATCAAACCACCTCGCGCTCAAGTTCGAAAAGACTGCCCGCCTCGCGCAACATGGCGCTGGTCCGCTCAATCCGTTGCCGATAATCGTCCAGCGCGATCTGGCGCTTTAGCTCGGCCGCCACCTGCCCCACGTGAGCGGTCGGTTGCAGGAGCTTCTCGGCACCCGCCAAGAACGGCAACGCCACGCCCCGCGCCTTGTCGATGACCTGATAACCGATGGTCGCCCCACCGATGCCGACGGCCAATCCACCCAGCCCTCCCGCCACGCCTTTTCGCTTGATACCGTATACCGTCGCCCCGGCTATCATCGCCACACCCAACACTCGGCCGGCTACCACCACCGGCGAAAGATACCGACTGTTGTCGTTGCCGAAATAAGTCATGCGGTAAAAGAAATAACCCGCCCACATTTCCCGAGTTTTCAAGGCGTCGTGCATGAACCAGGCCCGCGAGTCGTGGATCTGATCATCGAACAACGCTACCAGCAACGCCATTTGCGGGTCTGCGCTGGGGGTGCCGCGAGCGTCCCGAAACAGTAGCTTGCAGCGCTGCTCACCCGCCGCCTTGATGGCGGCGTGATCCTGGGTCTCATCATCGGAATTGAGCAGATATATCGCGTCGCGCAACAACACGTCAGTGATGGTGCCTGCCAGGCTGCTTTGCTCACGTTTCTGCCCGAGGTAGTCGCTCTTGAATTCGGCAGCGGCCTGGCTGAGCTGGGTCTGGTCGACCTGCGGCTCATAGATCGGCGGGCCGGGGTAGTTCGTCGCAGCTTCGGGGGTTTTCAGCCGCAGGTTCGCGAGATTTTTTTTATGTTGGTCGTAAGCCTTGCGCTCCTCACTGGCCTGATAAGTCGTAGTTTCCCTGGCCTGACTGAAAAAAGGCTGATGTTTATAGCTGTCGTTACCGCCGTCGCGATCATTGGCAAACCGGCCTATGCGCCAACCGGTGATCCAGCCCAGTTGATCGGCCAGTACGTCTTCCACGGGCGCATTCAGCCGCAGTGGCTGGTAGAGCCAAGGGGAGTCATGGGTGGGTTCGTCGGCGTTGATGCCGGGTAGGGTTTTGCGCCAGGCGTTGAAGCGTTCGGATACCAAACGATCTATATCAAACTCCGTGATGTTAGCCTCCGACATAACGCGCCACGACTTCTCTAACTGCAATGTTTTTGGCAATACTAATTCCGGCACCTGCAGGGGGGCACCAGCAGCGAAGGCAGCTGCATAAAGGTCATGCAAAACGACCTGCGAAACCAATTCCTGAGTACCGCCGCGGGCCTTACCTTGGTCGTTTTGCGGATAACCGCCGCCAACATCGGAATGCACACCGGGATACACCACTTCATAGGTGTTGTCCGGGTATTGGCCATCCTCGTTACGGATCGAGTCGAGCGGGAAACACGAGCGCTGCTCGAAGCCTGCGACAAAATGTCGGCAACACTTGACCAGGCCAGGAAAACGCTGGGCATCCGGGATGAGTTGGGTATCATCGGCCCAATCCATATGCCCGGCGAAAAAAGGTGCCGCATGGGCGATGCCCACCGAAGCAACGGTGTCCAGTAGCCCGAGAAATTCGACACTTACCGGCAAGCCAATCAGACATTGCAAGGGCTGTTCGGCCCCCGTCGGTGTATCGAACAACTGGCTTAGCCAAGTGACAAAAGTGCGTGCTTCTGCCGCTCCGCGCGAGAAACCGTACACATACAATTTGACCGCCAGTACGCGGGGCTTGGCCAACTCTACTCGCGCCTGCAAGGGCTCGAGCAACTGGCTCATCGTTCGCCGTCGATTGCCCAGACCCAGGCCACTCATCAGTGGTGCTTTCCAGGTGCTCATGGCCTCGACGGCACGCTTCCTTTCAGCGTTAGACACATCCTGATCGGCCAAAGCTGACTTCAGAGCATGTGCCAAAGAAACCAGCGCCCAGTTGATTCGATCTTCACCACCCGTTGCATATTTCAATCCACCCTCGCTGTAGTCCAACTCACCTATCTCCGGAAAAGCGGTTCCAACTCCCGGCAGGTAATAAGAGAAATAGCCATTTTTTTCTGCAGCTTCGCCTCTCAGGGCAGCATGAAAGAGCTTGGCAACATTGCTGGGGTGTTTTTTCTTGGTGTCGTTATTATCGTTATTATTAGTACCGTCGAAAAACAGACTAATATGGAGGCTATGGCAACACTCAAAATACTGCTTCCGCCCATTACGATTGACCAGTTGACGAAATCGATTTTCCTCTGCGGTCTGCATCTCATAATTAGCAACCACCTGGGTGATATCACAAGGCAGACGCCCTTCCGAGGGGAACCCTGGCGGCGCCCAAACAGCTGCCTTTGAAATTTTTTTCATTTCGGACATACAGCTGGCTCCTGCAGACCCTTAGGAACTTTAATCGGATAATTTGATGAGCCATGAGCCCAACATGAAGTAGTCACCTCCACCTGATTACAAGTTAAGAAATGGACCTTAAGATCGCAGGACTCCGTACCAAACCACTGCGGAATATCCACTACTACTCTGTTACGCTGGTAATTTTCTCTATGCTTAGCTTGGGACAATCGGTATCCATCAGTACCTAGAGGAGGCCACTTTGAATATGCATACGGATCAGGATCAACCTCCCACTCGATCGTGGCTTTCAAACCAGGCCTCCATACAACTGGCATAATAATGCAACACGACCGCCCACCTCCTCCGTCTGCCCGATAACCATTCACCGAGAGCCAGTTGATAGCCCCCGTAGTATGGTTAATCGCTTGTATATTTCCTCCCACCATCTGACTATCCGCGGAGGAACACCCGAACAACATCAAGCCCAAAAAAACAGATAAACATTTAAATAGCTCTTTCCAAACTATAAACCTCATAACACCCCCTCTCAAACAGCATCAGGCTCATACGCCAAGCTCATCAACCCTACACACAGCCAGGAAGTTTTCATCACGCAGATATCCGACACACTAATAATCTCTGATAACTTTATTTTGATGATCGCTACACAACATCACGGTATCGAACAAAAAAACCTACCAGCATGCTGAACATGGCAAACTCTCTCAAAGCATTTTTTTAAAAAATTTCCCGATCTTGCGGGCACGTCGAACAGTCGATACGCCTTCATAGCTCATGATTTCCTCTTTACGTACTCAGTCAAACTCCCAAAGTAGTTTTCCTGACTAGCCTGTACGGTGACCGAATACAAAGTAGCGAAACGCTGTTCCAGGCTGGCCTCCAAGTAATTAAAGTTCCCACCATCCAACAGTTTCTGTGCATCACTGATACAACCAATCAGTTCACATTGCTGATCATCAAGGTCGATCCAGGTCGGTATTGCGATAGTATTTTTCTGCGGCTGCGCAATACCCTCTATCCACTGCGACTGATCATCCCGATCCAGCCAACCCCAGTAGCACGCAACTTTTAAGTATTCGACGCGCTGGACGTCTGTCAGGATCGAAGACATCAACAAGGGAAAGATTCGTGGGTCGTAATAACGCAACAAACCAGACTCCCCACCCCACTTCATTTGCGACAGGGCTTGCAGTGCATGACTCAATGACTTGAACGATAACGGTGAGATCACCACCAGCAAGCGAGCATCGGTGGCGCAGTGGATCATCAGTTCTTCCAGCCAGGCTTTGTGTTGCCAATGTGCCAAATCAAGACGCATTAACAGCGGTGCCTGATCCAGCAAGTTCTCTTCCGGAGTACCGCTAAATAATGAAAACCACGGGACTTCAGGCCTCAACGTCTTCAGCGCGGGTACAGCACAGTTGTTCCAATCCGATTGGTCGAGCAGCAAGTCGACCTGTAGTAGACCCAGGCTGGCACATACCTGCTCGATCTGATCTTGCCATTCCGTTGGTGTTGCCATCTTCATATTCCCCATCAACCTTCGCGCATGAGTAAACCGACCGCATTTTTCCGAGCCTTTTCCAGGCACGCCTTGCACACCGAATGCGGCAACTCACGCAAAGGAAAGCGCTGGCTGGTCGTGGTTTCCCAGACGTGTTGGCCTTTAAGGTTGAGCTTGCCCGGGGTGTGGATGTCGATAGCGCCGCCGGGTGTGATGCGGATATACCCGCCACCACACGCCAAGGTGATGCCGTTTTTAGCCGTCAGTTGCAGATGCCCCTGTACGGT
>NZ_QBUF01000033.1:0-4299 GCF_003058185.1 Pseudomonas sp. GV105
TTTCTTTCTGGTTGAAGTACTGGTGCCGGTCGCCGTTGAGGATGAAGGTGGTTTGCACCACGTCGCGCACGGGTTTGCCTTGCAGTTCAAAGCTCAGCCCCATGCCGCCGTCGGTGTAGAGCACATCGGCCAGTTCGCTCAGTTGATTGATCGCGCCCAGAAACCGGGGGTCGAAACGCAGGCCTTGGCTGTGGCGGGGGTCGGCCACCCAGCGGCTACCTTCCTTGCGCAGCACGCCGCTCAATTGCTGCTGTAAAAACTGTGCGATGCGCCCGGAGTCCGCGCGGATCATCTGCCCCAACATCGGCAACGACGCATCGCTGGTGGTGGCGGCAAACGGGTAACGGCTGGCGAAGGCGGCGTTCCAATGGCTGACGATCGAGCGCTGCCAGTGGCTGTTGAGGCCGGCGGCGGACGGTTGCAACACGCGTTGCCAGGCCTGTTCCAGCGGCTGCACGAACAGCGTCTGCGCCGCCCCGCCCCACTCCGCGCCCAGGCTGGCGGCCAGCAGGGCACCGTAGGATTGGGTGTCGGTGAGGTCGATGCTGCGGCCTTGAAACACGCTTTGTGCCAGGGCCTGGGTCATTTCCAGCGGGTCGGGTGCGGTGCTGATCTGCTGCAGTTTCAAACGCACCCGTGTCACGCGGGTGAGGAAGGCCGGGAGACTGAGGCCGTCTGTGTTGGACTTGTCCAGCAGCGCCAATAACGGGCCGAAGGTCGCCGCCAGCGGCCCCGTGGCGGCCTGGGCCAACGGTTCGATCGCTGGAGCCTTGTCCGGCCCGATCAACTTTTGCGCAGACTGCACCAGCGAGTCGGCCAGGGCCTGGGGTCGGCTGCCCGCCTGCGCCTGGTAGGCCACGCTGTTCAGCAGCGCGATCAAGGGCGATTGGCGCACGTCGCTCATCAGCGTCAATTGGTCGATTGACTCATCGAGACTCGCGGCCTGCTGCCAGCGCAGGCTGTTGAGCAGATCCTGCCAGGCGCTGGCGTAGTCCTGGAAGTAGCGTTCGGTGAGGCGGTTGCGCAGTTGGTCAGGACTCAGGCGGGTGTCGACATCGGCAGGTTGGTCGCTGAGCACCCAATCGATTTCCTCGCGGCGCGCCTCGGCGATCGCATCGATGGCGTGGCGCACCGAGCCTTCCCAGGCCTGGCGGGTGAACACGCCGGGCACGCTGGCCTCGGTGGTGAACAGGGCCTGGGCGTCGGTGTCGCCGACCAGTTGCGGCAGGCCCAGGGCCGGGTAGTGATGGGCGGCGTCATCGAGCAATTGTTGGTACAGATTGGCTTCGGCATTGCGTTGGCCCAGTTGGCCGAGCAGGACCTGCCGGACTTGCGCGACCAGCCGCGCGTCGGTGTCGATGCGCCACGCCGGGTTTTCCGCCAGGTGTTCGGCGTAGAACTGCCACAGAGTGGGGCCCAGGGCTTGCCAGAGGCCCGCGCGTGAAGGCTCGACTTCGCCGAGGGTTTTCACCAGCAGACTGGCGTCGGCTTTTGCCGGACGCGCCATCATCAGGTAGGCCTTGAGCTGGTCGTAGGCAGCACGGGCGCGTTCGGCGCGCTCGGGATTGTCCGGGGCCAGCTTGACCAGGGCCGTGAGCTGCTGGCGTAAAGCGGCGACGGCCGGGTCGCGGATCAGGCGGTTGTTGGCTTCGACGTAGCGCGGCCAAACAGTTTCAAGCAGCGCTGGGTTTTGATTCAGGCCGAAGCGCTGATACCACGGAGCGCCGCCTTGAACGCGATCATCCAGGCGCGCCAATTCGCGGACCAGTTCATGAAGGGCCTGGAGCTGTTCGTCGCCTTGTGATGCGCGTTGCAAGGTCGACAACGAGCTGTGTACCTGAGCGATCTGCGTGCGGTTGCTGATGAATGACAGCAGCAGTCCTGCGCTCCACAGCATGGCTAGGCCGAGAGCCAATGCGTAGCCAACTCGCGGCACGCTCCAGCCCAGCCGGCGGCCACGGGGGTTATCGCCGAGTACGCCGTGCCACACCGGGGCCACCGACCACGCCTGTTGTTGATCATGCGGCGAGCGCTGTACCGGCAGGCTGAACCACAACCCCCGCAACGGCACGCCACGGGCAAATTCGCCGGCCAGATGCGCCAAGGTGTGACGCCAACGATCAATGCCCTCGCCCTTTAAATCTCGCGACAAACGCAGCAGAAAATCATCCTTCATCACCGCGTTCATCTGCGCCAAACCCGCGCGACGCAAAGGCTCCAGCAAACGATTCAGCGCGGCGTCCAATACCGCCGCCGAGAAGCGCGCGGGCAACTGACAGCCCACCGGCTGCGCTTTGCGCGTGTCCTGCGCCCATGCACTGCCGCAGACCTGCCAGAGGGATAACGGCAACTGCCAGCGCAAGTCACGGGCAAGGCGCTGCACCTGGCGTACACCTTTGCCCATCGAGACATCGTCGGCGGCCTGGGTTTCGTTCAGCGCCCAGACGACTCCGTCCAGCACACGCCAGCGGCTGAGGCCGCTCCATTGCTTGAGGAAAGACTGATCCAGCGCGGCCTGCGCACTACCGCCCCACAGCAGGACGGTGCCTTGGCCTTCGAGCCATTGGTGAGCGGCCAGGGTGGGGGCGATGGCTTCGATTTCGGTGGGTTCGCCGATGATGAGCAGCAGGCGGGTTTTGTGGCGCCAGAAGAGGCCGTAGTGCTCGCGTAGGTGCTCGCGCACTTTTACCGCATCTGGCGACGCGGGTTCCCGGTTCAATCGCGAGTTCGGCGTTTGGGTGACCGCCCTCACGACCTGCTGTGCCTGGCGAAACGCCAGACGATCCCAGGCCAGCAAAATGACCGGGCAGAACCAGCAGAGCGCGAACCACACCCCCAGCCCCCACAGCAGCAATTGCTTGAGCGGCATTTTCGGCCAGCCCAGATAGCCGCTGCACAAGCCATACAACAGACCACCGAGCAGTACCAGCAGCGTCATGATCAGCAGATAGCCCAACCCCACGCGAACCAACGAGCCCTTACCCACATCCTTAACTGTTGCCATAAGGCACCGCCACTCCAATCGCCAATCGTTGGTTTCCATCCTGGCTCAGCCAACCACAGGGCTGACCCGCCGCCCCCGCTTGCAGCAATGCCAGGGACATCCCGATAAACGGCGCCAGGTGCGCCAGCACGCCCCATTGCCCGGCCAGTTGATGTTCGACTGCCGACCAGCCGCCCTCTACAAACGCAGCCTGGCTGGCTCGATCCAGTGCCAGGCAGGTGGTCGGCGCAGATTGCAGTCCGGCGTAACGCTGCATCTGTGCACACAGCTCGGCGGGCGACTGGCTTGCAAGGTATTCACCGCGATGCACCAACTGCTGCCCCTGCCAGCTCACTCGCCAGAAGAAACCCGCTTCACCCCCCAGTTCGCCCTCTTCGGCACTTGCCACCGACGCCACGCCCGCGCACAACAACCAGTCGTCCTCGCCACGACAATCGCGATGGAAGGTATCGATCAGGTCATCCAAATCAGTCAGGTTCTGTAGCAGCAAACGGGCCTCGGGCAACACCACTCCCGCCCGGACCAACGCCTCAACGAAAGCAGCCTGGCCGCTCTCATCCCCCACCCAGGCAATTGCCCGCAACTGTGGCCAGCACTCGGACAACCCCGGGAGGGCCAAGGTTAAACGGGTGAGATGCCGTGCCAGTGCAGGTTCACGCTCGCTGATCAAGCTCAGCGACAGTGGGCAACGCAACATGGGCTGTGTAGCGCCGGGTATCGCCAAGGGTGGCGAGACGCTTGTCATCAAGTTCAGGTAGTCTTCTTGCATGTCACCCGCCGGGCCGAGCAACAACACATCCTGCACCGGTAAACCCAGCGAGCGCCGTTGCCACCAAGCCTGCATGGCGGCCTCCAGCGCGCGCAGATACACCTTGCGGTTGAACAGCTCGACCTGCCACACCAACACACGCACCGCCAGAATCAGCGCCCAGCACAGAGGCAGCACCGCACTCCACAGCCACCATTCCAGGCGCGGTTGCTCCTGGGGCCACAGCATCAGCAAAACGGCCGACTGCACTCCCCACGGCAGTGCCAACCCCAACCACCAACTGCGCCAACGCGGCTCGCCCGGTTCGATAACGTCGGGGTACTCAGGCGGACGGTTCATGGCGCAACCACCATTGAAGTGGCCGGCAGGGTGCTGACCAACTGGCAACCACACGCGCAACGATGGCCGTGCAGCGCCACAGGCTTGCCGTCCATGGTTGAACCCGAAGCGCCTTCGATAATGTGCGTAATGCCATGCAGGTTGCAGCGAACTTGATCATCCACGCAGGCCACTGGTTTGCCGAAGG
>NZ_QBUF01000034.1:0-2080 GCF_003058185.1 Pseudomonas sp. GV105
GCGCTCGGCGTCTTGACCTTCATCCCGCGGATTTGCTGCTCGGCGTTGCCCTGCTCCCAGCCCTCGCGCAGCAGCCAGCCGAACCGGGAATGGGCGCCGCGTGCGCTGATGTTGATGTTCTCGGCCACGCTGCCCAGCGGGATGATGCCTTCCTTCTTGCGGTCCTCCGGGCACAGCAGCACGCCGGCGGCAATGGCGTCGCGCGGCGAGCGCAATTGCAGCGCTTGCCCGCACAGTTCCAACTGCCCCGCCGTGGCGCGCTGCAAGCCGCTGAGCAGGCGAAACAGCTCGGTGCGCCCGGCGCCGACCAAGCCGAACAGGCCGAGGATCTCGCCCTTGCGCACCTCAAAGCTGACCGGTTCACGCAAGCCCGGGCCGAGCAAACCGTCGACCTTGAGCGCCACCTCGCCGTGCTCGCGCGGCCGATAGTCGTAAATGTCCTGGATATCGCGACCGACCATGCAGGTGACCAACTGGTCGTGACTCAGCGCACGCATGTCGTCGAAGGTACGCACGTAGCGGCCGTCCTTGAACACCGTGACCGCGTCGCAGATGCGGAACACTTCTTCCATGCGATGGGACACGTACAGCACCACTTTGCCCTCGTCGCGCAGGCGCGTGATGATCGCCATCAGCCGGTCGATCTCGCGAGCCGACAGGCTGCTGGTCGGTTCATCGAAGGCAATCACATGCGCGCCACGCGACAGCGCCTTGGCGATTTCCACCAGTTGGCGCTGGCCCAGGGACAGGCGCCCGAGCTTTTCCTGCGGGTCGATTTCATCGGCCAGGCCCTTGAGGCACGCCAGCGCCCGCTGGCGCAGCTGGCCGCGGTTGACCACGCCGAAACGCGCCGGCAAATGCCCGAGGAACAGGTTCTCGGCGACGCTCATTTCCGGCACCAGATGCAGCTCCTGGTGGATCACCGCGACGCCGCTGGCAATGCTGTCGGCCGCACATTTGAAGGCCATCGTCTGCGCGCCGATCTGCACGCTGCCGCTGCTCGGGATGTAGGCGCCGCCGAGGATCTTCAGCAGCGTCGACTTGCCCGCGCCGTTCTCGCCCATCAACGCGTGGACCTGCCCCGGGTGGGCGGTGAAACTGATGCTGTCCAGCGCCTTGACCCCGGGGAAGGTTTTGCCGATGCCGTCAAAGCGCAGTGCCGCTGCGGTCATTTCCACAGCCCGATCTTGGTCAGTTCTTCCTGGAAGTTGGCGCGGGTAATCAGCGTCACTTCGTCCATCGCGGTGTACTTCGGCGGTTCCTTACCGGTGGTGACCCACTCGTACATCATCAGCGCGGTGTTGTAGCCCTCGATGTGCGGGCTGGGCAGCATCGAACCGAAGAAGCCGCTGTTGGCTTTCTTCAACTCGCCGATGGCGTCGGTGCCGTTGATGCCGATGCCGATCACGTTGGCGGCTTTGAAGCCGGCGCTTTCGGTGGCGCGCACGCCGCCGAGCACGGTGTTGTCGTTCATGCCGCCGATGATCAGGTTCTTCGCGCCGCTGGGCAGCTTGACCAGCGCCGAGTTGGTGGCGTCCATGCTGCCGGGCACGTCGAGGGTCTTGAGCGCGGCGGTGAGGATATGGTCTTTGGGGATGCCTGCTTCTTCGAGGGATTTGATCGAACCGTCGGTGCGTTTTTTACCGGTGTCGAGTTCGTTGAAGGTGTTGATCACCGCGTAGGTATCCTTCCAGTCCCAACCACGTTTCTTCGCCTCGGCGGCCATCGCCGCGCCTTGCTTCTGACCGACTTCGAACGCGGCCATGCCCAGGTACGGCACGTCTTCCATGAAATTGCCCTTGGCGTCGACGAAGCGATCATCCACGGCCATGACTTTCAAGCCGTTGACCTTGGCCTTGGCGACAATGGCCGGGCCGAGGGACACGTCCGGCGGGCAGATCACAAAGCCCTTGGCGCCGTTGGCGGCCAGGCTGTCGATGGCTGAGAGGGTCTTCTCGCCGTCGGGCACGGCGATCTTGATCACAGTGAAACCATGTTCCTTGCCGGCCTTTTCGGCGAAGGCCCATTCGGTCTGGAACCAGGGTTCTTCGGCTTGTTTGACCAGGAAGCCGATTTTTAC
>NZ_QBUF01000035.1:0-1664 GCF_003058185.1 Pseudomonas sp. GV105
CCCTTCACCTATCGCGTGGAATTCACCAGCACCGAACGTGACCTCGCCGCCGAAACCCTGCTTGGCCAGGACGCCCGTTTCAGCCTGCACGCCGCCCCGCAAAAACCACCGGCCTCAGGCTTCAACGCGCCCGCGGTCAAACCGCTGCGCACCTTGCACGGCGTGGTCACCGGCTTCAAGCGCCAATCCGGCTCGAACGACCAGGCCCGTTATGAAATCACTCTGCAGCCGCGCCTGGCTCTGCTCGGCCAAGGCAGACAATTTCGCATCTACCAGCATCAATCCGTGCCGCAGATCGTCGAAAGCATCCTGCGCAGCCGCCACGACTTTGAAGGCCAGGACTTTCTGTTCAGCCTGAAACGCGACTACCCCAGGCGCGAGCAGGTCATGCAATACGGCGAAAGCGACCTGGCCTTCATCGAGCGCCTGCTCGCCGACGTCGGCATCTGGTACCGCTTCACCAGCGACGAACGCCTGGGTATCGATGTGGTCGAGTTCTGCGACGATCAGCGCCTCTACCAGTTCGACATCGCGCTGCCGTATCGCCCGCAATCCGGGCTGGGCAGCAGCGGGCAGGACGCGGTGTGGCACCTGCAATCGAACCACCGGGTGGTCGAACAACAGGTGCATATCCGCGCCTACCACCCCCGCGACGCCGGCGCCCACCTGAGCGGCGAGATCGACCAGAGCCGCGGCGCCAGCGGCACCTACGGCGAGGCCTACCACTACGCCGAGCCCTACACGGCCCTCGGCGACCGGCTGGATCAGGACGAAGACCTGCTCAGTGAAAGCGGCTACTTCTACGCACGCCTGCGCCACGAGCGTTACCTCAACGCCCAGACCCAACTCAGCGGCATCACCAGCAGCGCCACGTTGGCGCCGGGGCAGGTGCTGCACATCTCCGGCGGCGCGCCCCAAGCCTTCACACCGGGCGCGGTGATCACCGGCCTGACCACCACCGCCGCCCGCGACAGCAGCTTGGTCGCGACCTTCCAGGCCATACCCTATTCAGACACCGTGTGCTTTCGCCCCGCACTGCAGCCCAAACCCCAAATCGCCGGCACCGTCCCGGCCCGCGTCACCAGCCCACAGGCCAACGACCCCTACGGCCACATCGACCTCGAAGGGCGCTACCGGGTCAACTTCCTGTTCGACCGCGACACCTGGAAACCCGGCGAAGAAAGCCTATGGCTACGCCTGGCCCGCCCCTACGCCGGAGATACCCACGGCCTGCACCTGCCGTTGATTGCAGGGACCGAAGTGGCGATTGCGTTCGAGCAGGGCGACCCAGACCGGCCCTACATCGCGCACGCGTTGCACGATAGCCAGCATGTCGATCATGTGACCTTGCGTAACTACAAACGCAACGTGCTGCGTACCCCGGCGAACAACAAGCTGCGGATGGATGACACGCGGGGGCGGGAGCACGTCAAGGTCAGTACTGAGCACAGTGGTAAGAGCCAGCTGAATCTTGGGCATTTGGTGGATGGTCAGCGTAAAAAACGTGGGGAAGGGTTTGAGCTACGTACAGATGCTTGGGGGAGCATTCGTGGGGGGAAAGGTTTGTTTATCAGTGCGGATATACAGGCCAAGGCTTCTGGTGATGTGCTCACCATGGCGCCAGCCACCGATCTGGTCGCGGGAGCCACACAACAAATCGCTGA
>NZ_QBUF01000036.1:0-1527 GCF_003058185.1 Pseudomonas sp. GV105
GCCAATCGTCACCGTCTCGTTGTGCCCAATACTCTTGTTGCGGTCATGCCCCACCGAATGGCTCTCATCCACCTCGACGACGATGTCCTGATTGCGCTCGGCATGGATATACAACTGCTCCAACCCCTTCTTGTCCTCCATGCGAATTTCATTGAAGTTGGCCGGCGTGCCGCCCTTGCTCGAACGACTTTTCATGCCGCTCTGGGTCGCGTTCTCCGGCAAATCGTAGGGCACCGTCTGCTCCGCGTTGTACACCCGCCCAGTAATAATCGGCCGGTCCGGGTCGCCTTCCAGAAAGCTCACAATCACCTCCTGGCCGATCCGTGGGATCTGCATCGAGCCCCAGTTCTTGCCGGCCCAGGATTGCGATACGCGTATCCAGCACGAGCTGTTTTCGTTGGACTGGTCGTGGCGGTCCCAGTAGAAATGCACCTTCACGCGGCCGTACTGGTCGGTCCAGATTTCCTCGCCTTTGGGGCCGACCACCAGCGCGGTCTGCGGGCCTTTGACGATGGGGCGATAGGTGTTGGCCAGCGGGCGGAAGCTTTGTTGGGCATCGATGCAGGTCAGGCTGCTGTCGAACTGCGCCGAGTTGGAGCCGCCGCCGCTTTCCAGGCTTTCCTGAACGATGTAATAGCGGCAGCCGACGATCAGGTATTCGCGGTTCTGGTCCTGGCGGCTGAAGCCGGTGAGGCTGAACAGATGGCCGGAACCGAGGCCGCGGGCGTTGCCGTTGAATTCTATTTGTTCATGCAGGGTTTGCAGGGCTTCGATGCGGGTGCGCGCGTAGTGTTCGCCGTCCGCGCTTTGCACGTAGGTGCCGGGGTAGTCGTACAGCGGGTAGTCGCCGGCGGCGTGCGGGCGCGGCATCGCCGAGCGCACGTCGATGCTCGCGCTGGGGCGCTGGAAGTCGTAGTCGTTGAGCTCCAGCGAGCCCGGCTGCACTTGCTGGGCCAGGTGCCAGTTGTGCATGTGGTCGCGTTCGCGTTGCTGCTCGTCCTTGGGGTAGTACGGAATCGACGCATAGCCCGGCACCGTGGTGTGGGCGCCATAAGCGTCAGCCAGCACCAGCACGTGGCGGTCCTGTTCATGGCGGAAGAAGTAGTAGATGCCTTCCTGTTCCATCAAGCGGCTGACGAAATCGAAGCTGGTCTCGCGGTACTGCACGCAGTATTCCCACTCGCGATACGGCCGGCTCAGGGCGTCTTCGAAGTCGGAAAAGCCGAGGTCGCGGAACACCTGCTTGATGATCTGCGGGATGCTCAGGTTCTGGAAAATCCGGCAGTCCGACGTGCGGCTCAGCAGCCACAGCCACGGGCGCAGTGTCACCTGATAGCTGGCGAACTGGCCCTGGTCGATGCTCTGGCTGCACTGCGCGACGATGCCGTGGAAATGCCGCTCGCCACCGTCCGCCAGTTGCACGCCAACGCTCATCGGCTTGCCGAGCAACTGGTTGAGGTCGATGTTGGCGTCCAGGGAGGTCAGTTGCAGCTCATAGGCGAACAGCCGACCCAACTCTTCGCCGCC
>NZ_QBUF01000037.1:0-1327 GCF_003058185.1 Pseudomonas sp. GV105
TGAACGAGCCCCATGAAAGACAGGACACCGTTTCCCCCTTACGATAAGGGATAGGCAAACGGGTATGTTTATGACTAACAGCAACGATAAGGGTGGTGAGCTGCTCGGCCAGGAACGCCGACGCCGCTGGAGCACCGACCAGAAGCTGGCCATGGTTCGCGAGAGTCTTGAGCCGGGACAAAGCGTGTCCGTGGTGGCCCGACGCAACGGCATCAACGCCAATCAGCTGTTCCTGTGGCGCAAGCTGTACCAGGACGGAAGTCTGTCGGCGGTCAGTGCTGGCGAAGCCGTTGTACCGGCGTCGGAACTGACCGATGCGCTCAAGCAGATCCGCGAATTGCAGCGGATGCTGGGCAAGAAGACGATGGAAGCCGAAGTCCTAAAAGAGGCCGTGGAGATTGCCCGGTCGCGAAAATGGATTGCGCACTCACCCTTGTTGCCGGGGGACGACCAGTGAAACTGGTCAGCGAATGTCTCGGTGTGTCGCGCTCGCAATTAACGGTTCGGATCAAGCAATCGGTATCGCCTAAAGTACGGCGACGTCGGCTCGTGAACGATACGGAGTTGGTCGCCGAGATTAAGGAGCAGGTCAGCGAGTTACCGAGCTATGGCTACCGCCGTGTTTGGGGGTTGCTGCGCCGCGAGCGTGAAGTTCAGTCACTGGCTCCGATCAATGTGAAGCGGGTTTACCGCGTCATGCGCGATCACAATCTGCTGTTAGAACGCCGCATCAAGCAGCCTGGCGTGCAGCGCCGGCATGAAGGCCGAATTGCCGTTACTACCAGCGATACGCGCTGGTGCTCGGACGGCTTCGAGTTTCGCTGCGACGACGGTGCGAAGTTGAGCGTGACTTTTGCCCTGGACTGCTGTGACCGCGAAGCCATCGGCTGGGTCGCCAGCCCGACGGGCTACAGCGGTGACGACATCCGAGACTTGATGTTGGAAAGCGTGGAGAAGCGATTTGGGGATCAACTACCGAGCACGCCGGTGCAGTGGTTGAGCGATAACGGCTCGGCTTATATCGCCGAGCAGACGCGTCTGTTTGCTCGCCAGATCGGCTTGCAGCCGGTGACCACACCGGTACGCAGCCCGCAAAGTAACGGCATGGCAGAGAGCTTTGTGAAGACGATCAAGCGTGATTACGTGGCGCACATGCCCAAACCGAATCGAGAAACCGCGCTGCGCAATCTGACGATTGCCTTCGAGCATTACAACGAGCAGCATCCGCACAGCGCCTTGAAATATCGGTCGCCGAGAGAGTTTAGGCGTTTGGCAGCAGCATCAATTTAACGGGGAGTTGGTGTCCGGTCTGGTAGGGGCAAGTCCA
>NZ_QBUF01000038.1:0-1315 GCF_003058185.1 Pseudomonas sp. GV105
TGTCTAGTCCTGAAATAGGTTTACACCTATTTCAGTCTCAAAACGCCCGGTGCACCGCATCGGGCGTTTTGTATTTCAGGGAGAAATGCGGTCGCTCCCCGTTGTAGATCCGCACCGACTCATCCACCATCTTTACTGCGTCTGCCAAGTCTTTGGGGCGATGTAGCAAAAATTCAGTTTTCAAAATCCCGTTTATCCTCTCGGCCATCGCGTTCTGATAACAATCATAACCGTCGGTCATTGAGCACCTGATCCCGTGCTTGATGTGCATCCGCTGGTATAAGTCGGAGCAGTATTGGGCGCCGCGGTCTGAGTGATGGACAAGCGGCTCCTTGGAGCTTCGCTGGCTAACCGCTTTCTGCAGCGCTTTGATCACCGATTCCGTATGCAGGCTTTCATGCACATGATGACCTACGATCTTGCGTGAGTACGCGTCCGTTATCAGGCTGACGTAGGCGACACTTTCCCGCGTTGGTAGATAGGTAATGTCTGCGACCCAAACCTGTTCGGGCCTGCTGGCTACGACTTGTTCCGGACCTGCTTTGAGCAGGTTTGGATGGCGGCGAAAACGATGATGGCTATGAGTGGTTTTATGGTAGGCCCGCTTGCGTGGAACGAGCGCTCGCGCCTCTCTCAAGATGGCAAACAGGCGGTCTCTGCCGACACTTAATGCCGCACCAGCCTCAATGCTCATCAGGTAATGCAGCTTGCGCGTTCCTAGCCTGGGTTGGCGTCGACGCTTTTCCAGAACAAAGTCCACCACTTCCTGGTCCTGGCGGACTCGGGCATCAAAAACTCGATTGCGTTTGTAATACGCTTGACGCGAAATACCCATGAACAGGCAAGCCCTGGTAATGCTCAGGTCTTGGATTTGCCCTTGCGAGAGGACTTGCCGGGTCGCTTTTTTACAATGGAAACACCGTAGTCATTTTTCAAGACATTCACGACAGCCTCAAAGAACTGGGCTTTCTGATTGCTCAGTGCCAGTTGCTCTTCAAGCTCTTTGATCCGCTGTTCGGGTGTTAGCGGGAGGTTGGGGTCGGTCATTGGCTTGCTCCGCGGCGCTCGAATTGATGCGCCTTGGCTCCAGTCCTGTCGGCCATGCTTGCGTAACCAAACCAGTACCGTGGACCGGCCCTGAATGCCAAAGCGCCGTTGAGCCTCTTTATAACTTAACTCGCCTTTTTCGACTTGGTCTACGACCGATAATTTAAAAGCTAACGTGTAGTCGCGCTGGCTGCGCCTTTTGCCCGTATCCATTGAATCCTCCTGAAGATAGGTCAGAAGGCGTAAACCTTATTCAGGACGGGACACC
>NZ_QBUF01000039.1:0-1221 GCF_003058185.1 Pseudomonas sp. GV105
TGTGGGAGGGGGCTTGCCCCGGTACAGACCGGAGACATCCTTTACGTTTGAAACCGGAGACATCGTTTACATGTATTAATCATGGCCAGGAGGTAACTGGCCATGTCATGGAATCGAGAGTCCCCTATGGACCAAAAAGTCAGATTGATAGGCGACTGGCTGTCCGGCGCCTATTCAAAACATCAACTGGCATTGAGCTACGGCATTAGTCGACCGACCTTGGACAAGTGGCTGCAACGGTACGCCACTGCGGGCTTGGACGGACTCAAGGAGGCTTCACGCCGTCCACTCTCAAGCCCTTTTCAAACGTGCGATGCACATATTGCTGCTCTAATTGAGCTCAAGCATCAACACCATGACTGGGGCCCCAAAAAGCTGGTCAAGGTCCTTTCCAATCGCTATCCGGAATGTCATTGGCCGGCACCCAGCACGGCGGGGGAATGGCTCAAACGAGCGGGACTGGTCCAAGAGCGGCGCAAGCGCAATCGTCCGCCTACCGGCCCCGTCAAACTTCGCCCGGCAGACCTCCCCAATCAAACGTGGGCCGCTGACTTCAAAGGCGACTTTTTAATGACGGATGGCCGACGCTGTTACCCGCTGACACTCACGGATCAGGCCAGCAGATTCATATTGTTGTGTCGTGCTCAGCCCAGTGTGGCCGGGGCCCGCGAGGGTTTTGACTGGGCTTTTCGCGAGTATGGTCTGCCTGACGTCATCAGGACTGACAACGGTTCACCCTTCGCTTCAACCGGCCTCAACAGGCTCTCGAGTCTGGCCGTATGGTGGATACGACTGGGTATCTACCCAGAGCGTATTCAGCCGGGGCGACCCGATCAGAACGGGCGGCATGAGCGTATGCATCGCTCACTCAAGGCCGCGTTACTGAAGACGCCAGAAGCCAATATGGTCCAGCAGCAGTTGGCGTTTGAACGATTTCGACAGGAATTCAATCATGATCGGCCGCACGAGGCGTTGGGTATGAAAGTGCCGAACGATCTGTACGATAAATCGCCAAGGATCTATACAGGCTGGGTACCTCCTGCCGAATATGGAGCGGATATGGAGGTACGCAAAGTCAGAACAGACGGATCAATGAAGTGGAGGGGCAGGATGATCTTTTTGAGTGAGTCACTGGTAGGAGAGTCCGTTGGACTGCGAGAAGTGGACGACAACGTGTGGGACATGTACCTATGTAACTATCCACTGGGTAGGCTAGACAGC
>NZ_QBUF01000040.1:0-1200 GCF_003058185.1 Pseudomonas sp. GV105
AGGCGCCAACGCCGGCCACGCCACCGAAGCCAACATGGACCGCCTCGACGGTGCCGGCGCCGCTGCCGCCATCGAAGCCCGCGCCGTCACCGCCAACGACTCCGCTGCGATCATCCGCGCCAAGGCTGCCCTCGACAAACTCGACATCGCCGAAGGCCTCGCCGAGCTCGAAGGCGCCTCCGCCCGCGTCGCTGTCGACGAAAAGCGCATGATCAACTGCCGCGCCGACCTCAACCAACTCGTGCCCTTCAAGTACGACTGGGCCTGGCAGAAATACCTCGACGGCTGCGCCAACCACTGGATGCCGCAAGAGGTCAACATGACCGCCGACATCGCGCTGTGGAAAAACCCCGAAGGCCTGACCGACGACGAACGCCGCATCGTCATGCGCAACCTCGGCTTCTTCTCCACCGCCGACTCGCTGGTCGCCAACAACCTGGTCCTGGCCGTGTACCGCCTGATCACCAACCCGGAGTGCCGCCAGTACATCCTGCGCCAGGCCTTCGAAGAGGCGATCCACACCCACGCCTACCAGTACTGCATCGAATCGCTGGCCATGGATGAAGGCGAGATCTTCAACATGTACCACGAGATCCCATCGGTCGCGAAAAAAGCCGCCTGGGGCCTGAAATACACGCGTTCCATCTCCGACCCGAAATTCGAAACCGGCACCGTCGACACCGACAAAGAACTGCTGCGCAACCTGGTCGCCTACTACTGCGTACTGGAAGGCATCTTCTTCTATTGCGGCTTCACCCAGATCCTCTCCATGGGCCGCCGCAACAAAATGACCGGCGTGGCCGAGCAGTTCCAGTACATCCTGCGCGACGAGTCGATGCACCTGAACTTCGGCATCGACGTGATCAACCAGATCAAAATCGAAAACCCACACCTGTGGGACGCCGAGATGAAGGAAGAAGCAACCCAGATGATCCTGCAAGGGACCCAACTGGAGATCGAATACGCGCGCGACACCATGCCACGCGGTGTACTCGGCATGAACGCGGCGATGATGGAGGACTACCTCAAGTTCATCGCTAACCGTCGTCTGTCGCAGATCGGTTTGAAGGAAGAGTATCCAGGGACGACTAACCCGTTCCCATGGATGAGCGAGATCATGGACTTGAAGAAAGAGAAGAATTTCTTTGAGACCCGTGTGATCGAGTACCAGACTGGCGGTGCGTTGAGCTGGGATTGATT